>JBGSSA010000066.1:0-8078 GCA_041737295.1 Bacteroidales bacterium | reverse complement strand
CGAGTATCTGTTTTAGTGAGGAGACTGGCACGATGATGATCCACGGTACGCTTGCTGATAAATAGCTGGTCGGCAATTTCCTGGTTTGACAACCCCTTGCATATGAGCAATAACACTTCCTGCTCGCGATCAGACAGGGTGAGGGTGGGCTGAGGCGCCGGTGTCCTCGATTTGAAACGGTTTACCAGCTGGTAGAGGATTTCTTCGGTGAAGTAATTATTCCCCTGCACCACATTCGTAATTGCCTTTTTAACTTCGGAAAAATCAGAATTCTTTAGCAGGAATCCACAGACGCCGGCATCGATCATTTTCTGAAAATATTCTTCATCACCAAACATCGACAATGCCATTATCTTGAGATCGGGATACTGTTCAAGCGCTTTAGTGGTAGCCTCAATTCCATTTACCCTGGGCATTTCAATGTCCATCAATACCAGGTCAGGATGATATGTTTTTATCATCTGAAGAAAAATCTCACCATCGGCGGCTTCCATTATTTCACCCACTTCTTCAAGGCTGGCAAGCAATAACTTCAGCCCTTCACGGAACAGCTTATGATCGTCAACAATCAGTAATTTAAGTTTTTCCATGTATGGCTGTTTTAAGCTTTATTTTAAGCACAATGCTTGTCATCATGCCCCGGGGCATGATACGTTTAAATTCAATTTCCCCGTTAAGCGCCTTTAATCGTGATTTCATATTTGAGATGCCCATGCCATTCATTTTAATGGCATCTTCGGGGTCGAACCCTATACCATCATCAAAGTACTGAACAATGATCCTGCCCTCATTAAAATGTACCAGGAGCGAAACCTTGCTGGCATCGGCATGTTTTACCGTATTCTGGAATAACTCACAGATTATCCTGTAGAGGTTGGTCTCTATCTGGCTTTCAAACCGTGTGTTTTCAACGTTATTATTGAAGGTTATTTCAATTTTACCAAGACGGTTGATATTCTCCGTGAATGAATTCACAGCACTTGCCAGTCCGAAATTATCGAGAATATGCGGACTCAGGTTGTTAGAGGTGTATTTCAGGGCCGTAATAGACTCGTTGATCAGTGTGCTGATGTTATCCACCACAGTGCGGTTAAAGCCGCTTATTTGTGATTTATCAAGGGCTGAGACCGACATTTTGATGTTTGACAATAAGGGGCCGATGCCATCATGCAAATCCTTGGCAAGCTGGCGCCTTTCCCTTTCTTCAGTCTGCATAATAGCCTGTAAAACCCTGGTTTCTGACTCCCTTCGTATATCATCAATTCTCTTTAGGAATTTGAAAAGCCTCCGGATAAAAATTACGCCCAGCAACAGGAACACAGAAGTGAAAATTCCCATTAACCGGTCGATTATGTAAATTATACTTTGAAATTCCTTGTAATAGATGGGTACAAGGTCAAGGATCCGCCTCAGGGCGATCAGTAAAAAGGCAATCGAAATAAGGACCCAGCTGATATTGAATTTTGTCTGACGCGTAAGCCCCAGCGCAATAAATGCAGCGAGCAACTGAAAAATTATGGATATGATAAGCGCTGCTTTCATCTTACGGGGCGGGCTCTATAGAACATTCATTTGATGGCCATATCCGTGGATATGGGTTTGTATTCCTTGATTTTGTTGTTTCTTATCTGGTAGGAAACGGAAATGTACCATACCTGTGTCTTATTGAAGCCTTCCGGGGCAGACATGTAGGTATAACTTTCTTCCAGGTAATTATCAAGGTAATATCTGAATTTGAACTGGAACCCGGCCGGCAGCTGAAGTCCTACAAAAATAGAGGGGATCAGTGCCGGTGTGCGTTTGCTGAACCAGCTCGTATATTTTGTTTTTGTGTCATCAACAAATGTTTTTTGTTTGAAATGGAACATCCATTCATATTCCGCACCGCCGAAAAAGAACAGGTTCTTTTTGAATGAGCCGAATTTTATAGCCAGGGGCATACCCAGGTTATATGTCCTGTATTTGGCTTTTATCGAATCCTCGTCTGTTATAAATCCTACATTCCTGATTCCCAACCCCGAGAATATGCCAATATTGTCGGTGATATCATAATGTACAAATTCGCCGACATGAAAAAACAGGGTGAAACGCAGGTTTGTGTTTACACTTGTATTTGCACCATCAATCTTTTTTTCTATACTTCCCGATTGAAATATGATTTCGCCTCCAGAAACAGTATATAATTTCTGCGCAAGCAATGATCCATTGAAAAGCAACCATGCTGACAGAACAAATAATCCTTTTTTCATAAGAGGGGATTTAAAATTTTAAAGATTTAGCCGATGCAATATTAGTGAATTTTAACTTTTCTATAACTACACCGTATAACACAAAAATGGCAATAAAGTGTGGACTTTTAACCAAACAACCGTTTCTATATGCTAATAATCAATAAAATAAAGAATATATCCATGATATTGTCTGTAAAAAATGCCATGTTTACTTTCTCCACTGGCCTGCTCTGCCTGGGTCTGTGTATTAGCAGCAGAACATCCGCCCAGGTAACGCGGGAGGAGTTTACGGGTGAACTGAACATAAAATTTCAGTCGGGTGATGAAAAGAAACTCGAACGTGCCGTCTCAATACTCAATGAAGCTGAAGCATTGCAGGACAAGGCTGAAAAAGAATATGCAGCGCTGACCCCGGTTGAAATAAAAGAAAGGGTATCCGACAACTATCAACGTGCCCTGAAGTATCTGTTTGAAAGCTCGGAATTGTTTAAAGAGGGACATAATCTTGTATATGAAGTTTTCAAGGACAAGGCAAATGATTTCTGGCAGAAGATGACTAAAACCAATCACCGGGCAACCGGTATGGAAAAAGCCAGGTACTACCAGGGTACCGCGACTAAGACCCTTAACCGGTCCTTAATCAGGAGACAACAGGTAATGGAAAGTGACAGGTATGATTATTCGCTGGCAATTATGAAAGACGCCCTGAATCTTGAGAAACTGGCTGTAAGGGATCAGGGCAGGGAAATGCAGATTTGTGCGGATTATCCTGTAGAATATAATTATGGCTGGGAGAATGATCTGACGCTGGAGCAGATTGTCGGCGTTATGAAAGATCCCAATGTACATGAGCCTCCTGCAGATATATTTGCCACTGTAGATCAGAGTGTTCCTGTAGACTCCTCACTTTTCAGGGAGATTATTTTCAAGGTGCAGATTGCCGCCCATACAATGCCCATTACAGATGAATACCTTAATACCTTGTACAGAGGGGATTTGAAGATTGACATGATATATGAGGATGACTGGTACAAATATTCAATCGGCCGTTACAAAACCTTTGATGAAGCTGAAGCTACACATCGTGAATGCAATATCAAAAAATCATTTGTGGTTGCATACCAGTCCGGTAAAAAGATAAGTACTACAGAAGCGGTACAGATCATTCAAAAGAATGAAGCAATGACAAAATAGAGTACAGGTTACCCGGTGACTGTTTTATGGTAAGTAGAAAGCATACCGCAGGCGGCAAAAATATCCTGGCCCCTGGAAGCCCTTATGGTTGTCAGAATTCCTTTTTCATTCAGCCTTTTCTTAAACCATTGAACGGTTTCCTCGTTGGATGACTGGAGCTCAACTCCGGGAATAGGGTGGTACCGTATAAGATTAATCCTGCATTTCAGTCCATTCAATAGTTTCGCCAGCCCATTCACATGTTTTGCCGAATCATTGATTCCACTGAACATGATATATTCGAAGGAAATTCTTCGTTGTCCGCCCGGTGAATTTTTTTTCAGAAACTCAACTACCCTCTTGATCGGATAGAGCTTTTCAACCGGCATCAGGCGCAGTCTTTCCTCTTCAAAAGGGGTATGGAGGCTGATGGCCAGGTGACATTTGCTCTGTTCAAGCATTACTTCGAGACCCGGCAGCATTCCGATTGTTGAAATTGTGATCCTTGACGGACTGATCGCGTACCCGTAATCGGCAGTCAGGATCTCAACGCTCTTCATTACATTTTCGGTATTGGACAACGGTTCTCCCATCCCCATAAAAACATAGTTTGTAAGGGCCGTCCGTTCGGGCAGGGAAGCGATCTGGTTAATGATCTCACCCGCGGAAAGATTTCCCTGGAAACCCTGTTTGCCGGTCATACAGAAAACACAACCCATTTTGCATCCAACCTGCGATGAAATGCAGAGTGTGGCTCTTTCTGCTTCCGGAATGAAGACCGCTTCAATATGTTTTCCCGATTTTACGGGAAACAGGTATTTCTTAGTTCCGTCAGCGGATACCTGAACACCCGAAGACGGATTTCTTCCAACATAATAATATTCTTCCAGGGCTTTGCGTCCTCCCTTTGACAGGTTGGTCATCTCTTCAAAAGAGCCTGCACCTTTCTTATAAAGCCAGTCTGTAATTTGCATGGCAGTATATCCGGGCATTTTCAAGGATTCAACAATTTTCCTGATTTCAGGGGAGGTCTTTCCCAAAATATCTTCTCGCTCAGTCATCAGCAACGGTCAGTATTTTACAATTCGTGTCACAAATTCATCTCCACCGGAACCAATTTTCAATATATATACTCCCTTATCCCACGAGCGTATGTTTATTGTCAGAACCCCATCTGACGGATTTACAGTCTCATCCTCAATAAGCGCGCCCACCAGGGAATAAATACTGATATGAACCGGTCCTGCATTGAGGACATCTCCTTTCACATAAACCACGTCATTTGCCGGTTGCGGATAAACAACAAGTTCTTTTTCTGTTGTGCCGGCCACATCGGAAATCACAAGGGCAGTCAGCTGAAGGTAAAAGTCATCCTCCGTTCCCCCGCCGCTTCCATCCACCTGAATCCAGTACGTTTTTCCGGGTGTAACAGGTACCGCCTTGATCAGCGGATTGAAATCAACTGTTGACCGGTCATCATTCGCGGCCACGATAGTATAATCGCCGTTGAGAATATCGGTATAGTCGGTTGCATCATAAAGGGCAATTTCATTGTCAGATCCTGACGAAGAAATAGAAATATGTCCCAGGGGTCCCGCAACAAACTTAAACCATACGCTGTTCTCTACAATATTTTCTCCTGTTCCATATTCATCACACCATGAATACTGGGTTACACATGAGTAATAAGGCGGTATAGGTTCATCCTCCTCAATGGTCGCACATTTGTTTGAATATATGATTGTTTTTCCGTAGCTGATCAGTGTTGCATTTTTCAAACTGTCATTCGCCTGCCTGATCAGTTCAAACGCAAGGGTTGCTGAATCTGAACAGGTTCCCTGTGTGCCGGTCACATTTAAACTGACTGTAACAGTTGAATCAGTCAAAAAACCCGGGACCAGGCTCACTAAGACCGTATCGCCATTATGATCATCTAGGCTGATTATGTCTTCACTGTCGGGTGGCACATTCCAGGTATAACTGGTGGCACCCTTAGCAATGGCAATAAAATTCTCAAAGTCACAGAAACACGAACCTTCTTCCGGAAGTGAATTAATACCCACATCAATCGTAGTTCCAACCTGGAAAGCATCTGTGAGCCTCATGGAATCCAGACCCCGAACATTTGAAACAGTAAGTTTTACCGAATACATTCCTGCTTGCAGGAACTGTACAACCGGATTGGCTGAAGAACTCCCTGTTCCCCCTGTAAATGCATAGGTTGACGGACTGATGGTCCATGTTCTTGTATAAGGGCCAAAAACAGAATAATCTGTAAGTTTGATGGGTGCCTGTATGCAAACCCTGGATACCGGCACGGCAATAAAAGCGTCCGGCGGATTTGTAGCGGGGAAATAGCCATTGAGCGATGTTATCCCCGTACTGTCAGGATCAAGATAAGATCTTAGCCCCTTATATATTGATAACGGATGAAGCCAGGAATAGCTCAGTTTTCCATACAGGTCATGAGTATCATCCCCGCCATGCAGTTGTCCTATAATCTGTTTACTCTTATTAAAAAGAGGCGATCCTGAAGAACCGCCTGCTGTTTGTCCGACATCGAAAATTACCTCCCAGTGACTGGCTACCGGAGAAGATGTACTTTCCTGCCACTGGATTACAGCTGAGTTAGATAATGTGGTGTCATTGTCAATAGCCAGCTTTTTTGTCAGACCCTCAGGGTGATGAACTCCTGACGGATTATCGGCCGGTACATCCCGTGAATCCCAACCAGCATAATATGGCTGGTATGATGCAGTCGGCTTCGTGTTGAGACGAAGCAACGAGTAGTCCGAGGCTGGTGAACCGGTAAGCAGGGTTGCTCCGGAAAGTGTGCGGGCAGTTAATGTAATGCCATTGCAGCCTTCTTCCTCATAATTAAAATAAGCGACAAGCGTAGATGCTTCTGCAGAGGTACTTATACAATGATTGGCAGTTAGAAAATAGGGAATTTCATCGTTCCTGGCATTATTCACAAGGGCACCCGTGCACAGGTAAGATTTGGAATCAGACTGAAAAGTGATTTTACAGACTGCATGTTTTACATCCTGCAGATCTTTACCATCGGGGCAGTTTACATTTATATAATCGCTTTCGCTGGTAAGACTAAAAATGTCTTTATATGCCTTTCCCACGGATCCCACGACAATTACACCCGCGAATACTGCATTCGCCGGTTCGTAATATTCTATAATTACACTTCTTCCTATGACATCAGCAATAACAAAGGATGAATCGGCCTGCATGTTGGTACAGGTGAATGCCCCCGCCACCTGGGACAAATTTTCATTGTAAACGAACAATTTTGCCCCAACGGGTATGATGAATTTACTCAGGATAAGCTGGATGGAGTAGGCACTGTCAGATTCGAATTTAAGGCGCCATATAATGCCGTCCTTTCCTGGAAGTATGTCTTTGCGGCCCTTTTGTTTCAGGTCGATATTAACTTGCTCAACAACAGCATACCTGAACGGAACAGGACGTTTCTTGTCCTCCTCCAGCAGGGAAAGCTTGTTCATGGTTTTCAGCCGGTATTGCGGCAGGTTTGCTGTTGATTTTAATGCGGGCAGGGACATGGAAGCAGGTAACCCGTCTTCCGACAACTGAGCGGAAAGACGAACTGTAAATGCCGACAGGAAAATCAAGAATGCGACTGATCTAATCATGAATGGGTAAAGTTTATATCCCGGAAAACAATTCTGACAATTATAAAGTGCAAAGTTACACAAGGCAATGAGAATGCAGGCAATTATACACAGAAAGGTAAATTGTACCGCCAGATCTATCTTTTTAAATGTCCATAAACGACGAAATACTATAATTATTTTAACTTGAAAAAACGAAAAATGTTGCGAAAGACATTAAAATAGTGTATATTACCTATTATTTATATGCCATGAAAATAGTCAGCCTGTCTGCCCTGCACGAGAGACAGTATTTCTGTTGTCTCGAAGAATGGTCAAACGATATCCGTGATGCCGGAGACCACAAAGAGTGCTGGTATGGCAAAATGAAGGATAAGGGCCTGAGGGTAAAGATAGCAGAGAATGACAAGGGGGAAGCTTGTGGAATGATCCAGTATCTTCCTGTTGAAATGTCATCAGTTGAAGGTCATGACCTTTATTTTGTATTGTGTATTTGGGTGCATGGGCACCGCAAGGGAATCGGCAATTTTCAGCATAAGGGATTGGGAAAATCGTTATTGCAGGCCGCGGAAGCGGACGTAATGCAGTTAGGAGGCAAAGGCCTTGTGACGTGGGGAATAATTTTACCGTTTTTTATGCGTGCCGGATGGTTTAAGAAGCAGGGATACAAAGTTGCGGACAAATCCGGCATTATACGGCTGCTCTGGAAACCATTTACAACAGATGCCGAAGCACCCCGGTTCATGAAGCAAAAAGAGCTTCCCGGACTGGAACCCGGAAAAGTGAATGTTACCGTTTTTCTGAATGGCTGGTGTCCTGTCCAAAATATTATTTATGAAAGAACAAAAAAGGCTGCAATTGAATATCATGATAAGGTAGTATTCAACGTCTATCACACGGTGGATCATGATATCCTGAAATACTGGGGCATATCGGATGCCTTATTCATCAATGGAAAACGGTTCCGGTTCGGTCCGCCACCGTCATACAAAAAGATACACAGGCTGATTGAGAGCCGGGTGAAGAAATT
>JBGSSA010000057.1:0-7262 GCA_041737295.1 Bacteroidales bacterium | reverse complement strand
TATGCAGACAATTCTCGGATCGGGTGGAGCAATAGGCACACCGCTGGCAAGGGAGCTTGCCGGTTATACTGACAATATCAGGCTTGTCAGCCGCAATCCCAAAAAGGTAAATGAAAATGACGAACTGTTTCCGGCCGATATTACGGATCCTGAACAGGTAGACAGGGCGATTGCCGGTTCAAAAGTGGTATATGTAACTGTTGGATTTGAATATAAGTTAAACGCCTGGCAGAAATACTGGCCTCCGTTGATCCGACAGGTAATTAGCAGCTGTCGGCAATACAATTCAAACCTGGTTTTCTTTGACAATATATATATGTATGACAGGGAATATCTGAATCGCCTTACTGAAACAACACCCATTCGTCCCACTAGCAAAAAAGGAAAGATACGGGCAGAAATTGCCACAATGATCATGGATGAGTTCGAAAGAGGAAGGATCAATGCGCTCATAGCACGAAGTGCGGATTTCTATGGAATGCGTAACAGCATTTTGGTAGAGATTGTCATTAATAACCTGATGAAGAATAAAAAGGCCATGTGGTTTGCTGATGCCCATAAGATTCACACCTTCACCTCGGCTGAAGATGCTGCCAAAGCAACTGCCTTATTGGGAAATACTCCCGATGCATATAACCAGGTGTGGCATGTTCCCACAGACAATTCGCCGTTAACCGGTAAGGACTGGATTGAACTTGTGGCACGTATCCTGAACAAAAAGGCCGGCTATTCAGTAATTCCTTCCTGGATGATTTCTTTTTCAGGACTGTTTGTCCCCCTGTTTAAGGAACTTTCCGAAATGACCTATCAATATGAGCAGGATTATATTTTCAGCAGCAGCAAATTTGAGAAGAGATTCGGATATACACCTGTAACCCCTGAAGATGGAATTGCCCGGCTGATTACATCGCTCGGGCAATCCAATGGCAGCAAATAACTATTGTTTTACAAATTTTGTATAACTGCTTCCGTCATCTGAGCTGAGCTTCATCAGGAACAACCCTGTTGGCAGACTTGAACAGTCTACATCAAAGTGTCCATTGGTTGTTGAGCCGTTTGAGGAAATTCTCAGATTTCCGGCCACATCATAAATGGATACAGAAAGTTTTTTCTGTACCTGGTTTTTAAAAGTAATATTTAGGACTGACCCCGTTAGCGGTACAGGGAAAACAGAAAAACTGATATTGCCGGAAAAATCACGCACTGCAGTGGGTGCAACGACTGTGATTTTACCCCTCATATCATGTGATGCTACATGTGAAGAGCATACATAATAGTAAATACCGGCTTCTTCAAAAGTAACTTTTCCAGCTCCTGAAGGAAAATCAAATCCTCCCTCAAGCGGAGTTGTCCCTTTATCTGTCCAGGTGGCTTCACTGACCTCCAGCACGGGATGGAAATCACTACCGGTAAAAACAACCGTATCTCCTACATTTACTGTAAGTTCAGCGGGATCATAAGCAAACCCGTCCTCCTTTATTGTATCTGTGACCTGGGCTTGTATCCCTGTAAATGCCATTATGGCAATCATGATGGAAAGTAGAGTTTTTTTCATATATAGATAATTTAATATCAATGAAACAAGGCAATTATTAATTTGTTAGATTTTTTTTCCAGCGCTCCATCCAAATCAACGTCCTGATTTATTTGAATTCCAACCAAAATTCATTATTTTGTCAGACGGTATAGTATAAAAAATTCCAAAATTCTCTCTTTCATGAAAAATCTTCTTTCCGCATTAATACTGGCATCCCTTCTTGTCAGTTCAATTTCGTGTACCCGATCGAACGGCTTAAAAACTGCGAGTCCCGAATCAACAGGAATGTCTTCTGAAAGGCTGGGACGAATTGATTCAATGATATCTGCCAGCATAGATAGTGGCTGGATTACAGGGGCTGTGGGATTCATTGCCCGCGATGGCCGCATTGCCTATAATAAATCGTTCGGCTATGCTGACGCGGAGGCAAAGACTCCCATGAAAACTGACAATATTTTCAGGATTGCCTCGCAAACCAAGGCAATAACCAGTCTGGCAGCCATGATTCTTTTTGATGAGGGGAAATTATTGCTTGATGAGCCTGTTTCAAAATATATACCCGAATTCGCGCATCCGGTTGTTCTTGATAAATTTAATCCGGTCGATACATCATATACCGCAGGGCCTGCGCACCGGGAAATAACAATTCGGGACCTGCTGACTCATACTTCCGGAATTGATTATGCAAAGATCGGGTCTGATAAAATGATAGCCATATATGACAAGAACAATATTCCGGTGGGTTTTGAAAGCCGTCCCCTACTCCTGGGTGACTGCATGAAAAGGCTTGGTAAATTGCCCCTTGTGCATCAGCCCGGATTGGAATTTACCTATGGTTTAAACAGCGATGTGCTTGGATATGTTGTGGAAGTGGTATCAGGAATGAGCCTCGATCAGTTTATGCACAAACGGATCTTTGGACCATTGGGCATGAATGATACGTATTTCTATTTACCGGCTGAAAAAAAGGACCGGCTTGTAAAGCCTTTCACTGAAAATGACGCGCATAAGGCAATCAAATGGAATGATCAGACATTTGGTGATGTGAATGTAAATTATCCTCTATCGGAAGGAACCTATTATTCAGGTGGAGCCGGACTAAGTTCAACGATACAGGATTATGCGGTTTTTCTCCAGATGATGCTCAATGGCGGTGAATATAACGGGATAAGAATAATATCCAGGAAAACCGTTGAACTCATGACTTCTAACCAGATTGGGGATCTGAATTTAGGTGAGAACAAATTTGGCCTTGGCTTCGAAATCACCACTGAGAAAGGGCAGGCCAGGTTTGGAGTCTCCAAAGGGTCGTTTGCATGGGGTGGTTTTTACGGAACACTTTATTGGGCTGACCCCAAAGAAAAACTGGTCTGCCTGTTGTTTGGCCAGCAATGGCCAATAAGCCATGGTGAGCTCGGGGACAAGTTCAGGGTACTGGTTTATTCTGCATTGGAATAAGGAAGTGTTGCAGTTTTGCAGTAATTATTGCAGGGAAATCCGAAGGGACAGGTCGAGACCTGTCCCTACCAAAGATAATTGCAGCAGTATAATTGCAGACAAGGCAGATCCTTGTCTGAACCCGGGTCTTGCCATCATGCAGTTCCGGAGGACAATCAAAAATCGTAAATCGTAAATCGTAAATTCCCAAAGGGTATTATTCTTCCTGGTCCCTGGTCCCTCGTCCCTAGTCCCTTTTTTTCTTATCTTTATCCGATAATATTTTTTGTATGAATTTTCAAAAATTAGCTGTCTCAGTGGTTATAACTTTTCTTATAAGTGTAATTGCCATTGCCCAGACAGATACCGTCTTTAATCAGACAGATGCAAATAAGCTGAAGCAGGGTTGGTGGAAGAAATCCTATCCCGACGGCAAGCTCATGTATAAGGGTTTTTTCAGGGATAATAAGCCGGTGGGTGAGATGCGCAGGTATTATGAAACAGGGGCGCTTAAGGCATCTCTGAACTATGACAGCAAAGGAGAATATGCCCGGGCACGCCTGATGTATGCCGACGGCCAGGTAGCCGCAACCGGTAATTTTGTTAATTCATTGAAGGACAGTACATGGTCTTACTATAGCTATTATGACCATTCCCTTACCACACGGGAAATTTATGCAAAGGGGAAGCGCAATGGTACGATGGTGAATTATTACAGCAATGGTAATCCTTCAGAAATGATCACATGGGTAGAGGATAGGAAAGACGGACCATGGGAGCAATACTTCGCGGATAACACGCTAAAATTAAAAGCCAGGTACAAGGATGGAAAGCTGGAGGGGGAATTCCTTGTGAATTATGACTCTGGAAAGCCTTATCTGAAGGGTGGGTACAAGAATGGATTGCGCGAAGGAAAATGGAGCTTTTTTAATGAAGACGGTACCACAGATATGGAATTAACCTATAATTCGGGGGTAACCCCCGATACTGAAAAGCTGGATGCAAGGCAGCAGGAGCTTTTTCAAATGATAGAGGAAAACAAGGGAAAATTTGAAGAGCCTGATGAGACTAATTTTCTTACACCCGCGGGACGTTAAAGTCACCTTATTAAGAAATATTCGTGCCCTGGTTTTGGGAGGAATATTCATCGTATGCCTTGCGGGGAACGTTCCCGCACAGGCTTTGTTTGAGCAGACCGCACCAGAGCGGTATTATATTGAACTTACCGACAAAAATAATAATCCCTATACACTTTCTGACCCGGGGGCTTTTCTTTCGGAAAAAGCCATTGAACGGAGGAATAACCAGGATATACCCCTTGTTGAAAATGACCTGCCCGTTACACCGGCATACATCGACAGCATCCGGGCCACCGGTGTCAGAATCGTCAATGTCTCAAAGTGGTTCAATGCTGTTACCGTTGAAGCTGTTTCTGTCGACATGCTTAACAGGATCGCCGGCTATCCGTTTGTTCGCAAAAGTACATCCCTGAAATCAGGTTCTTACCCGGCACGTAAACACTCCGGTGGAATAATGACAGATGACTCAGCAACTGTTTTCGATTATGGCGTATCCGGATGGCAAACGGCAATTCATAATGGGAATATACTTCACAGCCTGGGATATACAGGAAAAGGAATCGTAATTGCACAACTTGATGCAGGATATTATCATGTTGACCGGTTGCCTGCATTTTCATCACTGTGGATGAATAATCAGATTTTAGGAACGCGTGATTTTGTCCAGCCGGAAAGCAACCTTTACGAGGGACATTCCCACGGAATGGTAGTACTTTCTGTCATGGCCGGAAATTTACCCGGCGAACTGATCGGATCGGCCCCTGATGCCAGTTTCTGGTTGCTGCGTTCAGAAGATACAAGGTCGGAATATCCGGTTGAACAGGATTACTGGGCATCGGCAGCGGAATTTGCCGACAGTGCAGGTGCCGATGTGATCAATACTTCCCTGGGATATTCTCAGTTTGATGAAGACAGCATGAGCTTTACCTATAGTGAAATGAATGGTAATACTGCCCGCATCACACGGGCTGCGGATATTGCCTCCTCCAAAGGTATGGTTGTTGTTACAAGCGCCGGAAATCTGGGTGCCAGCAACTGGCATTATATTTCAGCACCTGCGGATGCAGATAGTGTGCTGACAGTGGGTGCCATCAATGCAAACGGCTATATTGCCGATTTCAGCAGCAGGGGGCCGACAGCTGATCACAGGATTAAACCCGATATAGTGGGCGTAGGAAAAGGGACATGGATGGCTGATTTTACTTCAGGTATCAGGCAGGGAAACGGGACATCCCTTTCAACACCTGTTATTACCGGGCTTGTGGCTTGTTTATGGCAGGCAAACCGGAGCGCCACCTCAAGGCAAATAGTGAACGCGGTTAAAGAAAGCAGTGACAGGTATTCTCAGCCGGATAATGATTATGGTTATGGCATTCCCGATTTCAGCCTGGCCCATGTGCTGTTAAAACATGAAGAACAGGGATCCCCCCTGCTGGGCAAGATGGTTGTGTACCCGAATCCTTTCAGGACAGAACTGTATCTTGTTTTTCCAACTCCTGTTGATGATGAGGTGGATGTCAGTTTATTTGATCTGACCGGGAAGGAAGTCTATCATGCAATTTTGCCTGCGTTTCCAGGAAGGAATTATATGAACATTGATTTTGACCGGACAAGTCTGGCAAAGGGTGTTTACATTCTTAAAACAGTTACAGGCGGAAGAAATGATGTTACTAAAATAGTCAGATTCTGATACATGGATAAGAATCCGTTATCGTTATATGAACTCCTGGGTGGGGTTAAGATCAGCCTGAAAAGCAGTTTGCCACCCGCTTTATGGGTAACTGCTGAAATCAGTGAACTGAAGGTCAATTACAGCGGACATTGTTACCTTGAATTAATTGAGAAGGACTCATCCGGAGAATCCATTAAAGCAAAGGCCCGCGCCACAATCTGGGCATCTGTATACCGCATGATACAGCCTTATTTTGAATCGGCCACCCGGAGCAAACTGGCAGCCGGAATGAAGGTCATGGTTAAGGCCTCAGTTGAGTTCCATGAATTGTACGGATTTAGCCTGAATATAACCGATATCGAACCATCTTATACAGTGGGTGAGATGGCGCTGAAAAAGCAGGAGATCATAAACAGGCTGGTTGCAGAAGGTGTATTCGAAATGAATAAATCGCAGATCCTGCCTGACCTTCCCCGACGGATCGCCGTTGTTTCATCACAAACGGCAGCTGGATACGGCGATTTTATGGATCAGCTTGTACGAAATGATTTTGGTTATAAATTCTATGTAAAACTGTTTCCGGCAGTAATGCAGGGTGCCGAAGCCGAACAGTCCATAGTTGAAGCCCTGGATGCTGTTTTTGAGCAGGAGGCGTTTTTTGACCTGGTTGTAATCATCCGGGGCGGCGGTTCACAATCCGACCTGAACTGTTTCAACAGCTACTGGCTTGCATATCACATCTGCCAGTTTCCTCTTCCCGTTCTGACTGGCATCGGACATGAGCAGGATGAAACAATTGCCGACCTTGTGGCCCATACCCGGTTAAAGACACCCACTGCAGTTGCAGAGTTTTTAATTGGCCTGTTCCGCCAGGCAGATCAGAAAATCAATGATCTTTCAGTAACACTTGCCGAGCTTGCGACTGAACTTGTAGATATTGAGAAAAGCCGGTTTACGAAATTCATGTTATCCCTGAAACCCGCTGTAAGAAAATATCTTGCATCCTGTTCAGGCAATTTGCAGGTGCAGGGTATCCATGTAAAAGGATATACAAAACAAATGCTGCTCTCCGAAGAGGGAGTTGTCAGAAGGCGGGGAGACCGCCTTAACCGTATGTCACGGCAATTATTGCTCGTTTCCGGGCACAGGATCGCATTAACGTCAGGGAGAATCCAGGGGAACAGCCGAAAATATGCTGACCGGGAAAAGCATTTGCTTGAAATGCTTGAAAAGAAATGCATGTATCTCGATCCGTTCCTTGTTTTGAAAAGAGGATATTCAGTGACCTATTATAATGGCAAGGCAGTGAAGGACCCACTGACAGTTCCTGATCATGGGGAACTATCAACCAGGGTGGCCGAAGGAATATTGAAAAGCAAAAAATCTAAATCAACCATTGAACCATGAGCAATACCAGCATGACCTACACAGAGGCAGTAGCCGCTATTGAAGAGATCCTGCAACAGATCGAAACAGGCGAAATGGATATTGATGAGTTAGCTGAAAAGGTTAAGCAGGCATCCGAACTCTTAAAATT
>JBGSSA010000112.1:0-3909 GCA_041737295.1 Bacteroidales bacterium | reverse complement strand
GAAGAATCTAAAATAACGGATTTGGATGAGTATAGTAAAACACCATCCGTTTATCTTGACCCAACCGTTCCAAATACAGGAGACACGGTTGTGATTACCGCCTTAATTCACAATTTGAGTTTAAGTCCTACCTCATCCGGGGTAAATGTGCAATTCTACCTGGGTGATCCCACTTCGGGCGGTACGTTGTTGCACGATGTAAATGGCAATAGCCTGTTTTCAACACAGGATATAATTGAAGATCAAAATTATACGAGGGTAAAAATGAATTGGGTTGCAAATTTCAGCCCCGGTGACCGAATATATTGCCTGATCGATCCTGAAAATGAACTTGCGGAAAACAGGGAGGACAACAACCTGGGATGGACACCGGTACAGCGGTTTTCACCGGGATGTTCGGTTATTTCAGGGATGGAGAATCATCGTTTCCCCTCGTCTGTCAATGTGAACAGGTTAAAAATTTTTCCGAATCCTGCCAGGGGCGTAATCAATTTAAGTTATTCCGGCCCATCGTTTCAGGAAGGAAGCATAAGCCTGGTTGATATGAACGGAGTGACCTTAAAGACAATTCCGGTTTCGGATGCTACAGCATTGGCATCGTTACAAATAAATACCAGCGGGTTACACCCGGGGTCATACCTGGTTATATTGACTGCGAAGAATTATGTACAACATTCCCGGCTCGTAATTTTTTAGTAAACCATAAAAGACAATAGTTTATCTTTACAAAAAATCACGGTGCCGAAAGCACTCCCAAAAGCTGGTAAATTAAAGCACATTTTATAGGCATTTTTGCGTCAGAAATTTCTAAACTGAAAAATAATGGGAGCAATCCTTAAAGAGTGGTTAGCCAGTATACTTCCCTGGATTTTGGAACATGGGTTGAAAATCCTGATTATTGCGGTTGGTGCATTTTATTTCAATAAAATTGTCAGTAAAGTAATCCGCCGGTCGGTAAGGATTGCAGTTGTACCGGATAAATCACAACCACCTGAAGCAGAAATAAAAAGAGAAAATACACTCATCCGGATATTTAACGGAGTTCTTGTAGTGGTGGTAATTACAATCGCTTTGCTTATGATAATGAAAGAAGGAGGTATTGATATAGCGCCCATTCTTGCAGGTGCCGGGATCGTCGGTTTAGCTGTAGGATTTGGGGGTCAATATCTTATTCGGGATATTATTTCCGGTTTGTTTATCATCCTGGAAAATCAATACAGGATCGGTGATGTAGTTAATATCAACAGTACCGGTGGCATGGTGGAAGATATCAGCATAAGAATGACCACACTCCGGGATCTGGATGGAACGGTTCATCATATTCCGCACGGCGAGATAAAACAAGTATCCAACCTTACCAAGAGGTATGCCCGGGTAAATTTGAACATTGGCATCTCATACAGTTCAAATCTTGAACATGTCATTGCCGTGATTAATAAAACTGGGAATGATCTCGCTAATGATCCGCAGTTTAAAGCTTCCATAATAACACCTCCCAATTTCTTGCGGGTAGATGATTTTGCCGATTCTGCCATCATTGTGAAAATCCTTGGTGATACAATTCCTCTTAAACAATGGGAAATCACCGGGGAAATGCGTAAGAGGCTAAAGATCGCATTTGATAAGGAAGGTATTGAAATACCTTTCCCCCAGCGCGTGGTGCATTTTGCAAAAGAAGAGAAGAAGCCCTGATCTTCTTCTGTGTACTGGTGAAGTATCCACTAAATATACAGAGGTTTTGGTATAGGAGGTTGGAGAAAGATCAGTCATTACTGGCATTTGTCAGCTGCAGACGTTACCTTTACTAATATCCGCATCAACATTAAAAACAGTCTGAACATCATGCCTGATGAAAAACAATTTGAAAGATTAGTAATAGTTGCCTATCGGCTTCCTTTTAAATTTGTTAAATCAAAGGATCGTTACAAAGCAGTTCAAAATTCGGGAGGGCTGGTTTCTGCTATACTTTCGCTAGCCGAGAGTTTTAAAAAGGGACAGGATCAGCAAGTCAAAAACAAAATTGTATGGAGTGGTATAGGGGATAGTATAACTGAAACTGTTTCTGCGGAAAAATTAGAGAATGAATATTTTGACATACTTCCCGTGAAAATTCCTGCCGGTTTAAATGAGCTGTATTACGGGGGGTTTTGCAACGATTTGATTTGGCCTTTATTTCACTACTTTTCTCCATATAGTATATTTAACAGCAATTATTTTGAAGCTTATAAAGAAGCCAATTTACTGTTTTGTGAAGAAATTATTAAACACATAAAACCGGGTGATTTCATTTGGATTCATGATTATCACCTCCTGCTTTTACCGGAAATGATCAGGGAAAGGGTGCCGGACGCAACAATCGGTTTCTTTTTGCATATACCTTTTCCTTCCTATGAGATATTCAGGTTATTACCGCGTCTCTGGCGCGAGATCATCATCAAAGGGATGCTTGGCGCAGATTTGATTGGTTTTCACACGCATGATTATACCCAGCATTTCCTTAAATCAGTTAAAAGAACTACCGGTTTTGAATGCCATCAGAATATAGTTGTTACTTCCCATAAAATAGTAAAGGCGGATGCCTTCCCCATAGGAATTGATTTCAAAAAGTTCCATGATGCCTGTGTAAACAGCCTTGTGTTAAATGAAAAGCAAAAAATAAGGGATAGTATTTCTGATCAAAGGCTTATTTTTTCCGTTGACAGGCTTGATTATTCGAAAGGAATAATATCACGGCTAAGAGGGTATGAAACGTTTCTTGACATCCATGCTGAATGGAGGTCAAAAGTAGTTTTCAATATGGTGGTTATCCCTTCCCGAGACAATATTGAAAAGTACAGGGAACTGAAGAATGAGATTGAATCCATGGTTGGACGAATAAATGGAAAGTATAGTTCGTTATCGTGGCGGCCAATCATATATCAATACAAATCTTTGTCATTTAATGAACTTGTAGCACTATACGATATCAGTGATGTGGGTCTGATCACTCCGTTGCGCGACGGAATGAACCTGGTTTCCAAGGAATATATTGCCTGTCAGAGCGAAAACATAGGGGTGCTGATCTTAAGTGAAATGGCGGGTTCTGCGGCAGAACTTAATGAAGCATTGATCATTAATCCGGCCGATAACAACGAAATAGCCGGTGCTATTCTTTCTGCCCTTGAAATGACACCCGGGGAAAAGCAAACCCGGCTTGAAAGAATGCAAGATCGTATAGCCAGTTATAGTGTGTTTACCTGGGCGTATGATTTTTTTAACCAGACAAATGATATAAAAATTCAACAGGAAATGATGAGTGCGAAATTTATAAGCAGCAATATCGCTGAGAGAATCCACACTGAATATGAAAAAGCATGTAATAGGATTATCTTCCTGGATTATGATGGTACCCTGGTTGCCTTTTCTAAATATCCTGAAATGGCGGTTATTGATGGTTATACCCTGGATATAGTGAGAAAACTAACCAGCGATCCTAAAAACCATATTGTAATTATCAGCGGCAGGGGCAGGGAATTTCTTGAAAAACAGTTTAAGGATGTCCCGGTAACCATTGTTGCCGAACATGGTTATTTTATAAAGAAAGCCGGTGAGTTATGGAAATCGGCATTTAATGCGGATGTCCAATGGAAAGCAACGGTTATGCCGATTCTTAAAGAGTATGTTAACCGATGTAACGGTACCTTCATCGAAGAAAAAACCGGGAGCCTTGCCTGGCATTACCGAAATGCTGACTCAGACTTCGCCCAGTTACGCCTTCATGAACTACGTGATGATCTTGCAGAAATAATTCGCTATAAAACTGATTTTGAGATATTGGAAGGAAATAAGGTGCTGGAAGTCAAAAGCGGAAAATATGATAAGGGACAGGCAGCAGATTCCCTGATAAAGGATGATAACTATGATTTTATT
>JBGSSA010000043.1:0-3579 GCA_041737295.1 Bacteroidales bacterium | reverse complement strand
ATAACTCTCTGACCATCCTGATATACATAGTCGATACCCTGTATCATACCGTAAGGCTGACCTACCGTAGCATTGATCGTGATACCACCCTGGAATGAACCAAGCTGTAAGTTATCAATACCGGGATAGAGGGATATAACCTCATTCACGTTTTTCGACCAGTTAATGCTTAAATCCCACTGGAAGTTAGAGGTCTTAACGGGAACAAAATTGAGGGCGAGTTCAACACCTTTATTCTGGATCTCACCTGCGTTGATATTCTTGAAAAGATACCCTGTGGATGAGCTCACGGCGAGCGGAAGAATCTGGTCAGTTGTGTTTGTTTTGTAGAATGCAAGGTCAAATCCTGCTCTCCTGTTGAGGAAATACATTTCAAGACCGGCTTCAATGCTGTTTGTTCTTTCCGGTTTCAGATCAGGATTTCTCTTGGTAGTATTCGTTGCGCTGATCGGACTGTTGAACGGAGTCTGAATGTTATAAACATCATTGATCTGGTCAAATCCGGCGCTGCTGCCAACCTGTGCATAGTTCAAACGAACCTTTCCAAACGACAGCCACTGCTGTTTGAGCAATTCGGAGAAGATCACACTTCCTGATACTGAAGGATAATAGTAGATTGAATTATCTTCAGGCAACGTGGAGGAATGGTCACGCCGCATGGTTGCATCGAGGAATAAGAAGTTCTTGAAACCCAATGATGCACTGGCATAAATACCATTGATCCCGATCTTAGAAGCCAATTCACGCGGGTACGGTATTGCCTCATAGCTGTTCTGGATTGAATACAGCCTGGGGATAGCCAGACCACCATTTGTTGCTGAAATGGTACGGTTGAATACCTGCCTGTTGATGTTGGTTCCCAATATGGCCTTCAAATTAAGGTTACTTGAAAGGTCCTTGTTAATATTCAACATGAGATCATAATTGTTCTGGGCAGAAAAATAATCCCTTCTCAGATAACCTGAAGGAACACCATCCTGCTGTCCTGTACTGCCATCAGCACCTGTACCAAGACCCCAGCGACCGGGTATTGAACCAACAGCTTTTCTTTCTTCTTCAAGAGCAGAATAGAAATCAGTTGATGCACGTCCGAAAATATCCAACCATTCGGTCAGTTTATAATTAACCGTCATGTAACCGATGAAACGGCTGCGGGAGTCAGTTTCATAGTTCTCATATGCCATCCAGTAAGGATTGTCCCAGAAAATAGGTGTAGCGTTCGTGGGGTCAGCATAGTTCCAGGTTGTATTCCTGTGTGTGGAGAAATAAGCATCCTTTTGTTGCTGAATGTCAACGTTGGTCTGGAACCACTGGCGCCATGAACCCATGTAGTTGTCATTATAACCCGTTCCGTTTCTTCCTTTACCATTCGTCTGGATATAGTTTGCGGAACCACCTACAGTTAATTTGTTATTGACTTTCCAGGTTCCGTTCATCAAAATGTTATTTCTTTTTAATGAGCTGTTCGGAACTATACCGAGGTTTTTATAATTGGTATAGGATAACCTGTAATTCCCTTTGTCAAAACTATTTTCAACAGCAACAGAGTTTGTGTAAGTCTGTGATTTGTTGAAGAAGGTAATGGGACCGTTTTCGGCAGCGACCCATGGGGTAGCCTGATTATAATAGGGAGATTCAGGGTCTACTGCATTCCACTGGTATACATTAAGACTTGGATCAAACGGAGCGCCATAGGAAGCATCTTCTGAGGTAACAACCCACTGTTCTTCAACACCGTCACCATTTACATCCCTTAAATACCAATATCCACCGGGACCATCATAATACTGGCCGTAACCGGCACCATATTTTTTCTGATATTCAGGAAAAGTCGACTTGTCGATGGAACCCACTGTAAAGTTTGAATTCACCGTAACTCCGATACCATTCTTTTTACCACCACCTTTTTTGGTTGTGATCATGATGACACCCGTGGATGCGCGTGAACCATACAAAGCGGTTGCAGCAGCACCTTTCAACACGTTAATTGATTCAATGTCATCAGGATTGATGTCAGATGCCGCGTTACCGAAGTCATATCCGGTACCGGTCTGTGACTGACCTGCGGAAGTTCCAACCCGGTTATTGATGGGAACACCGTCAACAACAAACAAAGCCTGGTTGTTACCGGTAAGTGATGTTGCACCACGAACCTGGATGTTGGTTGATCCACCGATATTTGTATTACGGGTGATCACAACACCGGCTACTTTACCTGACAATGAATTTAAAAAGTTATCCGATTTTATTGCAGAGACGGCCTCACCCTTTACTTCCTGTGTAGCATATCCCAGTGATTTTCTTTCACGGGAAATACCCAGAGCAGTAACAACTACTTCATCAACCTGAGTGACATCTGCTTCCATCACTACATCAAGAACGCTCTGGCCGGCCAGCACAATTTCCTGATCCTTAAAGCCGATAGATGAAAAAACCAGGGTAGACGTGGCAGGTACTGTAATTTGGTACTTCCCTTCGAAGTCCGACGCAGTACCCGTATTGGTACCCTTAATTTTCACATATGCTCCGGGAAGCGGACTACCGTCTTCAGCAGTGGTAACCGTCCCCTTAATTTGTATGTCTTGCGCAAAAATGGCCGTAAAGCCAAATAAGAGCAAGCATACAAGCAAACTTGTAATCCTTTTCATAAATTAGAATTTTAGGTTTATAATAGGTTAATCGTCATTAAACTTCCGGTTAGGAGAAGCTCATGTTTCAATCTCAAATCTATAAAAAAAAATATATAAAAAAAAATAATATATATTTTATATAATACTGATTTTCATCATATTAATGAGTATAAATTTACTTTTAGATGTAATATTTATACAGAAGCCGCTAATTTGCGCGTTTTACGGGGGATTCAGAAGGAAATGCGGCCAATTTCGGAATGTTTATGTCTGAAAAAAGGACCTTAAACTCCAAAAGAATGACGTTTGTCAATAGATAATTACTTTTTTTAAGACCGGGGGTTCACTAACAACTTTAATTTGCAAAAAATACAAACCCGGAATCGGATAATCAATCTCGTAAATACTGTTTTCATCGTGATACTCCCTGAAAAGTACAACACGACCCTGCTGATCGGTTAGTCTTAATGAAGTGATCCCCCTTACAGAAGCAGGTACTTCAACAAAAATTTTTCCTGCAGCCGGATTCGGGTAAACGATTATATTATCATCAAAATTATCCGAAATCCCGGAAGGAATTGAATTTTCAAGTATGGAAATGATAAATTTTTCCGTATAGTCACTTCCAAACTGATCATGTACCTTAATATAAACGGGAATTTCGTTTTGCTCATTGTATAAAAATTCCCTGCTTGTACGCAGCGAGTCATTTGACAAATAGAAATCGGCCGGCAGATATTCACCGATGCCTGTGGAATCGCCTGTTAAGGTGTAGGAATACTGATTATCAGGTCCTTCATCAGTAATCTTAAGCCTGCCAACATATGTCCCTGCCGGCATCCGTTCTTTAACGTTTTTTTTGGTCAGGTCCAGATCGGTAGGACGATATACCGGCGGCCGTATATTGATTACGGCACCCTGGTTTCGGTTAAAGCTAAAAGAACCGGGT
>JBGSSA010000014.1:0-54250 GCA_041737295.1 Bacteroidales bacterium | reverse complement strand
AACATAATCTGATAATTAACTCCATAAGATGTAAATTGGTAAATAGAGTATTTGCGGTTATTAAAAGACAGTCACCTTATGTGAATATTTATCAGCAAAATTTTAATTAAAAAACTTGCTTATATCTTAGAATTCACGACTTCTTAACTGCAAAACTGCAAAACTGCATAACTGCAAAACTTTCAAGTTACTGATTTTCGCAAGACGTGCGGTAATATGTAAATGCATTGTCCGGGCAGCCAAGGTACCCTGAATACAAATTATAGAACGAAAACCATTTCGATTCCGGGATTGTGAACTCCTGCCATTTGGTTGTTCCTACCAGCCGGATTCCGGTTTTCTTTTCATCTGCTATGCCAAAGGGCATTGTAAATCCGTCTTCCACGTCTGTCCACCGGAATTTCAACAAAATGCTGTCATTAACATGTTTGTAAACATAGGTAAGCACAGGAAGCCGGGTGTCCAGCAGGTACTTGTTAAAAAAGGATGTATAGTCCTCACCTGTTTGCTCATTTACAAACCTTATAAAATCATCGGAATCAATTGTCTGATAGCGATACTTCATCCAAAAGTCATGAATGATGCCAAAAAACAATGAATCATTATTAATTGTGCATCTGAGGCAGTGAAGCAGCATGGCTCCCTTGGTGTATATATCATTGCTTGCAAAAGTGTTTTCATTCACATCGCGGTTTTGCACAAGGGGCCATATATTGAATATATACCTGCTTTTTTCAGACAATTCATACATATATTCCTCCTTGCCAAACCTGTTTTCAATGAACATGAGCTCAGCATAGGTTGCAAATCCCTCATGGATCCATGCGTCTGCCATATCCGCAGCTGTTACTGAATTGCCCCACCATTCATGAGCCGCTTCATGGACGATGATATAATCGTAAATCCTGTTCCTGTATTCATCGCCGGTATTTTTTTCAAATCCATTTCCATAAGCAATGGCCGACTGGTGTTCCATACCCTCGTATGATGATTCCACAAGGCTAAACCCATCGCGGCTAAATGGATAGGGTCCGAAGGCCTTATTGTAGTATTCAACAACATCGCGTGTTTGTTTAAAATGGTCCTTTGCCTGGTCCAGGTTGTAATTCAGGACATTATATTCCAATGGTACAGTGCCGGTTTCATCCTTAACAGTATCGCTGAATGCCGCATATTTTCCAACATAAAAAGTAACATTATAATTATTGATGGGATAGCTGACAAACCATGAAAATTTATCATATTTCGAATCTACACGGGTCATTTTTCTCAGGTTGCCGTTTGACACAGCCTGGTATCCCGAAGGGATCGTCAGATTTATAAGCATGGAATCCGGCTTGTCGCTGAGATGATCTTTGGTTGGCCACCAGCTGCTGGCACCCAGGTGTTCACAGGCTACGCCCAGCCAGAGATCCTTATTCTTATCATGTTGCCATACAAATCCCCCATCCCAGGGTGGGTTTGGTGCATTGATGGGTTTTCCCTTATAGGCAATACGGATAACCTGGCTGGAGCCGGGCTTCAAGGTTTCAGGGAAATCAATGAACAGGGCATTAAACTCCCTTCGGAAGGGCAGGGTAATACCATTCCAGGTGATACCTGTTACAGTAAATATATCAAAAAGGTCTATCTGTATGGTTTTTGCCGGTTCCGTTACATGGAAATATATAGTATTGTTTCCCTGAATCTTTTTACCCTTCGGTATAATCTTTATATCGAGATCGTAAAAATATACATTGAAGCAGGTCCGTTCGGGACCCAGCGATCCGCGCAGGGTGTCAGCCTTTGTATACCTGGGCCTGTAGTTTAACTCGGGATATACTTTCTGATCTTTGTAAAACTGTTTGAGTAACAGATCCCGAACATACTTCGGATCGCAAAGGAAACTTACAAACTGTTTGTTTTCGTTTGATCCGGCCGCACGGGCCTGATTCAGATCTTCACAAGCCCCTTCCGTATCACCCATGTTCAGTTTTGCAATACCCCGGTTATACAATCCGTTGGCAAAGCCCGGAATGACCTTCAACATGTCATCCATGTCCTCAATCACACCGAGATAATCCTCCTGCTCAAACCGGGTTAGGCTTCTCTGCCACATGGAATCCGGAGTTTGCGCCTGGATGGTAATTGCAGATAACAACAAAATGCTGATCCAAATTTTATTCATTCCGGGGTAATTGATGTTTTGAAAATAACTTTCGGATAGGTAAATTACGGATTATATGAGCTCAGGTTTAATATCTTCATATAATCCTTGTCTGCCATCAATATAGGTAACGTAATTTCTGAGTTTTTGTCCATGTACGAAGAAACTATTTTATAACCAATCCACACTGCAGCCCTGGCCGGTGATTCGCGTCCAAAATCTTTTGTATATGGCCCTTCAAGTATGAATTTGTCGATTGTAAAACGATCGGTGCTGAATAAGTATTTATTTTCAATGAGTTGAGTCCACATTGCTTTTTCATTCGAAATACAATACTCCAGGTTTTTTGCGGAAAACCCCCAGTTGATTGAATCGGGCTGGCCGGGAAGCATAGCTTTTGCAAAATACAGCATCTTGCCCCTGTAAATCATATTTGAAACAAGGTTGTTTACCGAATCATAAAAAGGAAATTCGGTTTCTCCCCAAAATGTAATGCAGTCCGGTGCCATCTTTCCGGGATGCATATTTTCAATAAGATATTTATAGATGCCTGCATCGCGGTATAATGGTTCATCACTGCCAAGGTATTTGTCGAGTCCCATGCCGATCAGGCTGTCGCCGGTAATAGCCGATTGATTGAAACCGGCTACATAGGTAATGAAATGCGGAATTGGTTTTTCAGGAAAATAATAATGAAAATGTTTAAACGCTTCCGTCAGCATGTCCCTGAATGCATCCACATCGGGATAAACTTCGAGGGTGCGTTTATAGATCAGGTAATTGGTGTGATCGGTGACAAACATCGTCAGCCGGTCAGCATAAGCGGGATCATCAATATTTCCGAGTTTCACAACATAACTGAAGTACTGAAGAAAAGGGCCGTATTTTTTTTTCCATACCGGTAGTGAATCCTTAAGAGCGGAGGGATCCGCTGAAAACAGATCTTTTTCAAAACGGTCTATTATTATGTTAACCTGTATTTTACCGGCATCAACTTGAAATTTGTCCCTCTTGCAAGAGATACTTACTGCCGCAAGGATCAGGATTAATACAGGGATTATCTTCATATTGAAAGGACGGATTGGTATTTGTTCTTTTTCCGGTTCGCTCATTAACACCGCATTATAGGGCAGGCAAAAATAAGCGCAAATTTATGAATGACAAAATATTTATATCCAAACTTAAATATCTTTGCTGTCATTAACTAAAACCATAACGTCGTGAAAAAGCTATTCCTACTCGTTGTGCTGGGTTCCGCTTCAACCCTGTTTGCGCAATCACCGGTGAGACTTGGAGCTCATTTTGATCCGATATTTTCGTGGTTTTCCCCAAAAACCTCCCAGATCAGTAAGGATGGAGCCAGGCTGGGTTATAATGGCGGACTTATCGTGGAATATTATTTCGCACCCAATTATGCTTTCGTGTCAGGCCTGAATTTTACCATGATTGGAGGAAACCTGTTGTATAAGGAAGAAGTGCCCTTTACTACCGGTGATGGGGACCATCTTGTGTTGCCGCCCCAGACAAAAGTGGCTTATAATCTTAACTACCTTTCTCTTCCGATAGCCCTGAAGCTCAAGTCCAATGAGATCGGCTATCTTATATATTTTGCGGAAATGGGTTTTTTACCACAGGTGAATATCGGGTCAAGGGCTACCTCGGCAGGCGGGGCACTTAACAAGGATAACGTTTCCAAGGAAATTAATGCCTTAAATATGTCCTTCTTTTTCGGAGGCGGTATTGAGTATAATATTGGCGGCCCGACATCTTTGGTGGCCGGCATATTCTTCAATAACGGTTTTATTGATGTATTATCAGCAGACCGACACAAAGCCGCAATTAATTTTGTGAACATCCGGTTTGGCGTTATGTTTTGAAACTTTCTCACATGAAAATTGCCCTTGCTCAATTGAATTATACCATTGGAGCCTTTGATGAAAATGCAGGTAAAATCATAACGGCAATCAGGAAAGCAAGGCAGGAAGAAGCTGCCCTCATAGTATTTTCCGAACTGGCCATATGTGGTTATCCTCCGCTTGACCTTCTTGAACACAGGAGTTTCATTGAAAGATGTGAACAGTCAGTCCGGAAGATTGCTGCAGAATGTCACGACATTGCCGCCATTGTGGGCGGGCCTTCCGTGAACAGTAATCCGTACGGTAAAAATCTTTACAATTCGGCCTTTTTGCTGGCGGAAGGTTCTGTTCAAAAGGTGATCAATAAAACCCTGCTGCCTACTTATGATATTTTTGATGAATACCGGTATTTTGAGCAGAACAATGATTTCAGCCTGATAAAGTTCCGGGATTATAATATCGCCGTCACGATTTGTGAAGACCTCTGGTTTCGGCAGCCGATCCTCACCGGGTTCGGAAAGGACAGGTTGTATTCGGTTTGTCCTATGGATAAGTTGTCAGCGCTGGGACCCGACTTTGTGATCAACCTTTCCGCATCTCCGTTTTCATACAACCAGGGTAAGATAAAATCCGAGATTCTCATTGACAACGCCAGGGAATTCAAGGTACCCATATATTATGTGAACCAGGTTGGCGCACATGCAGAGCTTATCTTTGACGGTGGATCCATGGTGGTGGATGCACACGGTGAAATTCGAAGAATGAAACTATTCGAGGAAGATTTCCAGGTAATTGATACGGAAGCTACCACTGAGGGGATAGGATTTTCGGCTTACAAATCCGATGATAATGATGTGGAGCTCATCCATCATGCCCTTGTACTTGGTATCCGCGATTACTTTGACAAGATGTGCCTGAAATCCGCATTATTGGGGTTATCAGGAGGTATTGATTCAGCAGTTACACTGGCCCTGGCAAGTGAGGCACTTGGTGCTTCTGCCATGCGGGTTTTACTGATGCCATCGCAGTATTCTTCTGATCATTCAATCACTGATGCAGTTAAACTGGCAAAAAATTTGGGTGTACGGTATGATGTGGTGGATATCCGTTCGATCTACGGAGCTTTTACCCATTCACTGGCAGAGCTGTTTAAGGGCAGGCAGGCCGACCTGAGTGAAGAGAACATCCAGGCGCGTATCCGCGGCAACCTGCTCATGGCTGTGTCAAATAAATTCGGAAATATTCTGCTGAACACATCCAACAAAAGTGAGGCTGCCGTGGGATATGGAACACTGTATGGAGATATGAGCGGGGGATTATCCGTTTTGGGAGATGTTTACAAAACTGATGTTTATCGGTTGGCTGCTTACATTAACCGGAATGAAGAGATCATTCCGCTGAACACGATCACTAAACCGCCTTCCGCGGAATTAAGACCCGACCAGAAGGACTCGGATTCCCTGCCCGAGTATGATATATTGGATCGGATTCTGTTCAATTATATCGAACTGAAGAAATCAGTTTCGGAAATTATCCTGTTGGGAATTGATGAACAGGTTGTGATAAAGACAATTAGGATGGTGAACCAGAATGAGTACAAAAGATACCAGACGCCACCGATCCTTCGGATCTCATCAAAGGCATTCGGGTCGGGAAGGAAGATGCCGCTGGTGGCTAAGTACCAGTGACGAGGGACGAGTGACGAGGGACCAGGAAATTCTGCTTAAGAATTTAGTAGAAGGAGTTTAAATAAAAGTCATGCAGTCATGCAGTTCTGCAGTCAGTTCCCATTCAGGAGAAGACTCCTAAAAGCCTTCAGCCCCTTTCAATCAACAAATCAACAAATCAACAAATTTCCTGCTCGTCCCTCGTCACTTGTCCCTCGTCACTTCCTGGACACCGCCAATCTCATTTCCCCGTTCAGTTTCAATTCATCATTGTCAAGCAGCCACTGCAGCACCTCAACCACCTTGTCGCGATGAACAGCAATCCTTTCCAGCAGTTCATCGGGAGAGAGGGGTTCGAGGTTAAGCACGGCCAGTATTTCCTCACGGATGAGGTTAAATTCCTCCTGCCGAAGCACCGATTCTTTTTTAATCCTGCAGATATCGCATTCACCGCAGGCTTCCGAACCCGGTTCGCCAAAATATTCAAGTAGTGTCTGGCTCCTGCATTTATCCGTTGACGCGGCATACTGCAACATAGCCCTTGATCGTTCAGTATAGCGTTCCCGCCTCGTCTGGAAATTTTCCCGGGAGATATAAATAGATTTTTCATCCAGTCTTTCCTCAAAGAAAATAACCATGGGTGAGCGTTTTTGAGGGATATATTTTATCACGCCAAGATTGACAAGCTTGTTAAGGTATTGTATTACTACCTCCAGGTCTATGTTAGCTCTTTTGGCGAGCTGGATTTCATCAATAGCGGTATACTCAGTAAAAATTCCGGTGTATGACCGGAGCAGGAGCTTGATAAAAGCATCGAAAAGGGAATTGGAAACCTGGAAGCGGTAAAGATCGTCGCGGTTGAGAATGAATTTAATCCTGGAGGGATTGTTTATTTCTTCCGTCAGTTCCAGATAACCTTCCAGCTCGAGGATTTTTAAGCTGCTGAAGGATGTAAACGGTGAAAGCCTGTATGTGCGGGCAAACTCATTATGATTAAAATCAAAGGACATTCCCTTTCCCCCACCGACCGGAATTTGGAGGTAATTCCCCAATGCGGAATATGTACTTTTTATAGTCTGCATATCCGGAAAATTGGCTATGATGCGTTGATTTACAGTGAGTATATCCGAAGCGGAATACAGCAGGATGGCAAAAGCTCTTTTTCCATCGCGTCCGGCCCGGCCCGCTTCCTGGAAGTATGCCTCGGGTGAGTCGGGCAGATCCACATGGATGACAAACCGCACATCCGGCTTATCGATCCCCATTCCAAATGCATTGGTAGCCACCATAATACGAATCTTTCCCGTGGTCCAGTTCTGCTGCACCTCGTTCCGCACCGGATGTTCCAATCCGGCGTTATAAAAGGATGCGGAAATTCCTTCGCGCGCCATTGTTTTTGCGATTTCAATGCTTTTTCTCCTGCTCCTTACATATACTATACCACTTCCTTTCAACTTTTTGATCATATCGAGCACATCACGGTCCTTATTTTCCGTGGTTTTCACTGCATAAATGAGGTTTTCCCTTCTGAAACTCGATTTCAGCAGATTTTTGGATTTAAACTGCAGCCTAAGCTGGATGTCTTCGATGACAGGACGGGTGGCGGTTGCAGTTATGGCCAGCACGGGTACTTCGGGATGGAATTGCCTGAGATCGGAAATTTTGAGGTACGAAGGTCTGAAATCATAACCCCATTGTGAAATACAATGTGCCTCATCAACGGTAATGAGGTTGACAGGCATATCCAGGAAGCGGGTTCTGAAAAGCTCGGTGGACAGTCTTTCAGGGGATACATAAAGGAACTTGTAACCTCCGTAAAGGCAATTGTTTAAGGCAATGTCAATTTCGTCGCGGGTACATCCTGAATGTACAGCTACAGCCTTGATTTCCAACCTTTTCAGGTTTTCCACCTGGTCCTTCATAAGGGCAATCAACGGGGTGACAACCAGGCAAACACCGGGCATTGTCATGGCGGGTACCTGGAAAGTAAGTGATTTGCCCCCGCCGGTAGGCATTAGTCCCAGAGTGTCCTTTCCGGCGAGTACTGATCGGATGATTTCTTCCTGCAGGGGCCTGAAGGAGTTAAATCCCCAGTATTTCCTAAGGGTATCGTGATAGTCGGACATCAACCCCGGTTAATTGTATTTTTCAAACCAATATTACTTCTTTTTTTGTAATTTCGCACAATTTATAAACTGAGCCATGACACAACTTGCCAATAAAATCATCTTTGAAGCACTGACTTTTGATGATGTACTTTTGGTTCCAAGTTATTCGGAAGTTTTGCCAAAAGAAGTGGATATCACCAGCCAGCTTACAAGGAATATTAAGCTCAACGCACCCATTGTTTCTGCAGCCATGGACACGGTAACGGAATCCACGCTGGCAATTGCCATTGCCCGGGAGGGTGGGATAGGTGTCATACACAAGAATATGAGCATTGAGGAGCAGGCCAAGCAGGTGAAAACGGTCAAAAGGGCTGAAAACGGGATGATATATGATCCCATAACCATCAAGCCCACCGCTAATGTCGGAGATGCGCTTACCCTGATGAAGGAATACAAAATTGGCGGAATTCCGGTAGTTGACGGGCAGCACAAACTGGCAGGCATTGTTACAAACCGGGATTTGCGATTTGAGCATGACCTGAGCAGGCCGATTAGGGAAGTAATGACCAAGGAAAATCTTGTCACAACAAGTCAGCAGACGACCCTTGAAATGGCTGCCGATATACTTCAGAATTACAAAATTGAAAAACTTCCGGTAGTAGATGACAATTATAAGCTGATCGGACTCATTACCTATAAAGATATTACAAAGGCTAAAGACAGGCCGAATGCCTGCAAGGATACGATGGGCAGACTCAGGGTTGCTGCTGCGGTGGGTATTGCAAAAGACACACTCGACAGGATAGAAGCTCTGGTAAAATCCGATGTGGACGCCATTGTTATTGATACGGCACATGGCCATTCCCTTCGGGTTATCGAAATCCTCAAAAAAGCCAAAAAGAAATTCAAAAACCTCGAGATTATTGTTGGGAATATTGCAACCGCCGAAGCTGCACTCGCCCTTGTGAAAGCAGGTGCTGACGGCGTAAAGGTAGGGATCGGACCGGGTTCTATTTGCACCACGCGTGTTATTGCAGGAGTAGGGGTTCCCCAGTTGTCGGCAATTTTCAATGTGGCTGGTGTGCTGAAAGGTACGGGCGTTCCCGTCATTGCTGATGGTGGTATACGGTATTCGGGAGACATTGTCAAAGCTATTGCGGCCGGTGCCAGTTCCATCATGGCCGGTTCGTTATTTGCCGGGGTGGAAGAATCACCCGGGGAGACGATTATTTATAATGGAAGAAAATATAAATCATACAGGGGCATGGGTTCTATTGAAGCCATGCAGCAGGGATCGAGGGACCGATATTTCCAGGATTCGGAGGATGATATTCTGAAGCTTGTACCGGAGGGTATTGTCGCCCAGGTTCCTTTTAAGGGTTCCCTTTCAGAAGTTGTATACCAGATGATCGGGGGATTAAGGGCCGGCATGGGATATTGCGGTGCCGGAAGCATTCCCGAACTCATGGAAGCCAAATTCGTAAGGGTGACCACTTCTGGAATAACAGAAAGCCATCCACATGATGTAAACATAACAAGAGAAGCCCCCAATTACAGCCGTTAAATTACACACTACTTACAGGAATCGCACTATGAAAAAATTCAGGAATTTTGCACTATTGCTTGTTTTTTTACCCCTTTCAGCCTGGTGTCAGGATGAGGTTTTGATTTCAATCGGTGATCAACCGGTAATGCGTTCGGAATTTGAACGGATTTACCATAAAAATAACAAGGTTGACGGGTATGAACAAAAATCGGTAGAGGACTATCTCGATTTGTTTATTAATTTTAAATTGAAGGTACTTGAAGCTAAAAACCAGGGTTACGATACCATGCGCTCATTCGTCACTGAATTGGCAGGGTACCGCGACCAGCTGGCAAAACCATATCTGCAGAACAGGAAGGTCATCGAAAGCCAGATTCAGGAGGCTTATGATCATACAATCAATGAAGTAAATGCAAGCCATATCATGGCAAAACTACCCGCTGATCCGGGTCCTGCCGATACACTCAAAGCGTATACAAAGATCATGAACATCCGCAAACGGATAATGTCCGGCGAGTCATTTGAGAAAGTTGCCCGGGAAGAATCCGATGATCCTTCTGCCAAACAAAACGACGGCCGCCTTGGATGGTTTTCCGCATTTATGATGGTTTATCCTTTTGAAAATGCAGCCTATAAAACTCCTGTGGGTGAAGTTTCAATGCCGGTAAAATCAAAGTATGGGTACCACATTATTAAAGTGAATGCTGTAAGGCCTGCATTGGGAGAAATAAAGCTGGCTCACATCATGACCCGCGCCGCCCGGAATGAGGATCCTGAAAAAATAGCAGCCGCAAAAGACAAAATATTCCAGGCTTATGAATTGCTAAAGAAAGGCACCCCTTTTGCAGAAGTTGCCCTTAATTATTCGGAAGATATCGGTACTGCAAAGAACGGCGGACAAATGCGCTGGTTAAAGTCAGGAGAACTGCCCCCCGATATTGAAGAGACAGTTTTTGCCCTGAAAGACAGCAACAACTATAGTGTTCCCATGCAATCCGATTACGGATGGCACATTTTCCTGATGCAGCAGAGACGACCGTTGGCTTCCTATGAAAAAATGAGGATCCAGCTTGAGGAGAGAATCAGGAGTGATGATCGCGGAAAGATGGCTGAGCAATCAAAGATTGCCGAGATAATGAAAGAAACCGGGTTTGTGAAGTATGCCGAAAACATTGATGCAGTCGCCCAGTTGATGGACAGCTCAATTTATACCGGTACCTGGAATACAGCTCCGGCCGGTGATCTTATAGAACCCGTGTTTACAATTAAGGGTAAGGAATATATACAAAAAGACCTGGCCGCTTATATTAATCAGGCCAAACGGTATCGTAAGGAACTAACCTTTCTGCAGATTGCAAGAACCAAATGCGACGAGTTGATCAACAGGGAACTGCTTGCCTATGAGAACAGTCTTCTTGAGCAGAAATACCCTGAATTCAGATATCTTATGGAAGAATATCATGACGGCATCCTGTTATTCAATATAACAGATAACCTGGTTTGGAGCAAGGCGGTTAAGGATTCGGCGGGGTTAAAAGCATATTTCACCCAGCATCAGGGCGAATATTTATGGAATGAACGGGCCGACGTATCGGTTTATACATTAAAAGATCCGGCTAAACTAAGCCATCTGAAGAAACTCGCACCAAAGCGGGCATCAAAAAAATGGTCATCTTCGGAATTTATTAAAATGGTATGTCAGACCGATTCGGTCCCCTGCCTGAAAATTACAGATGGTCGCTATGAACAGGGAGATACGGTAATAACAGGGAAATTTCCCTGGAAAAAAGGCTCCATTGCGGTTAGTGATCAAGGCAAAAAGGTGGTTTATGTTAATGCCATTGTTGCACCAATGCCAAAGTCCTTGGCTGAAATTCGCGGACAGGCTACGGCAGATTATCAGAATTTTCTTGACCAGCAATGGATAACTGCACTCAGGGCAAAATATCCAGTGACAGTCAACCAGGAAGCATTGAAAAATGTCCGCTAAGTCTATAGGAATCATGAAGCGGTTTACATATCTGATCCTCTCTGTGCTTATATCAGGATGTGCAAAGCCTACTTCCGGAGTGGCTGAAAAACCGCTGGCCCGGGTGCTTGACCATTACCTGTACAGTTCAGACATGGCTGGATTTATTCCTGCCGGGATTTCGGGTGAAGACAGTATTGCCATGGCCAATGATTTTAAGGAAAGATGGATCAGGAATCAACTGTTGCTGAATAAGGCAGAATTGAACCTTACGGATGAAGAAAAAAATGTAGAACAGAAGATCGAAAGCTACAGGAGTTCCCTGTTGATCTACGCATATGAGCAAAGCTATATCCGGGAGCATTTGGACACTGTGGTTACTGATACCGAAATTGAAAAATTCTATAAGGACAACCCGTCGAATTTTATTCTGAATGGTGCGCTCATTAAGGGAGTTTTTATAAAGATTCCTGTAAAAGCCCCTGATGGATACAAAGTGAAGCAATGGTACCGGTCCGATAACCCGGAGTATATTAAAAGTTTGGAAGGATATTGCTTTAAGTACGCCTCGGTGTATGATCACTTCGATGACGGATGGGTGAAACTCAGCGAGGTATTGCCCATGATACCAGCCGTACCTGGTAATTCCGAGGCCGCCATCCTGTCGAAGCGGTTTATTGAAACGAGTGATACAGAATTTTTATATTTCCTGAATGCAAAAGAAATTACCCCCTCGGGTAATGTTTCGCCTCTCGAAATCGTTAAGAATGATATTGAGAGTATAATTCTCAATAAACGGAAAATTAGTCTGATCAATGAACTGGAATCAAATATCTATTCTGATGCCCAGAATCGTGACCATTTTACAATTTATCAATAAACTAACGTGATGCGCAATTTTTTCTTACTCATTCTTGCTGTTTTTTCAGGCTTGCAAAACATTTCAGCCCAGGTCCGGATTATTGACGAGGTTGTAGCCGTTGTCGGAGATAAGCGGATACTGTATTCGGATATAGAACAGAACTACTTGCAGCAGAAGGCTCAGGGAGAAAAAGTGGATGAAGGCTCTAAATGTTCAATTCTCGAAAATCTGCTTGTTCAGAAGCTCTTATTGAATCAGGCTGAAATTGATAGTCTTGAAATTACCGATTCACAGGTTGACCAGGAACTTGATTCCCGAATGAAGTATTTCATAAATGCAATCGGCTCTGAAGAAAAACTGGAAGAATACTTTAAAAAATCAACTCTCGAAATAAAGGAGGATTTCCGTGATGAGATAAGGGATGGATTGTTAACGGGTAAAATGAGGCAGGTAATTACCGAGGGACTTTCGGTTACTCCCTCAGAAGTCAGGGCCTATTTTAAGGATATTCCGGAGGACAGTCTGCCCTATATCAATGCCGAGGTTGAGTACAACCAGATACTGATGTACCCGAGGACGAATGAAAAAGCGGTCATTGATGTAAGGGAGAGATTACTCAGCATACGCGAACGCATTACAAACGGCGAAAGTTTTGCTACGCTCGCGGTAGTATATTCCGAGGATCCGGGATCTGCTGTAAAAGGCGGTGATATAGGGTGGATGGCCAAAAACGAGCTCGAGCCTGAATATGCCAAGGTTGCTTTTACACTGAAAAAGGGACAAGTATCAAAAATTGTGGAATCCGCTTTTGGGTTTCATATTATTCAGTGCCTTGACAGGACGGAGGATAGGGTACATACAAGGCACATATTGCTCAGGCCCAACATTGATCCTAATGAAAAGAAATATGTAATATCAAAGCTTGACAGTTTAAACCGACTTGTCAGGCTGGATTCGATAAAATTTGATGTGGCAGCTATGCGGTGGAGTGAGGATGTGGATACAAAAGTAAACGGCGGGCAGGCTGTTAATCCCTATAAAGGAGGAACATTCTGGGGAATGGATGAATTCCGGCCCAACGAACTGAACATTATCAACAGCCTGAAGGTTGGCGAAATTTCCGAGCCTTATGAATCAATGGACAGTAAAGGAAAGACTGCTTACAAGGTGATCTGGCTTAAGAAACGCACCAATCCCCATTTGGGAAATCTGAAAGATGATTATAATCTTTTCAAGGCAAAGGCAGCGCAGGTAAAGCAAAACAAACTTGTCGACGAGTGGGTGGAAGAGAAAATTAAGACAACCTATATTAAGATTTCCGATAAGTATAAAAGTTGTCCGTTTCAAATGAACGGATGGCTCAAAATTTAGGTTATCTGAGAAGGAACCGTAATGACAGCATATTTTGATTTTTAGCAGAAAATCCCTTCTGTGCGGGCTGCTCCTTATTTCATCGGGAGTCCTTCATTCACAGGTGCCCAAAAAGGTGGAGCATCGCGAGGATTTCATGGAGTATGACAAGAGCATTGCCGGAGGTGCTTACCGCCTGATCGGAAATGTTTCGTTCAAGCATGAAGGAGCGCTGATGTATTGTGACAGCGCCTATTTTTATGCCGATATCAACTCACTGGATGCATTCAGTAACGTTCATATTGTTCAGGGTGACTCTGTAGATCTTTATGGCGAGTTTTTGCACTACGAAGGGAATACCAGGTTAGCGCAAATCAGGCAAAAGGTCAGGCTGATCGGCAAGAATACAAAACTTGTAACCCGTGCCCTAGATTTTGACCTGGGACAGAATATAGGATATTATAAAAACCATGCGGATATTGAAAGCGGTGAAAATAAACTCGCCAGCCGGCAGGGATATTATTATTCAAGGGAACAGATGTATTATTTCAGGGACTCTGTAATTCTTCGGAATCCTGATTATACAATTTATTCGGATACATTGCAGTACCAGACCGCAACCAAAGTTGCATTTTTCTTCGGTCCCACGAGGATTATCGGCGACAGCAGTTATATATACTGTGAAAAAGGCTGGTATAACACAGAAACCAACAAGTCCATGCTAAAACAGAAAGCATGGGTAAAGAACAAGAAACAGACCATTCGTGGCGACAGTTTGTATTATGAGAGAGAAACCACGTATGGTGAGGGATTCAGTAATTTTGAACTGCTCGATGAGGAACAGAACATTATTCTGCGGGGTAACCATGCATTCATCAACCAGCTCGAGAACAGGGCCCTGTTGACGGACAGTGCCATGTTTATCTATATTATGGATGATGATTCGGCTTTTGTTCACGCGGATACACTTCGCACAATCTCGGATTCTGCGGGGAACAGACTGTTGAAGGCTTATCACAATGTGCGGTTGTTCAAATCCGATCTGCAGGGAATATGTGATTCGTTATACTACACAACCCAGGATTCAATCCTGAAGTTATATGATAAGCCGGTATTATGGTCAGGTGGGAATCAATTGTCTTCTGAATACATAGAAATATGGACAAAAAACAGGGAAATCAGCAAATTGTGGATGCAGCAGCTTGCATTTCTCATCAACCGGGAAGATTCGTCGAAATTTAACCAGATCAAAGGAAAAACAATGATCTGCTATTTCACCAACAATCAGTTGTACCGCATTGATGTGAACGGGAACGGGCAAACCGTGTATTATGCGAAAGACAAGGATGAACTGATCGGTGTGAATCTTGCCCAGAGCAGTGACCTTGTGATCACAGTAAAGGATAATAAACCCGATAACATCAAATTTTTAACAAAGCCCTCCGCAACATTATATCCAATCGGAATGGCACCCAAAGAAGAACTGATCCTGAAAGATTTTAAATGGAATGAATCTTTGCGACCTTTGAACAGGTTCGATATATTCAGAAAAAATTAATATTCGTCTTCATTGAAGAAGAAATCGTCTTTGCTGGGATAATCCGGCCAAAGGTCTTCAATACTTTCATAAATTTCCCCTTCATCTTCAATTTCCTGTAAGTTTTCTATTACTTCAAGGGGTGCACCCGAGCGAATGGCAAAATCGATCAACTCCTCCTTGCTGGCAGGCCAGGGTGCATCTTCAAGTTTTGACGCTAATTCGAGTGTCCAATACATATGGGTGTAACTTTAATGAGATCTGATTTTAAAAATTGTGCAAATATAAAAAATTAAACAAGAATTACAATTCCGGTTTCCAAGGGATATCTTTTAATCCGGCATCATACAAAACCTTACGTGAGAGCACAAAAAGATAATCTGACAACCGGTTCATATATTTTATTACGGTATCCGGAACAAAAAGTTCTGCTGATAATCTTATTATTTCTCTTTCTGCGCGGCGGCAAACCGTTCTCGATACATGGCATTGCGAGGAAACAGGGTGACCGCCAGGCAGTATGAATGAATTCAGGGGTTCAAGCGTCAGCTCCATTTCATCGATAGAATTTTCAAGACTTTTAACATCAGCATTCCGGAGTTCAGGAATTTTTACCGGGCAATCCTCACAATCAGCCGCCAGAATTGCAGTACAGGTCATAAGCCTTTCTTCGATCCGGAGCAGGTAATTTTTAAGATCATTTTTGTCTGTCATATCCCGCAAAAGCGCAATGTGAGCTATCAATTCATCTACTGATCCATAAGCTTCCAATCTTGCATGGGTTTTCAAAACAGGAGTTCCACCGATCAGCGTAGTTTTACCTTTATCTCCTGTACGGGTGTATATTTTCATTATTTATGGTTCCTGAAAATGTAACACGGAAGATAACACATTGTTTTTAACGGCAGCACATAAAGAGTTTAAAGTTTATAGGAAAGTCCAAAAATGAAATTAAACCGTTGTGCGGGATACTGGCTCCAGATCATATAGCTTCTGTCGGCCATGTTGTACAGATCGGCAAATATGGTAAGTGCTTTGGAAAAGTTATAATTTACCTTAAGGTTAAGATCTCCGTAGGGTTTAAGTTTTTGCTTGCCTTCGGGCAGATAATAATTTTTTATCCAACGGTTGCCGATGAAGGTTAAACCTCCCTGCACCATGAGATTTTTACCAAACAGGTACGAAGCGTCCAACCCAATTTTGAAGTCAGGTTTATGCCAGGGTTCTTCCTCCGCAAGCATGGCATAATCGAAATATTTCCCATCCAGTGAAATATTCAGTTTTTGTGAAGGCTGGATTACGAGTTGTCCATGATAGGTTATCAGGTCTACTTCATCATATACACCGACGAACTTATTCTGCAGCATGTCACCATTGCTTGTGTCATTTACAAAGAAATGCATGTTTTTGAACAGGGTGTAAGATACGTCCGCTCTGAAGCGAACGGCCGAACTTATGCTTCCTTTCAAACCGCCGTATACGATCAGATTACTGCTGGTGCCATCGAGATTCAGCCCGGGAACAATGAATGTATTCTCATCAAATAGATCCATGTATGAATGTTTTTCAAATTCACCGGTTAACCCGATAAACGGTACAAGTACTTTCTCTATGATTATAATATCGAGTGATGCATGCGGATAGAAATAGATATCTGTTATATCGCCAATGTCCGCCACTGTTTCGAATCCCAGCAGGAATTTCCAGTCCTTGCTGCGTTTGCTGATCCAGGGGCTAAACCGGAATACTGTATTGGATACCGAATCGAAAGTGGCCTTTGTTTTTGAATAGTCGAGTGAAATATCGAGGCCTCCTACAAGCCCCCTGAAGTTCTTATTCAATCCACCTTCAATTCGAAACCTGTTTTCATTGTTTTTAAGTTTGTCCCAGAAATAGTCATAGTGGAAGTCCAGGTTGTAATTCAAATGCGAGGAATCGGTATATGTTGATGCCAGGCCAATGTCTATACCTGCCGTATACGCCTGCATCTTAAGGCTATCCTTGTCCATATCCGGCAACGAATCGATATACAGATCAGTATTATAGCCGTAATAATTAAATCCATGATGGTCGAAACGTATGTCGCCCGTGAGTTTCATTTTGGGGTATATGCTCCGGCCATATAGTTTTACGTTATCAAGACCGTATCCGGCGGGCACCTTCTGGTCATTGGCAAGTCTCACCTTGCCACCTGAGGATTTGTGATACAGATACAGGCCATACGCATATTGTTTTGACCTTACATTGCTTATGTTTAATTCAGCGAGGGAGGTATTATAATTTCCCAGTCCAACTTTCAGCCAGCTATTGTAGATTTTAGGGAGGGACGTAGCCACCGTTTTTGCCGGTTTGATCAGGTCAGGTGTAAAGCTGTTGTCAAGTTTTTTAGGGGCAACGGAATAAACGAAATGAGGAATAGTAGTCTCCACGTGAGTGTTTTCGGGAAGGAAGTTGAATTTAACCGCATCCGACAAGGTGGGCTCATATGGCCGCACAACATATACCTCCTTGTTTAAATCCTGGGCTGAAACACCCGTACTATTCATGAAAAGTGCCAAAGCCAGTAATACCGGGGACAGAATGACTATTTTTCTTCTTAACATATTATCAGAATTATCTATTTAATCAAGTGCTATTCAATTTTTGGATCCGTATGAGATGGGTTTGAAACCCATCTCTACATTTCCATACTATAATTTGAAACCCATCTCTACATTTCCATGTCTTATATTTTGTGTCGGATAATGTACAGACGGGTTTGCAACCCGTCTCAAAATCATCCTGCCATGGAATATAATCCAAGGCCTGTCCCTACAGACCGACCACCGATTACTTCATCTCAATCTCATCTTCCTCCTCCTCAACCTTCGGCTTACCGGTCTTTACCTGGTTGTCGGAAAGCAGCTTCTTCTTTGCCTTTGCCTCATCAAGAATGCCATCATCCGTTTTCTGATAATAATCAATCAGGCTCTGTAATGTTTGTATGGCCTGGAATTCATCTCCCTTATCCATGAATATATCGGCCCATAGCAGGAAACTCTTTGCCATCCAGAATTGGTGTGGTGTGCTTTTATCTGCAAAATCGGAGATTTCTTTTTCAGCATTTTGCAGCTCTTTGCGCTGATAGTAAATTTCAGCAACCCGGAATTTGGACTCGGCTCCTTCAGCGCTTTTAACTTCTACCGCTACCTTCCTGAATTCATCCAATGCCAGTACCTGCCTGTCCCTGGCAAGGAGCGCCTTAGCTTTTGCAAAACGTGTTTCGCGTTCCTGTTCCGGTGATAATTTTTCAGTAAGCATTATTCTGTCGGCCAGTTCAGTAACCTTATCGTACTGTTCAAGCAGTGAATAGCTCTTGAGCATACCCATCCGGGCTTCAAGGAGATTACTTTTCACTTCGGCGACCTCTTCGAGACTGGTGTAATATTCTGCAGCACTGGCGTAATCCTTCTGCCTGAATTTTATACGCGATGCGCCAAGGAGAGCCGGTTCTGTAAATCTGCTCCTGGGTCTGTCAATGATATAATCAAAGGATTCCATCGCCTCTTCATTTTCATTGGCCCTGTAATTGCAATCACCCTTATAAAAGTGGGCATTTAACAGGAAACGGCCATCCGGATGTTTCTGGATATAGTTTTTCAGGCTTTGAGCCGCTTTTGTATAATCGCCGGTCATATAAATCCTTTCAGCCGACAGGTAACTGAGAGAATCCTGTTCGATGAGATCCGCCGAGGTCAGTACACCCAATCCGTTCACAAAAGAAAAATATGCATCCACATCATTCATATCAACATATACATTCTTCAGCCCGATAAGTGCATTTTCAGCCTCCGACGTACCGGGATAATCATTTATGACCTGTTTATAGCATTGTATAGCCTCACTGTTCCGGTTCGAATTAAAGTAGATCAATCCCATTCCCACGAGAGCCTTCTTTACATAACTGCTTTTCGGATAATCAGTGGTTACTTTTTTATAAGTGGCCAGTGCTTTGTCGGTCTGATTCAGTTTAACATAACTTTCTGCCATTTGGAACATCACATCCGCCTTGAGGGTGGAATTCGGGTTAGAGCTGATGATCTTGTTCAGCGTGGTGATCTTTTCATTATCCTTTCCGGATACACCCAATGCGAGGGCCTTCTGGAACAGGGCATAATCAATATTTCCTTTCCCGTTTTTAATGGCCATGTCGTAATACGTAACCGCTTTTGAATATTCCATCTGCACAAATGAACAATCCCCGAGCCGGTTATAAGCATCCGTCAATATTTCAGGCTGTTTGCTGTACCCTGAAGAAGCAAAGCGGTTGAACCAGATGGCGGCATCGGCGTATTGCCGCAGGCTGAAATAGCAATAACCAAGATTGTAAAGTGCTGGTGGATATTCATCATACTTCGAAGCCCCGGTCTGTGAAATGAAACCTGAATAATTGTCAATTGCCTTTCGGAAATCGGATGATCTGTAATATGCCTCGCCTTTCCAGTAAAGGCTCAGGGCATATAATTTCTGATCATAGGTTCCGTAGCGGTTTGAGGATGTGAGCAAATCGACAGCTTCTGAAAATTTACTGTTGCTGATCAGTTCGAGACCCCTGTAATAGGCAATTTTCTGGTATGCTTTCTTTATCTCATTATTTTTTTCCCTGATTTTATCAATGGAAGCAAGGGCCAGGCTGTAATTTTTTGCATTCAGATAGGCCATGACCAGAAAGTTATTCGCTTCATCACTCCTTTTGGAATTGGGATACTTATCGAGATATTCATTCAACGCCTGGACGGCTTCGTTAAACGGGGAATAATCGAGTTCGTAAGTCAGTAAGGCGCTGTTGAACAGTGAATTTTCCTGTATCTCCGGGTCGAAATCCATTTTGGCGGCAGATGAAAATGCCATCCGTGCCTTATTCTTATCGTTTAATTTTAGCTGGCAATCAGCCAGGTGAAACAGGGCATTCTGACTCAATGCTGACTCCGTTCCCGTGATCTGACCGAATAAAGCGGCCGCTTTGGCGTAATCATTTGTCTTGTAATAGGAATAGGCCAGGCTGTATTTATCCTCGCGGCTTGCGGATGCAGAGGTAGCCATATATTTTTCGAGATAGGGAATGGCTTCTTCATACAGGTTAAGCTGTGCATAGGATTCACCAATGATCCTTGATACTTCGGGGGCCCGTTTTTCAGTGACATTCTGCATCAGGTTGGGGCCATATTTCACTACCTCGTCGAATTTCTTCTGTTTATAGTAGATCTGGGTCAGATAATAGGGAACAATAGGTCCGAAATTCGGATCGTCTTTCAGGCGAAGGAATCCTTCCAGCGCAGTTTCGTAATTTCCCTGGGTATAATTGATATGTGAATAATAATATACCGCCGGGGTAGTGTATTTTGTATCGAGATCCTTGATCTGGCTGAATGCATACCTGGCTTTCTCATAATTTTCATCCAGAAAATAGCAATAGCCGCTTTTGAAATAATATTCCGACTGCTCATCCCGGCTCAACCGCGATGTTTCTACCTGGGCATAATAATCAAGTGCCTTGTTATAGCTTTTGCGTTGATAAAAATATCCTGCCAGGTTAAAAATAGCCTCATTTCTGAGGGGATTCTCCGGATTTTTGGCCAGGAAGATCAATGTCCGGCTTTCTGCGTCATTGTTAAACAACTTAACAGATGACATAGCGGAATAGAATTCACTGTTTGATACAAGGTCGGAGTTCTCCAGTACATGGTCTTTCATGTATTGGTCGAAATACTCCTGGGCCGCGCTGTATTTGCCATTGTTATATAACTCCAGGCCCTGCCTGTATTGGGCTTCCGCATTTGTGTTATAGTCGGTTTGCTGACCTGTCAGAAACGCACTGAATGACAGTGCAACCAACATATTTACAAGGTGTTTCAGATTCATTTGTATATGATTTCAGGCTAAAATTACTGATTAATAACGTATAAATACCCCCGCTTATTCTATTTAAATTAACAGTCAGTTGTTAATTATGGAACAACAATTATGATTTTTAATCAGTAATTTTGAATTTTAGTAACAAATCTTTCCAGCACACATGTCAGAAGAACCAACACTCATGGCGGAGGAACCAATACTCACGGCAGCAGAAAACGTAGTTATTTTTGAGGATGCATCCATATTTCAGGAAGACCACCTGGTTATGTCGGGTGTTAACTTCTCCCTGGCCCGGGGTGAGTTTGTTTTTTTGATCGGGCGTGTGGGAAGCGGAAAGTCGAGTCTCATAAAAACCATGACGGCTGAGCTTCCTCTGAAAAAAGGAACCGTCAGTGTGGTCGGTTATCAGCTTGAGACACTCAGATCTAAACAAATACCTTTATTGAGACGGAAGCTCGGCATTGTATTCCAGGATTTTCAATTGCTGATCGACCGGACAGTATACGAAAACCTGTATTTTGTTTTACACGCCACAGGATGGAAAGACAAAACACTGATCGACCAGCGGATCATGCAGGTATTGGAAAAAGTGGAGCTGCAAAACAAGGGCTTTAAAATGCCGCACCAGTTATCCGGTGGAGAGCAGCAACGTGTTGTGATAGCCAGGGCATTGCTCAACGATCCTGAAATTATTCTCGCTGATGAACCCACTGGAAATCTCGATCCTGAAACTTCGGAGGGTATTATGAATCTCCTGCGTGAGATCAGTGAAAGCGGATGTTCTGTTTTAATGGCAACCCATAATTATACCCTGCTCAAAAAGTACCCTGCCCGCACGATGAAATGCCAGGATGGAAGTCTCGTTGAAATACAGGAAAGTGATGAGATCGATTTTTCTGCCCTTGACTGAAGCAGGGACTAGGGATGAGTAAGGAGTAGGGAGAGGTGAGTAGGGAGAGGTGAGAGGTGAGTCAAGGAGTAGGAGGGAATTGCAGCAACTACGCTCCAGATATACAATCCTTTAAAGGTTTTAAATTTTGTTGAAATTAACAAAGGGTAATTTTATGCTGGAAGGTCAATATAGGGACGAGGGACGAGGGACAAGGGACGAGTGAGAGGTGAGAGGTGAGAGGTGAGAGATGAGAGTTGGGAGTAGGGAGTTGGGAGTAGGGAGTAGGGAGTAGGGAGCAATTGCAATCTTCCATCTGCAATCTTCCATTTGCAATCTTCCATCTGCAATCATAAATCGTAAATCGTAAATATCCTTCTCATGAAAACCCGATTCATTTTATCGATGCTCCTTATTCCCCTGAGCTTGGTGTATGGTCAGGACGACGGGGAATGCAAGGTGTTGTTACCCGCCCTTGACGGCATTTACAAGGGTGGATGCAGGGATGGCCTGGCACAGGGCAAGGGCACGGCCAGCGGTACAGATGCTTATACCGGAGGATTCAGGAACGGACTTCCTAATGGCAAGGGAACCTATACATGGGCTTCAGGAAACATTTACAAGGGTGAGTTTATCATGGGTAAGCGGGAAGGGAATGGCGTATTTACCGGTAAGATTCATGGTAAAGACACAGTGATGGCCGGAGTATGGAAGGCAGACAACTATATGGGTCCCAAACCGTCCCCTCCCAAAGTATCTACAAATTATAATGTGGTGAGTACATCGTTCAATCGCACAGGTGAAGGAGGTAAAATTACAATTTCCTTTTACCAGAATGGCATCGTCAATTTCATTGAATCACTGGAGGTAACTGCAAACAGCGGAAATCAAGTCCAATCGGGAAACTATACAAATATCTATGACATCCGGTTTCCTTTTAATTGCAAAATAAATTACCAATCGTGGAACAGTCTTAAAACACAGATATATGATTGTATTCTTGAATTCGAAATATCCGAACCCGGAAGTTGGGATCTCCGGGTAGGGAACTAATAAAAAGTGACGAGGGACGAGGGACAAGGGACAAGGAAGAAACCAAGAGAATCGCAATCGTAAATCATATATCTTATATCGTAAATCAAAAATCGTAAATTGCAGCCTTAAATCTCCAAATCAATAAATCATCAAATCAATAAATGGTTTCTGTTTGCATGATATCCTCCCACCATGGTCCCTATGATGACCGTATTTATTGGAAGGAGGCGCTGTCATTAAAAAATCATGGTTATGATGTCATTCACGTCACCACCGGAGACGAAGATCGGGATTTTATCTCAGAGCATGGCATTCGGTTAATCCAGGTAAAAAGGAAAAGATACTTCCGGAATCCCTACCTGGATATTCTTTTCCGCAAGATTACTTTCAGACCGGATGTTTATAAAAAAATGTTTAAAATCTGCAAAACCATTCGGGCAGATGTATATCATTATCATGATATTCAGATCAACCGCTTCAGCGCTGAACTTAAATTGCTTTCGCATGCCCCGGCACTGATCTATGATGTGCATGAGGATTTTTCCGATCTTTTCCTTTCAGGTCATCCTGGTAACAGTCCCTTTCAATGGTTGTTCCGGCTTTATAGTAATTGGCTGAACAGGTGGGAACTTTCCCGTGCCTCCTCATGCGATTTCATCATTGCTGCAGTGGATCATATTTATCGGAAGTTTGGCGTTATGGCTGCAAACGGCAGGGCAGCTGTGATCTATAACTACACAAGCCTTCAGCCCGATATGATACGGCCTGCCAATGACAAAAAATACGATGCCATTTATTGCGGCCAGATAAATCCGGTGAGAGGGGGAATGGAGATTGCACAGGCGGTGATTAAGGCAAAACAAGTAATACCGGGCATTAAGGTATTGCTGCTGGGCCCGGTTCCTGATGAGCAATATAAAAAGGAGCTTCTTGAGGTGATCAACAAAAACAATCTGCAGGATAATCTTATCCTTTATGGGAATGTGCCGTACAGGGAGATTGACGGTTTCTACCAGGACAGCCGTATAGGGTTGGGGATCTTCATGCCCGTCAGCATTTTTTATTATGGAATTCAGATTAAAACATTTGAATATATGGCGTTTGGCCTGCCTGTAATTTGCAGTAACTTTGGAACGATTGACCACATCATCCGGGAAACCGCATCAGGGATTTCTGTTGATCCGCACTCGCCTGAAGAAATCAGCAATGCACTGGTCACCCTCCTTACGGATAAGGAATTATATAATAGCTGCAGCGAAAACGGAATGAATGCCGTCAGGACAAAATATAACTGGAGGACAGAGGAAGCCAAATTGCTGGGCATTTATGATCAACTGCCAGGTTTGTCCGGAAATGCTTAGATTTACAGTACAATATAAATCCAAAATCACAGAACTTGATAGTTGGCGCAAGGTCCATACATTCAAACAGGCAGATCCGCGATTTTATCTTTTATCTATCAGGTTCGCTGATCCTGGCCCTCGTCGCAATTGTAAGGCTACCTGTTTTTACTAATCATTTTACACCGGCAGAGTTCGGCCTGTTCAGCCTTGTTTCAATAACCTATACCTACCTTTCTGTAGCACTTTACAATTGGATCAACTCTTGCGTATACCGATACTATCATGAATATGAAGAAAGCAGGCAGTTGAATATTTTATATAGTAATATTTTTCTGCTCTTTCTTGCAGCAAGTGTTGTTTTGCTGCTTGTATCAGTTTGCTGGTATATCCTGGCAGGGGGCAAAGAGATCCGGTCTCTTGTGGTTCCCGCCTTTTGCTTTCTGTTTACAAACCAGATCTTTAACATCCTGCTGGTAATTTACAAGATCCGGGGTCAGGCAATCCTGTTCAATGTATTCCAGGCACTTCAGGCTGTCTTTTCATTTCTGGTTATCCTTCTGCTGATTTTCCGTATGGATGTTGGTATAGATGCTATTTTTATCGGTCAGGCCGCTGTTAACCTTGTATTGACCATCATTCTTCTTGTATTGAACAGGCAAATCCTGGGAGGAATTTCTCCCGGCTCTTTGTCGGCCGTGATTATGCGTAAAATGATGCATTATGGTTTTATTGGATTTATCAGCTCAATAGGCATATTTATCCTCATTTCATCGGACAGGTACATAATTGCCCTGTTTCAGGATGTGAGCAGGGTAGGCATCTATAACCAGGTATACCAGGTGGGGCAGGTGAGTGTATACTTTCTGGTAACTGTCTTTTTCAATACTATCACACCCGGATTCAACAGGCTGCTGTCCGGTTATTCAAAAGAAAAAGAAAAGCAGCTGATGAATTATGTGTATGCCTTTGTAGTCCTTATTTTACCCCTGACTTTTTATGTTTCCATTTTTGCACGACAGGTGGCTGAATTTCTATTGGGGAAGGAATTCAGGGAAGGGTATGCTATGATCCCATGGATTGTTACGAGTTCATTCTTATATGGACTTACGCTGTTCAACGAGACTAAAATGAAATTTGAACACCGGTTCAGGCCGGTTTTATGGGGGGTCGTCATTGCCTGCCTGTTAAATGCGGCACTGAGCTTCATGTTTGTGCCACTCTGGGGATATTCCTGGGCAGCCATTTCAACGTTTATAGCCTACCTGTTTCTTTTCATATATTATTATGTGAAAGATGATTTTCCCTATATGAAGGATACGGGATTAACCCGGACAGTCCTGATCATAACAGCCATCCTTGTTGTAGAAATGGGTATTGACATTCTGATCCGGAAGGGATTTGCGATTGAACTTAACAAGTGGCTAACCCTTTTGGAAGGAGTTTTTTTTCTGGGGATATATGCGGGATTGGTTTTCCGGTTGAAGCTTATTCCCGCTCAGCAGATCATCACTTCACCGATGGAGTAGTCCACCGATTTCCACGGTAGATGTTCAGTCCTCGCACTATCCGTGGGTTTTCACCCACGGTTATTCAGATGTCGCCCTTCGGGCTCAGGTGTCGCCCTTTGGGCCCAACAATCAACCATCAACAATCAACAATCAACAAAAAAATAGGGTATAACCCGGGTTTCAGGTCTTAAATACAGAAAAGCTTTTCAGACAATATAGAAACCAAACGAAGAAACCAAAGTTATCCCAACAATAAATAAATAGCAATCATGAAAACAATTGTAACAAACTTGAGTAAGGGCCTGGCCATGATGCTGCTGGTTTTCACAATCACTGCAATGCAAGCCAAGGGTTCAGTTTTCAGTCATTCAAAGGCTGCAAAAGACACAGCCTTCCGTACATTTACCGGTAAGGTAATAGATAATGCAACAAGAAAGCCCGTCGTGTTTGCCAACGTATATCTTATCGGAAGCAGTCTGGGTACAGTAACCAATGCTGAAGGCGAATTTGTCCTGAAAGTTCCGGTTACCGAACTTAACCGCAAAGTAGGGATTTCCTACCTTGGATATAACAACCGTGTTTTATCGCTTTCCGAAATGAAGGACAAGGACAATGTAGTAAGGTTGGAGACTTCTGCGGTCTCTCTCGATGCAGTGGTTATCCGCACGGACGATCCGCTCGATTTGCTCGCCATGGCCTTCCGTAAAATCGGCGAGAATTATAAGAGTGATCCCGAAATGCTCATCGGCTTTTACAGGGAAACCGTAAAACAGAACAAGAGCTATGTTGCAGTTGCAGAGGCTGTTCTGGATGTGTACAAGTCGCCCTACAACAGCATGGTCGACTACGACCGTGTACAGATATACAAGGGCCGCAAGAGCCAGGATGTCAAAAAAATGGATACGTTGATGTTCAAATTGCAGGGTGGGCCCCGTACAAGCTTTCTGCTCGATGTTGTTAAGAATCCCGGTGAATTGCTTGCAGAAGACTATCTCGAAAACTATAATTTCAGGTTTGCCGGTTTTGCAACCATCGACGGCCGGGACAACTATGTAATTGAATTCGACCAGAAGGAAAATGTAGAATTGCCGCTGTACAAGGGTCGTATTTATCTCGACACCAAAAATATGGCTTTCTCCAGGCTGGAATTTTCCCTGAGTGAAAAAGCACTCGTACTGGCAAGCAGCGATCTTGTTCGCAAAAAACCCATGGATTTAAGGGTTGACGTACTGGGCGCTGATTACCTGGTAAACTACAGGGTTTTGAATGATATGTGGTACCTGAATCATGTAAGATCAGAGCTTACTTTCCGCTGTAACTGGAAAAAGAAACGTTACAATTCAACGTATACGACAGCGCTCGAGATGGCAGTAACTGACAGGGACACAATCAACATCAATAAATCGAGGTACAAAGATCAGTCGAAATCCAGCGACATATTTGCCGACAAGGTTAATTCCTATAAAGATGAAAATTACTGGGGAGAATACAACTACATCAAGCCCGATGAATCCATAGAATCGGTCATCAATAAGCTCAACAGGAAACTCAAATGGAAAGCGATCGGCGAAAACTAATCCATATATGATCATCATCCCCCTGGACTGCAACCTTGCTGAATGGCAAAATGGGACAGGGGGGTGATTTATTTCAAGGCAAACATGGAAAATAAAGATGATAATTGTAGATTTACGATCCTTGAAAAGATGCTAAAAATCAACCGTCGATGATTGTACAGGCCGAAACGGTGACCATGGGTCAGATCTCACTCGGAAATCTCAACGCATACGAAATGTTGTTCAGGCAATATTACCAGATGCTTTGCAGCTATTCCCTTAAGTTTGTGAGTGATCCGGATGTGGCTGAAGAAATTGTGCAGGACCTGTTTTATACGCTTTGGGAAAAAAGAATGGACCTGCAGATCAATACTTCGGTCAAATCGTACCTGTTTTCAGCGGTACATAACCGATGCCTGAAGTTCATAGAGCACCGTAATGTGGAACAAAAATACAGGAGCTATTACCTTCAGCATGAATCGGAGATTGACAGTGAACCCTTTGATTCGGCCAATGTGATTGAAATGCAGCAGATCATTACTCAAACATTGGATTCACTGCCCGAAAGATGCGGGAGAATATTCAGGCTTAACCGGTTTGAAGGACTTAAATACCATGAAATTGCGAATAAGTTAAGTATCTCGGTTAAAACAGTTGAAGCCAATATGGGCAAGGCGTTAAAAATGTTGCGCAAGAATTTGAAAGATTTTGTAGAAGTAGCATAATACAACTCGATATGTTTACCAAAAGTAAGACAGATTGGAGCCTCCTGGCCAGGTATCTCGCAGGGGAAGCCAATGAGAAGGAAAAAGCAGCAGTTGAAGAATGGCTGGGTCAGAGCGCAGAAAACCGCACTGAATTTGGAAAATTAAGAGCAGAATGGAAGATAATGGAAAGTATGAAGCAATTTGATGTAGATAGTGCATGGAAAAAACTGCATGGCCGGATTCTCGACAATCAGGTACCCGTTTTGTCAGTCAGCGGGAAAAGCACTGATTTGAATCCGCGTATGTCATGGAGAACGCCCCTGCGCATTGCAGCATCCCTTTTACTGTTAATTGCCCTGGGTGCGTCCATAACTATTGCTGTCGGCCGGTTCCGGAAAGTGACAATCACCACAGCCGCAAACGAACGATTAAAGAATGTTGTTCTTCCCGATGGCTCAACAGTAACAATGAATGGGAATACCACCCTAAGCTATTTGAAGCATCCCCGGAAAAATTCAAGGAATGTGGCCCTGACAGGCGAAGCTTTTTTTGAAGTTACCCCCGACGTATCCAGACCATTTATTATCCGGACGGACGAAGCCGACATAAGGGTAGTCGGTACCTCGTTCAATGTTGATACAAGGGCCCGTTCATCTGCCGTTGAAGTATATGTTACCTCCGGCATGGTAGAGGTATACAAACCCGATAGCAGGAATAACAGCGTATTTCTTCACCCGGGCGAACTTGGAAGCGTTTCAAAAAATATCATTCACAGCAAAAAAACAAGCAATGAAAATCACGTTGCCTGGAAAACAGGAAAAATGGATTTTCGGGATATTCCATGGCCCGAAGCGGTTGAGATGTTGAATAAAATGTATAATGTGAATATAATTCTCAGGGAACCGGGCTTATCATCAGTCAAAACAACGGGTGAATACAGGTATCCTGAGGAACCACTGGATACAATCCTTCGGATTTTATGCCAGCAAAGTGCGCTGAGAATTGAAAAATCCGATAACAAGATTTATCTTTCGAAATAATTAGGATAATCCTGGATTATTTCTGAAGAATGGACATCTGTAATAAACATATTCCTTTTTTAAAATCATCCACAACCCTGCCAGATGATAAACATCATAATAGAGCCTGCCGGAATTTCCGTGACAGGTTTTATTTGTTTTTAGTCCTGTGCCTTACAGGTTTGCCGATTTTATCCGCCCAGGATTCATTGCTTGTTCAGCATTTCATCGTCCCTGATACAACCTGTACTGTGGAAGTGGCCATGCAATTGATAGAAAAGAAGACCGGCCTGTCTTTTTCATATAATTCAGATATTATAAACAGAAAAAAAGTCATTACGCTTCAAGCTGGTCGGAATACATTGATAAACATACTTGAACATACCTTTAATGACCCCTCATTAAACTTTAGCATCATAGGCCGGCATATTGTGGTATACCAGGCACAGCGGACCTTATCCGCCAATCCTGAAACCCCCAGGGATTCAGTTTATTTTATTGAGATCAGGGGTAGAGTAATGGACAAATCGGACAGGCAGCCCTTGCCTTATTCAAGTATTTACCTGTCAGGCAAGACAATTGGTACTGTTACAAATGATAACGGGCAATTCCTGCTTAAACTGCCATCGGAAAATTTAGAGGATACTCTCATTATTTCGAGTATCGGATATAAGCGGATCAAAGGGTCTGTTTCCTCTTTCATGAATGAGGAAAGGGATTACCTGCTGAAACCCGATGCGATATCCATCCAGGAAGTGATCATCCGTAAGATTAGTCCGGTTAATTTGCTTCAATCTGCCACAGAAGCGGTGTATGAAAATTATCCTGATAAGCCTTCCATCCTCAATTCCTTTTACAGGGAATTGATAAAAAAGGGAAGCCGCTATGTGATGGTTTCCGAAGCAATCCTGGAAAATTATAAACCGGGTTACAACAGGACATCAGCATCTGACAAGGTTAAAATTCTGAAAGGTAGAAAAAGCCAGGATCCCGGGGCAAAAGACACCGTGATTCTGAAGCTGAAGGCCGGACTGCATACAATGTTGCAGCTTGATGTTGTGAAAAACATGCCCGACTTTTTAACCGGTGAAAATACGCAGGATTATGACTATAGGATGTCGGATATTGTTGTGGATAACGGAAGGGAACAATACGCTATTGAATTTTCACCCAAAAAGGGTTCGGAGAATATTTACTATAAAGGAAGGATTTTGCTCGATGTAAGGAACCTGGCCTTTACATGGGTGGAATTTTATATTGATCCGGAAAAGCTGGATATGGCAACGAGTAATTTTATAGTAAAGAAGCCTGCCTATATGAAGGTTAAAGTACTGAAAGCCAATTATAAAATTGCTTTCCGGAAAACCGGAAACAAGTATTACCTGCACATGATCGAGTGTGAAACGGAATTCAGGATCAAGGACAGGCACCAGATTTCAGGTTCTGTTTATCACACCGGATTGGAAATGGCTGTGACAGAAATTGATACGATAAATGCTTCCCGGTTCAAAATCAGGGAGACTGCCAGGCTGAATGAATTTTTTACTGACCAGCTGGGCGCTTATGATGAGTCTTTCTGGGGAGAGTATAATTTCATCAGTCCGGAAGAATCGTTAGAGGACGCGATTCTGAAGCTTTCGAAGAAGAAAGTGACAAGGGACGAGTGAGGAGCAGGAAAAATCCCCGCAGGGATTGACTGTTGGTAGAAAGAGGAATTCCCCCTATTACCATACAACAGTAAACCCCTTATTGTTGTTACTATCAAAAACAGCCCCCGGAAATGACATTTGATATATATCCGATAAATGAGCCGCTAAGTAGACTGGTAGAAAGCATATTCTACTACAAGGATTTTATGCCTGCACACAATATTGAAAGGGTTGTACCGACTGGCAATGTGTTTCTCCTCTTTGAGATGGACGATATTCTACGGCATACCTATGACAATGAAACACTTGAGTCCAATGCGACTTTCCTGAAAGCATGGGTTTCGGGAATTCACCAAAACCATCTTTCAATTTCGGCACATCCGCATTCCGAGATGCTTGTAGTACAGTTCAAAACCATCGGGGTATTTCCATTTACACATAAATCCCTTGATTTTTTAACCGAAAAAGTCCTTCCTGCCGAGAAGGTTTTTGGTAATGAGGTGCTGATAGTGAGGGACGAAATAAAAGCGAAAAATTCAGTTATCGAAAAATTTCAATTTATTGAGATGTGGCTGATTCAACGAATGGATAAATCTGTGCTTCCTCCCGATGAATTGGTTTCTATTCTTGAAAAACTCAGAATACAGCCTTTTTCCACACATCAGGATTTTATAGAGCAATATTCGAAAACTCAAAAAACACTTATTCAGCAATTTAAAAAATACTGTGGTTTAACCCCAAAAAAGCTGCACAGGATTTTTCGGTTCAATAAGCTGTTGGAAATCATCAGGGAAAAGAATGAAATCAAATGGTCGAATATCGCCTATGAAACTGGATTTTCAGACCAGGCTCACTTTATTAAAGACTTTCAGATTTTTTGCGGATTTAATCCCACTACCTACATCAGGAACGAGTATAACAAGCAAACTCCCAACTTCTTCCCTATAATAGATAAAAAAGTGGGGGAAGGTTAATATTTTACAATACTTTCGGCACAGCAGCATGTATCTTTGCTTAAAATAAATATGTCAGGCTATGGATATTTCTACATTAAACTGGTGGTCGGTTCTTGTGGCTGCACTGTCTAACTTCTTTGTGGGCGGGCTATGGTATTCACCATTACTATTCGGAAAATCCTGGATGAAAGAAAACAATTTCAAGAAGGAGGAATTGGAAAAAAGCAGTATGGCGAAGATTTTCGGACTTACATTCCTTTTTTCGTTTATAATGGCTTTTAATTTAGCTATGTTTCTGAATGACAGCAACACTACTGTTAGCTGGGGTGCTATTGCAGGTTTTTTAGCAGGTTTTGGATGGGTTGCCATGTCCATTTTCGTGATTGGGCAATTTGAGCGCAAATCAGCAAAATATATGTTGATTCATGGTGGTTATGTTACATTAAGCTTTGTCCTGATGGGGTTGATTCTTGGGGCGTGGAGATAAAACCGCCTCTAACCGCAAGGAGTAAAGGCGAGTGGATATAACGGAAGAACTCCGTTTTTAATTATCATTATTCAGTCCTATTTCATATTTCCTTCCTATTTTTGCGTTATCTTTAAATTAAATAATCGCAGATCATGGAAGATATCAGGGATGCGAACACAGTAGAATTCATCAGCGCCGCATCTGATTTCTGCAAGGTAATGGAACAGGCTCCCAGGATGCGTACAGGTGAATTGTTTAACCAGTTGCAGCAGCTGTTACCCGTCATTTATTCCAAAAGCGCAAAGCTATCCAGGCCAAAACATTGTTATGAGGAGGAACCAAAGAAGTTCGTTGGCGAGGAAGAGTATGCCAGGGTACATGATGCGATCCGGCAAAAGATAGATTTGTATTTCGGCATAACGCAAATGTCACCCGGCACGGGTCCCAGTCAGTTTGAAATCATGAGTTTCAGCATGGCTGAAGGATTTTCCGACCTCTACGAGCAGCTTAAAAACTGTGTAAAACTTTATAATGTGGAAATACCACAAGCCATGAATGATGCAATATGGCTTTATTATGATAGTTTTATCACCAGCCTGGGGTTAAAGTTAATTGAAAGTCTCAGATCACTTCACCAGCTCCTTTACAGCAAAAGTACCGAGGGGTCACGTGCAATACAGGACAATGATTTTGAGCTGAATAGGGATGAGGAGGAACCCTGGTATTCCGATGATCAGGAGGAGGTATATGGAGATGATGAATGAAAATGGCTACTTCAAAGCCGTTGAAGATGAATATATAAAATCTCTCCCTGCAGGCAGTTTCACAGGTCCTGTTTATGTAATTGATCATCCCGGTATACCCGATGAGGTTAAGGAGGCGCTTAACAGTACTTCCGTTCTGGGTTTTGATACCGAAACAAAACCCTCATTTAAAAAGGGGCGTTTTCATCAGGTGGCGCTGCTGCAGATTTCCACATGTGACAAAGCATTTTTATTCCGGCTGAATAAGATTTCCCTTCCTTCTTTTGTAATTGATATCCTTGAAGATCCATCTGTGGTAAAAGTGGGAGTAGCCCTGAAAGATGATCTTAATGCATTGTTGAAACTTACTCCTTTTAAACCACAGGGATTTATTGATCTTCAGCAGTTTGTAAAGCAATTTGGAATTGAAGACAACGGGTTAAAAAAATTGGTCGCTAACATTCTCGGATTTCGCATTTCCAAGCGATTCCAGACTTCCAACTGGGAACAGGAAGTATTAGGGCCGGAACAACTGAGTTATGCTGCCACCGATGCCTGGGTTTGCCAGCAGATTTATACATCGCTAATTAACAATTTAATCAATTAAATGGAGCCATTCAGTCGTGTTATCCTGAAACCGGGGAAAGAACAATCAATCAAACGCATGCATCCCTGGATTTTCTCGGGTGCCATAAAGAAATTCGAGGGGAAGCCGGCGGAGGGTGATACGGTGGAGATATTTTCCAATACAGGAGAATATCTCGCAACAGGGCACTACCAGATCGGATCCATTGCAGTGAGGATATTTTCGTTTCACCAGGTCACACCGGATTTCGATTTCTGGACAATGAAATTCAGGTCTGCCCTGGATTTACGATCAACTCTCGGACTTACCGGCAATAAAGGCACGAATGTTTACAGGCTGATAAATGGGGAAGGTGATGGCATGCCGGGGTTTATAGTGGATTACTATAACGGCATTGTGGTGATGCAGATGCATTCCGTGGGAATGTACCTTTTACGGGAACAACTGGCGGACGTGATCAGGGCATTGTATGGCGACAACCTGTTGTCCATTTATGATAAAAGCGAGGGAACGATTCCTGTCAAAGCCGGCTTAGGGATAAAAAACAAGTTCATTTATGGTGATCAGTCCGTTATTGAGATTATTGAAAACGGGTGCCGTTTTTCGATTGATGTCATTTCAGGACAAAAAACGGGATTTTTTATAGACCAGCGTGAAAACCGCCAATTGCTTACACAATATAGTAAAGGTAAGGATGTACTCAACATGTTCTGTTACACAGGGGGCTTTTCGGTTTATGCATTGCATGGCGGCGCCGCCTCTGTGGATTCAGTCGACAGTTCAGCGCAGGCGATAGAACTTACAAAACAGAATGTAAGTCTGAATCCGGAAGCGGTCGGTGGTCACCAGACCTTTACAGCGGATGCATTTTCCTATTTAAATGACATTGCGGATAAATACGATGTGATCATTCTCGATCCCCCTGCATTTGCCAAGCACACAGATGCCCTCGACAATGCATTGATGGCGTATAAGCGGCTCAATGCCAAGGCAATTGAACAAATACGGCCGGGAGGGATCATTTTTACATTTTCATGTTCCCAGGTTGTGAATCGTGAAAACTTCAGGCGTTCCGTATTTGTAGCAGCCGCCAATACAGGGAGGAACGTTCGGGTCCTTCACCAGCTTGTCCAGCCGCCTGACCATCCGGTCAGCATTTTTCATCCGGAGGGAGAGTATCTTAAGGGGCTTGTGCTGCAGGTGGAGTAGGTTATTTGTTGATCTGTTGATCTGTTGATTTGGCTGACGCGGCTGCGGTATCCCCCGCTGGCGGGGCAGGGGGTGGATTTTGTGGCAACTTTCTACAATACCTTATGCGCTCCGCGCAATAAACTGCAGAACTGCAAAACTTTCTTGTCACTTGTCACTCGTCACTTGTCCCTTCTCATAAACGCCGGCCTGGCTTGTGCCATTGGCCCATGTGTATTTTCCCTGTCCCTGGAAAAGATTATCCTTGAAGTAACCTGTATATTTATCCCCATTCGGATAGAAGTAAATGCCGTATCCGTTCTGAACACCCTGTTCCCAGGCACCTATATATTTTGATCCATCCGGCCAGATATATGTACCCTGTCCCTGGAATTTATCCTTCACCCACATGCCGTCATATGAACTGCCATCATTGCCTTTCAGCATTCCCCTGCCTTCCCTCAGTCCATTAACAAAACCGCCCTCAAACACAAAACCGTTTGAATAACGATAGGTCCCCTTTCCATTTTCACAATTTCCATATATACATCCCTGCTTGTCCTGTGCGAAACTCATGACCGGCAGAAATAAAATCAGGTAAAGAATGGTTCTTAGCATTTCTTTTATTATTAAAATTGTAAAGGCTTTTACGCATGAATTTATTTATCAGTTACATCTAACCCCGATTTTAAACAACTCCTGGATAATAATATCAAATGAAAACCTCAAGCGGCAAAATTCCCGATCTGTTCTGGACAATTCTCATAGCGTTATTCACGCTGATTGTTCACATGGCCACATACAATACCCTTGGCTTTCACCGTGATGAACTGCTTTACAGGGCTCTTGGCAGTCAAATTGCCGGGGGGTATTGGTCAAATCCGCCACTGATCGGCATTATCAGTTATATTGCACAGCTTCTGCCAGGGGATACCCTGTTCATATTGAGGTTATTTCCGGCCATTGCCGGCGCATTGCTGATCATCATTACCGGATTGATGACACGGGAGTTCGGGGGCAGGACCTATGCACAGGTGCTTGCCTGCATTTCATTGTCCGTTTCCCTTCTTTTCATGCGTGCATTTTCAATGTTCCAGCCAGTATGTTTTGATATTCTGTTCTGGTCGCTCATATTTTATTTCTTTTTGCGATATGTAAATACCAATAAGCCGGTTTATCTGCTCCTTGTTGGGGTGGCATTTGGTTTCGGCTTTCTGAATAAATATATGGTCATATTCCTGGCAGCCGGGCTGGCTATAGCCGTTATCCCCACATCGTACCGGAAGCTATGGATAAACAAATACTCGTGGATGGCCATACTCATAGCCGTGCTTTTATTGCTTCCAAACATAATCTGGCAGTATAATCATGGGTTCCCTGTTCTGCAGCATATGAAGGAACTTAAAGAAACCCAGCTGGTGAATGTGAAGCGGATGAATATTCTCGTTGATCAGCTCCTGATGTTTACATTCAGCGCTTTTGTTTGGGTGGCTGGGTTAATATGGCTTCTAAGCCGGGGTAATGCAAAGAAATACAGGGTATTCGGATATACCTATGTGGCAGTGCTGCTGATATTATTATTGCTGCGCGGTAAAAGCTATTACCTGGCCGGCCTGTATCCTGTTTTATTCGCAGCCGGAGGTGTATCGTGGGAAATGTCGCTTAAAAGAGTCGTTCCGCAAATACTCTTTGTAGCATTTTTTATAATTCTCACCCTTCCACTTCTGCCCGGTGCGATTCCTATTATGTCTGCTCCCCGGATGGTTTCCTATTTCTCCGGGATTCCTCCCAAAATGGGCGGTGAGGCACTCTTACGATGGGAAGACGGTAAAATGCACCCGTTGCCCCAGGATTACGCGGATATGCTGGGCTGGGATGAATTGGGAAACATTATGGTAAAGGCATGTGACACCATTCAGGATAAAAAAAGGCTTTTGATTTACTGTGAGAATTACGGTCAGGCCGGGGCTGTAAGTTATTTCGGACAAGGCCATGGATTGCCTGAGGTAATTAGTTTTTCGGATAACTACCGTTTATGGGCACCGGATACAATCAGCAAAGCACAGGATATTTTTATGTATGTGAATGGTGAACTGGGAGGAGATGTGGATTCCCTTTTCGCAACGATCATAATTGCGGGAAAAATCACGAACCCCTATGCACGGGAAAAAGGAACAACCGTGTTTATGTGCCGGGACCCGAGGGTGGACTTTGCAACGTTTTGGAAGCGTAGGGTGTTGGAAATTTATCGGTGAAAACTCTCCGGCGGACCGAGGTAACTTGGTTTCACACCGCCCGTATTAACGACGATTTTTTGAAGTACCACGCCCGGATCAACCATCCATATTTTCAACGTGTGATAGCCTGGCGTGCTTATCGAATGATGGCTTGAGCCTTTCCTTGAATTATCGCTGACGGATTGTTCCCAGTCGGTATTCCCGTTTTTGGCATCATAATCCCCAGGCAGGAGAGTAATGATACGGGGGGGCTCATCATCAATACTGATGGCATATCTAACTTCGCGATCGGGCATAAAATTGAGGGAAGGTGCAAAAACCGGGTTGACCTGTAGATTCCCTTTAGTGAATAAATACATCCGGTATTCAAGGCAAGCCGCATTAATTCCCGGATTGAACGAATCATAAGCGTTTGCATAAGCCCGCATACCCGAAAGGGTATGTCCGTAATCTTCAATTTTTTCCCACCGGCTTTCATTGATGCCATCCGTTTTCCTGGCATAATGTTCGGCCTCCATTGAAACATATCCATTGCTTTCAACAAAGCCATCAAGTTCTGCAGGCGCAGGTTCCAATGGATTATTTGCTGTTATGTTCACCAATACTTCCTGTGAAGCCCCCGTGATTATCAACGATCCGTTACTCTTTCCTTTTGGTGCTTTCTCCCAGTCAATGCTGACCCATATCCGTTTGTCCGGGAAGGCGGTGCCACTGGTCGAGCTCACCTTTATCCAATTATTGCGGGTTGATACCAGGTATTCTAAATCACTTTTGCCCCTGCAAAAAACCTCGATATAATATGATTGCCGGTTATAAACGTCGAATTCAGGAAGGAAAGCCTTTTCGGTGGCGTTAGGCCATGATTTTTCCGAACCCTCCACACTCACACCCATCAGTGGTTTATCGGATAGTTCTATCTGTTTCAGATCGATTGCCTGCAGACTGTTATAAGGCGGGTCCCTCCACCCGGTATACCCCAGGTGCGGCTGATCCATGAAATGCTGCCATCTTCCGCCGGCGAAGATATTGTTAAAGTAGCTCATCAGGCTTGTATCTTCCTGAAACAGCATCCGGGTCCTTAACGCCATATCATTTGTGCTTTTTCTACCCTGGCTGAAATACAACTGATTTTTACCTGCTGTGACATACAGATCATTCACAATGGCACTGGCTTTGGTGGGAAAAAGCACAAGCTGGTAGAATGCATCCCGTTTATTTCCGGGCAATTGGTTAAAGATATTTTCCGCCCGGGTTGCCAGGGCCTTGTATTCATCCACAACTTTTTCCGCTTCCCTGTAATCCGTCAGGCTGTAGGTAGTTGGAGCCAGGAGCTCAGGCTTTCGGCGGCCATTGTATTTTGAATATCCTGAAATGATACCGGCAATTTCTTCTGAATAAGCCTCCCCGAATTGCTCTGCCGACCATCTGCGGGTGTATTCGTTCAGATTGTCATGGGTCAGGCTATCCTTATACCAGGCAAGGTTTAGAAAGAATTCCATGGGAAATTCACATCCTTTGAGATGACCGACGTTGACTATCCAGATGCGGTCGGCACCATATTGCCTTGCCAGCGACATCTGGTCCCATATTTTCGGAATCGGGTTGCTGTTGATCCATTGATAACTCCGTGGACCCCCATGGTAGTCGAAATGATAATAAATACCTGCGCCCCCGGTCCTGTTCAGTTCATCTTTTACCGGCAACCTGCGGATATTTCCCCAGTTATCCTCTGCCCACAGCAAGGTAACGTCATCGGGCACCCGCATACCGTCCTTATAGTAGTCCTGGACTTCCTTATACAGGCACCACATCTGGGGCACACGGGTCACATCCCTGTTTATTTCATCAGCGATGATCCCCCGTTGCACATTCACAATTTCCTCAAGGAGGCTTCGGTTCGCCTCAGGGCCGCCAGGAGCCATTTCAGTATCGTCGGCACCCCGCAGGCCAAGGGTGATAATACTTTCATAGGCTTTGTTCCGGCGAATCCCTTCTCTCCAGAATTGCCGGAGGGTATCGCCATGTTTCACATAATTCCAGCTGCCCAGGGTGGACAGGTATCGGCGGTCCCATTCCTTTTGGGCCCGTATCATGGGTTCCTGGTGAGAAGTACCCATAACTATTCCATATTCATCTGCCAGCCGTGAATTCAGCGAATCATCCTCATTAAAGGCATTATTCCACATGGCAGGCCAGAGATAATTCCCCTTCAGACGGAGGATGAGTTCAAATACCCTGCAATAAAACTCATGGTTGTAGTTGGCTATACCGGGTGGAATGGGTGGATTCGTTCGGGGTTCCACTGTTCCGAATTTTGCATATACCCAATTGGTTAGGTCCGGTGCTTCGTCATTCAAAAAAATACCCCTGTATTTAACTGATGGAGGCCCATTTGAATAGGTCCCTCTTTTTAGATACAGTACATCCCTGTGTTCAGGATTTACATCGGCCCACCAATACCAGGGCGACACTCCTATTGCCTTTGAAAGTTCATAAATTCCATAAACCGTGCCACGTTTATCGCTTCCGGCGATTACAAGAGCTTCGTCCACACCGGGGAACGGGTTCCTGATGACCTGGATACTGAAAGTCTCCCATTTTCCTTCGATGCCTGCAATACTGAGACCGGATTTTATAAGTTTATTGATGATGGGACTGCCAAGGGTGCCGGCGACAAGAATTCTCTTCCCGCTATGAATTGTATCCATAAAAAACCCGGGTTCCGCGTTTGTAACAGCTGAAATGTCGCGCTGCAAGTCCCTGAACGCCCTTATTACACCCGGAAAGTCGGATGAACTGACGATCATGGGTACTGAATTCCCGGAAGATGAAATACAAAAACCATCAAGGGTATCATTTGTAATGACAAGCTCATCCGAAATTGAATCAGATGAGTACTTCGATACTGACATGTTTCCGTCTGCCTGTGATCCGCTGATGAAAAGGATCAGCAAAAGGAAAAGACATGATTTTTTGAATGAAGTATACATTTAGGATGCATTTCAATTCCTAAATTAGACATTTTAACCATAATTTGTATAAGAAGTTTTGCAGTTTTGCAGAAGGGAAGTTCTGCGGTGGTGCAGTTTGGAGCCTCCAAACACCGAATTTTGAATCTTTTAGAAGCCCCTATATCTCTAAGAAGATTGCCACAAAATCCACCCCCTGCCCCCGCCAGCGGGGGATACCGCAGCCGCATCAGCCCATTCAACATATCAACAGATCAACAAATCAACAAATTCCTGCTCGTCACTTCTTCAGCCATTTCACCGGCCAGGGCAGAAGATTTCGTGTAATTACCGGATAATGAGTGACCGTGGAGCCAAATCCTGAATTAAAATAGGCTATACCGGGGATAGTTGATCCGGCAAAATCAAAGACAAGCCCGGAGCCTGCATTCCTTGTGATCATATGATTTACAAGCATATACATGGCCTGGTTTTCCTTCCCGTTTTTGGTAGATGCACATACCTGGAACAGGCACCTGCCCAGTTCAATTATAAACCATCCTGCAGCCACCATTTCACCTGTATGGCTGTATACGCCAACAATCTCTCCGGCCGATTGATGTATGCTTTCGGAGGTTATCGCGGCCAGGGTTGGATAAAAGGTTTTTCTCGTACCGGTAAGCTGTTTATCCAGGTTAGCTTTAATGAAATGAGTGAAAACGGAAGGTGAGGGTCCCGGCTTCACAATGAGTCCGGAATGGACGGCTTTTTGAATATTCCTGCGGCAATTGCGGTGATAATTTCCTGCCAGTTCGATTGCAGAAGGATTCAGATCAAGAATATAGTTTTTTCGCGTTTGAAAGGTGAAATCTGTATGCTGAACTATGTTTTCTGAATTGAGCTGTATCTGAACATATCTGTATTTCAACGGGATAGCTGCTAAAAATTCCGTGATTGTACCGGGAGTAATGAGTGAAGTCGAAAAAATCCCGAGTTGCTGGGTGAAATAGGGTTGATACAGGTAGCTGGTACCGAATTTGTGGCCATGGGTGAGCGGCATTACGGCAAGGTAGTCGTCCTGTACCAGGGCATCCCATTCAGGACACACACTGTCAAGCCACCAGGAGAGGGCGTAGGGGAGCCTGTTGGGGGAACTTGTGATGCATGCATCCCATTTTTGCCTGTCGATGGAGGAGTGGGGTATGTGGTGGATCATTTGTAGTTGATAGTTGGTAGTTGGTAGTTGATAGTTAGTTTTGCAGTTTTCTAGGCTTCTAGGCTTCTGGGCTTCTGGGCTTCCAATCATCAAATCAACAGATCAACAAATCAACAAATTCCCCGCCGCGTCAGCCATTAGCACATTAGCACATTAGCATATTAGCACATTTGTTTTCCACTTTTAGTTTTTAACTTTTTTCCTTTGTTCAGTACCTTACATCCGACTACTTGATCTGACTTGTCCCTGGTCCCTGGTCCCTTGTCACTTGTCCCTCGTCACTATTTCAATCATGCCCTCGAACACGGCTCTCCACCCTTTCCAGGTTCCCTGTTCAGAGAGGGATTCGTTGTGCCAGAGGCTTACAAGGGTTCCATCAGCCTGCTTCACCCGTTCTGCAATGCTGATTATCCGTTCAAGGGCCTCATGGGGAGTAAGTGACAGGTATTGCTGCAGGGTGACATCCATTACAGCAAAAGGATGAATGACAAGGTCAGTTTCGAATTCCGCTGCCAGATCATAAAAAATAAACGGGATGCTAGTACCTGCCCGGAAACCCGCATTTGAGGCATACCCCATTGAATAGTCCTCCCTGATTCCCATTTCAATAATCCGCCGGTAGGTTGCCGGAAAATGCAGGATCAGAAAATGCTGGCGGTTCATTTCCGGCGCCTTATCAAGTATCTCTGAATACCGTTTGTATTCAAGCGGAAGTAGCCGGGCATGATCATTTGATCGTAAGGAGGGATGGACGCCTACCTTATGATCCTTACCGATTTCCTGAACCAGGTTTTTAAAATGCCGCGATTTCCGGGCATAATTAGAATCAAACCTGTCATAATCTCCGAACAAAAAGAAGAAGATCGATTTGAAATTGTATTTCGCTTCTATATTTATGATATACTCATAGGTATCAAAAGGATCCTTTGTTGCACCCCGAATTACTTCCAACCGTTGCTGGAAATCGGGATACCGTGACTGCCAAAGGGCTTTCAGGCTTCCTGCAACATTTCTCAGGAATCCCTTATGACGGAATGCCCATGGATTGTCGATATCAAATGAAGATATGAAACGAAATTCCTGAACGGGAAAAACCAGGAAGGGTGATATTTGCTGCAACGACTTTTTAAAATCCCGGATCCATTGATCTACAATTGGTTCTTCAAGGAACCCCTTTTGGAACGCCAGGCTTTGGTCAGCTTCAAAACGCCCGTATTGATCGGGTATAAAGGACTGGTATTCTTCGTATCGGGATAGCATGAAAAAGCATGCAGAGAACAAATCAAATGGCAAATTGAATCCTTTCGGCGCCGGATACAGGTAATGCTGGCCACCATTCCTGAAATGTCCTGTTTCATGGTTGCGGATACCTGTTTCAAGCATCAGGCCATGGGAGAAAATATTGAAACATCCATCAAGAGGAGTGTTGCTATAATTCAACACGAACACGTCAGAAGGAATGTGATTTTTTTTGTACCGGTCAGCAGGCATTAATTCAACAGTGTACCCCAGGCGTCCGGAAATAAACCGGGTTATATACTTCATCCTGGCTGTAATGGCCGGGCTGAGAAGGATTATTTTTCCGGATGCATTCATGGCATCAGAAGTCCAGGGTAACGAGGGTGATCCCGGCTCCGCCGCGTTCCACATGCTCATCCCGGCATGACCGGACAATATCCAGCGAGGTGAGATATTCGCGGACCATGTTTTTCAAAATGCCATTTCCTTTGCCATGTAAGATCCGTAATTCTGAAACTCCTACAACCAGCGCATCATCTACAAAATGACGTATCAGGTCAACGGCTTCCTCGCCCCGTTTTCCACGGATATCAATATCCGGTTTGAAATTGAGTTTGCGCTGGCTGAGGCTCCAGTCAAACCGCGCAGGTTTTGCCGGGTCCTGCGAAGAGCGCGGACCTCTGACGGCCTTCTTTTCAAGGTTTGAAAGTTTAACCGAAGTGATCATACTTTCACCATATGTAACCAGGGCATTTTCCCCGTTAATTTCAAGCACATCACCCCGTGTGCCGAGATTTTTAATAAATACTTCATCCCCGGCCGTGATCACATTATTCTTCTCCGCTTCAGGAGGTGTTTCCGGCACCTGCGGTTCACGCCTGAACTTCTTTACCTGCTTGCGCACTTCGCCAATTTTCCCATCGAGCTGCAATTCACCCGGAGTTTGCTCTTCAGGAATATTTTTCCGGTAATCCTCAAGTCCTTTTCTTACTTCCCTGGTCTGATCTTTGTCCGCTTGCGTCTCCCGGATTACCCGGATAGTCTTTTCAATTTCCTTATTAACATTCGACAGCAGATCGGAGGCTTCCTTGCGCGCTGTTTCCAGGATTTCCTTCCGCATTTTTTTGGTTTGTCCGAGCTCTGTTTCATATTGTTCCAGCATGGAAGTCAATCGCTTTTCAGATATCTTTATCCTGTCGCGCTTTTCTTCCCAGTACCGCTTGTCGCGAAGGATTTCCCTCAAATGCCTGTCGAAATTAATATGATCCTCCCCGACATTCGATGCTGCCTTATCCAGGATATCAGCCGGAAGCCCTATCTGCCGGGCGATATCAATTGCAAAGGAACTCCCCGGTTTGCCAATTTCAAGCCGGAACAGCGGTTTCATCTTTCCGGAATCAAACAGCATGGCGCCATTGACGACCCCTTCCGCACCGGATGCATAATGCTTGAGGTTTGAATAATGGGTGGTGATAACCCCGTAAGTTTTTTTCTGGTTAAGCGATTCAAGGATGGCCTCGGCTATGGCACCCCCGATATGCGGTTCTGTTCCCGTTCCGAATTCATCAATAAGGATAAGACTTGAAGGGGAAGCATGCCGCAGGAAGTTCTTCATGTTCAGCAGATGGGAACTGTAGGTGCTCAGGTCATTCTCAATCGACTGCTCATCCCCGATGTCGAGCAGCATATCGCTGAAAATTCCGGCCTCTGAACTTTCCACCATGGGTATCAACAGGCCGCATTGCAGCATATACTGAAGCAGTCCCGTAGTTTTCAGGCAAACTGATTTTCCGCCAGCATTGGGACCGGAGATCAGCAGGATGCGGTTTTTTTCATCCAGGTAAAGATCCAGCGGTACCACTTCTTTGCCTTCTTTTTTCAGATGCAGCAGGAGCAGCGGGTGAATTGCCTGTTTCCAGCGGAATCCGGGACTGTCGACAAGAGCGGGCATGCCGGCATTTATTTTTATGGCCAGCAATGCCTTGGCCCGGATGAAATCGACCATGCCGAGGAAGTCATAGGTGGCCAGAAGGTCATCGATATAAGGGCGTATGGAATCCGTGAATGCGATCAGGATCTTAACGATTTCACGGATCTCCGCGATTTCAAGTTCACGGATCTCATTGTTCAGTTCAACAACCTCTGCCGGTTCAACATAAGCCGTGCGGCCAGTTGCGGACTCATCATGAACGATACCGCTGATCTTTCTTTTATTAGCTGCCGGAACCGGGATCACGGGCCGTCCGTTGCGTATTGAAATGGTCGTGTCCTTTTCAATGAAACCATCATCCATGGCTTTCTTCAAAAGGCTTTGAATCCTCTTGCCCGCGGATGCCTGCTTTTGCACAATTTCACCCCGGATACGGCGTAATTCAGGAGAGGCATTGTCCCTGATCCTTCCCTGCTTTGACAGGATGGCATCAATGCGCTCATCCACATAACTGTAATACTTCACGTTACCAGCCAGCTTTTTCAGCAGCGGATATTTTTCATGGGGTGTATTTTTGAAAAAACGCAGGATGCCTTTGATCGTTTCGAGGGATCTCTTGAGGTCCCACACTTCCTCCGTTTCGAGGTAAGTGCCCTCAATCCTGGCTTTTTTCAAACCCGGTGTCAGGTCATGAAAATTGTCGGTCGGAAAATTGTCCTCAAAGACACAGATATGCTTGAATTCTGCTGTCTGGCCCAATACCTCTTTCAACACTGCGTAGTCGCTCATGAAACGGATATCATCCACCTTTTGCCTGCCGGGAGGAAACAGGCACTGATCTTTCACAAGTTCCCTGATCTGGTCGAACCCTGTTTTGATCTCGAAATTGGATGGATATATCAAGGGTGTATGGATTTGTGGTACAAAAATAGCGGAAATTGGAAGCGAATATAATCTTCGGAAACAAATTCCTCTTTTTGGTTGTTAGTGAGGTAAATTTTAACAACTATTTTACATGCACATGCACCCAAAAAATCAGGCAGGCAAGAACAGTGTAATTCGGAATTTGCAATCGGCACCTCCTGCTCTTGAAACAATCACCATGAGAAAAATTTACAGATTGCATGAAATCAGATATTTGACCGAGGATACTTACGTAATGCGTTTTGATCGCAATGGCATGCAGTTTCATGCCGGACAGCATATTACCCTTGGCATACCTGGCAATAACCAGGTTCGTGAATATTCAATATACAGCACAGAGCAGGACAATGCCCTGGAGGTTCTGATCAAAGAAGTAGATACAGGTTCAGTCTCCAAACAACTGAGTAAGCTTATACCGGGAGAACTTCTGGAGGTGGATGGCCCCTTCGGGTATTTTACTGTCGACGATAAACAGGCCGCAGATTCGGAATACCTTTTAATAGCCACCGGAACCGGTATTGCTCCTTTTCATAGCCTGGCCGGATCAATTCCCTCCTTAAATTATACCCTGGTGCATGGAGTCCGCTATGGCAAGGAAGCCTATGAATCCTTTGCCTATTCAAAGAACAGGCACATCCTGTGTACATCACGCGATGCGGAGGGCGATTTTCATGGCCGGGTAACCGATTACCTTAAACAAAAAGTGCTGAAAATTGATACAATGGTATATCTTTGCGGCAATTGTGACATGATTTACGATGTTTACGATTTGCTGACTTCACGTGGGTTTCCGTCGGGAAACATCAAAACGGAAGTCTATTTCTGACGCTTTTTTTATTGACGTACCGATGAAATATCATATTTTGACGCTTGGCTGTCAGATGAATAAATCCGACAGCGAACGCGTCCGTACCGTGATTGAGGGGATGGGTTACCAATGGACTGAAGATGAGGAAGAGGCCGGCCTGCTTGGCATTTTGGCCTGTTCGGTGCGGCAAAAATCAATCGACAAAGTTTATTCCCGCATTGCGCGTTGGAACAAAAGGAAAAACAGGCAAAACCTGCTTACTTTTGTTTCAGGATGCGTGTTGCCGGCCGATAAGGTGAAGTTTCTCAAACTTTTCGACCTTGTTTTCACGATGAGCGAATTGCCCGGGTTTCCGGATATGATCCGGCAATATGGTGTTGCAAACCAGTTTTCTGTTGCAGCATCAATGGGAAGCACTAACAAAAGTTTACAGCAGCAGGACCCGGGAGACATTTCCGGTTTATCAAAGGAAATGAAAAGTGCACCCGGCGGCTGGCAGATCAGTGGAAATGAGGATGATATCAAAGGCAGCCGGAAGATAAGTGCCTTGCGACCTGAAACCGGGATCCGGGATTTCTGGAAATTGCAGCCTTCATACTTGTCCGATTTCGAAGCCTATATTCCCATTCAGAACGGATGTGATAAATTCTGTACTTTTTGCGCTGTTCCATATACCCGCGGAAGGGAAATCTCCCGTCCCTCGGGGGAAATATTGGAAGAATTGAAATACCTGGTGGATAAGGGGTACAAGTCAATCACCCTCCTCGGGCAGAATGTAAATTCGTACGGACTCGACAAAAAAGGCGCTGAACTGAGCTTTCCCGGATTGCTGAGACAGATCGGGGAATTTGGAAAGATCTCAGCACATGAGTTTTGGATTTATTTTACATCACCACATCCGCGCGACATGAGTGATGAGGTGCTTGAGGTAATTGCAGAATACGATTGCCTGGCAAAGCAGATCCACCTTCCGCTGCAATCGGGAGACAACAAGGTACTGATCCGGATGAACCGGAAGCATTCGATGGCCGACTATTCCCGCATTATTGATTCCATTCGGAGAACACTGCCGCAGGCAACTGTTTTCACTGATATTATCGTGGGATTCACAGGCGAAAGTGATGAGCAATTTGAAAACACACGCAGGGCCATGGAGGATATTCATTTCAACATGGCATACATTGCTATTTATTCACCCCGGCCCGGAGCAGCAAGTTCCCGATGGGATGACGATATTCCCATGGTTTTGAAGAAGCAGCGGTTGCATATATTAACCGAAGAGCTTACAAAACATACCCTGCCCTATAATCAGTCGCTTGTAGGTAAAAAAGTGAAAATACTGGTTACCGGTTATGACCGGAAACCGGGCTATATGTCGGGTCTTACCGAAGGACGCATCGTTGTCAGATTTTCATCTGAAGAGGCCGTGTTGCCCGGCAGTTTTGTATGGCTGCAGATCACAGGTGCTGCCCCCTATTCCGTTGAAGGCAACCTTGTCAGCCAGGAAAGTCCATCCCTCGTATCGCTATGAAAAGAAGAGTTGCGTTTAAAACTCTGGGTTGCAGGTTGAACCAGTTTGAAACCGATTCTGTGCTTACTGATTTCTATAAAACAGGATATGACATTGTTCCATTCAATGAGGCGGCCGATGTATATGTTGTAAATACCTGCACGGTTACGAATTCGGGGGATCATAAATCCAGGAGCGCGATCAGCCAGGCTGTTCATGGCAAAAGCGGTTCCCTTGTGGTAGTAACCGGTTGTATGGCGGAAAGTCAGAAGGAATATCTTGAAAACCGCGGCGATATAGCCTATGTGGTAAGCAATAAGAACAAGGCCGGTATCCTGCCGCTTGTTGAGGCTCATTTTAATGGTGAAATCCTTGCACCGGGGTCGCTCAAAGAAGATATCTTCGGCTTCACCGTGGCAGAAAAAAGTTTTCACACGCGGAGCATGATTAAAATTCAGGATGGCTGTGACAACTTCTGTACCTTTTGCATTGTACCGATGGTGCGGGGAAGGGCAGTCAGCCGTTCCGAAAAGGAGATTATTGAAAATATAAGGAAGGTACTTGAACTGGGATATAAAGAAATTGTACTCACGGGTGTGAATATCAGCCGGTATGATTGGGAAGGGTTGAGCTTCACAGGTCTGCTTGAAAGAATATTATCGCTTGAAGGAAATTTCAGGGTGCGGATATCCTCCATTGAACCGGAGGGGTTTGACAAACCGCTCTATAACCTGTTTTCGCATGAAAAATTATGCCCCCATCTGCATTTATGCCTTCAAAGCGGTTCTGACCGCATATTGATGCAGATGCGGCGGGAATATACGTTGCCTGCCTACATGAATATTGTGGGAGAACTCAGGAGCAGGTACCCGCTTTTCAATTTTACAACCGATATCATGGTTGGATTTCCGGGTGAAACCGAACATGATTTTGAAGCAACCAGCCGTGTGATCCGGGAGGTTGGCTTCAGTCATGTACATACATTTAAATACTCTATGCGTGCGGGAACCCGTGCTGCCCGGATGGAAGACCAGGTACCTTCGAAAATCAAAAATGCCCGGAGCATAATTGTCAGGAACCTGGCTGAGGATAATAAGCTGAAATACAGAAAACTTTTTGCCGGACTTTCCCAGACCGTTCTGGTCGAAAATATCAGTAAGGGAATTGCAAAAGGCTATGGTGAAAACTATGTGCCGGTGGAATTTCCAACCATCCAAACGGAGAAAAATTTCTTTCAGACGGTTGCGATAAAAAATATTGCTTCAGCAAGTAAGGATTTTGTCCTTATGGGGTGATGGGGAATTTACGATTTACGATTGAGGATTGACGATTTACGATTGCGTGGAGCGCACCCACATCCTTCAGCCTTCAACCTTCAGCCTTCAACCTTCAGCCTTCAGCCTTCAGCCTTCAGCCTACCTACATCACATCAATCTCGGAAGATCTCAGCAACTGGCGGATGGATTTGACATCGATGGCTATACCAGTGCCGCTGCCGGCGCCTTTGTATATTTCGCCCGCCAGCTGAAGAATTTGTTTTTGCCAGGCGATGAGTACCTGTATCGGATCGACACCCGAAACTTCAAATTCACCTAATGCCTTTTCAAGGCTTTTAATATTGGCGTTGCTGATCTCGGTCAGCTTTTCGTAGGATTTATTTTTCCTGTCAAGTTTATATCCTATTATTCCCAATACCTCGTTAGTCTTTAGATCGATCAACGGACTTCCGGAATTTCCCCAGATCGTTGATCCGTCAAACTGAAGGTAACGGGTATTATTGCGGTGAATGACTGTTGAAAGTATTCCCGATTTTATGGTGAGACTTGCATTGTCAAACTGAAATCCAACAAGGGCCAGGGCCTGGCCGATATATACATGCCGGTTGACAGCAAGCTGCAACGATGGAATTGAATCAAAATTCAGATCAGCAGGGGATATAACTGCAAAACCTGTAATTTCCTGATCATAGGAAGTAATGATCCTTTCCATAAAATCATGCATGGAAAGCCGTTCAAATGCCGCTGTGGTATGACCATCCTCCTTGACAAACCTGATTTCTACAAATTCAGTTTTGTTGCTGATACGATTAACCATATCATGAGTAAATATATAATCGCCTGACTTAAAACCGGTAACGGATATAATTTCTATATCGTTCTCATTGAGGAACCGGATTGAGCATACCGAAGAATGACTATTTTTCCAGACGTTTTTATATAAGCTTACCATTGTCCACTTGTAAAGATCAATTGTGACTACAAAAGAAGCAAAAATTTATATTCCTTGTGCTAAGATGACAGATTATTTATAATTGTGAACTGTTGAAACCGACTAAAATTAAAAAACCGGAAATCTGTTCGACTCCCGGTTTTTAAACCCTAACCATTAAACCTAAAATTTAGAAAACCCTGAAAAAACTACTTAACCTAAAAAATTACTTAATTATTAACCCATATATTACTTAACGAAAATCATGCCATTTATGTTTCGATATGTTAAAATTTTAAGAAATATTAAGATTTTTTTCGTGCAGTCGGGTTAAAACCTTACAGTTACGCCTGCCATAAAATTTATGCCTGCCTGGGGATAATAGTACGGGGAATTATCATATACAAAACCGTTGGATTCATATTTTATATTGAAAATATTGTTGACAAGCAAAGTCAATTCTATCTGCCCGAATTTTTGTTCTGATAGTAAATAGCCGATTCTCATATCATTTATCGTGTATTTATCCAGAGAAAGTGCATCATTTCCGGTATTATCGAGATACTGCCTGCCTACAAATTTCAATTGCCAGTCGAATTCGAGACTTTTGACCGGAAAGATCCGCAGTTGCAATGCACCTACAACCCCGGGTGAAAACGAAATGATCACATCGTCATATTCAGTAATGCCACCTTCTGAATTCGCTGTTCTGTAGTCGGTATTGCTCACCATCAGCGATATGTTACCATCCAGTTCCAAATGGGAATTCATTTTATACCCTCCTGAAAGCTCAACACCTGTCCGATAGCTTTTGCCTGTGTTTTTTCGGATATAGGCCCCATCATCATTTATTTCACCTGTCAATACGAGCTGGTTATGATAATTCATCAGGAAATAGTTGACTGCGTACGTTAAATTTTTATCGGATCTTCTTAATCCCAGTTCAAAATTGCCTAATGTCTCAGGCTCCGGCTTTTCTCCCGGGGCGGCATCTATATAATCATCGCGGATGGGTTCCCTGTGTGCAATTCCATAGGAGGCATAAAGGGTTCCAGCCTTTGTATAATAACTTAAACCCAGTTTGGGATTGAAAAATTGAAAGGTCTCGTTGATATCCACATTATTCTGATGGCTTTCAATGCCATGGGTTTTATAAATGATCTGACGATACTGCATATCGCCATAGACGGTCAGATCGTTAACCGGTGACCAGCCGGCTTTCAGGAAGAGATTAAAATCCGTTTTAAAACCTGTATTGTTATAGTACGGATCTCCCGGTTTTATTCCGGAAGCAAACTCAGCCCAGGTAATTTCACCGTAATGCCGCGCATCATCGTATTTATTCCATCCACCTCCGAGTATAAATTCAGTCTTATCATGTTTGCTTCGTATCGACCAGGTGGTGCCGTAGTAATGGTTATCGAGCCAGCGTCTCCTGATAAGGTCTGTCTGCGTTATGGTATCATGATAAAAATACTGGTATACACTGCCTTGCAGCATGCTGTCCCTGCCGAAGTACTGGTTTGAAAGCCCGTAATCCGTAAAGGATTGGTCCTGCATGTATTCCTCATAATAGCCTCTTCCATAGGTATAATGTCCCGAAAGGTTCACGCTGAGCGACGTTGATAACTGGTGTGAAACATGCAGCTGGTAATGATTTTGTTTATAGTTGTCAGTTTGGTTATCATAGAACCACATGCTTCCGTCATCGTTAAACACAGTGCCTGCCCAGTTAAAAGTCCGGTCGGTTTTCATTGTAGCTGCATCAATACCGTACCATGCCTGGTATGTTTTTTCATTTCCGCCGAAAACGACTGCCTTGACAAGGGTTTTAGCACTGGTGTACCCTCCCTGCATAAAAAAGGAATTCAGTTTAGAGGAAGCCCTGTCGATATACCCATCTGAGCCGATTGTTGATCCGCGTCCTTCAAAATACCAGTGATTGTTGAGTAGCCCTGTGCCTGCGCGGAAAGATGTCCGGTACGTGCCGAACGATCCGGCGGCAGCGCTGATGGCAGCTGATGGTTTTACCTGCAGAGTATTGGTTTCGAGGTTCATGGAAGCCCCGAAAGCTCCCGCGCCGTTGGTTGAAGACCCTACTCCGCGCTGCAATTGAAGAGAATTCACAGAACTGGCGAAATCGGGGATGTCAACCCAATACACAGCGTGTGATTCCGGATCATTCAGCGGAATACCGTTAATGGTAACATTGATACGGGTGATGTCGCTGCCCCTGATCCTGAGACCGGTATACCCCACACCGGTGCCGGCATCCGAAGTGGCGACCACCGAAGGCTGATATGACAGCAAATAGGGGAGATCCTGTGCCAGGTTTTTCCGCTCAATCTCCTGCTTTCCGATTGTAGAGAAGGTAGTCGGTGTGTTTTGCGTAGCCCTTACAGCTGAAATGATGACTGCATCCGTTACAAGGGCTGATTCTTTCAATGCCAGGTCAAGGTTCTGATCGCCTGAAACCACCACTGAATCCAGTCGTGTTTCAAACCCCACAAAACTCGTCTGCAATATATAACTGTCCCGTTTAATTCCGGAAAACCGGAACCGGCCCTGGTTATCCGTTACAGTCTGGAAATAGGTGTTCTTAATGATCACATGCGCCCCGACCAGCGGTTGATCTGAAATGTCCGTCACTTTTCCCGAGAGGGAATACTGTGCATAAGTCTGCGCGGACAGGCAGACAAATACAAGCAATGCAATTACCTGCTTCATCATGATACTTTTTATGTTTATGATACCGAGGCAACGATTTTCATTGCCACCAATTCCCTTCGCCGGCATTACCCGGATCAGGTTCTAAGGGTATGATCTCAGCCCGATTTGTTAAGGCACCCCCTTAGTGAAATACTGGGGGTAAAAGTAATAATTTTCTTGAATTGGCGCAATATGGGGGTGCAAAACCTGGCAGGTTTCCAAAACAGGTAAGGTTTGACGCGGAATAAATACTATTTTTGTGCCGATTGCAAACCAGGATTAATTCCCATTATGAATCTGACTCTCGATCATTCTATTTTCAGAACCATTTCGGATACGTTGGAGGACATGAGGCTGAAAGGTTATGTTATTGGCGGTTATGTACGTGACCTGCTGCTGGAGCGGCAGTCGAAAGACATTGATATTGTCGTACTGGGGAGCGGAATTGACCTGGCCCAGGCAGTTGCGAAAAAAGCCGGCAGAAAGGGAAAAATAGCCATTTACCGCACATTCGGAACTGCACTCCTGAAAATCGAAGACTTGGATGTTGAATTTGTAGGTGCCCGCAAGGAATCGTACAGGTCAGATTCACGTAATCCTATCGTGGAAGACGGAACGCTTGAGGATGATCAGAACAGGCGGGATTTCACGATTAATACCATGAGCATATCCCTGAACAAGGAAAACTTCGGTGAACTGCTCGATCCCTTCAACGGGTTATCTGACCTGAAGAAAAAGACCATCCGGACACCGCTGAATCCCGATATAACCTATTCAGATGATCCGTTAAGGATGCTGCGTGCTATTAGATTCGCAGCACAGCTTGGATTTGAAATCGAACCTGTTTCCCTGGCAGCCATCCGGAATAACCGGGAAAGGATAAACATCATTTCGAAAGAGCGGATCATTGACGAGATCAATAAGATGATCATGTCGCCTTTGCCATCGCTGGGATTCCTTCTGATGGAACAATGTGGTTTGCTGGAGCTGGTGTTCCCTGAACTGGACCGGATGAAAGGAGTGGCGATTAAAGAAAAAAAGGGGCATAAGGATAATTTCGTGCATACCTTGATGGTTCTGGATAAGCTATCACAAAAAACAGACAATATCTGGCTGCGGTGGGCAGCTCTGATGCATGACATTGCCAAGCCTGCCACACGCAAATTTATTAAAGGACATGGATGGACCTTTCACGGGCATGAATTTCTGGGGGCGAAATGGATTCCCGATATTTTCCGCCGCATGCATTTGCCGCTGGGTGCGTCGATGAAATATGTGCAGAAGCTTGTACTGCTGCATCTCCGCCCTATTGCGCTTGTTGAAGAGGAAGTCACGGATTCGGCAGTACGCAGGTTGCTTTTTGAAGCCGGGGATGATATTGAGGATTTAATGTTGCTGTGTGAGGCTGACATTACATCCAAGAACGATGCGAAAGTGAAGGTATTCCTGTCCAATTTTCAGATGGTGAGGAATAAGCTGAAAGAAATCGAAGAAAAGGATGCTGTTCGCAATTTTCAGCCGCCTGTGGATGGGGAGCTTATCATGAAAACATTCAATATCGGACCCTGTAGGGAAGTAGGCCTCATCAAGGCAGCCATTAAGGACGCCATCCTCGAAGGCACCATACATAACGATTACAGGGAGGCATTTGAGTTGATGATGAGGAAAGGGGAGGAGCTCGGGCTGAAGAATCCCGGCAGGGATTTGCAATAATCCCGGCAGGGATTTACTATAGGTAGAAAGAGGGTAACCCGGTCCACCCCCTGCCCCCGCCAGCGGGGGAAACCGTCCCGAACCGCAGAACCGCCTTTAGATTTGAATCATATTTTTTATCTTAAATATATGATGTTGAAAAAGGGGGTTCTAGGGGGAGTTCATAACTTTGCTTTTTGTTAATAACCAAAACCGGAGGAAACTAAGGTGAACTAAAGAACCGC
>JBGSSA010000004.1:0-103111 GCA_041737295.1 Bacteroidales bacterium | reverse complement strand
CCGCGGAAATAGGATTCATTGGCCATGTGACAGGCAATGGCAGCGTTATTCCCGAATACGGCATCTTCAACAACCGGTTTCCGGGTTTTTACAGCCTGGAAGAAGGTATGCAAATGCGGCACCATATCATCATAGTCATGTCCGCGCCAGGAGGTCTGGTCAAACAACGGCTCCTTACCAACAGACTTTATGCTGTTTTCCCTCCATTTCCGCATGTATTCATCCCTCATTGCCTGCGGAAAGCCCGAAATGTAATAGCTTGGCGCAAGATCTATACCGGGTTGCGGGGAAAGCTGCATGTTAAATTCCTGGAGATCAAGGATACCTTTTGGCCCCATGAAACGGGCCAGTTCAACGGATTCCGTGCCAAGTCCCAGCCTTACATACACAGGAACACCATGGTAATCGAGCAAAACCGTATGCAGGTCAGGCATATTACGGCCATCCTTAAACCTGAAAATGCCGCCCAGGGACTGCGCTGACCTGGGAATTTCATTCCATCCCAGGGTATACATCATTCCACTGATCAGATGCACCATCAGGTCACCTCCAACGCCGGTACCATATTCCTTCCAGCAGCGCCAGCGTGTAAAATGCAGCTCATTGAACGGGATCTGGGGGGCTGTGCCCAGCCATGTTTTCCAATCGAGCGTGGAGGGTGACAGATCTGTGGGAGGAGGGTACTGCCATGCCCCGGTCGGATCATTTCTCCCCAGGGTAAGTTCGACATTCTCCACGTCACCGATTGCGCCCGAGCTGTATAATTCCCTGGCCTTTTCACAAAGCACGGAACTCACACGCTGCGATCCGATCTGCACAATGCGGTTATACTTTTTGGCGGCATCCACCATTTCAAAACCGTCTGCAACCGTATGCGACATAGGCTTTTCACAGTAAACGTCTTTTCCGGCGGCACAGCAGTCAACCACTATCTGCTTATGCCAATGATCCGGTACCGCGGCGATGATACAATCGATATCTTTTCTGTTGAGCAGGTCTTTGTAATTCCGTGTGGTGAAAAGGTCGGGGTTGCCCGTTATTTCCTTTGCGAGTGTATGGCGGCCATCATAAAGATCAGCAGCTCCCGTGCACTCCATACCGGGAAGTGACAACGCACCCGTCAAAAGGCCGGATCCCTGCATTCCCACCCCAATAATTCCGAATCGCATTGTATCGCCCGGTGCGGTTTTCTTTACCGGTTTATAGGCGGGATGTGCATCCAGTTGTATGTTACCGGCAGCCATCAGGCCCCCTGTTGCCAGGGCGCCTGTTTGCAAAAATTTCCTGCGGCTTAGTTCTTTTTTCATGGTTTCGCTGGTTACGTTCTCCTAATTTTTAACCAACGGTTTTTTTTCCACTTTTCGGAAAAATACCACATCTTCCTTGCCATGGTTCTGCAGGCCGAAGTAACCTGAATCAGGTCTTGGGCCCCTCTGGGGTTCGAAATCGAATTTCCGGTCGGGAACAGGATCACCTTCCCTGAAATCGGTAACCTTCACACCGTTTACATATACAATCACACGGGGTCCATCGAGGGTGATTTCGGTTGTATTCCATTCTTTGCCGGGTTTGCCGGGCTTTGCCAGTGGTTTTGTAAGTGAGTAAAGGGTTCCGGTATAATGAGTATCATCTTCGTCCGACAGTTCCGGCTTGTTGTCAATCTGGCATTCGTAGCCATAATGGACAGGCATCCATTCTTCGCGTGGTTCGAGGGGGACTTTGATAAATATTCCCGCATTGCTGTTTTCTTTCTGCATCTGCCATTCAACAAGCAGCTTGCAATTGCCGATCTTTCCACCGGTCCAGTAGAGCATTCCCATGCCTCCCTGGGTTTTGATGAGGCTGTCCTCAACGATCATGTCCCCGGGCCCCACATGCTTCCATCCGGTAAGATCAACCCCGTTGAACAACGGTTTCCAGTTGGTATCAACTGCCTCTTTTAGCGGTTCGGTTGTCGAAGCTTCCTGCTTTGCGGCCGGTTTACACGACGAGACACTGATAAGCAGTGCCAACATTAACCCACCGTGCAAAAGCGTCAACACAACATTCTTTTTTTTCATATAGTAAAATTTAGTTGGTATAATGAGTATTCTTTTCTGTCTATAATGCCGGTTGAAGATCAGTCCTCCTTAATTATTACTGCCCGGGTCGAATGAGAATTTATACCCTGCATTCTTTTTCGGGGCGGTATTAAAGAGTTGCGCTTCGGAGATATATAAATTAGTTCCTTCAGATTCAGGCCGCATTTCTCCCTTCACCACCACTCTCAGTGTATGGTCACCCGGTTGCAGGCCAAAGGCATGCCACAGTGCCATGTCATGATGTTCCTGCTTGCTTCTGTAATAATAGGAATCAATGGTTCGTTTTAACTGGCCGTCGAGATAAATATCCGCCTTACCTCCATCCTTAATCCAGTTGCCCATCAGCGCTATCCCGCTACCGTTAAATTTAAGTTCCAGTTCATCTCCGGCCTTGCCGCTAAATTTCGCCTGTTGCCTGGGGACCTTCTGTTCCCAGGGAGTTACGTTGTATGTCTGCCAGTTTCCTTTCATTTTCCAGGCTGCTGTTTCGAATATCGAAACCCTGTGATCGAAAACCACATCGGGGAAAGACACCTCAAGGGGCTGGGCCTGCGGACGCTGGGCCTTAATGCTGATCTGCTTTTCGGTTACCTCGCCACCTCCCTTTTTTACAAAATCAATAGCATAGGTATAGGAACTTTCTACTGCCTTATTGAAACTATAATTTGTATTGATAAATACAGAATCACCGATTTCACGGATGCCTTTCTGCATATCCTCCGGGAGGTTGCTGAATCCCTTTATGACTCCCAGCACGGCCATTGCATTCGAAGGATTGCAGTCGGAATCCTGACCGCACCGGGTGGCTATTTCGAGTGTTTTAAGGGGGTCACCGTCTCCATAGAGCAGTCCCATGACAATATAGGCCCCGTTTAGCTTGGCGTCTATATTAAAAGTACCGCCCGCGGCACATATATCCACATCTCCCCATTTTACTTCCAGTTCATTCCATGCTTTTCTCCAATCGTCGGTGTAATGACCATGAAGTGTGATCACATCCCGGACAATCGCAGCATAATCACTTTCGGCAGGAATTGATTTCAACGCCGTGTCGATGATGGCAGGAATATGATCATTAAAAAATGCTTCCGCATACAGGGCAGCCACAAAAACCCCACCGTAATAGCCATCGCCGTAATTCATGATATGTCCTATCTTATCGCATATTTTAATGACCTGCAGGGGCATCCCGGGACACATAAAGCCAATGTAATCAGACTCGATCTGAAAGTCGATGTCGTCGGCATGAAAATTATATTCCGGTTTTCCCGACTCAGGCGGGAATATGCTGTCATAATAGTTCTTCCTGGCCTGCACATTGGCATGCCATAAGGGATACCCGGCTTTGGCAAACAGCTCCAGGTATTTTTTTGCCGGGGCGTCAACACCAAATTGATCCATGGTCATAAGAAACGTAAGCTGCACATAGAGATCATCCTGCCAGATGCTTCCCTTGATATCGGCAGGTACCCAGTTGATGCTGTCGTCATAGATCTTACCCTGTGCCCTGAATTCAGTGGGCGCGCCATAGGTTACACCAATCATCTTCCCCGCCCAGCCGCCGGCTATTTTATCTTTCAGCACATCGGGAGCGATCGTGCGGTATTCTTCCTGCCGGCTGCACGAGAGGACACCGGCTATACCTAAGGCCAGCGCTGCAATTCGGATTTTTATCATAGTGATATTATTTTTGGGGGTTGCTTACAGGCAAATGCATCATTCGGTCCTCTATAAAGCGGACCATTTCATCAACAGGCATTTTTTGCACCACATAGGCATGCTTTCCCGATTCACTGTCCACCCAGCCATTGCTGCCATCGGGGTTTACCGTCATGGTTCCCTGCACAAGGTCGAAAAATCCTTCGGTACCATACACTGCGATCAGAACCGCTGTTTCATCCCAGCTCATGCGGCCGTTTTTATCTTCTTCCGACATGGGAATGCAGAGGCGGAATACATCCTTTACCGGGTTATCAGCCACATCCATATTCATTACCCGGAGACCGGTATGGATTTTTGCGCCTATTTCGAACCCTGAGAGAATAACAGGTGTAGGCCAGTTTTCGAATGCATACACCGATGCCGTGGAGTCCATATGTACATTGAATTCATTGCCGGAGGGAAATGCCCCGGCCATTGAAACCAGCACTTTCACTTTCTTCAGGATGAGATCCCTGCCTGACAGCGGGCAGATGCTATCGGCGGCCGATTTAAGCAGGCCGGCCATGTTCGTCAGAAATCCGACGGTAACAATCGTAACGCTGGTATCCGGCTGGGAATACAATACTTTTCTGTATACGGAAACGGCATCCTGCACATCTGCTGTGGCCTTTACGTTATGCGGATAGTTCGCGACAAGGGTATCGGGCCAGTGCTGAACTGCCCCCATATTGACCCCTTGTGATTTGGGGGCGCCAATGGGCAGACCGGGCCTGTTAAAATAGACATTCATCACGTCGATGGAAGGCGCAACAAGCTCATGCATATTGCTAGACACTGTTGCCAAAATCTCGGCTTTCCCGCTGTCGGCCATGGCATGTAAAAAAGCCAGGGCTCCCACATCATCATAATCGGGACCGAAATCGGTGTCGAATATTATTTTTACCGGTTGTTTTACAGTCTGTTCAGGGGTGCATGCGGATATAAGTGCCAACCATGCACCTGCAAAAAGAAATAAGCTTGTTTTATTCATTGAATATATAGATATAGTATGAATTTAAAGGTAGAAATAAAAACGGAATCCCCATGTTTCCCTGGGGGAAAAGGATAACGGAAATTTCAAGAGGCATCAGCTACGTGAATGCCGATCATACATGGTTTACCAAACTCGTGGTCTTAATCAGGTTTTGGACAGGCCGGCTGTCCTCATGGGCGAATTCCTTAACCTGGAAAACAAATGCCTGCAAGCGGGTATCCAGGGAAACGGAATCCTGCCCGTCATAGGCAATATTGATCCAGGGCAGGTTATTATGATCCTTCCGGAATGAATCGCTCACAGAGGCGATCAAAGTACCCGGCATGCAGGTAAACGGAAGAATGGCCGCAACCCCTGCAATTCCCCTTGATGAGAGATATGCTACCGTACCCAGCGAAATGGCCGGATCTCCGTCATAATCCTTATTCACATATGGATTACACAAACTCAGCATAGCACCGAGAGGAACATTCTTTACATGATCGGTATCCTTGTTTATGTCGCGTAATATGGCTTCCGCCGACAAATGCTGGGCAATTCCCTGGATCTTTGACTTGACAAATCCCTTCACATCCCTTTTCCAGATGCTGTCACGGCCGTACCTGTAGGTGGAATACGACAGCCATTCTGCGAAGGGTGAAAGCAACGTTTCCACTCCCAATTGTTCAAGCCTGCTGATGAGTCCTCCATTACAGAAATCATTGTCGCGCATGAAGATCTCACCGATTATGGCTACCACAGGTTTGCGATGTTCCTTGTCCACAGGGACCAGCTTAAATTCAGCAAGGCATTCACTTAAAGTATCATGCAACCCATGGGCGCCCTTTTCAATGCATTCAACTGTTTTTCGCAGCGATCTCCTGTAAACTTCTTCGGTACTTCCGGGAATCAGCTCGTAAGGCTTGGTCTCCTGTTTCAATTTTCGAAGAAAATCCACGGCAACAAAACCCTTCCATGCCAGCAACCTGAAACTGGCGGCATGTTTGCCGGCAACATCCGCATATGAGGACTCATTGGAAGGGGAAACAATTTCCGCTTTTTCGAAGCCCAATTTGTCAAACAGGATGCGCTGCAAATGATTGTATTGCCCGAACCGGCAGGGCCCGTTATGATCGGGCATGAAAAAACTTACCCTGGCCGGATCAACTCCCGGTTCCATCAATTTTTTCAGGAAACTTCCTGTAGTGCAAATCATGGGAAAACACTCACGGGAAGATGTATATTGCCTTCCCAGCGCAAGATCCTTTTCAGTCTGCATGGGCAACACTTCCGACTGAATACCGCAATTTCGGGCGGCAGCCGCTATCGCATAGGCGTTGTCATTCATATGCGGGAAATACAAAACCCGGCCCTTCAGCAGGGAAGCATGGCCCGCCCGGGGCCTGAAAATGGTCTCTGCTTTGGCCGAAGCGGCTTCAGACCCCTTCAGACTTTCAGTGAATGCTTCAATCCGCGTGATCATACCGGCATCCGCAGAGTGCTCATCAATTTCAAGGTGTAAACAGGGCTTGCCCTTCATTTCCTCATTCACATAATGCGCGAGGAACGAATCGGGGCCACATCTGAAATTGCTCATGTAAATGGCATGGAGCCTTTTATCCTTTGCCACCAGTTTTGTGGCGGCCAGGATTTTCTGCCCGTTGGGCCAGTACATGCTCCGGTAGTCCCCAAACACATCATTAACATTCAGTTCCAGCATGTCAAGCGGAACCGGCATGAAACCATGCCCGATCAGCTTTTCTATCAGACCCAGGTTAAGGAACGGATCACTTGTATTGTAGGGCCTACCCAGTATAACTACAGGACGGCAGTCCCCGGGAATATCATTTAAGAGCTGTTTCCCAAAATCAACCAACCGCGATTCAAAGGCCACCTGCACCTTATCGGCTTTGAGAATGGCCTTGCGAATGCGCTGAACCGGTAATCCGAACCGTTCATGAAAAAAACCGCCCAATTCCTTGGGCAGGGCAGTATTAAAATGCCTGAAATGCAGGACGGGAGTCAGGAACATGTTTTCGGGAACCGATGACCGCAGTGCTGCCTTTACCATGAATGCATGGGTTTGTACCCAGGGACAATTGCAATTGGCAGTTGGATTGCCCGGCTTGGCTTTGGCATCCACGATGAAGGGCAGAAACACATAATCCACCTTCTGCTCAATAAGGTCAATTACATGGCCATGCATTAATTCAACCGGAAGGCAGGTTTCGGTTGTAACGGTTTCAAGTGATCTGGTGACAAGCTTTTTGTCTGTCTCACGCGAAATTACGACGCGAAATCCAAGTTCCTCAAAAAAGGTCCGCCAGAACGGAAACTGCTGGTAAAATATCATGAGAGCCCTTGGTATCCCGATTGTTATGGCTTCCTTTATTTCTGATGGCACAAAACCTTCCATAAGCATTTCCAGGCGCCGGTTAAATAGATTGGGAATATTTCCGGGCAGCCGCTTTCTGTCGGCTGTTTCATATTTTTCACACCGGCCTCCATAGAACAGGGCTTTCTTTTCTCCGGCGATAGTAACCTTTCTGATTTCACAGTTGTTTGTGCACCCCTGGCAAACAAAACTGCTTACTTCATAGGTTGTGTTCCTCCTGTCAAATCCCTTAAACCTACTGTCTGCCGATCCGTTAACCGCCTTCTTTGCCAGGATGGCAACCCCGATGGCACCGGTCACATCAAAATCAGGGGGTATTGTAATTTCTGTTCCCAGTACCTGTTCAAAGGCAGAAACAACACTCTTGTTATTGGCTACTCCACCCTGGAAGAATATCTTCTTACCGATTTTCCGCTCCCCAACCACCTTTTGCAGGTAATTACTCACAATGGAATAGGCCAGGCCGCCGACGAGCTTATCTACCTTTACCCCTTTCTGAAGAAAGGAATTCAAATCCGATTCCATGAATACAGTGCAGCGGTCGCCGAGTTTAACCGGACAATCACACGCCAGGGCCAACGATCCAAACTGTTCTACTATTTTGATATTCAACTTCTCAGCCTGTTCTTCAAGGAATGATCCTGTTCCGGCCGCGCATACCTTGTTCATCTCAAAATCAACAACAGCGCCGTCTCTTATGCTGATAAACTTCGAATCCTGGCCGCCGATCTCAATAATTGTATCCACCGTTGGATCATAATCGATAGCAGCAGTAGCCTGGGCTGTGATTTCATTAACAATTATGTCTGCCCCGATAAAATCGCCGGTCAGGTAACGCCCCGATCCGGTAGTACCGGCTCCTTCCACCCGCACACGATCCCCTACTTCCTCAAAAATTTCGGTTAGTCCCCGCTGAATGGCTTCAAGGGGTTTTCCGGCCGTAGGCAGATACCTGCGTGCCAAAACTTTGTGATCGTCGGTGATCAGCACCAGGTTCGTGCTTAATGATCCGATATCCAGTCCCAGGTAAACCGGAATCTGGGCCTGTCCGTTAAATTTAAACTGGCCGGCTTTACGGATCAGTGCATTGGAATTTTTTAACCGGGGAAGGCCCACTGTCTTGCTTCCACCATTTTTCAGGTAATCATTTAAGATGTCAAGCCCTTTAAAACCGGCCTGACCTGATTCAGCGCAGGTATGCAGAATGGCACCAATCGCACCCATGGAGGCATGGTGCTGCGGAATAATGAATTCCTCCCCGGTCAGCGAAAGGGTTTCCCTGAAGGCCCTGACCATTCCCGCATTGGCGGCAACACCGCCTGAAAATACAACCGGCGTCCTGATTTCCTTGCTTCTGGCGATGGTGCTCCTGAAATTCCGGGCCAGGGCAAAACAAAGTCCTGCTACTATATCATGAAGCGGAGTGGCAATCTGCTGAAGATGGATCATGTCGCTTTTGGCAAAAACGCTGCACCTTCCTGCAATCCGCGGAGGGTCAATGCTCCGGAGAGCCAGTTCACCGAATTCCTTTTTAATGGAAATTCCGATGCGACGAGCCTGCTGGTCGAGAAATGAACCTGTGCCAGCCGCACAAATGCTGTTCATTTCGAAATCGGTGAGCCGGGGGTATTTCTTACCCGGTTCCTTCTCAAGCAGGATAAGTTTGGAATCCTCCCCGCCTATTTCAATTACGGTTTTTGTTTCAGGATAAAGCCTTGAAACCGCCATAGCCTGGGCAATGATCTCATTGACATATGCACCGCCAATCAATTCCGTGGCAATTTTTCCGCCCGATCCGGTAATGGCGATGAGTTCGATCCTATCGGCGGAATAAACCTCAATTAATTTTGATAATCTTTCAAGCAGAGTATGGAACGGTTTTCCCATGGTAAAATCATAGTACTCTTCCACTACCGCAAACGACCGATCCATTAGAATTGTATTCAATGACACAGATCCTATATCGAGTCCAAGATAGTAACCGCCACTTTCTGCTTTGTCACGACGGGTTTGTTCGAACATGGTCAGATAGAATAAATTGGGTTAGTAATAAGCAAAGAACCTGTAATAATTTTAAATATATCAGTTATTATTCAGAAAAACAAAAATACAGTTGTCCTTTTTGCCAATATCCGGATGTACACTATATTTATAGTTTATTTGATTATAATCATTTCAACTATGCAAAAAGTACTGACCTTCGGAGAGATCATGCTGCGGCTTTCCACCCCCGGATTTGAACGCTTTTCCCAGGCCCGGCGGTTTGACATACAGTTTGGCGGAGGTGAGGCAAATGTTGCAGTATCACTGGCTAATTTCAATATACCTGTAAAATTTGTTACCCGCTTACCGGATAACGATATAGGCCGTGCCTGCCTGATGGAACTAAAGAGGTTTGGCGTGGATGTAAATGATGTTGCCTGGGGAGGTGACAGGCTGGGGATCTATTTTCTTGAATCAGGTGCTGTAGCCCGCGCCAGCCAGGTAATTTACGACAGGGCCCATTCCTCGATGGCTGAGCTCCAACCGGGCATGATTGACTGGAATAAGGTTTTTGACGGGGTAACCTGGTTTCACTGGACCGGCATAACACCGGCCATTTCTGAAGGCAGCGCGCAAGCCTGTCTGGAAGCCATTCAAATGGCAAACCGGATGGGAATAACCGTATCCACGGATCTCAATTTCAGGAAAAACCTGTGGAAATACGGCAAGACAGCTTCCCAGGTTATGCCTGACCTGGTGGCAGGCTGCGATCTGATCCTCGGCAATGAGGAAGATGCGGAAAAAGTTTTCGGCATCCGGCCCGAGACTGTTGATTCGAATCATACCCATCATGATGCCAGGGCATATGAATCGGTTTGCCGTCAGATGACAGCCCGCTTTCCAAAGGCCCGGAAGGTGATCATTACGTTGCGCGGGTCCATAAGTGCCAGTCACAATACCTGGAGCGGTGTGCTCTGGGATGGAAAGACCCTTTTCGAGGCTCCGGAGTACAACATCACCCACATTGTAGACCGGGTGGGAGGAGGAGATTCTTTTATGGCCGGACTGATCTATGGATTGATTACCTGGTCCGGAAATGACCGGAAAGCACTGGACTTTGCAACTGCCGCTTCGTGCCTGAAACATACAATCCCCGGCGATTTCAACCTTGTATCTGTTGAGGAAGTCGAAAGACTCATGCAGGGCGATGCCTCAGGGAGGGTGAGAAGATAATTGTTGATTTGCTGATTTGTTGATTTTTTAGGCTGGAGGCTGGAGGCTGGAGGCTTTTAGGGTGGAGGTGTCCCCCGCTGGCGGGGGTAGGGGGTGGATTTTTGGCCATCCTCCCCCTGCCCCCTCCAAAGGGGGAGACCGTCCAAAGATGAATGACCGCAGAACCGCAGAACTGATTTCTACAAAACTGATTTTAGATATTCACTTTTAACTGATACCCCATGTCCCGATTTACCCGAATTCACGTGATCAATACTATGATGAAAGCCGGCATCATCCCGGTTTTTTACCATCAGGATGCCAATACCGCGAAAAATGTGCTTAAAGCATGTTATGAAGGGGGCATACGGGTTTTTGAATTCACTAACCGCGGCGATTTTGCCCATATTGTATTTCGCGAAATCAGCCAGTATGCCGCGGCTGAATTGCCTGATTTGATCCTGGGTGTGGGATCGGTTATTGAACCGGGAACGGCATCATTGTATATGCAGCTGGGTGCTGCCTTTGTGGTTTCACCCGTGCTGAATGAGGAAACCGGCAGGACCTGTAACCGGCGGAAAGTACTTTGGATGCCCGGTTGCGGATCAGTATCCGAAATTTCACGCGCTGAAGAACTGGGCGCCGAGATTGTAAAGATCTTTCCGGCCTCCCAGGTAGGCGGGCCCGCCTTCATAGAAGCAGTGAAAGGACCTATGCCCTGGACGAATATCATGCCTACCGGAGGTGTTGAAGCTACCGATGAAAGTCTGAAAGCATGGTTTGGTGCAGGTGCTGCCATAGTGGGTATGGGATCACAACTATTGAAAAAATCCTGGATCGAACAGGGCAACTTTGTCCAGATCACTGCTGCCTGCCAGGCCGCCCTGTCTCTTGCTGCTAAATATAAGAAACAGTAAAAATCTCTCTTATCATAATAAATCCCGCACATGTAATCGGTTAATCGAATGCAATGAGATTTCTCTGAGACCTCAATTAGCCTGGTAAACAAAACTTTAGCGCCCTCTGCGTTAAATATTTTGGATATCCTGTCATCACAAGCATTGTTTTCTCTATTTTCTCTTATTGAAAAGCACCCAAATCAACCCCATTGCCAGCAACCCCGAAAGCACTATGATCCAGGGATTGGCTGCCCGCGATGAAGCTTTCATTTCGTAATCCTTCATCCAGAAGTACATCGGCTCCATTTCCCATTCCATCTCTGACTGATTGATTTTGGACGAGTTGGATGAATATATCTTGCCGGGTAGTGCCAGGTGATGCAAATAACTGTCATCTATGCCTAAATCTTTCACCTGTTCGATCTTACGGTCAAATTCAGCAAATACATCCGGATGTTGAGCATACAATTCCCCGAGCCGTTGTGCCCCTATAAGGGAATCGCCCGTACTGTTCAATACCGAAGCAGAAATAAAATTATCCTTCGCCAAGTCATATTTGTTATACATTGCTCCATTCAATTCTGACTTTTTCAGCAGGATAGCCTTTGCTGCCGGATCATTGCGGAAATGGTCATGAATAATGTCCAGATAATCTGTTATGATTGATTCCATCATCCATTTTGTAAACCGGGCCTGGCAATGTTCATCTATTTTGTTTATTTCAACACTGTCTGTTTCATTATATTGATATTCGGTGTCTTTACTTTTCCAGATCAGCTTTTTTTCTGCGGGAGAATAAACAGTCCGGTTATCATTCATGATCACCGACTGTTCAAGATCCGTTAAGAAACTATCCACGGGAATTTTCTGAAATGGAAATAACATGGGGTAGATCTCGGAATATGTGTAATAATTATAAAACCAGCGAAACTGTTTTTTAAGACTTATATCCGGCTTAACTCTTCCAGCGGATGTATCTGTGTCCAGCCACGAATTCAGCTCATTAATATCCCGAAACGTGCGGGAGGCATAATAGACATATTGTGTTTCCCCCGACACTGTATCTTTCGGGTCTTTTGGTTCCCAACTTTGGCTGATTTTCCAGTCTGACCCTGACGGGATCATCAGCGAACCACTGAATATTTCAGTTGAGTCCCCTCTCACCCTGTACTGGCGAAAAACGGATCCATCGCGTTTTACCGTTGTAGTCACGGTGTAGTCAAGGCAGGAGCCCATTAACAACAACAATAAAATGAGCGCAACATTTCTCAATCCTCTATATGAAGGATGCTTTTTCATAATCTGGTTTATTAATTGGTATATTAATTTTAATTGATGAGACCGGCCTGGATCAGCATTTTCTTTACTGCTTTGATATCGCTGTCATTATATCCGCACCTGTCTTTGACATACCGGGTTAATGCCTCCTCACTGATGAGGTTTACCTGCATAGTATCCCGGCGCACGAAAGAGGTCAGCGAGTTGCTGTGAATTTTTCTCTTAATTTCCTGAACACATTCAGAAATCCCGGGGTCCGCACTATTCAGATATTCTGATTGTTGCAGTTTCATGTGCAACAGGGTGCGTTCACGGTTAAATCTGTATTCCTGGAATACAAAAGCGGATACAAGGATAAGCAGCACGCAGGCGGCCAATGCTTTCAAAAAGGAGAACGAAAATGACCTCACCGGATTGCCGGTTTTATTCAGCAATGGCGGTAATAATGATTCATCCTGAATGAATATGCCTTCATTATAATCCGCTTTTGAAACCTTCTCTGCCATTACCTTAAGAGACCGGACCAGTTCATAACAACCGGGACAAACCCCAATGTGCTGTGACACAAGGTTTTTTTCACTATCTGTGAGCTCTCCGTCACGCATAAGGTAAATGAGTGGTTCAATATCGTTGCAATTCATAAGTATCCTCCCTTTTCCAATTTTTCACGAATAAATTTCCGGGCATAATAGAGGTTTGATTTTACCTTATCGGTATCGAATCCGGTAATGTGACAAACCTCCTCAACCGGCAGGTCCTGAATATCCCGAAGAACGAAAACCAGCCGTTGTACCTTACTTAATTGCCGGGCCAGATCGCGGACTACTTTACCAAGCCCGTCATGATCTGAATCGGCATGCTGATCCGTATGTTGTATGTGGTAATCAGCGAGGGTCTCATAATTAAGCGGAATATGGACCTCATGTCTCCTGTTAAGTGCTTTTGTCCTGTCAAGGCAAAGATTAAAGGCAATAGTGTAAATCCAGGTAGTGAACCGGCACCGGCCATCGTAATCTTCAATATGTTTCCAGATACGGATAAAAGTATCCTGAACCACCTCCCGGCTGTCCTCCCGACAGAAAAGAAAACGTGAGACAATCCGCACGATGTAGGGCTGATGCCTTTCCATCAGGTGCCCGAAAGCAACCGAATTTCCCTGCCTGATCAAAGAAACCAGGGTTTCATCCGGGTCTGCATGAAGGGTGGTTTGAAAATTATTCAATTTGAATGCTGTTTACATATGATACGACGGAACCTTTATTTGGTAAAATGGAATGCTATATATAATATATTGTAAAATTTTAACGCCGAGATAACAAAGTGTAAACTTCTTTCCCTTTGCGCCTTTGCGACTTTGCGAGAAATATAATCTGCGAAATCCCCGAAATTCGCGAGAAATTTAACCCCGTAAACACAAATTATTCTGCGAAATCCCCGAAATCTGCGAGAAAAAAGCCCCGTAAACACAAATTAATCTGCGAAATCCCCGAAATCTGCGAGAAAAAAGCCCCGTAAACACAAATTATTCCGCGAAATCTGCGAAAATCTGCGAGAAAAAAGCCCCGTAAACACAAATTAATCTGCGAAATCTGCGAAAATCTGCGAGAAATTTAGCCCCGTAAACACAAATTATTCCGCGAAATCCCCGAGATCAGCGAGATTATTTTTCGTAAATTACCCATCTAATTTAACAGAATTCCCGCTATGAAAAATAATCAACGTCGTGATTTTCTGAAGAAAAGCATCCTTGGCCTGTCAGGTGCTGCATTACTCCCCCAGGTCCTTCGGGCGTCCACATCAACTCCGGCGGCATTGCCCTCACTACCGGGCCGGGTTCTTGGAAAAACCGGTATTAAAACACCCCTTATCAGCATGGGTACCAGCGGGGCCACCAATCCCGGGTTCATCCGGTCCGCCTATGATGCCGGAATACGGTTGTTCTTCTCGGCCAATTACTATGGCCAGGGAAATAATGAAATCCTTGTAGGCGAAGGCCTGAAAGGTTTTCCTCGCGATTCTTATATTATCGGAACGGCAGCATCGGCTGACGGTCTCGATCAGAAAACAGGCACTTTTACAAAGGGATTTGATACCCAGGCATATATTAAAAAGGCCGAAGAAAGCCTGAAACGGTTTGGATTGGACCATGTTGACTTTCTTTTGTTTCCTTACGCGGGCAAACGTGAAATGGTGCTGGAGGAAGGGCTCCTGAAAGCCCTGCAGGAACTTAAAAAACAGGGGAAGGTCCGCTTCGTGGGAATTGCCTCGCACGACCATGTTGAAGAAGCCCTTAAAGCAGCTGCTGATTCAGGAGTGTATGACATAGCCATGCCTGCATATAATTACAAATCCGCCGGCACCCCCTCCATGGATGAGGCCCTGGCGTATGCGGCAGGTAAAGGTATAGGCATTGTAGCTATGAAAACTACTGCCGGCGCAGCCCGGTCAAAGTCGGGACAGGCATTTAACACCGATGCTGCCCTGAAATGGGTTCTGAAAAATGAACATGTGGCGACAATTGTTTCCGGCATGTCTTCGGTAGAAGAAATGCAGAAAAACCTCGCCATGATCAAAAACCTGAAAATGACGGACCAGGAACTGAAGGACCTCGACCTGGCCAATCTAATGAGTGAACCCGGACTGTATTGCCATCAGTGCAAGGAATGCCTTCCCCAGTGCCCGGGTAACCTCGATATCCCCACACTCATGCGGGGCTATATGTACGCCTACGGATACCGCAATTTTGAGCACGCTTACTATACTGTCGCAGAGTCAGGCATATCAGGCAATCCGTGTGATCTGTGCGATGAATGCAGGGTTAATTGCCGCGCGGGTTTCAACGTCCGGGATAAAGTCCGCGATATAGCCCGTCTCCGAGATGTACCGGTTGATTTTTTAATGGCCTGAAAAAATACCCCGGCGGGGTGATAAGCATATGTATAAAACAGTGATGATAACCGGAGCCAGTGGGTACGTAGGCTCCCGGACCGTAAAAGAACTACTTGAAAAAGGCTATACCGTAAGGGCCTGTGTTCGCGATAAAAACAATGCAGGTAAGGTTCGGCACCTTCTGGACCTGGCAAAAGATGCGCCCGGAATATTGGAACTTTGGGAAGCCGATCTTCTGAAGGAGGGTTCATTTGATGCGGCGGCAAAGGGATGCGACGCCGTTTTTCATATGGCTTCTCCTTTTACGTTACGATTTAAAGATGCAACGAATGATCTCCTGAAACCGGCTTTGCAGGGAACCAAAAATGTACTCAATGCTGCAAACCGCTCAGGCACCGTGAGGAAAGTGATCCTTACTTCAAGTATCGTCGCTGTTTACGGTGATAACATCGATATGAAAGAAAAAGGACTGTCAGAATTCACTGAGGCGGATTTCAATACGACAAGTACTCTCACCCATCAGCCTTATGCCTATTCAAAAGTGATGGCGGAAAAGGAAGCCTGGAAAATGGCTGAAGCCCAGGATCAGTGGAAACTGGTTGTGATGAACCCGGGATTTGTTATGGGTCCGATGCTTTCCCCGGTTTCTGATTCTGAAAGCCTGCAGTTTATGAATGATATGCTGGGGGGAAAGTACCGGACCGGGGGTGCAGACCTTTATTTCGCTTTTGTCGATGTCAGGGATGTCGCTGTGGCGCACCGGCTGGCACTCGAAAATGATGACGCTGAAGGCCGGTTTATACTGTGTTCGGCAACAAAGGGCTTTATGGATGTTGCAGCGGTAATCCGGAAAAAGTATGGCAACCGGTTTAAACTTCCGCTGATGAAAACACCCACTTTTCTGCTCTATCTGATCGGCTGGATTTTTGGTCTTACTCTTAAATTTGTTTCCCGCAACATCGGCCACCGGATAAAAATAAATAACAGCAAAAGCATTCAGCATCTGGGCATGAATTACATACCCTTTGAAAAGATGATTGAGGATATGGTTGACCGGATGATTGCCCTGAAGATGTTTTAACGGACCCCGAAGGGGCGGACTTAAATCAACCTGAGGATCAGGTTCGGCATAAGTCCCAGTAAAAGAAGCGTCAGGATGCTGAAGTACAGGATAACCTTGTAAATCACGCTGATCTCGATGGCACTGCCCACGACTTCCTTGCGATTATAAAGAAACCCGATGATCCGCAGGTAATAAAAAGCTCCGATCACGGATGTCACAATGGCCACCAGCACAAGCCATGTAAATCCCGCGGACCATGCATTCACGAAAAGGTAGTATTTTGCGAAAAATCCCGCCACCGGGGGTATGCCGGCCAGCGATAACATGGAAACGGTAAGGGCTGCCGTAAGCAACGGGTTTTTTACATAGGTTCCCTTGAAGTTTTCAAGCTCATCCACTCCCAGCTGCTCCTTGACAGCAATGAAGATTGAAAAAGAGGCGATCGTGGCTATCGAATATACTAGCGAATAATACAGGATAATGGACTCCGATTTTGCATTGAGCGCAACGATGGCAATCAGAAGGTATCCGGCATTGGAAATTCCCGAATAGGCAAGTAGCCGCTTAAAGCTGGTCTGGTATATGGCTGTGATATTTCCCACGATCAGGGTCAGCGCTGAAAAAACCATCAGCGAATTGAACCATATTTCATGGATACCTGAAAATATACCCATCACCAGCCGAAGCAGGGATACCATGGCTGCCGTTTTTACCACGGTGGCCATAAAGGCGGTCACAGCGGTGGGAGCACCCTGGTATACATCCGGAGCCCAGAAATGAAAAGGGAACGCAGCCACTTTAAAAGCAAACGCGGATAACAGCAGGATCACACCTACCTTGAATAGTACCGGCAGATCAGCGCTGTGAAGGCGGACAAAATCCGCAATCACACCCATGTCAAAACTATTCGCGGAACCATAGATGAATGCAATGCCCAGAATCAACAGGCAGGTTTGGAAGGATCCAAAGATGAAGTATTTCATGCCTGCCTCGTTCGACAATACATTGGTGCGGTGACTGGCAGCAAGCACATACAGGGGAATCGACAGGGTTTCAAGCCCGATGAAGAACATGACCAGGTTTGAATAGGATACCATGACTATGCCCCCGATGAGGGAAAAGATAAATAAGCTGTAAATATCGGCCAGGTGTTCTATTTCATTTGAATAATAAAATCCGCACAACAGGAAGACAAGGATGGTTTCAAAAATCAACAGCCCGGTAAATTTTATCGCAAACGGATCAATCGTGACCATGTGATTGTAATAGGATCCCTGGATATTCCAGCCGCTGATATTCAATATAAAGGCAAGGATACAGGCGATGAGTGAAAAGGCAAGCAGCCACTTATGCAGCTTGAATAACCCGCTGCCCAGTACCACAATACCCGAAATGGCTAAAAAGATAATTGTATTCATATAAACAGGCTAACCAATATATTTACACTGCCTTCCGCAGTTTTCAAAAACAGGGTCGGAAATATCCCGATTAAAAAAATCAGGCCGATTATTATGGCAAACACAAGTTTCTCCCGGAAATTCAGGTCCGGAAAAGGCAATTCCACCGGCTGCCCAAGCATGGTTTTCCGGTACGATACCAGCATGTAAACCACACCTGCCAGGGTTCCCAGTCCGGCAAGGACGGCAAATGCAAGGTTTACCTTCACCAGTCCGGTAAACATCAGCAATTCTCCAGGGAATCCGCTTGTTAGCGGTATCCCGATCGATGCCAGAAGCACCACAAGGTAAACCCCGGCAAAAACAGGAGCTTTTGTTCTGAATCCGCCCATATCCGCCAGTTCCTGCGAGTCAGTACGCATTTTAAAGATATCGGCAACAAAAAACAGGGCAATGATGACGATGCCATGCGAAAATGTCATGATCAGGGCGCCCTGTATCCCCACGCTGCTCAGCGTGAAAATGGCGGCTACCACCAGGCCCAGGTGCGCAATGGAAGAATAGGCAAACAGTGTCTTTATGTTTTTTTGCTGAAGGGCAATGACTGAAGCATATAGAATACTGATAATTGCCAGTCCGGTAACATAAGGCGCATAGGTTTTCACAGCCAGCGGAACTATAGGCAGGAGCCATCTCAGCATGCTGAAAATTCCCATTTTCGACATCAGCCCGCTCAGCAGAAGGGTACCTGCAGACGGGGCCTGGGTATAGGTGTCGGGTTGCCATGAGTGGAAAGGGAATACCGGAGTTTTGATCAGATAGGCAAGCATGAATGCCGCAAAGAGCCATGACTGGCGCGGGGAATCCATTGCCAGGTTAAGGAACGCATCATGCGAAAATGTATGATCCCCCGGCGTGGAAAGATAGAGCGATATCAGGGCAATCAGCATGACAAGGCTGCCTGCCAGGGTGTAAATAAAAAATTTCAGGGTTATCCTCATCCGGTGTTCCCCTCCCCAGATGAGAAGGATGATGTACGCCGGTATAAGGCTCATTTCCCAGAAAATATAATAAACAAAGGCATTGAAACTCAAGAACACACCCATCAGGGAACCCTGGAGGATAAGGACCATCCCGTCCATGAGCCCGAAATTATGGTAGGTTTTATCCCATCCCGCGAGCATGATCAGGGGTACCGCAATTCCCGCCAGGAGCATAAACAGAACATTGATCCCGTCCACGTCCAGTTGGAGGTGGATGCCCCACTCCATAATCCAGGGTATGTTAATATAAAAATCCTGTCCCGAACCCCGCAGATAGACTATAAATACAACCAGTGCAAGCGCCAGTTCAACGAGTGAGATGACCAGGGCCAGGTATCGTGCCATGCGACTGCGAAAGAATAGAAACAGGGTACCCGTAATTATGGGCAGAAAAACAAGGTAAAGCAATAGGTTCTCCATCACATGAAAAGGTTAAGAACAAGCACCAGGATAATTCCGACAACCATGAAAAACAGGTAAAAGCTCACGCTCCCGCTTTGAAGCAGGCGGAATACCCGGCTAAGAGAACTAACTGTCGTACCCACCCCTTCAACCAGGGCATCCACGATTTTTATCTCGACAACTGAATAGAGCTTATCGGATATCCGGGCCAGCGGATTTGTGATTACTGTCTTGTATAGCTCATCAACATAATATTTCCGTATCAGTAACCTGTCAAGGGGTCCCGTCCCGGTTTCCGAAAGCTGTGCGATTTCTTCCCTGTTGAAACGCGACCTGGCCACCAGGATCATGCCGGTCACAGCCAGCACGGTAATGATCATGAGTATCCATTCGGTGAGGTGATCAACAGGTTCAATCTCCCGGACAAGTCCCGTATAATTCGCCAGCCACTGTCCCCCGCCAAATAATCCGGGGATATTGATCAATCCGCCCAGGATAGACAGAATGGCAAGAATGACTAATGGAGCGGTCATAATCCGTGGTGATTCATGAATGTGATCCCACGAACCGGATTCACCCCTGTAATGCCCGTAAAAAACAAGATAGATCAGCCTGAACATATAGAACGAAGTAAGCAGCGATACTGCCAGTCCGGGAACCCAGAACCAGGGGCTTGAATGAAGCGCTGCGGCCAGGATGCCATCTTTCGAGAAGAACCCGGATAGCGGGGGTATGCCCGATATGGCCAATGCGCCGATGAACATGGTTATGAAGGTGACCGGGATTTTTTCCTTCAACCGGCCCATGTACCGGATATCCTGGTGGCCATTCAGCCCATGGATCACGCTTCCCGCACATAAAAACAGAAGGGCCTTAAAAAAAGCATGGGTAAGCAGGTGAAAAAGGGATGCGTCAAAGGCTCCCAGTCCCAGCGCAAAAAACATCAGGCCCAGCTGGCTTATCGTTGAATAGGCCAGGATTTTCTTGATGTCAAATTGCCTCAGGGCAACCGAACCGGCAAACAACGCGGTGATAATCCCGACAGCGGCTACCAAATTCATGGACAGCGGGGAAAGAATAAACAGGGCTTGTGAACGGATTACGAGGTAGATGCCCGCAGTTACCATGGTTGCCGCGTGGATCAGGGCTGACACCGGCGTGGGACCGGCCATGGCATCAGGAAGCCAGGTGAATAGCGGGATCTGTGCACTTTTCCCTACGGCCCCCGTAAAGAGCAACAGGGTGACAAGTGTCATACGGTCTGCACCAATGCCCGACTGAAGCTGCGTTTGTATATCCGAAAAAGCCAGGGTTCCAAAAGTAAGATACAGGGTGGCAATGGCCAGGAGAAATCCCAGGTCACCAATGCGGTTCATGATAAAGGCCTTGTCCGCTGCCTTTGCATATTCGGGGTTTTTATACCAGAACCCGATCAGCAGGTAAGAACACAGGCCAACCCCTTCCCAGCCCGCAAACAGCAGCAGGTAATTGTCGGCCGTAACGAGCAGCAGCATAAAAAAGACAAACAGGTTCATATAGGAGAAAAACCGGTTGATAGCCGGATCCTCCTTCATATATCCTATTGAATAAAAATGGATCAGGGCACTGACTCCCGTGATCATCAGCGTCATTACAAGAGACAGGGAATCGGCCTGCAGCGAAAACGATGCCTTGAATCCTGCCGTATCGATCCAGGTAAAGGGCCCGGTAACGAACATTCCCTGCTGACGGGTCATAAAGAAAGCCGCCACGCCCAGCAGGAATGAAAGGGTAACCAGAAGGGATGCCAGCATGCCCCCGCTGCCACGGGGTACGAATTTTCCGGCAAAGGTGAGAAGTAAATAACCCGCGAGAGGCAATAAAACGATCAGTGCAAGCAACATTATACTCTGTTTAGATTCATCACCATTTCAAATTATTAAAAAGAGAAATATCCGTTGAATTGATATTCCGGTACATCACCACTATAAGTGCCAGTCCGACGGTGACCTCCGCCGCCGCCACAACCATGATGAAAAATACAAAGATCTGGCCGTCGGCATTCCCGTTATAGGCCGAAAAAGCAGCCAGCAGCAAATTCACCGAATTGATCATCAGCTCAAGGCACATGATGATGACAATGGAATTGCGCCGGTAGATAATTCCTACCGCCCCGATGCAAAACAGTGTAAGGCTCACCAGTATATACCAGTTTAGCGGAACAGCCTGTAAGGTGGATTGATAATTGATCATATCTTATCTGTGTTCTTTTTTGACCAGGATAATTGACCCGATCATGGCCGACAAAAAGAGAATGGATGATATTTCAAAAGGCAAAATATATTCATTAAAAAGAATTTTACCCAGCATCTTTACCGAGCCAAAATCGGAATCCAGGGATACGGGATTTGCCATGTATGTATTTTTCCTGACGGCCGCAACAAATACAAGAAGAAGTATGCCCCCGGATATGACAGCGGCAAAAAGGCTTATCCTCGATAAGGCTATTTGCTTTGTCTTGTTCAGGTTCAGCAGCATCACGGCAAACAGGAAAAGCACCATGATGGCGCCTCCATAAACGATGATGTTAACTATGGCCAGAAATTCCGCGTTCAGCAGGAGGTAATGTCCTGCAATGGCAAAAAAGCAAAGGATCAGGTACAGGATACTGTGTACCAGGTTCCGGGCAAAAACCGTCATGGCAGCACTAAACAGGGCTAATACCGACAGGAAAATGAAAATATCGCGTATCATGTTGTATGGTTGTCATGAAATGAAAAATTGATTCTTTTCGATACATCCACCCGTTTATCCTTATCGACAGGCTCAACCAGCCTGGCTTTGTCAAAAATGAAGCCTTCGCGGTGATAATCGGGGTGGGCAAGCCGTTCGGTGAGATAAATGGCTTCTTTCGGACAGGCTTCTTCGCACATTCCGCAAAAAATACAGCGCAGCATGTTGATCTCGTAGCTGGCCGCATATTTCTCCTCCCGGTATAATTTTTCCTCGCCGGGTTTCCGCTCTGCTGCGACCATGGTGATCGCCTCTGCCGGACAAGCCACAGCGCATAATCCGCAGGCCGTGCATCGTTCCCGGCCTTCATAATCCCGTTTCAGCACATGCCTGCCCCTGTAAACAGGGCTGAACGGCCGTTTTTCCTCCGGGTACCTGACTGTCACATTCTTCCTGAAAAAATGCCGCATGGTGATCCGTAATCCGTTCAATATAGCCGGAAAATATAATCGTTCCGTCCAGGTCAATTTCCTTGACGGCACCTGTTTGGCCCTGGCAGTTAATGGTTGCATCCTTCTCCTCCTGATTTCTAATTAAATATTACCATAATTCCGCCTGTGATCAGAATATTCACTATAGCCAGCGGGATCAGTATCCTCCAGCCCATCCTCAGCAACTGGTCGAACCGGAAACGGGGAAGGGTCCATCGTACCCACATGAAGAAAAAGATAACCATGAATATCTTGGCAAAATAAACTACTGTACCCACCACGGAAAGCATGTTGGGGGAAAGCCCCAGCTTATCGTCAAATGGAAAATTATATCCCCCTAAATACAATGAAACCAGGATACACGATGAAATGAACATGTTAATATATTCGGCAAACAGAAAGAATCCCAGTTTCATGCTGCTGTATTCGGTATGGTAACCGCCAACCAGTTCGGTTTCGCATTCCGGCAGGTCAAACGGGGCACGGTTGCATTCCGCAAAGGCACAAATAATGAAAATAAGGAATCCCAGCGGCTGTACCCATATGTTCCAGTGAAAGCCATGCTGCATTTCCACGATATCCCTTATATTCATTGATCCGGTTGTCATGATCAGGGCTACCAGCGAAAGCGCCATGGCCAGTTCATAGCTGATCATCTGCGAGGAAGCCCTCACGGCGCCCAGCAGCGAATACTTGTTATTTGACGCCCATCCTCCGATCAGAATTCCGTAAAACCCCATGGAAACAACCCCAAAAACATACAATACAGCAATATTGATATTGGCTACCATCAATGAAAAATTCCTTCCGCCTATTGTCAGATCACGACCCCAGGGAATGACCGCGCTTGTCATGAGGGCAGTTAGCATGGCGATTACAGGGCCCAGCAGGAATAACAGCCTGTCGGATGTATTGGGCATGATCTCTTCTTTTGTAAACATCTTGATGCCATCGGCCAGGGGCTGAAGGATGCCGCCGGGACCAGCCCTGTCGGGACCGAGCCTGTCCTGCATGAACGCCGCCACCTTCCGTTCCGCGAATGTGCTGTATAACGCGATCAGCAGGGTAACCGTGAAAATGAAAAGGATGAGGACCAGTTTATATATGAGAAACGAATACTCCATATTATTCCATATTTGGGGGGATAACCATTTTCAGGTAATGATTTGCTGAAATGACCGAATGGCGGTCGATTACTGTAGGGCCTTCGATCTGCCAGTCCGCTGTTTCCTTCTTTTCAAACCGACAGGTGTTACAAATGTAATCTTTCGATTCTCCCCACCTGTCTTTTCTGCCGGTTACCCTTAATACGGTGCTGCCCTGGTACCAGAGGGTCACTTTTCCGGCACAGGCCGGACAATCACGATGGGCGTCAACCGGACGGGTGAACCACACCCGGCTTTTAAACCGGAAGGTTTTATCGGTAAGTGCGCCAACAGGGCATACATCGATCATGTTGCCGGAGAATTCGTTGTCGATGGCCTTTTCAATATACGTGCCGATCTCCGATGCATCACCGCGGTTCAATACGCCGTGCACGCGATCGGGAGTAAGCTCATCAGCCACGTGGACGCAGCGATAACAAAGTATGCAGCGGGTCATGTGCAATTGGATCTTATCGCCCAGGTCCCTCTTTTCAAAAGTGCGTTTATCGAATTCATACCGGCTCTCCATGTTGCCATGGGCAAAGGAAAGATCCTGCAGCGAACATTCACCGGCCTGGTCGCAGACCGGACAGTCGAGCGGATGGTTGATCAGCAGGAATTCGACTACCCCTTTACGGGCATCGATCACCTCGGGCGATGTTTCATTCAGTATTTCCATTCCATCCTGGCAAAGTGTGCTGCAGGATGCAACCAGTTTGGGGACCGGGCGGGGATCCTTGTCCGAACCCTTTGAGACCTTAACCAGGCATACCCTGCATTTTCCTCCCGTTCCGTGCAGCCTGGTATAATAGCACATGGCCGGGGGAACATGTTTCCCCAGCTTGCGGGCAGCGTTCAGAATGGTGGTTCCTTCCTCTACTTCAATTTCATCTCCGTCAATGCGTACCTTGATCATATCTGATTTATGCATTTGGTTGTTCTGCCGATATTTTTTCAATAAATCCCTGAGAAAACCTTTCCTTATGTATCTCAGGATTCATCACATGATTTTCAAATTCTTCCCTGAAATGCCGGATCGCACTGGCAACCGGCCATGCTGCCGCATCCCCGAGCGGGCAGATCGTATTCCCCTCGATATGCCGGGCTACATTGAGCAGAAGATCAATGTCGGTTTCCCTGCCCCGGCCTTCTTCGAGCCTCAGCAGCAATTTCTCCATCCAACCGGTTCCTTCCCGGCACGGACTGCACTGACCGCAAGATTCATGGTGGTAGAAGCGGGTCAGGTTCCATGTATTTCTTACAATACACTGTGTATCGTCAAATACGATAAACCCTCCTGATCCGAGCATCGATCCCGATTCAAATCCGCCTTCCGCCAAGGATTCATAGGTCATCAGCCTGGGTTTTCCCTCCGCCGTTTTCAGGATCAGGTTAGCCGGTAAAATGGGTACCGAAGATCCGCCCGGAATTACGGCTTTTAATTTTCGGCCCTTTGAGATACCGCCGCACCATTCGCCGGAATAGATAAATTCCTCAACCGGCAATCCCAGCTCGATTTCATACACCCCCGGCCGGTTAATGTTTCCGCAGGAGGAAATCAGTTTTGTACCGGTACTTTTCCCCAGGCCTATGCCGGCATAGTCTGCACCGCCATTATTGAGGATCCACGGAACCGCACAAATTGTTTCCACATTGTTCACTACAGTCGGATATCCATACAATCCCTTAACAGCAGGGAACGGGGGCTTCAGCCGCGGATTGCCCCGTTTGCCTTCCAGCGATTCGAGCAGGGCGGTTTCTTCACCGCAGATATAAGCGCCTCCGCCGGAATGAACATACATATCATGTGAAAAGCCCGAACCCAGGATGTTCTCCCCGAGAAACCCGTCGGAATAAGCTTCCTGTAGTGCCTTCTCAAGGATCTTAATGATCCATTTGAATTCCCCCCGGATATAAATATACGAGGTACGGCAGCCCAGGGCAAAACCCGATACGATCATCCCTTCAATGAGCAGGTGGGGGATATGTTCCATCAGGTAACGGTCCTTGAAGGTCCCCGGTTCGCTTTCATCCGCGTTGCAAACAAGGTAATGCGGGGTACCGGACGATTTGTCCATAAAGCCCCATTTCATCCCGGTAGGAAATCCTGCGCCTCCCCTGCCTCTCAATCCCGATTTTTTGACTTCATCAATTACCTGGTCCGGGGAAAAAGACGCAAGTGCCTTTTCCACCGACCGGTAACCCCCGTGTTTCCGGTACACCCGGATGTCTCCGATGCCGGGAATATCAATATTTTCTGTCAGTATCCGTCTTGTCATCAACGCGCGTTGTTTAAGTCATCGAGCAATGCATCGATTTTTTGCTCATCAAGGTGCTCATAAAATGTATCTCCCACCTGTATCACAGGGCCATACCCGCAGGCTCCCAGGCATTCTACCGTTTTTATTGTAAACCGTCCGTCGGGGGTTGTCTCTCCATCCTTAATGCCCAGCTTTTTTTCCAGGAAACCGATCAGCCTTTCCGCTCCTACAAGGCAGCAGGGTCCTGTGCGGCAAACCTCCAGGACATATTTTCCAACCGGTTTCAAATTGAATTGTGAATAGAATGTCGCCACTTCATATACCTCGATAGGGGCTATCTTCAAAAAGCCGGCTACGCGGTCCATGACTTCGGTATTCAGCCATCCCCCGTTCTCATCCTGCACCAGGTGCAATATGGGAACCAGGGCCGATTTCGCCCGTCCTTCGGGATAATGGCTGGTCAACTCCTTCATCCGGGTGATTGTTTCAGCACTCCAGTTCACCGTGGTTATACTGCTGTTTTCTTCCATATCCAACCTATTCATCTAGGCATCCAATTCGCCCGCAATAATATTTAAACTGCTCATGCACACAATGGCATCCGATAACAATGAACCCCTGATCAATTCAGGAAATGCCTGGTAATAAATAAAACAGGGCCTGCGGAAATGCAGCCTGTAGGGGCTCCTGCCTCCGTCACTCACCAGGTAAAACCCCAGTTCGCCGTTGGCTCCTTCCACCGGAAAATAAATTTCGCCTTCCGGAACGGGTATTTCCCCCATTACAATCTTGAAATGCCAGATCAGTTGTTCCATCCGGGTATATACTTCCTCTTTAGGCGGAAGGTAAAATCCGGGTACCTCGGCGTAATAATTCCCCGGGGGCATATTATCCAGCGCCTGGCGTATGATATTCAGGCTTTCCCACATTTCGCCACTACGCACACAAAACCGGTCATAGGCATCTCCACGGGTTCCTACCGGGATGGTAAATGAAAAATCCGCGTAGGAAGAATAGGGATTCATGACCCGGACATCATAATCAACGCCTGCTGCCCGCAAATTCGGTCCTGTAAAGCCATAGTTGAGCGCCCTTTCAGCTGAAATCCCCCCCACGCCCATGGTCCGGTCCATAAAGATCCGGTTGCGGATCAGCATGGATTCAAACTCATGAAGCACCGGTGGAAGTTCTTCCAGCAGCGCGTTAAGCTTTTTATATACCTGGTCGTTAAAATCGCGTTCAAACCCACCGATCCTGCCAATATTGGTTGTCAGGCGTGCCCCGCAGATCTCCTCAAAAATATCATAAATTTTTTCCCTGAGCTGAAATACATACACGAAACCGGTCAGTGCGCCGGTATCCACTCCCAGCACACTGTTGCAGACCAGGTGGTCGGCAATGCGCGCCAGTTCCATGATAATCACCCGCATGTAATCCACCCTTTTCGGCACTGTTATCCCCAGCAATTTCTCCACGGTAAGATGCCACCCGATGTTGTTGATGGGTGCCGAGCAATAATTGAGCCTGTCGGTCAGCGGGGTTACCTGGTAATAAGGCCTGTGCTCGGCAATTTTTTCAAATGCCCTGTGAATATATCCGATGGTGGTTTCGCAATCAAGAATTATCTCGCCGTCCATGGTCAGCACATTCTGGAAAACACCATGTGTGGCCGGATGCGTCGGTCCGAGGTTTAATTTTGTGAATTCCCTTACGGGATCTTTGAAAACTTCCATCCCTTTTTTTTTACCTTCCAAAATAAAGATCTTCCTTGTCCTCCCGTTTCCCGTCTTCCAGCGGATATTGCTTTTGAAGCGGAAAATAGTCCATCTCATCCATATTGAGGATGCGCTTCAGATTCGGATGGCCCTCGAAGCGAATTCCATAAAAATCATAGGTTTCCCTTTCCATCCAGTTGGCAGCCTCAAACAGGGCAGTGATTGAATTCAATACCGGGAGATTTGCATCGACGTATGTCTTTACCCGTACGCGGACATTATGGCGCAGGCTGTGCAAATGATAGATGACTCCCAGTTCACGGCCGGCCTGTTCAGGATAATGAATTCCGCACAGGTCGGTCAGGAAAGTGAACTCAAATGCAGGATTTTTCAAGAGAAAGCTGATCAGGTCAATATTATCTTTCTTATGAATTGTAATTGTCAGCATCCCGGAAGGCTCTGAAATGCTGAGAATTTTCTCTCCGAATTTTTCCTGTAAGCTGGCTGCAACGATGCTGTTTGAGATTTCTGTCATGTGTGAGAGTCTTTATTCAATTCCATACGATGACAGTAGCTCGTTATATTCAGGTGAATTGCGGCGCCGGAATGATTCTTTTTTTACAAGTTCCTGTATTTTAATGATCCCTTCAATAATTTGCTCGGGTCGCGGGGGACAGCCGGGCACATATACATCCACGGGAATCACCCTGTCGATGCCCTGCAACACGCTGTAGGTATCAAAAATGCCGCCGCTGGATGCACAGGCTCCCACCGCCATTACCCACCGGGGTTCGGCCATCTGGGTGTATACCTGTTTCAGCACCGGCCCCATTTTCTTTGCAATGGTGCCCATTACCATAAGCAAATCAGCCTGCCGGGGTGAAAAGCTCATTCTTTCAGAGCCAAACCGGGCCAGGTCATAATTGGCGCCCATCGTAGCCATATATTCAATGCCGCAGCATGAAGTGGCAAAAGGCAACGGCCATAAAGAATTCGCCCTCGCCAGCCCAACAACCTTATCGAGTGTTGTGGCAAAAAATCCGGTGCCCTGGTATCCTTCGGGAGCCTCTGCCTGTTTATATCCTTCTGATTTGTTAATCATTTTCTTACTCCCATTTTAGGGCTCCCTTGCGAATGATATAATAAAAACCGAATAACAGCGGTGCCATGAAAATTATCATTTTAAAAAAGCCCAGCGTGGCCAGATCCTTGAAATTGATGGCCCAGGGATAAAAAAAGATAATTTCCACATCAAAAAGCACAAAGAGGATCGCTGTTAAAAAGTATTTTACCGAAAATGGCATCCGGGCGTCTCCATGCACTTCGATCCCACATTCGAAATTCTCGAGTTTTCGCGCTGTACGCCGCCTGGGGCCAATGATATGTGTCAACGACATCACTGTTACCACAAATACCACGGCAACCAGGGCCTGGAGAAAAATTCCGATGTGATTTTGCAAGAATTCGATGCTGCTGGTTGTCATTTTTTATCTTCTCCTTGAAAGCCTGCGATTTACAAAAAAGTCTTGTGTTATTTTTCTAACAATAAACAACAAGATGATAAACTGGTTCAATTTTGAGCAATTATAAATTATTTTATCCCCAAAAACAAGGGTTTTAAATGCCGTTCTCCGGCTTCATTTCTTTTTACGGATTAATGCTACTATTGCCCTGACAAGGGTAAAAAGAAAATAGACCAGCAGGCTTAAAACAAAAACATACCCTAACTGTGTCCATAGTTCAATCCACCTGGTTTTATAATGAATTATGCCATATACATTTAACAAGTTGGATAACAGAAATGCGATTAGCCAGATAATAAATTCCCGGCGGGGATGTATTGTTACAGACTTCATTTTCTACAAGATAAATTCAAGTTACGAAACCAAATATTTTGAAGGCATGCTTACCGGCAATCCGCTGTCGATTGCCTGCTCACCGAGTAATGTCCATATACTTGTATAATACGGATCCAGCACCATTTTTTCAGGGATGCGGCCTTCACGGATGAAACGAGCAAAACCCTCCAGTTCGAGACGGGTATCCAGGAAATCGGTATCCTCAATGATTGGTTCCCCCTTATAGGTCGAGGCAAGTTCAGGCACCCAGGAGGATCCGGCAGTAGTGATTTTATCAAAGATACTGTGTTCAATATCATTGATCAGGTTCTGGATTCCGGGCACGGGAGGTGGTATTTCGGCATAATTACGGTTCACCTCGAATTCAATGGTGGCCTTATCTCCCATAATCTGCTCCTCCAGTCCGTATTTCAGATTGCTGATCATAGAATCATAAATAAACTTCACCCCGTTATCGTATGAATATATCAGCGCCACATTATCATTTACGGTCCTTCCGTCATTCCAATATACTATACTTCCTGTTCCCATAACCGAAACCGGCACCCTGTTTAATGCCCAGTTTGCAACATGCAGCTGATGCGACATCAGCTCGGTGAGTAAACCGGCCGATAGTTCCTTATATAAGCGCCAGTTGATCTGTTTTTCCAAATTCTGGTCATTGTCCGGCAAGGGCCTCCTCCAGTTATTATTCCGGTGCCAGTACCCCCGTATCTGGCCTATCCGGCCTATCTCACCATTCCGTATTTTTTCAATACCCTTGAGGTAAACCGGATTGAACATCCGCTGATGCCCGATCTGCAGTATCCTTCCTGTTTCACAATATGTGTCATACATCCGCTTCACATCATCCGTTGTGCGTGCCATGGCCTTTTCACAGAATACATGGATGCCGGCCCTCATGCAATCCACCGCGATGCGCGCATGTTCTGTCAGGGGAACTGCAATGATCACCCCGTCATGCTTTTCCTTTTCGATGAGATGCCTGTAATCCGAATAGGGAACCGGATGTATGCCGTTTATCCGGCACAATTCAAGCGTACTGCTGAGATGCAGGGGGAAATTGTCGCAAATTGCACTGATTTCAACATTGATATCTTTCAACACGGGAATCAGGTTATTTATAAGTTCCGTACCGCGGGAACCCGTGCCAATAACGGCAAGACGCACGCGGTCGCCTGCCCCGGAGGGATTTTTTTCCTGGCGGTTCCACAGGCTGATCCAGGGGGCTGAGGCCAGGAAAGTAGCCGAACCGGTAAGAGCCATATTCCGTACAAATTCCCTTCTTGATTTCAACTCATGATTCATAGTAAAACTCTTTAACAATTTGGTTTGTTTTGTCCCTTCCCGCGACAAAGGCTTTTTTTAGCCGGAACACGGCTGTCAGTGCCTCCGCTTCAAGCGGTGACACAAGGATAAGAACGGTAGAAACCACTTCGGCAATTACCGGGCAATCAGCCTGAACGCCTGAAATCCGGAGGCTGCCTTCGGGTTGGTTTGTATACGGATTTACGATGTGCGCGGTTGCATTCATTCCATCCGGCGTACCCTGGCTGAAGGAAGCAAAATCGTTTTTTAATTGAAATAGCGGTTTCATTTCCGGCCAGGATCTGAAAGCCACAGGCCAGTGATCGCCATGCGGATGATGTCCCCTGGTAAGGATTGAACTGCCGCCGAATGAAATAAAGCAACTTTCCACGCCGTATTGTGTCAGCAATTTGTCGGTTTCCCGCAGCAACAACCCTTTTCCTACAGCACCAAAGTCGAGGGCAATTTCGGGTGCTGCAAACCTGATCTGTCTTTTTCGTTCATCTGTTTCAAGCAGACGCAATCCTGTTTCAGCAATTTTTGAAATTTCCGTGAATGCTTTTTTATGCCATCCTGCCCCGATATCGAAATATCCATTTGTTAAACCATGGTAATGCCTGCATTCCGTGAGTATATCCCAAAGCCGGTTACTTACCGGCATCCATTGATGCCTTGCCTTTTCATTCAGTTTATATGTTTCCGCGGACGGATCAGCGGCGCTCAACAGGTTTTCAAGTTCCAGCGCCACCGAACGCATCTTTACTAAAAAATCATCAGCTGCCTGGTTTGTCATTCCCGGAAAGATCATATCCACCACGGAATGCATGCCGGCAAATGAACGGTGCTGCAACATCACCTTATCACAGGCGGGGCTCCCACCCTTTTTCATATTCACGCTGCCATAGCTTCATGGCATCGTCATTCTTCAGGATATGCCCGTTATCTGTGCTGATTTCAAGCGGCGCATTGACACGTGATGAAATGTTTGCCAGGTGACCAAGGAGTGTGCTGGTGGCTCCTTCCGAAATGGGCATATGCTGTTCTTTTGCCGTTCCCCGGATGGTTTGGATGAAATTGCCGATATGCAGTCCATCCATGGATCCGGCTCCGCCGACCTGGGTAGTCTGGCTCTCTTCAACAGCCTTTCTTTCTTTTACCAGCTTGCCATCCCTGTCAAATACCTGGTAGCCGTTACGGGTGATCATGGCTGTTCCTGTACTTCCATAAATGATACTTCCCCTGTCGAGACCGTAAGTTTTATAGTTGGTCCTGCTCTTCCCGTCCCACCGGATCGTTTTGCCATTATCAAAGAAGAAGGAAGCATCCATCGTATCATACATTGTCCAGCCGTCATCCTTGAAATGATGCTTTCCGGCATTCACGATCACCTGTTTCGGGTGTTTTACGTTGAGCGCCCAGCGGCATATATCCAGCTCATGTATGGCATTGTTACCTGTTTCCCCGGTGCCATATTGCCAGAACCAGTGCCAGTTGTAATCGAAATAAACATCCATATACTTTTCCCTGGGTGCCGGGCCCTGGAATAATTCCCAATTAAGTGTCGGAGGAGGGGCGACAGCCTGGGGTACCGGTACCATTCCCCGGTTGTTAATATAGAAAGCCACCCCCTGATAGGTTTCACCCAGCAACCCGTTATGAATTTCACCGATGATCTCACGTGATTCAAGGGCCGACCGCTGCTGTGTGCCCATTTGCACAACCCGGTTGTATTTCTTCTGGAAATCCACCAGCAGTTCGCCCTCCCGCGGGTTGTGGCTGCATGGTTTCTCAAGATAAACATGCTTTCCGGCCTGGAGGGCCATAAAAGCGGCCGGGGCATGCCAGTGATCGGGGATGGCAAGATAAACGGCATCCACACTTTTATCCTCAAGGATTTTGCGGATATCCACTTCCATTTTAGGCGTGTAGCCCAGTTTCTCGTTTACCTTGGCCTGTCCGTCTGACATGCGCTTCTGATCCACATCGCATACATAGGATATGTTCAGGTCGCCGGACAACCCGGGCATGGAATCCATTACGGCGTTAAACCGCCTGAAACATCCGATCATGGCAATATTCAGCCGGTCATTTGCACCCCTGATCCGGGCATAGGATGAGGCCGGGAAGGCCAGGCCTCCGAGAGTAATCGTTGCTGCTCCCAGTCCTGCTTTTTTAATAAAGTCACGACGGGAATTCGATGTGTTTTCGCTGTTCATAAATATGTTTATTTATCGGGTAATTCCATAATCTTGATGTTACAAAAAGATACCTCATCCCCATGATCCTGCAACAGGATATTTCCTTGTTTGTATTCGCCGAACGAGGGCCAGTCCTTATATTTGCTGTATGCCACCAGCGCCCTCCATTCCTGGGTTCCGCGTTCATATTCCACTATTTTGCAGCCATTGAGGTAATGCTCCACTTTCGAACCGTTCACCACAATACGGGCCCGGTTCCAGTTGCCAACACCGTTCAGGTATTTCACTGCCGGCAGGTCGGGATTGAAAAATTGTCCGTTGGCAGGGATAAGGTCATACAATGAGCCCATGGTTCGGTTTCCACCAACACCCAGCAGGGCATCGGGATGCTTCGCATCATCGAGAAGCTGGTATTCGCAACCGATGGCGGATCCTTCTCCCTTGTTCAGTTCCGTATTCACAAAGTACTTGATGCCGCTGTTCGCACCTTCCGAAATACTGAAATCCAATTCGAGGATAAAATTTCCATATAGTTTTTTAGTTACAATATCTCCTCCATTAGCCGATTCTGCGCCCGCCGATTTCTCAACTCTCAAGATCCCATCCTGCATGCTCCATCCCTTTTCGGGAAACTGACCGGACTTGATACCACGCCAGCCTTCACTGGTAGCTCCATCCCAGAGAAGCTTCCAACCCTGTTGCTTTTCCGCGTCTGTAAGCTGGTTTCTCAGATAGCTTACCTCGGCTGCCAGCTTTTGTCCCGAGTTTCCCAGGTCAGCCGCTGTGGCCGTCCTGATCCGGATATTACGCCATCGTATTTTTCTGCCTTCCAGGTCTTTGTTATCGATTGAATGCACCTGCAGGGCAACAAATCCGGTTTCTGTGACTTCTTCGATAAGGTTTGAACAGGGTATATCATTGATCCAGGTCATGATATGATTTTCATGGGCAACCACCCTGTACCGGTTCCACTGGCCTTTTTTGAAAGCGGTTTTCGCGGCAGGATTGTATTCAAGGGGATATCTCCAGCCCTTGCGTGCCTCATCATAGAGTCCACCCGCCCAGGCACGTTTTGAATCCTCAATTTCTATCTGCAACCCGTGTACCCTTCCGTTTTCAAACTCAGGTTTGCTATGGCTGCGGATCTGTACGCCCGAATTCAACCCTTCATCCATATTGGTTTCAAATTCAAGGACAAAATTTGTGTATTCCCTGGCTGTTGCCAGGAAGGTATTGGGAGTGTTTGAAGCCGATACTCCTGTAATGCCGCCCTCTTCCATTACAAATCCGGCGGTACCTCCCAGTTTCTTCCAGTTTTTCAGATTTTTTCCGTTGAACAGGTTTTCCCATTCATCCTGCTGCGCCTGTGCAGTTGTAACTGTGAAAACAGCCATCCATAGTAAGTATTTAATTTTCATCGGTATAAGTTCAAAAATTAAAATATTTTTTCGCGTTAAAATAACAGATGTTTTCAACCATATGTCCCAACAGCTTCTCATCGTTCGGAATTTCGCCTTTTTCCACGTCATTTCCAAGCAGGTTGCAAAGTATCCGCCGAAAATATTCATGCCGGGGAAACGACAGAAAACTTCTTGAATCCGTAAGCATGCCTACAAACCTGCTCAGTAACCCCAGATTGGACAGCCCATTGAGTTGCTTTTCAATGCCGTCTTTCTGATCAAGGAACCACCACGATGATCCCCATTGAATTTTACCCGGCACCAGCCCGTCCTGGAAATTGCCGGTCATGGTGGCCACCACTTCATTATCGGCCGGGTTCAGGTTGTAAATAATTGTTTTCGTGAGTTTTCCGTGCGATTCAAGCCGGTTAAGAAATCTGGACATGGATACAGCCACCGGAAAGTCACCTATGGAATCGTATCCTGAATCCGGACCGTTCTCCTGAAACATGCGGGTATTGTTGTTTCGCAGGGCGCCGATATGAAACTGCTGGGTCCAACCCCTCTGATGATCCATCACGGCCAGTTCATATAAAACAGCTGATCTGAACATGTCGGTTTCCGAGCGGTCCAGATTTTCCCCGCTGCGCAGCCTGTCAAAAAAGACCCGTATATCACGGTCGGTATAGTCGGATGCATAGAAGTGTTCAATTCCATGATCCGATAACCGGCATCCGTGTTCATGGAAAAAGGAATGCCTTCTTTCCAGGGCATCGAGGAGTTGCTGATAATTAAGTATTTCCAGGCCGGATGCCTGGCTGAGGGCATTGATGTAAGTATTAAAACCTGCAGGGTCATGAACAGCAAGAAGTTTGTCAGGCCGCCAGGTGGGGAGTATTTTTATGATGCTGGATGCTGGACGCTGGATGCTGGATGCTGGATGGTGGATACTTGATACTGGATGCTGGATGCTGGATGATGGATGCTGTTGAAGATGAATATGGTGTTCCAGGCTGTCCACCGGATCATCAGTGGTGCAGACGATCTCCACATTCATCCCGCGCAGGAGCCCCAGCGGGTTAAACTCATCCTTTTGCAGCAGACCTGAGGCTTCTGCATAGATCTTTTTGGCCGTTCCCGGGTTTAGCACCTCACTGATGCCGAAATACCGGTTTAGTTCAAGGTGCGTCCAATGGTACAACGGATTCCTGAGCGTGTACGGTACCGTTTCAGCCCATTTGTCAAATTTTTCCTCGTCGGATGCCTGGCCTGTGCAGTATTTTTCGGCAATCCCGTTTGCCCGCATGGCCCGCCATTTGTAATGATCGCCGTATAACCAGGCCTGTGTAAGATTTTCAAATTTTCTATTCCCGGCCATCACCGCGGGTGACAAATGACAATGATAATCGATGACCGGCATCCGGGCCGCGTGCTCATGATACAGGTATTCTGCCGTGTTGGTTTCCAGCAGAAAATTCTGATCCATAAATTGTTTCATCGCCAATTGTTGAATTTTAAATTATTACTCCATACTCCATACTCCTTACTCCCTACTCCTTACTCCTTACTCCCTACTCACCTCTCACCTCTCACCTCTCGCCTCTTCCTGCTCGTCCCTATATATCAACCCTTTTCAACCGGGGAACAAGAAAATGCATAATGAACCATGCCAATAAATAAGCTATACCGCAATAGATGAATAACACGCTGTACCCAACCTGAACCTTGTGAATTGCTGCATAATGCTGCAGAAGAAGTCCGGCGGTCTGCGCTACAAGGATGCCACCGGCCGCCCCTGACATACCGCCAATGCCTGTGACGGATGCCACAGCCTTCTTGGGAAACATATCCGATACGGTGGTGAATATATTAGCTGACCATGCCTGGTGGGCGGCACAGGCTATTCCGATGGTTAAGACCGCGTACCACGTGTTGAACTGTCCCAGCCAACTGGCCAGCAAAACCGTTAACGGGAATAATGCATAAATTAACATGGAAAGTTTTCGGGCTTTAAAGGTGGGCATTCCGTTGTTGATGAGTCTTTTAGGAAGCCACCCCCCATAGATTGACCCAAGGGTTGAAATTGTATATACAACGGCTACCGCAAGGGGCCAGCTGATAATGCCCGGGATATCATTCTGATTGCCCGTGTACGATCCGTTTGAATTCATAAAATCCTGGATTTTTCTTGCATTTTCACCACTCAGAAATGCAGGAAGCCAGAAAAGATAAAACCACCAAACCGGGTCAGTCAGGAATTTACCTACAAAAAATGACCAGGTCTGCCGAAAAGTCAACAGCTTCAACCAGGAAACTTTCTGGGCAGCTTCTGCTGATTCCTTTTTTTCATCTTTATCACTGTGTATATAGTCATATTCGGCCTGGGTTAAAGTACCGGCTTTTAATTTCATTTCAGGTGAAGCATATGTCCGAAACCAAAAATAAAGCCATGTTAAGCCAAACACCCCGACAAAGATAAAGGCCCACTCCCAACCCCATTTCCTTGCCATCCAGGGAACAAACAGGGGTGTCAGGATGGCGCCGATATTCGCACCTGAATTATAAATACCCGTAGCATAGGCTCTTTCTTTTTTGGGAAACCATTCAGCAATGGTTTTATTGGCAGCCGGAAAATTGCCTGATTCAGTGAAACCCAATGCGGCACGCCACGCCCCGAATGTGAAAGTACTATGCGCGAACGCATGGCCTATGGCAGCCAGGCTCCAGCCAAGCAGGGAATAAGCATACCCGCGCTTTGTACCAAACCTGTCAATCAACCTTCCTGCCAATAACATACCCAGTGCATAGGATATCTGAAAACTCATCACCACATACGAGTAATAAAGTTCCTGTTTGGCTACGTCTGTTCCGAAAACCCCGCCCTCGGAAAGCATGGGTCGAAGAAGACCCAGCACATTCCGGTCAAAATAATTTACAGTGGTGGCATAAAATACGAGCGCACAGATCGTCCAGCGATAGTTGCCAATGGCTTGTGAAGGGGTTGTCAGGTCTTTATTCATGTTGCGAATTTAAAAAGTTATTCAATTTTGCAGTTATGCAGTTATTTTGGTATTGACGTTATCCCCCTTCGGAGGGGGCAGGGGGAGGATTCCGGTCATCCACCCCCTACCCCCGCCAGCGGGGGACACCACCACCTAACAGCCTCCAGCCCAACAGCCTCCAGCCTAAACACCTAAATTTTCCCCCGCAACGCCCACAATCCCAGCGCCGGGTTGGAAATATAAAACACTTCCTCCCCGCCCGGCAGAATATTCTTCCCCTCTTTCAATATCTCAGGTTTATAGTTGGCCATCATTTCTTTACAATTGCCGTACCTGAAATTAACCGATTCAATCTCGCTGCGCGTCAGGTGCCCCGGGCAATAGGTAATTGAAAACCGTGCTTCGGAACTGCCATGGATCAGGTGAGCGGCAGCACTCAGGTTATTTTCAAGTTCGGGGTTGTTTTTCAGCGCATCCAGGGTGGCCGGGGTACCGCGGTACCCAAACTTCCGGATCAGGCGGTCAATTTCCTTATCCTCGCCGAATTCCTTTACACCGGGGGCCAGGACAATAAGTTCCCCTCCATCGGCAATCGCCATCCGGGTTCGGTATATGCTTTTATTCCCAAGCCAGGTACTTTTAAATTCTGCAGGATCAAGAAAAACAACCACTTTTTTCAACGGTTCATCCAGAATGTCGAAATTCACCCTGGCGGAAAGCGCTGCAGCCTTTAGAAAAACCTGTTCATCGTCCCCGATGAAAAGTCCCCGCATCACAAGCCTGCCGCTGTCATCACGTCCGATTACCGTTTGCACATACACGACAGGGAGATGGTTGATAAAATGTTCCGAGGCATAATTCAGCAGTTGCCTCACCGGGTTATCGGCATGTCCCATCAATTTTTCCATACCATATACGGCGCCCAGAAAGTGGCTTTTGTTGATCCCTTCGGCACCCCCGGTGCCGACAAAAAGATTTTTATTGTAATTGGCCATGCCGATCACTTCATGGGGAACCACTTGTCCCACCGACAATATCAGATCATGCCCGCCCTGGTATATCAGTTTGTTCAATTGTGCAGGCCAGTCATATGTTAAAGCACCGCCTGTTATCCCTGAAACGAACTCACCGGGAACCCTGCCAATTGTAAGCACATCCTTTCGCCAGTCATGGATCCGGAACAGTTCATGGGGTACCCCGGGATACATCGAATCCAGTTGTTCGCGTGTCATGGGTGAATGCGTTCCCAGTGCCGGAAGAATGTCGGTAAGCTTTTCACCGTAATAGTCGTGGATCAGGGTCGTCAGATCACCGGCCCGTGAATGGAACCTTGTAAAATCCGGAGGCACCGCCAGCACCCTGCTTCGCCTGCCCAGTTTGTCAAGCGCTGTAAACATGCCCTCCCGAATCTTCCCGTGTGAAAGAGAGGTATTTTCCGAACCTGCCTCAAAGTAGATCATAGGACAATCTGATTTTAAACACCCCCGTAAGCACTATAACCACCATCCACCGGCAATACCACCCCTGTAATAAAGGATGAAAGGTCGGACAGCAAAAACAGGACAGCCCCCTGCAGGTCCACCGGTTCACCGTATTTTCCGACGGGAGTTGTCGCTATTATTTTCTGACCCCTGGGAGTAGGCAGACCTGTTTTTTCATCAACAAGCAGGAACCTGTTTTGATGGGTCAGAAAGAATCCCGGTGCAATGGCATTGACCCGCACGCCGGTTTTTGCCAGGTGAACGGCAAGCCATTGTGTGAAATTGTTCACAGAAGCTTTCGCGGCTGAATAGGCAGGGATCTTTGTTAATGCACGGAACGAATTCATGGAAGATATGTTCAGTATAACACCCTTGCCACGCCGGGTCATTTGCTGTGCAAAAACCTGGGTCGGAAGCAATGTACCCGTGAAATTCAAGGCAAAAACCCTGTTAAACCCTTCCATAGGCAAACCAAAAAAAGTGTCTTCCCATGATTCGGGATTGGCCGGCATTTGCTCCACCTTTGTGGTGGCAGCAGGAGAATTTCCCCCTGCCCCGTTAATGAGGAAATCCACTTCCCCAAAATTGCTAGTGATCTGTTCAAGAGCTCCCTGCAGGGATTCCTTATCCAGCACATTTCCCTGCACCCCCATACAAAAAGTCCCCGACATGCCGGAAAGCTCATTGGCCAGGGTGGTTGCTGCAGCCAGGTCAATATCGAGGATTGCCGTTTTTATTCCTGCCGAGACAAGTGCCTCACAGATTGATCTGCCCAAAACACCGGCACCGCCAGTTATCACGCAAACCTTTCCTTCAAGGTGTTTAAAGTCGTATTTATTCATGATCAGACCGATTCTTCCCAAATTTATAAGATGGAAACATTTTATCCCAATTGATTTCAAAAGCACTAAAATTAACTTTTTTTACCGGTTCACACTGCAATATTGAAAAAAATGCACCTTTGTATTACAGGTTTTATTCCGATTACCCTAAATAACAATACATATACCTAATGAAGGATAAAATTACCATTTCAACAGTACAGTTTGAGCACCGGAACGACGACAAAAATTATAACCTGGCGGTTATTGAATCGCTTGCCCGTAAAGCGGCACTCGATGGAGCGAATGTAGTTGCATTTCATGAATGCTGCATAACCGGATATACATTTGCCCGCCACCTGTCGGGGAAACAAATGCTGGACCTTGCGGAATACGTACCGGGGGGACCAAGTATCGAGAAACTGCAGGATATAGCATCGGAAAACAATATTTCCATTATGGCAGGACTTTTCGAAAAAGACAGGGATAATAATCTGTTCAAACCCTATGTCTGCGTTGATAGAACCGGACTGGTGGCAAAGTTTCGCAAGCTTCACCCCTTTATAAATCCCCATTTAACCCCCGGAAATGAATACTGTATTTTTGATCTGTACGGATGGAAATGTGGCATCCTCATCTGCTATGACAACAATGTGATTGAAAATGTTCGGGCCACGGCCCTCCTGGGTGCAGAGATCATTTTTATGCCGCATGTAACCATGTGCACTCCGTCAACCAGGCCGGGAGCAGGATTTGTGGATCCAACGCTTTGGGAGAACAGGGAAACTGACCCTACTTCGCTGCGACTGGAATTCGACGGCATGAAAGGACGGGGATGGCTCATGAAATGGTTGCCCGCCCGCGCATTTGATAACGGAGTATATGTGGTGTTTTCAAATGCCATCGGCATGGATGATGATCAACTGAAAAATGGCTGTTCGATGATCCTGGATCCGTTTGGCGATATCCTGGCAGAATGCCGTATATTGGGCGATAGCTATGCCTCTGCTGTGATCACACCTGAAAAGCTGACCATGTCGGGCGGCTACAGGTATATCAAAGCCAGGCGCCCGGAATTATACAAAGACATTATAGGACGTCCTCACCAGTCAGATCAGAAGGTGGTGTGGATGGATCAGAATACCAGCGAAAAAACAGTTTCCTTGCCGGGAACAGATTTATAGCTGATCATGCCCCCGTGCATCCGCATAATCTGCCGCGACAGACTCAAGCCTATTCCCGAACCCTTCTCCCGGGTTGTAAAGAAAGGAACGAATATCTTATCCCTGATCTCCTCGCTGATGCCGCTGCCATTGTCAGATACCCGGATCAACACCCGGCCTTCATGATCCATGAAGGCGGCCAGAAGGATCTGTTTGTTTTCCTGATCCTCAAGAGCCTGGATCGAATTCATCACCAGGTTGATAAGAACCTGTTCGATCAACTTCTTGTCGGCTGTTACCCTAAGCGATTCCGGATCAACACGTGTCAGCATTTTAATGCCGCGGGTATTTGTTTCCGCTGTGAACAGAAGCCTTATCCCCTGAAGCAGTTCATTAACTTTCACCTCCGTCAGGTGCAGTGTGGGCATGATCGTCAGACTGCGGAACTTATCAACGAATTCCATCATTCCCTGTGCCCTCTCATCAATGATGTCAAGTCCGAGTACCGTGTCGGCAATAGTCTCCGCAGTCAGCAGTGTATCCGGTTTACCGGAATCACCGGGATTTCCCTGGTAAAATGACTTGATTGTGCGGATCGAAGAACTGATCGGACCCACCGAATTCATAATCTCGTGGGTTAACGTCCGGATAAGCTTCTGCCATGAGACCAGTTCATTTTCCTCCAGTTCATGCCTGATATTCTGAAAGGTAAGCAGGCGGATCGTTTCATCCTGGATGACAAATTCGCCAACCCGGACGGAAAGCGGGGTCACTTCATCATTCATTCTGAGCTGCACCAGGTGCTGCCGTCCGGGTATCAGTGGTCTCAACTGGATCACAACCCGCTGATCAAGGTCATCAAGGTGATGGATATTGCCGGAGGCTTGTATGTTCAGTAGGGTCCTGGCTGAAGGATTCAGGATATCTATTTCTCCGGTTGATTTAAACGATAAGATCCCTATTCCGGCGTTTTCAACGAGGTGCTGAAGATAAAAGGAGCGCTGCGTATTTTCGATTTTGAGGCGCTGAATTTTCTGATTCACCCGGTCGAACAAACTGTACAGCATTTCAAAGGAATGGCTTGATGCCATCTTTTTATAAACAATGGAAGAATCGTCACTCGAAATCGCTCCAAAAAAAATAGTCAGGTCCCTGTTAATGCGGTTAATGTATCGTAACAGAAAAATAACCTGGATCACAAGCAACAGGATGAAATTCACGGCAATATACCAGTCCGCCCTTTTAACCAGGGCAAAAGCGATGACAAGGCAGGTTAAGGCGATCAGTATAACCCGGAAAATTGTGATGAAATGAAACCTGTTGTGAACCATGTATTTTTATAGTTATGCGTCTGAATGATCTTAAGAACGTTTGTAGAGACAAGGCACTGCCTTGTCTGTACGATTTCCAACACATGATAAGAACCCAGTCTTGCAGTCTTACAGTCATCCATTTTCTAAGACGTTTCTTCCTTCAGCCTAAAAGCCTACAGCCTTCAGCCTTCAGCCTCCAACCTCCAGCCTCCAGCCTCCAGCCTAACAGCCTTCAGCCTAAATTCCGAACTTTTCTATTTTCCGATACAGCGTTTGCCTCCCGATACCGAGCTCCCGTGCAGCTTCGGCAATGTTCCAGTTGTTATTTTTAAGCGACTGCATGATCATTTTCTGTTCCATTTCTTCAAGCTTCATTTTGGGAATTGCCAGGTCAAATTGAAGATCCTCCCGGCCAAATGCAAAATCATCCGGCTGAATATTCGCTGAATCACTCAGAATTACCGCTTTTTCAATTGTATGGCGCAGTTCCCTGACATTTCCGGGCCATGGATAGGACTTGAGTTTATCAGTTGATTCTCCTGAAAACCGAATTCCCTTCCGGTCATACCGCGCGGCAAACTCTTTCAGGTAATGCTCTGCCAGCAACAGGATATCACTTCCCCGGGTGCGCAGCGGCGGAATCTGTATCTGTATTGTATTTATCCGGTAAAAAAGGTCTTCGCGGAACAGTCCCTGCTTTACCAGCGACAACAAATCCCTGTTCGTGGCACTGATAATACGGATGTCTACTGCAATTTTGCGGTTTGATCCCAGGGGAGTTATGCTTCGCTGTTCAATTGCACTCAGCAACTTAGACTGCAGCGAAAAGGCCAGGTTGCTGATCTCATCCAGGAAAAGAGTCCCCCCGTTGGCAATCTCGAACCGGCCGATCCTGTCTTCCCGCGCATCGGTATAGGCACCTTTTACATGGCCGAATAATTCGCTTTCGATAAGGGTTTCAGATAAGGCCCCCAGGTCCACGCTGATGAAATCATGATCGCACCGTTGCGACAGCCTGTGAATCTCCCGGGCAACCAGTTCTTTGCCTGTACCGTTTTCTCCCGTAAGAAGAACACTCGCGGTTGTCCCGGCCACTTTCTGAATGTTCTTATGTAATTCAGCCATAGCAGGTGAATTGCCTATTATCTCCGAAAAGCCACGGTTTATATCCTCCTTGAACTGCCTTTCCCTAAGCTGAAGATTCCTGACCTGCTTTTTCGAATTTCTTAATTTCATGGCCGATTGAAGGGTGACCAGCAGCTTGTTATTGTCCCAGGGTTTTACAATGAAATCTACCGCACCTTCCTTAATTGCCCTGATAGCCAGCTCAATGTCGCCATAGGCAGTTATCAATACAACCACCCCGTCGGGGTCTGCTTCCAGGATAGTGTTCAACCAGAAAATTCCTTCATTTCCGGTATTGATACCGGCGGAAAAATTCATGTCAAGCAGGATCACATCCGGCAATTCCCGCTGCAGAAAACTAATGATCTGGTTTGGATTTCTCAGAATGCTGATCCTCTCAAACTGATATTTGAGAAACAACTCGAGCGAATTCAACACGCTGACATTGTCATCCACGATAAGAATATGCCCGGCTGATTTTGACATGCAATGCTTTTCAGATCATTACGATTTACGGATAAAATTACGAAATATGTTCCACTAACATACAGTATGTGTATCAAAATGGTACACTTAAACAAGAATCATTTCCTAAATATTGTGTATAAGTTTGTTATTCAAATAGATAAACAACATGGCATAAACCTTGTAAATGCAATCCTGTCACCTTTAAACAATTACCGCCATGTTTTTGCACTATCTTATTACAGCCTGGAGAAACCTGTTAAAAAACCGGATCGTTTCAGCTATCAATATATTGGGATTAACGCTCGGCCTGGCTTCAGCTGTAATTGCCATTGCCTACGCGCTAAATGAGCTTTCATATGAAAAAATCCATGAGAAATCGGACAGGATTGCCGCCATTTACCTGAAAGGAAGTTTCGGAGACCTTCCGTTTATTCCGAATTCCTTTGGTCCCGAAGGTGAAGCCATACAGGCCCTGTTTCCGGAAGTAGAGGCACGAACAATTACAAGGGTATATTCAACCACTGTAAGAGCGGGTGAAAACCTGTTTATTGAAGATGATATTTTATTTGCAGATTCTATATTCTTCAACATTTTTACAATTCCGTTCATCTATGGCACTCCGTCCCGTGATCCCCAAAGTATTTGTATTTCTAAACAGGCTGCAGACCGGTATTTTGGCCGGGACGATGCGATAGGTAAAAGCCTGCGAATCAATTGCGACGGGGAGCAGGTTGATTTTACGGTAAGCGGGATCTTCAGCGACCTTCCTTCCAACACAACGGTTAAGGCTGATTTTTTCATTCCGTTTTCATTTACAAAAAGATTTGTTTCCTGGAAATACCAGGAATACCACGGGACAATGTACAATGGGTATGTCCTGCTCAGACCAGGTACCAACGTGACCCTTCTGAATGAAAAGATTTTAACGAATTACAAAATTCCTGTACCCATTGATAATATTGCGGCTTTTCTCTTACCCCTCAAGGAGATCCATTTCAATGGCACTTTTGAAAATACAAAAGGAAAATTACTTGTTTTTTTACTGGGGGGGCTGTTTGTAATTCTCATCTCATGCCTTAATTACATCAACCTGTCCACCATACTTTTCTCCTTGAGAACGAAGGAAACAGGTATCCGGAAGGTGAACGGTGCCCGGAGGAAACATATCCTCATCCAGCTTTTTACTGACACCCTGCTGTCTACCCTGATCAGCTTTAACCTGGCGATCATTCTGATTAAACTAATCCTGCCGTGGTTCAACGCGAAAATGTACACCAATCTTCAACTGACCAGCGATCTGGATTTTATACTTTCGGGACTGGCCCTTTTTATTCTGATCAATCTTCTTTCAGGGATTTATCCTGCATTACGATATTCTGCCGTAAAGCCTGTTACCCTAATGAAACCTGAAATGAACGCAGGGCATTCAAAATCCTATTCCCGAATGATCCTTACCACATTACAATTATTGATGGCTGTAATTTTCATCCAGGTTATCATGATCATGGATAAACAAAGTTCTTACCTGGATAGTGTGGATCTTAAAAAGTTTGATGCAGAAAATGTGATCTGTCTCAGCGGTTATCCCTGGGGAGATCTTCACAAAGTTAAGGATGAACTGCTAAAAAACCCGGAAATAGAGTCAGTTTCGTGGGGTTCCAACATTCCTACAATGGGATACAATCTTACAATGGACTGGAAGGAAAAGGATAACAAGACGCTGGTCACGGATTTTTATTTTGCCCCGGACTATATGGAAGTTTACAGGATAAAATTAATTGCCGGACGGTTCCTTTCTGACGAATACCCTTCGGATAAGGAACAGGCAGTTGTTATCAACGACAGAACGGCAGCTGAACTGGGATATACCGATCCGGTAAACAAACAGGTGATGATCAGGGGAAAACAATATACGATTATAGGAGTAACGGATGATTATATGGCCGTTCCGCCCATCATGGATAAAATGGCGCAACTGATTACCTACAGCAGGGAACTGAATGAATACCTGCTCATTCGGGCAAAACCCGGCAATAAGGAGGATATACATAACTATATCAGGAGCACCCTTCAAAAATTCAATCCCGATTACCCCGTTGAAATAAAATATCATGATGATGTCGTCATGGCTACAAAAGAAGCACAGTCCTATGTTGCCGCAAGCCGGATGATGCATGTATTCTTCATGCTTACGATCATTAACTCGCTGATCGGAATTTTTGGCCTGTCGGTTTTTGTGGCTCAACGAAACCGAAAGGCCATCGGCATCCGAAAAGTATTCGGCGCAAACACCATCGGGATCATGCTCAGACATTCCAAAGGCCTGATCATTCAAACTCTTTTTGCCATAGTCCTTGCATCCCCTGTATCCTACATGGTGGGCAAGGGATACCTGTCTGTTTTCCCCGATCATGTTAATCCCGGAATCCCACTGTTGCTGTTCGGAGGACTGCTGATTGCCATTATGCTTGCACTGACAGTAAGCTGGCAAACCCTGAAAGCTGCCCGCACTGATCCGGCACGGTCACTCCATTATGAATGATAAAGGCCCCGCTTAACAAATTCATGCCACTATAGGTTTTCTATAGGGGCATTTTTTTACCTTTGGGTTGAAATGAAAAAACTCCTGTCGACAAAACTTCTGAACGTAATTGTTGTAGTGGCCGCCCTCGGTTACTTTGTCGATATTTATGATCTTATCCTCTTTGGTATTGTAAAGAATCCCAGTCTCACCGATCTTGGACTTCCGCAGGCGGAATTGTTCAGCATGGGAAATTTTATATTAAGCATGCAAATGGCAGGGATGCTGATTGGGGGAATTGTGTGGGGCATGCTGGGGGATAAAAAGGGGCGCCTTTCCATCCTGTTCATGACAATTCTCCTGTATTCCCTGGCCAATATTGCCAACGGTTTTATTACAAACGTCAATCAATATGCCTGGCTCAGGTTCGTGGCAGGATTTGGCCTGTCGGGAGAATTCGGACTGGGTGTTACAATGGTGTCCGAGGTATTATCGAAAGAAAAAAGGGGCCTTGGAGCCAGCATTGTCTCGGGAATTGGAATCGTGGGAGCTGTATTTGCCTTTATTGTGGCAGAGCGTTTTAGCTGGAGAACGGCCTACTTTACAGGCGGAGGACTTGGACTGCTGTTGTTGTTTTTGCGTATAGCCGTCTATGAATCCGGTATGTACGAAAAAACCAAAACACAGGCTGTGAGCAAAGGAAATTTTCTGGCCTTGTTTACCAACAAAAAACGTTTCAGGAAATTCGCCTTTTGTACCCTGCTCGCCCTGCCTACATGGTACACTGTAAGTGTTCTGGCGATCAACGCACCTTCATTTGCCCAGGATGCCCTCCATATAGCGGGAACTATCAAGGGATCCACATCAGTGATGGTGCATTATATAGGCGCGTCCCTGGGCAGTTTTTTATTCGGATATCTTTCCCTGATGTTCAGATCACGCAGAAAGGCCATTTTCCTGGCTATTGCATGCATTGGTATTTTAACTGCAGCATACTTTTCACTTTTTGGAGCCACTCCCTTCCTGTTTTATTCCGTATTGCTGTTACTGGGCATACCAATGGGCGGCTTATGGGCCATATTCGTGGCCGCGGCATCCGAACAATTCGGTACAAATATACGGGCAACTGTTACAACTACCGCACCGAATTTCGTGCGGGGCGGAACCATCCTGATTGCTTATTTACTGGGCGCGCTCACGCCGGTTACCGGACTCTGGTGGTCGGGTGTGATTGTGGGTGTTATTTTTATCGCCATTGCACTCTGGTCGGCGTTCAAGACAGAAGAAACCTATGGTAAGGAACTGGATTACATTGAAGTTATTAAGTAATTGAAAATTTTAACGCAGAGGCCGCGAAGATATTGCGCAAAGCGCGCTAAGAGAGGTTGTAGAGAAATCTCACTGCATTCGATTAAAGGTTTCCAGTAATTAAATACACCTAATCTGCGTAATCCGCGAGATCTGTGAGAAAAAAAGCCCCGCAAACACAATTCAATCTGCGCAATCCGCGAGATCTGCGAGAAAAAAAGCCCCGCAAACAAAATTTAATCTGCGCAATCTGCGAGAATCTGCGAGAAAAAAATGCCCCGCAAACATAAATTTTTCAGCGAGATCTGCGAGAGAATAAGCCCCTGTAAATATAAATCCATCTGTGAACCAATTGCAGCATCCCTTTGTTAGTTCATAAATCCCAGATTAATAACCCAAAAATAATACAATGAAAAGTACAGCATCTGCCGCTTGGAAAGGAACCCTTAAAGAAGGCACCGGCGTTATGGAATCTACCACTAAATTTTTCAGTAAGTTGCCCTATACTTTTACTTCCCGGTTTGTGGATGGCAAAGGAGGCACTAACCCTGAAGAATTGATTGCCGCTGCCCATGCCGGCTGTTACAGCATGGCACTCAGCGCTGATCTCGAAAAAGCCGGTTATATAGCTGAGCAAGTTGACACCACCGCTACCGTGACAGTAGATAATGGCACAATCACCACCTCACAACTGGTTGTGAAAGCGAAAGTCCCCAAGATCAGTAAAGAAGAATTTGCGAAAGTTGCAGCAGGAACGAAATCCAATTGTCCTGTTTCAAAAGCACTGAACGTAACGATAAGCCTGGAAGCTTCTCTTGTGTAGAAATACTACTTGTCTAGTTTAACATTTACGGCGCGGGGTCCCTTGTGCCCCATCTCTATTTCAAAGGTCACGCGATTTTGCTCGCCTATTGAATCCACAAAGTCGTTTATGTGAACAAATACACTCTGCTGGTTATCGAGGTCCCTGATGAAACCGTACCCTTTTGATTCGTTGAAAAAGGAAACGATGCCCTTACGGATATTATTTTCAGGGGCTTCGGAACTATTCCTGGGAACGCTGACTTCAATATCCGCAGCAATTATCTTTTTTCTCATGGTTGGATCCGGCGGAGTGGAAGTCAACCTTCCGTTCTCATCTACGTACGCGATCATATCATCGAAGCTCTTTCCCTCCGTGGCATTCTCTTTTCTGTCCAGCCTTTTCTTCTCCTTGTCTTTTCTTTTCTTTTCCTTTTTGTTTCTTACTTCCTTTTTGTTATAGGTTTCCTGTGATCTGCTCATATAAAATAGGTATACGTAATTAATTTTATATGCCTTTCCCGGTTACTATCCGGAGATCGTTCCCCGAAAAGCATAATTCTAATTGAAAATATCGACCAAAGGTACTATTATTTCCGTTCAATCCGCAGAATCTTTTTAATTGACCACGTAGATTCTTCATTCGAAATTAATTTCACTTTCATTTAAAATTTCTTTGCATTTGTTATGAAAATATTTACATTTGAGACTCGTATTCAGGATCATTCGTTTTGAATTTATAATATCATGATTTTCAACATCCAGCGATTTTCCACTCATGATGGAGAAGGGATCAGAACCTTGATCTTTTACAAGGGTTGTCCGCTTCGGTGTGAGTGGTGCTGCAATCCTGAAAGCCAGTCGTTCGACTGCAGCATCATGTATGACCGCCGGAAATGCAAATCCTTTGGCGACTGCCTACAAACTGATCCTATTGCCCGGCGAAATTACAATCTTCACCCGGCGTCCCGCGAATTTTATAGAAATGTCTGCCCGACCCGTGCCATACAGGTTTCGGGAGAAGAAAAATCAACCGCTGAGTTAATGGAGGAAATAGAAAAAGACGTTCCTTTTTACCAGCACAGCGGGGGTGGTGTGACCCTGTCAGGGGGCGAACCCTTGTCGCAGGGAGAAAACCTGGTTGAATTACTGACTGTTTTAAATAACCGGAAACTCGACATTGCGATCGAAACATCGCTGCATGTAGATTGGCTTATGGTGGAAAGATGCCTGGGACTTGCAGGTACTTTTCTCGTGGATGTAAAACATACCGATCCGGAAAAATTCACCCGTTTTACAGGGGGGAACCTCAGCCTTGTGACCAGCAACCTGGTAAAGCTTGCAGGGTTGAAGGAAAATATCATCGCCCGCATCCCGGTAATACCGGGGTTCAATCATACTGCGGCAGAGATGAACAAAATTATCGATTTCATCGCTTCCCTGGATCATATCCGTGAAATTCACTTTCTCCCCTACCATTCGCTGGGAACAGAAAAATATACGATGCTGGGAATGGAATATGTGTTTGGAAAAAAGAAGCCTGTTGATGAGGCCGAATTAGTTAACTATACAGAATATGCCCGAAACAAAGGATTTACAGTCAGGACGGGAGGTTGAGCTACGTCCGGGCCTTTCAGGCCAAATTACGGAAAGAATCGCCCGGCTCAGGGAAAAAGTACTGAGCACAAAACCCACCGTGTGTACGGAAAGGGCGCGGTTTTACACACTCGCCTACCAGGAACATGAGGATCAGCCCGTGATCATAAAACGCGCGCTGGCTCTGAAAAAAACCCTCGAAGAAATGACAATCTTCATCGACGAGGGTGACCTGATAGTTGGAAACCAGTCATCCAGGCTGAGGGCGGCACCCATTTTTCCTGAATACGCCATAGACTGGCTGCCCATGGAAATGGATGAACTGGATAAAAGGCCCGGGGATGCCTTTTTTATTGAGGAAGCCGACAAGCAGGAACTGCTCCGTTTATCCGGATGGTGGAAGGGAAGGGTATTGTATGACAGGGGCCGGGCACTCATGTCGCAGGAGCTTCGTGATCTGCAGGATGCATCCATCATCAAGGCTACAGGGAATCTGACTTCCGGAGATGCGCATATTGCCGTGGATATGACCCGGATATTATCCGTTGGACTCGGAGGATACATCACCGAGTTACGGCAATTCCATTCCAAGGTCGACAGATGCGATCAGGAAGGCATCCGAAAGGATCATTTCTACACTGCACTTTTAATAAGCATCCGGTCATTTCAGCAGTTTATCAGGCGATACCGTCACCTGGCCTGGTCCCTGGCCGAAAAAGAACCGGTTGGATTGCGGAAAAAGGAATTGGAGCTGATCAGCCATAATTGTGAACATATTTCCGAGAACCCTCCGGAAAATTTTTACCAGGCCTTGCAACTTGTATATTTCGTGCAGCTTGTATTGCAAATTGAAAGCAATGGGCATTCCGTTTCGCTGGGCCGGATGGACCAGTATCTTTTCCCGTTCTACCGGACGGATTCCCTGAAGGGCACCCTGACAGAGGAATCAGCCACCGAATTGCTTGAAAATACATGGATCAGGCTTCTGTCAATTAATAAGATACGGCCCTGGTCACATACCCGTTTTTCAGCCGGCGGACCCCTGTACCAGAATGTAACAATCGGGGGAACAAATGAAGACGGGACAGATGCGGTAAATGACTTAAGTTACCTGATCCTGCGTTCCGTAGGGAATATGAAATTAACACAACCCAACCTTTCTGTAAGGTTTCATAAGAATATACCCCAGGCTTTCATGATGGAATGCATGAAGGTGATTGAAAAGGGTTTCGGCATGCCAGCCTTTAACAACGATGAGATTGTGATCCCTGAACTGATTAAACTGGGTGTTGAACCCTCCGATGCCTGGCAATACTCAGCCATCGGCTGCATTGAAATTGCCGTTCCGGGGAAATGGGGCTACCGCTGCACAGGCATGAGCTTCCTCAACATGATGCGCGTTTTCCTTGCCTGCCTGTATGATGGCCTGGATAAACCCTCGGGCAAAACTTTCCACAAAGGGCTGGGCAATTTTACCGGTTTCGGTTCCTTTGAGGATCTGTTCAACGCGTGGAGTCAGCAGATCAAATATTATGCCCGCAAGACAATCGAAATTGATACCGCGGTTGACACGGCCATTGAAGAAAATGTTCCGGATATCCTGTGTTCCGCTTTCGTGGACAGTTGCATCAGCCGCGGAAAAACTATAAAGGAAGGGGGGTCGAAGTATGACTTTATTTCCGGATTGCAGGTAGGGATCGCCAATCTTGGAAACTCTATGGCAGCCATTAAAAAGCTGGTTTTTGAGGAGCAGAGGATCTCTAAACAGCAGCTCATCGATGCCATTGAATGCGATTTTGAAGGAAAAGAAGCGGAAAAGATCCGGTACCTCCTGCTTAATTTTGCCCCTAAATACGGTAACGATGATGATTACGTGGACCTCCTGCTGAAAGATGCCTACCTGCAATTTATCAATGAACTCGATCAGTACCATACAACCCGGTATAACCGGGGCCCGATCGGATGCCGGTATTATGCAGGCACCTCCAGTATTTCCGCCAATGTGCCGAATGGCTCGGTTGTCCCGGCCACTCCTGATGGCAGAAAAGCCTTTACACCCGTTGCAGAGGGGAGCTCACCCACATCGGGAACCGACGTCAAGGGCCCGACAGCCGTATTTAAATCGGTGTCCAAACTGCCAACGGCAAAGATCATGGGCGGGGTGCTGCTCAACCAGAAGCTGTCCCCTGCCTCATTGAAATCCGACCCTGACAAAATGAAACTGATCTCTATCCTCCATACCTTTTTTACAGAATTGAAGGGATGGCATGTACAATACAACATAGTATCGAGGGAGACCCTGCTGGCGGCCAGGCGCGACCCTGAACAATACCGCGATCTCGTCGTACGGGTGGCCGGATATTCAGCGTTTTTCACTACCTTGTCACCCGACACGCAGGATGACATTATTGCACGTACCGAACATTCACTTTAATTTCTGACCCATGGGTAAACTGCTTTGCGGTGTTGACATCGGTGGTACCAAGTTGTCTACCGCACTTATAACGGAATCCGGACAAATCATTGATAAATGTATCGAATGTGATCATGTGGATAAACCGGAATGCCTCATGGTTGACCAGATCACCTATACAATTAACCGGCTTCTCCGGCATAACAAGCTGCAGGAATCCGACCTGCTGGGGATCGGGATCGGCTGTGCCGGACATATACGCTTCAGGGATGGCGTGATCATTACCACTTCAAACCTGAAAGGCTATAAGAATTACCCCCTCAGGGATGCCGTTCAGGCTAATTTCAAGGTCCCTGTTATCCTTGATAATGATGCCAATGCCCAGGCATTCGGAGAATTCAGGTTTGGGGCCGGAAAAGGATATGACAGCATGGTGTTCCTGACGATAAGCACCGGCATTGGAGCCGGTATTATCCTGAACAATAAACTATACCGGGGAATGACCGGAACCGCCGGAGAATTCGGCCATACCATAATTGACCCCGACAGTACACTCATCTGCACGTGTGGCAACAGGGGCTGCCTGATGGCCTGTGCCTGCGGCATGGCTCTTCCGCATTTATTCAGGCAAAAAATGCAAGCCGGCATGACCACAACACTTGACCTTCCGCCTTCATTTGATGTTGCCACTGTGGATGGCAAATTGCTGAAACAGGGACTTGACCGGGAGGATCCGCTGTCAATGGAAATCATCCTGGACAGCGCCCGGTATGTCGGGATTGGAATCTATAACATTTTCCAGGCGTTGAATCCGCCCCTGGTAGTGCTGGGCGGTGGATTAATGAGCTGGGGCGATTTTTATCTTAACCAGATAAAAAGAACTTTCTATAAATATGCCGGGAATATGATCTTCGATCCTTTTTCGATCGTTGTTTCACAGATAGGTCCCGATGTTGGTGTTATCGGTGCAGCTTCCCTCGCCCTGGAACCATGATCAGCGAAAGACAGAATACAATTCTGGAATTGCTGGAACGCAACGACCAGACTACCGTGAAGGAACTCTCCCAGAACCTTAACGTATCATCGGTTACAATCCGGCAGGACCTGAACTACCTCGAATCTGAAGGACTCCTAAAGCGGGTTCACGGGGGCGCGGTTCTGAAGGATGCAGACGATTTATCCAACAGGCTTGGAGTAAATTACGAAAAGAAACTGAACATCGCCCGGAAACTGGCAGAATATGTCAAAGACGGCGAGACCATCCTCATTGAATCGGGGTCAGTAAATGCCCTGCTGGCCAGGGAACTCGTCAAAAGGAAAAAGGTCACCATCATTACAACAAATGTTTATATCGCCAGGCAATTCCGCAGGGATGAGCAGGCTAATATCATCATCCTGGGAGGCGTATATCAGCATGAGAGCGAAAGCCTGGTAGGAAAGATCACAAAAATATGCCTTGACCAGGTGAATTATGACAAGGCATTTATCGGGATTGACGGTTATACAAGGGAAACTGGATTTACCCTCCGGGACCTCTTCAGGGCGGAAATTTCGAGCCACATCATCCGCAAATCCAGGGAAGTTTTCATCGTTTCGGATTCAAGCAAATTCGGAAGGACCGAACTCACCGGCATCTGTTTTCTGAGCGACATCCATCATATTGCAACAGATAATGACCTCCCCGGTCATTACCGCACCGAATTTGATCACGAAGGCATCGATCTGATACTGGCTTAACTCCTTCACTGTCTGATACAAATCATCAATCCGTCATCTTTTCCTGCCATAAAATGTCTGCCGGAGGATATCTAATAAAAAAAGTTTCTATTTTTGCTTCGCAAACCAAGAAAATCTTCAAATGGACGACGGCCCTGCGAGTATATTTATTTATTAATCATGATATAGAAAGGTAGCGTGTCCGTTGATATGCCATCCTTCCTGTATCAGCAACAGTAAGGGGGTGCATATGACATCTTTTACAACTTTTTATTTAAGCCGCATAATCGGAAGAAAGGTTTACGATGCCAGGGGTGTAGTCATTGGCGTTGTAAAAGACCTGCTGATTTTGTTTCACCAGGCAAGCCAGACTTTTGAACGGCCTGTTGTTATAGGCATCCGGATCAGGAAAGGAAAACAGAGCGGGGTCTATAACTTCCATTATTTCGACGTTGATAAGATTCATGGCAAGCTAAAGGTAACATGCACCCAGCTGGTTGAATTGCCTGCCGATACAATCAATGAAGGACTTTTCCTGGCCGATATCATTCTCGATAAACAGATAGTCGATTTAAACGGCCGGAAACTGGTGCGGGTTAATGATGTCAGGCTCGTGTCGGTTTCCCAGAGCACCCACGCCATTGCAGTTGATATCGGCATTGAGGGGTTGCTGCGCAGGATCGGTATTTCCAAACAGCTTAAATGGCTATTGTCCATTTTCCACATCACGATGCCTTCCAAGTTTATTTTATGGGAAGATGTGGAAGCCGTCGACTTTTCTAATCTCAATATTAAACTGTCAAAAAGCTATTCCAAACTTCAGACATTGCATCCGTCAGACCTTGCCGATATTATTGAAGAACTGGGAAAAAAATCCAGTGCCGATGTCTTTTCAGCACTCGATGAAGAACAGGCTGCTGATGTTATGGAAGAACTTGAACCGGATGCCCAGCTGCACCTTATCGAGACGCTCCCGGTTGCAAAAGTTGCTGACGTACTGGAGAAAATGCCGGCTGACGAGGTGGCTGATATCCTCGACGCCCTGGAGGATGAAAAGGCAGAACTGCTGTTGAATGAAATGGAATCCGATTCATCCGAGGAAGTCAGAGAATTGCTTGAATATCCGCAAAATACGGTTGGTAGTATAATGTTTACAGACGTATTGTCCTTCAAACAAAACAATACGGTTGAAGACGTGATCCGTGAGTTGAGGAACAGGAAACCGGAAGCTTCGGAATTGTATAACCTGTTTGTCACGAATGAGCACGAGGAACTGATAGCGGCATTTTCCCTGCGCGACCTGGTTGTTGCTGAGCCCAACAGCCGGATTGAACAGATTATGAGCCCCTCGCCCGTTTGCCTTTTTGACGACCAGGAACTGGACGAAGTGGCCGAAGTCATTTCAAAATACAGCATGCTGGCTATCCCCGTTGTGGATAACAACAGCGTGCTGCAGGGCATGGTGTTGATTGATGATGTGGTGGAAGATCTGATCAATAAACGCAGAACAAATAAATAGCAAATTTTAACCATGCTCAGACACAAACACATCTTTCGTCGCATAGGATTGTTTTTTGTAATTTTGGGACCGGGGATCATCACCGGAAGTGTTGACAATGATGCCGGTGGAATTACTACGTATTCAGTGGCCGGTGCAGTATATGGGTATAACCTGCTGTGGACCCTGTTCCCTTCCTTTATCGTGCTGATTGTGATCCAGGAAATGAATGCCAGGATGGGGATTGTTACAGGAAAGGGACTTGCCGACCTTATACGCGAAAATGCAGGGGTTAAAATTACCTTCTTTCTTTTCGGCGGCCTCTACCTGGCGGATATAGGAAATACAACCACCGAATTTGCCGGGATTGCCGGAAGTATGGAAATTTTTGGAATATCCAAGTACATTTCAGTACCCGTCATGGGATTCCTTGTGTGGATACTGGTTGTAAAAGGCACCTATAAATTTGCCGAAAGGCTGTTTTTAATATTCAGCGTTTCCCTGCTTACCTATGTCGTTTCTGCCCTCATGGGGAATCCGCGCTGGTCGGAGATCGGCCATGCAATTATCCGTCCGGAGTTCCCGATGAATGCACAGAGCCTGGCTATGATCATCGGAATTGTCGGCACAACCGTGGCTCCCTGGATGCTTTTCTATATGCAATCATCCGTTATAGAAAAAGGCCTGAAAATGAAAAATTACAGGTATACGATCATTGACATCGTGGTGGGTTGTATTGCCACCGTAGTAGTTGCCTTCTTCATTATAGTGGCCTGCGCAGCCACCCTGCATGTGAATGGCATACATATCAACGAGGCAAAGGATGCCGCCCTGGCGCTGAAACCAATGGCCGGTGCACTGGCTTCGGAGGTTTTTGCATTCGGGCTGTTCGTGGCATCTGTCTTTTCAGCTACCATACTTCCCCTCGCAACTGCTTTTTATGTTTGCGAGGCATTTGGATTTGAGGCCGGGATCGATAAAAAATGGGATGAGGCCCGGGAATTCTATGTGCTGTATACCTTCATCCTTGTACTGGCCATGGTCATCATCCTTATTCCAAACGCACCGCTGATTTTCATTTCCCTGTGGTCACAGGTGATCAATGGATTGATGCTGCCAGTTGTACTGGTTTGCATGATCCTTCTCGTGAACAATAAAAAGATCATGGGCCGGTATGTGAATAAGCGATTAACGAATGTAATCGCCTGGAGCACGATCATAATTATCATAAGCCTTTCGATTACCATGCTTATTCTGCCGCTGTTCAAGAGATAGCGCAAAATAATTACGCGGGCTCACGAATGTTTTGATCACAATCCCAGGAACACAATGGCCAGGCCGCTTATGCAAATCGCCGCTCCTGCAATGGCATGCATGTATTTCTCGAACATTTTCATGGGAAGAAAATTAATTCCCTGTAAGGTCAGTCGGACGATTACAAGCATCGTGAGAATTGTAGTCAGCCCGAACACCCCTGTCACCAGCACAACCGCCCCAACATGGGTCTTCGCCGCGGGATACATGAGCAGTGGAATAAGCGGTTCACAAGGCCCGAGTACAAATATGGTAAATAGGATCCAGGGGGTAAGATTAACGGGTTTTACCGCGGCATGACTATGGGTATGGGTTTCGAGAATTGAATGCCTGTGTTCATGCAAATGAACATGTTCCGGGGAATCCGTATGCATATGGAAATGTTTGTGCGGTTTCTTCCTGTATACCTTCCATAATCCCCAGATGAAATACCCGAATCCAAATATGATAAAAGCCCAGGCCGCCAGGTTACCCCTGACAGATTCCAGTATCACAAGCCGGTTTACCCCAATGCCAAGAGCGATACCGATCAGCCCGATAACAACCGAACTTCCGACGTGGCCGAGCCCACATAAAAAAGTTATCCACAATGTTTTGAGATTGCTCCACTTACGCGCCTTGCTCATAACGATAAATGGAAGATAGTGATCCGGACCGGTCAGCGTATGAATAAAACCGATAGAGGCGGCTGTAACAAGCAAAATGCTAATATCAGGTGACATGTACCTTAAATTTCCTGTATGGTGAATATTGTATTTCTGTCCCAGTCAAGCCAGTATCGTAAGGCGCTGCGACGTACAAGTTTCCAGTACCCGTCATCCATCAGCCCGAATTTGACTATACCTTCTTTAATATCATCATTAACCTGCTTTAAATATTGCGGTTTAAGCGTTATCTGTATGGATCGGTCCTTATAGGTAAAAACTGCCGATGGTGAGGCCAGGCTGTCCCGGGCAACCTGTATGGTACCCATGCCCAGAGTAGCCCCGGTACTCACCTGTATGCCATCGATCAAACAACTGTAGGGCGGTTTGGATCCGGCATAGGCCATGACCTTTAATACATCGGGACCAACATTAAAAAATTCCCTGGCCCTGATACCCATTTTGGCACCCACTATCGAGAACACACCCAGATGACCATGAAACTCATCGGTCATAATATTGGCCTTCCATTCATCATACCCGTAGCGTGAAATGGCCGAATCCATAATCTGCCTGATATCATACTGAAAAGATTTGCGGCTATCCGGAAAAGTCACAAAAACTACATGCTGACCCCGTGAATAGTTACCGCTCAGCATGTCCTCCAGCACTTCCCGCACAGCGGCAGCATTATAATCCCGGTTATATCGGAGATGTATATTTTCCGGATTTATATTGATATCGAATAACTCTGGGTTAAGCAGGTAAATGGAAACCAACTCATCGGCAAGCCTGAAATGCCCCTCCAGTAATTTTGCCTTTACCTCAGCCCGGGAATGAACTGCAGCAAAGCAACCGGACAGGGTAGTTTGAGATTCACAAGACAAATTATATAAAGCAGTGTCAAATGCCATTTCCGGCTTTCGCAAATTGGAGATCATGATGACCTTCATAGTTGACTTCATGACTTCATCAGCTGCCTTTTTATCGCATTCGTAATTGAATCCTTTCATCGGGTTCGTCGTCTCATTGTACCAGATAACCCGGTTTATTTTCCGTTCTAGGCCTGAATCGGATCTGATGGAACCGTAAAGGTTAGTTAATGGTCCCAGGCAAACCAAAGTGAAGTCTTCAGCAGCCTGGTTTGAGATTTCAATGAGTTTTTCTGACGCTCCTTTCTCAGGAGAACTATTTCCCGGAAAATCGCCCCATACGATACGCTCATTAAAACCGCGCCATGGAGGGTTAATTGCGGAATTAGCGATTCCGGTTACAACAGGCACCGAATCCTTTCCAAATGTGTGCAGCAGTTGTTTTATCTTTTTATATCCTTCAGCCGGGGGCAATGACCCGTCTGATAAAAGTATGGCCATGATCCTTACGTCCTTTGCCGCAAGTAGTATGCTAATGGCCCGCATATCATCAATTCCGCAATCCGTATCAATTACAATGTTATGTTTCAGGCTTGACGGCAACGGTTGTGACAGGCAAGGAAGCAACAGCAATGGAAAAACAAGCAGGAATACAATTCTGGGCATCTTGCTATATTGCATTGATCGCTTTCTCCAACTTGTCAGTCACCTCTTTGGCAATAGCCTGCAGCCCGGTATTCTGGACGGCCATCATGGATGCGATCGGATGCACGGCTGCCACCTCCGTGGTGCCATCCTCCCGGTCGATGACAACCACATTGCAGGGAAGCATGGTTCCGATTCTTTCTTCGATTTGCAGTGCTTTATATGCAAAGGCCGGATTGCAGGCGCCGAGAATTGTATACTTCTTATACTCCACACCCAGTTTTTCCTTCAATTTTCCCTGCATATCAATTTCTGAGATCACCCCAAAGCCCTCTGTTGCCAGGGCCTTTTTTGTAAGTTCAATGGCATCGGCAAATTTTGCCTGAATTACTTTACTGAAATAGTATTCCATAAGATTCCGTTTAAGGAGCAATATTAGGATAATTAGTTGATAGTTGGTAGTTGATGGTTGATAGTAGTTGATGGTTGATGGTTGATGGTTGATGGTTGATGGTTGATGGTTGATGGTTGATGGTTGATGGTTGATGGTTGATAGTAGTTGGTAGTTCTATCAACCAACAACAATCAACTATCAACCAAGTTCCTTCTCCGCCAGCAGAGTTCCCTCCACCCGTGACCGGATCTTAGCAAAAGCCGTTTCGCGGGTAGTGGATACATCATCACAGAAGGGTGAAAAACCGCAGTCGTCAGTAGTGCCCAACTGATGCACCGGTATATACTGCGCGGCTTCAAGCACCCTGTCACGAACCTCTTCAGGCGTTTCGACCCGTGGGTCGTTCACATCAATTACACCAATGAATACAAGCTGATCGGGTTTAAGGTATTTCTGAATTGTTTTCAGCACTTTTTTATGATCAGGTTCGCTGGCCAGCTGAAGATAAAAGTTAACTACATGCAGGTCAAAAAGCATCGGCAGGAAATCAGTATAGTCAATATCAGCACTATGAGTGGCATCATGATCGGCACCCGGACAAACATGGATCCCGATCTTTTTCTGCTCTTCTTTTGTAAAACGATCAAAAACCTGGTTGTTCAATTCTATGAACTGCCTGAGCACGGATCCCGACGGATCAAGCTTTAGGGAAAGCCTTCCCTCGGTAAAATCCATCTGCACTTTCGAAGCATTTCGCCGCAGACATTGCCGGATGTCTTTTTCGCATTCATTGACAAGATCTTTCAGGAATTCTTCATGGGGATAGTCTTTTATCCCGTCCGGAGGATAGATAAGACTGATGGCAGAGGCAGATATTACGGCCTGTTTTAAGGGTAATCTGGCAAATTTTTGCGCCCGAAGCAGGTATTGTTCTGCATAATTCTGATACCTGAACGGCCCCTGTTTCAACAGGGGTAGTTGCCTGAAATGGCCGTCAGCAAAATTAATTTTCATCCCTTTATCCGTCAGGTTGGATGACCCATGTAAGGGGTACGTTACAAAGCTTGCTTTCGACTGCTCGCCGTCGGTAATTACCGGGGAGCCGGTTTTCTCAAAAAGATCCACCGTTTCACGAACTGCCTTGTCAAATAAAGCCTCCAGATTATTTTTATCTGATTGAGAAGTAATGGCCTCAATCAGTTCAGGGTGGCGTGGAATACTTCCGATGGGTTCTGTAGGAATTTTCATAGTTTGTTTATTAGGGTTAGTATCAGGGTAAATAATACAACCCAAGATTAACAACCCGGATTCAACAATGTTTTCAGCTGACTCCTTATGGACAGGATCAAAAAGGTTGGAGACCTGTTTACCCCGGTTCTTGAAAAAGGAATTGACTTGGGAGCCCTGTCGGGTTGAACGGGTTGCGTTTCTTCGAAATTCCTGGGTATGGTTATCTTTTCCTTTTTGATTTCATGTTTCAAAAATGTGGTGGAATGAACGTAATCAATAAATCAACAAATCAACAAATAATTTAAGGCGCCGACGGCGCCCTTGAATTAAATCAAAACTTTCCTCTATATTTATAACCCGTATGTAATAATTACGTATACATACTTTGTCACGTTATAGATTTATTTACTACTAACCAATTGTTTATCAGACATGTTAATTCTCACCAGACCTCGTCTACTGGTTGCCTGCGCGTTATATTTTTTCCTTCCTTTCTTACTTCAGGCCCAGCAAGGAATTCTCATTAGTTCCGGAAATGATCAGAAACAACTCTTAAAAGCCTACCGGCTCGTACTCGAAAAATCATCGGATAATTACCGGGATGGCACAGCCAGCTGGGATAATGAATTGTTCCCGGCATATGGCGAACATTCGATTTACTGGATTACAAGTGGTACCGACAAGGGAAAAATCGTTTTCCCGGGCGAATTGCCCCCGGGTTATGAACACCTCACGGGCACTCCCTACAACCATTATACTATAAGTACCCAAAACCAGACATCCATACAATTCAAAAAACACCCCAAACGCATTGCCATTTTCAAAAGCAAATACAAAAGCAGTGGTGTTACCCTCACCTGGGAGGCCATGTATTTTGAAAGGCTCTTTTCCGAGAACCTTATGGACGGCATTTCTTATACTGTAAATGAAGATACTCTCACAGAAAAGGGACTAGATGCCAATACCGAATTGCTGATCATCCCGGCTTTTGCTGCCAGGGATTCAAATTATACTTTTTATGCCGATAGCATTTTTTCAGTTACTCCCGGACTTTCCGCCAGTATCAGGGCTTATACAACCCGCGGAGGAAGCATTTATGCCGAAGGAAACGGGATATACTTCCTGCAGAAGGCCGGTTATCTTGAAAACGGTGCAATATCCTACCCCGCTTCACCCAACGGAGGTCTTGCCGGTGTTACAGAAGCCTCATCTATCGCCGCGCTGAACCTTGGATTTAACGCCGCGGACAGCAAATTATACGGATCACGGTTTCCTGTTGTGAATTCTTCACGCATCAATACAGTCGCCAATATCGCCGCTACAGGAAATCCCTGTATTTTTATGCTGAAACCCGCCTACACATCCGGAAGCAGGATCATTTGCAATACCGGTCTGCCTACTGTAAACGGTTTAGCAGATGCTGACACCAAAAGTATGCAGATCAGCTGGACCATGACCGCTATTCTATCCGCGTTCACTACTGAAGCAGATGTTACACGCAAAGTCCGGAATGACCTTATCGGACCTATGGCGACGGGCGACAATGCAGTATCTTATGACAGGGTGGACACATTTATTGTTGAAGTCAGGGTACGGAATCTTTCGGGACAGCCTGTATCCGGTATTTTGCTGGAGGAAAATATAAAACCCTACTTTCTTTTTCTCGGTGTAACTTCAGGGGATAGTTATTCGCGGTCGGGTAACCGGATATCCTTTTCAAATATCACAGTACCTCCCTATTCGGAGAAACTGATAACCTATACTGTAGTAACACCTGATATCGATGACGAAATCCACGAAGATGTGGATAAGTATATCAGCAAGGGCACGCTGATATCTGTTTCGTCTTCGCGGACCAGTTACTCCCTGGACAGTTACAAATACACCTATTCAAACGATAAGGATTACGCGGACCTCCTGTTCAGCGCTTCTATTTTTGCTGATACTGATGTGAACTGGAAAAACTTCTTATATCTCGATTACCAGCCTTTCAAAGTATTCATGATCATGGAGAACAAATCACGTTCACCTGCATTAAATACTGTTTATTCCCAGTATATTCCAAAAGATGTTCCGTTTTATTGGAGCGACGGGTCGATTAATATTCCTATCCTGAAAACGCCAGGAGGAAAATTTGTGGATGTATTGCGCGGCAGCAACGTCCAAACCAGTCCGGAATTCGATATGGATTCCGATGGTCATCCTGATGCATGGCTGGATACGGCTTCGATTTTTCCAAAAGGATACCGTCTTACCGAAGAGGAAGTATATTGGGCCAATCCTTGGAACTACCTGCGCACCGGGGACAACAGCATTATATATGAAGACATTGACCATGACGGCAGCATTGCCGTTGACAATGACGGTGATGGCCACGTTGATGTGGAAGAGCCCGGAGACAAGATCAGGGTGTGGAAAGTAACCTGGGATATCGGCAGGGTAGAAGGCTATGAGTATCACGATCCTTACTGCAGCTATGAAATCTGGGTTGACCCTCCGGACCTTGTACCCCTGGCTGCCGGTGTCGGATATGCGCATGATTCGATCCAGGAACCTTATCCCGGTATGTTCTACCCCAATACTGAGGACATCAATTCAGCGGACCTGGGAAATACTTCATGGGAACACTGGATGGAAAAAGATGCCCATGATAAAGTGATCTGGAAGCAACTGATACACCAGCGGATCAACAACTACGAAGGATTTACGTTTATCGATACCGCTGATGTGAATTACCGACCTCTTCCGACGGACAGTGTAATAGGAACATGCCCGCAACCGCACCGCGAATTCCTGGCCGTGCTTTCACTTGGCGGGGAGGAAATTGACATGACACATTATACTCCGGAGCAGTCGCTGTATTCAAAAATCGACTATTCAACAGTATTTGGCGAGGACAAAATTACCCCCATCCGCACCACCTATGCGTATTGGGCACCCCTGCCAAACCCGCTTCAGTTTGAATACCTTTCAAATAATTACAGGATCATCGATTCTTTAGGGCTGGAAGTTCAAAAGCTCCCGGAACATGGCAAGGCAACCCTCCTGTTCGATATGGATGCATCCACGGAATACACCTATTACTGGATCCGGAATGTTGGTCATGATGTGGATTATAATGATCCCTCAGAAACCCTGGATGGAATTGAAAACCTGGGTGACGGGGTTTTTGGATATTTCGTTTATGCCATTCCCAAAGGAATGGGCGGTTACAGCATTGCGCTTCCTAAAAATGCCGACGGATCCTTTAATACGGATTCCATTGTAAATATTGACGGCATGCCTTTCAAAAAATGGATCGATAATCCCAATACGCGGAATTCCGTGGAAATATGGGAAACCCCATTTGAATACCAGGTATATATACCTCAGTTGCTGATACCACCGGCCCTCGATGATAATGACTTTGACGGCAGGGACGATTGGATGGATGACAGGGGCGACAGGTTCCAATCGGAAACCGGTTTTCTCCATGATGCATTTATGCCTGATGACGGTGAAGCATGGGCAGCTTATCCTGCAACGCCATTCCAGGATGACATTTATGGTCAGGTAAATTCGGGATGGTATGATGGAGCAGATGGCACGTACGGCGATGACTATTTTGAAGATCTGGGAAAGACGCATATACAGATCCTGGCAAATTACACGGGCAAGGGCCGCGAAGGGGCTATTGAAATCAGCAAGGGCGGAGTGCTTGTCGCGGAAGAGATATTCGGCGGCTCGCCATGGGTAATATTCTCCCACGTACTTTCAGGATTTGCGGAAGGAACCGATTTGTCGGTTACATCTCAGGTTATTCCCGAAACTGTATATTATGGAATTGACACGGTTTACCTGAAACATAGCGTGGCAGATACAAACGAGCCACACCATTTCGATGTGAATTTCGACCCGTATCATATTTCCTATGGCTATGGCGAAACAACAATAACCACTTTCGCGGGTGCCAAAGATCCCTGCGGCCTGGTTGATCCATCGGTATCCATGCCCGCAATTCTCGATCCGGGTTTTGATCACCATACACTGACCCTGATACCCAATGCCGATGCCGGAAACCCCGATCTGGCAGGATATCCGAAACAGGTAACAGGTACCTTCATGGAGGTCCGGGTTGAAGTGAACAACAGCACGGAGGATAACTGGATCAATACAACCGTTACTCCCATGCTGTCTGCGGAACTTGGCAATTCCTCGATAGAACTTAGTTACGTGGCCTATCCCCGTCCGCTCGTTCCATCACAATACAATACAGGTACCGGGGAAATTGTAAAAGGCGACCAGCCCGGAACATTTACCACCGGATGGCGATTTAACCAGCCCGAAGGGGAAGTCCTCATTAAGATGGGAAATACACTGAACCTTATGCAGCCTACGAGGAGAGCCTACTTTGTTTTTCTTGTAAAAATTGATCCCGCACTCAAAAATGGTCTTTATGATATCTCATTCACATTGTCCGGCACCAGAAAACACTATTCAGGCACCGGCCATGGTTCGGTTTCCTATGCCGTACCCGATGCAATGTTCTGTATAGCCGACAAAAATTCCTCAGGTACCATTCAGGAATTTGAAAAGATCATTCTCGCCCAATCTGCTCTGAAATCGCTTGATGTGAAATTAACCGACAAATTTGTGCCTACCGGCAGGATTAAATGGTCGGTCAGCGATTTTGGAAAAGCCGATTTTGCAGGTATTCCGGGAACATTGCAGGCCAGTGCCGACGGAAAGATCGATCTGAGCCGGTTTACATCTTTTCCAAAGCCGGATACCACCCAACTGGTTATTTTGCAGGAAGGAACTGTTGACAGCTACAATACCACTGCCGACATCCTGAGACTGACTGACGGGCAGCATTTAAATTACACGACTTCCGAGGGTGCAAAGGCAGTGGCTTCAGATCACTTGCTTGTAAAACCGGTCGGGCCACGTATACGGATCCAAAATTCGATTTACAGCGTGAATGGTGTCAGGGTTACCGATACCATAACCTATGAACCTGAGCAGGATCTGTACGTAAAAACATTGCTGACTGCAAAAAATACGGGTTCTGATATATCATCCAATACCCTTGTCAGAATATTTCCCGGCCCCTTTTACCAGGTTTTGACCGACAGTCTGGATGCCAACTGTTCATTCGCCAACGGATTGCTCTCAGTTAATCTTGGAGATATTATTCCGGGGGAAAGAAAAGAACAGCTTTTACCATTTGTGCTGAAACCCGATGAATTGCCCGAGGGTATTGATATCCGCACACTGATAGAACAATCAAGGATCGATTTTGAGGGCACACTGGTCAACCTGTCTTTCCAATTTACGGATACAAACAAGGTATTGCTCGATCTGTATGATTTTGAAACAACCTACATATCCTTTAACGATATGGGGAACGGTCAGGTCCGGATCGATGCAACAGCAGGGAACAGGGGAATCATCGGCAAGGATGTGTGGTTCAGAATCTACCCGATTATTGGTGGCGGTACGTATGAATTTCCGATTGCAGAGATCCGGGTAGAAAATTTCGTCCCCGGACAGCAAATCGATCTTTCGGGTATTTATGAACTTCCGGCAACGGATAAATCAATCGAATTTATTGCCATCGTGGATGACGGATACAAATTTGTTGAGATCACGGAAATGAACAATACAATTAAAACAGGTTATAATGTCACCGGAGTTGAAGAACCCGGCACACAGGGCAAAAACCTTTCGGTGTTCCCCATGCCGTTCGCGGATGACGTAAACTTTGAATATACGCTCGACAAAGAATACTCCGGCATGACATTAAAAGTTTTTGATCTGAACGGAATGCTCAGGTTGGAAATTGATAACCTTCCTTCAGGAAATGGAGTGAACTCGGTACAGTGGAGATGCACGGATTTGCCTGCAGGAAGCTATATTTACTTGGTTTCCGGACAGGAATATGCCGGTGCACCTGTGGTGATTTTTACAGGCAGATTGACGAAGATCAATAATTAGTAGAATTTACGATTTACGATTTACGATTTACGATTTACGATTGATTTACCCGGAGATGGCAGTGGCGCTCTTAAAAATATCATCCTTTAAATCCGGCCGGGTAAATCTCCTGTGGTTTTTCCTGCTGTTCCTCCCGGGGTATTCCTATGGCCAGGCTGGCTTTTCAATACCTGATACAATTTGCATCGATGATACGCTCATCATTGAAAATCTCTCACGGGATGCACAGACCTATTACTGGAATTTTTGCTCCGGCAACCTGATTTACGACCCGGCCGGGGAAAACATCCCTAATCCGGGCACCTTGAATGGCCCAGCCTTTATAGATTTTGCCACGGATAACGGCAATTATTTTGCCTTTGTCACAAACCATACCGATGGCACCCTGGTCCGAAATTCCTACGGCAGTAATTTTTTGAACGAACCCATATCGCAAAATATGGGAAACTTCGGAGGCATTATACCGCGTCATACCCAGGGAATACAGGTTGTACAGGATGGTAATCACTGGTATGTATTTGTTGTGGGAGGTCAGCGGGAGGAATCGGCATTCATCCGCCTGGATTTTGGCAATTCATTGGCCAACAACTCCCCGGCCATCACCAATTTAGGAAATACAACCAATTGCCTGGATTATCCTGAGGATCTATACATCACCCGCGAAGGCGGTTATTGGATCGGGTTCACCGTAAACTACAATACGAGCACCCTTGTTCGATTTGATTTCGGATCATCCCTGTCAAATACACCCACCATGACAAACCTGGGAAACATAGGCGGTTTCGATCACCCCTGCGGCATTTTGCCGATAAATGACAATGGCAACTGGTATATGTTTGTCTCAAATTACGGAAGCCACGAAATTACCCGTCTCGATTTTGGTGGTTCACTGATGTCCAATCCATCCGCAACTTCTATAGGGGATAATTCGGTTTTATATTATCCTTTTGACCTGACCATAATTCGCGATTGTGAAAACACCTATGGGTTTGTATTGAACCGTTTTAATGATATTGTCAGGATGGTATTTAACGATGGCCTGGATAACCCGCCGGAATATACCTCGATGGGCACTACCGGCAATTTGTTTAACCCCCAGGGAATATCTGATATTTTTCGTGTTGGAGATACCCTGTATGCTTTTGTCGCCAACATTGACAATTCAACGATCACCCGATTGTATTTTCCGGGCTGCAATAATGCGAGCCCTCCTTCATCAGCTGAAAGAAATCCTCCCGGAGTTACGTACAACGCACCTGGCGTATACAACATTAACCTCATCATTGATGAGGGGCAGCCAAACCAGGAAAGCTATTGCCGCAATATAACAGTACTCGACAGTGCCGCTATGGAACTCGGAAATGATACATTGATTGCCGCGGGCACCTCCATTGAATTGTCTCCCGACAGTACATGGTCGGCCTACCAATGGTCGACCGGGGCCGCAACCCAAACTATTCAGGTTAACCAGGCCGGGGTATATACACTTACGGTCACCAATCAATACGGGTGCAAGGCTACAGATGAGCTCGAAGTGATCATTGATATCGGTATACCCAATTTTTTCACCCCCAATGCAGACGGGTATAATGACAACTGGGAAATTCCCTTCCTGGCAACTGAACCGGGGGCCACTATTAAAGTGTTCGACAGGTTTGGCAATCTGCTTGCAAAATACAAAGCCCATGAAGGTGGATGGGATGGCAGATCACAAGGCCGCGATTTGCCAACCGGCACTTACTGGTATATCATTGAGGTACCTGGTATGGATAAACCGTATAAGGGCCCTGTTACCATAAAACGTTAGCGGATGAGATGGATTTTTTTGATGTTCCTGGTTATTTCAACGCAGGCAATGAATGCCCAGCCATTGGCGCGTTATAATCTTTATCCCTTTAATCCAAATTTCGCCAATCCCGCGGCTACCGGACTCTCAGACTGCTACCTGATCAATGTGACTGATATGCACCAGTGGACAGGTATTGAAAATGCGCCAAATACACAATCTTTAAGTATTCAGAAAGGCACCGGTTTTCTAAAAAATAAAAAATACGGACTGGGCGTAAACCTCATCCGGGATAGCAACGGTCCATCAAAAAGCCTGGGAGGTGAATTTTTGTATTCCTTTCATATGATGATTGGCCGTACCGGGAGGAACTGGCTTAGCGCGGGCCTCTCAGGCAATTTCGATGAACGCCGGCTCGATGAGAGCGGTTTTACCCCGGTCTTCGATCCCGGAGTGTCTGGTGGAATAATCCGGGAAACTGCCTATAATGCATCAGCCGGAATTTATTTGTATAATGAAACCTATTTTGCCGGGATTGCACTCTACAACCTTTTGCCTGTAAACAATACCCTGGGGACAGGATATGGCGCAGACAGGTATTCTTTGTCCCTGCAGGGTGGATACTTATTTGATAACCGGACCCTGCCCGCGCGAATACAAACCTCTTTTCAGGCAAGCATCGGTATCGATGTATCTCAATTTGATCTATCTGGTATGATGCTTTTTGACAACCACATCAGGGCCGGAATAACCCTTCGGAAATATGCCGGTAAATTTGAATTCTCAGGACAGAATGCCTTGATTTTTATTGGTTATGAATGGAATAATTGGAATTTCCTCTATAACTATAACTGCGATATTAACGGCACCCAGTTTCACCATTATGGATCCCATCAGCTGTCGCTGGGTTATAAAATCTGCCGCAACCAGGTCAGCTGTCCCGCATACTGAAAGCTGCCACTTCCGTCTTGTCATTTAACATAGCTTCTGAAAATGCCTCTAAAGTGGTATACCTGAATTTATAATCATATCGTTTCATGAGTTTTGCCGGGTCAATAATGATCGGGAAAATGCCATTGTTTACCGATGCGGACTGGAGATTCAATAACCGCATATTCCATAACACCCATAACAATCCGGAAATGAACGAGACTGGAACAGGAAGATAAATTTTGTCGGGGGCAAGCTCAATAATACTGGCATAATCATCCGGGGCCATATTAAATGTTCCTTCAATTTCATCATCATGCAGGATCTTTTCCATCAGTGCCAGGAAGTCAGTCTCATATAAAAGCTGGATTTTATTATTCATGCTTATTCGGGGCAAAACCGGTGATTTAATCAACAGCTTCAGGAAATTTCTGTCGTTGGAGTCGGAAGGGCCTGTAACCTGGCAAATTCTCAGCAACAAAACATGCAAATCCTTCCGCACCAAAGAGGAGGAAAACAATTCCTCCACTATGCTTTTGTTAAGGCCGTACCTGTATTTCCCCGGACTTAGCGGATAGGTCTCCGGTATCCATTCGGGATTGGTACGCTGACCGCCATAGGCAACCGCAGAACTCGAATAAATCAATTGCCGTACCGAAGGTGTGCTGTCTGAAATTTCAAGTATATTTTTAGATCCCCCGATATCAACAGAATATTCGCGTTTACGGTCACGTACCTTATTAAAAGTACTGGCCAGGTGAATAACGTGGGTGGGCAGCTCCTCCGTGAATACAGACGCAAGCTTTGCTTTGTCAGCCACATCACAGGAGTAGTATGTGAAATATTCACCCTCGGCAATGGTTGGATTTTTTTTGAGGCCAATGCCTGTAACCGGTATTTTTTTTGAAGTGAGATAATTTGTAAGCAGGGTACCCAGATATCCGGACGAACCTGTTATAAGAACTTTCATAATCCTAAGGTTTGGTCAGATGCCCATAAAACATTCTAATGTTTTATGTGACTTATGCAAATTTAACACTTAACTGCTTGTTAAACATTTCAGAAACAGGTTTTGTTGTATTATTCTATCCTTTTGCCTACCTTTTCGGGGATAAAAAATACCCCTCAAAACCATGAAAAACATAGCCATTCTTGTATTATTGCTTTTTAGCATAAATGCCTTTTCGCAAGGCAATCCTGCGAATAAAAATGCTACACCCGAGGCCAAAAAGCTCCTTGCCTACCTGTACAGTTTAAACGGCAGCAAAACCCTGGCAGGCCAGCACAATTACCCTCCCCGCTTCGACCAGTGGATGGATACGGTTAAGTCCATGACCGGCAAATATCCTGCCGTGTGGGGTATCGATTTTATTTTGCACGGAAACCAGGATTTCGGACCCGAAATTGTAAAGGAGGCCATAAAGAAATACAACGATGGCTTTATTGTAACGATGATGTGGCATGCCGGCCGCCCAACCGACGACCCTCCTTACGGATGGAAAGAAAGTATACAGGCTGAACTTGACGACGCCCAGTGGAAAGAACTTACCACACCCGGCAGCGGATTAAACAAGAGGTGGGAAGCCCAGGTGGATAAAATCGCTTCCTATCTGAAACAGTTGCAGGATGCGAATGTACCCGTGCTTTGGAGGCCATACCATGAAATGAATGGCGTATGGTTCTGGTGGGGTGATAAAAAAGGACCTGATGGGTACCAGAAGCTATGGAAAATGATGTATGACCGCTATGTGAACTATCATAAGCTAAACAACCTCCTGTGGGTGTGGAATGCCAACGCCCCTCGTGATCTCCCCTTTGATCAGGCATATTCCTATGCTGATTTTTATCCCGGACATGAGTATGTCGATGTTCTGGCAACTGATGTATATCACCTCGACTATGAACAAAAGGATTATAACGAATTGCTCGATCTCGCCAAAGGTAAGCTTATTGCCCTGGGAGAATGCGGCCAGCTTCCCAAACCCGAGATGCTGAAAGTACAGCCCGCATTCGCCTGGTTTATGGTTTGGGGAAGCTTTATAAAACATGATAACCCTCCGGGCAGGGTAAAGGAAATTTACGAACTTCCCCAGGTTATCACACATGATGAAGTAAAATTTTAATTTGACGCTCGTCGGGGTGGGACCTGCCACCCCGACGGGATATTGTAAAGATTTTCGCGGATGGATCTTGTTGATAAATTACTGATTTCCCTATTTTTTTCATCATTTACAGTTCTGGTTGTTGCCCAGGAAACCGACTCTCTTCAGGGATTGAATTCCCCGGAATCACAAACACTCGATGAGGTGGTGATCTCTGCAAACCGATACGGATCGGTACAGCTTAAAACACCTGAAGCGATAAACCTTGTTGACAAAAAAACAATTCAGAAATTCCGGCCGGTGAATGCCCCCGCGGCACTCAGGCTTTCACCGGGAGTATTTGTTCAGAAGACCAATCACGGCGGAGGTTCTCCTTTTCTGCGCGGAGTGACCGGGAACCAGACCCTCCTGCTTGTTGACGGCATCAGGCTCAGCAACGCAACAACCCGTTATGGACCCAATCAGTATTTTAATACGATCGATATTTTTGGAATTGAAAAAATCGAAGTCCTGCGCGGCAGCGGTTCGGTCCAATATGGGTCGGATGCAATCGGAGGGACCATCCAGACTTTCAGTTATGACCCGGTGATTGCCGAAAAACCAGCCTGGGGCGGTGATTTCCTTACAAGGATTGGTACACAGGGAATGGAACAAAGTTTGAGAGGTGCAGTAAATTACAGTAATAAAAAAGTGGCTTTCAGGGTAGGCGCCACATGGCGGAATTATGGCGACCTGGTTGGGGGTGACACCACCGGCAGGCAAATCCCGACAGGCTACAACGAATTTGATTTCGATCTGAAAGGGAAGATATTGCTGTCTCCGTCTTCCGATCTTACAATGTCTTTTCAGAGTGTGAATCAAAATGACGTCCCGGTATACCATAAGGTTGTACTGGAAAACTATGCCGTTAACAAGATGGATCCCCAAAACCGCAACCTGGCCTACATGAAATTTAATCATAAGGTTAACGCAGACGTATTGAAATCTGTATCGCTCACAGCCTCCTTCCAGAATAGCGAAGAAGGCAGGGAACTTCGTAAAAACGGATCATCCGTCTTACGGACTGAAAATGATAAGGTGTATTCATCAGGATTTTCAGCTGAGGTATTTACCAAAAAGGGATATGCCTGGTCGGCAAACAGCGGTGTGGAAGTATACAATGACCTCGTTAAAAGTATACGAACTGATACAGATCTGTCAATTAATGAAGCTGATTCCAAACGGGGGTTATATCCCGATGGTGCCAATATGACCAGCATGGCTGCCTTTAGTTTACACACAGTTGATCTTCAGGATTGGAATGTTACAGCGGGTGTGCGGTTTAACACATTTATAATTAACGTAACCGATGAAACCTTAGGGAATACCCGGCTCACCCCTTCCGCTTTTGTTGGAAATCTGGGCTTTCTCAGGAAGCTGAATAAGAAATCGATTCTGTTTGTTTCATTGAACACAGGTTTCAGGGCACCAAATATTGATGACCTGGGCACCCTGGGTATTGTTGATTTCAGATACGAAACACCGAATTTTGATCTTAAGCCTGAGCATTCCCTTCAGTATCAGCTTGGATACAAATACAAGGGTCGCAACCTCAAAGGCGAAATATATGTATACCGCAATGAACTGTACAACCTGATTGTACGGAATAAGGTGCCCGGAGACAGCATTGAAGGGTACCCGGTCTATCAGAAAGAAAATGTTGAACGTGCCTATATTCAGGGTGCAGAAACAGCCTGGGAATTCGCCTTTAATCGCTCCTGGTTACTTTCAGGTAACCTGAATTATACCTATGGACAAAATATTACAAGAGATGAACCGGTGCGAAGGATCCCCCCCCTTTTTGGCCGGCTGGCACTCGAATATTCCCTTAAAAGCTGGTGGTTTAATCTTGAATGGATGGCTGCCGCGAAGCAGGACCGCCTGGCCCAGGGGGATAAGGACGATAACCGTATCCCTTCCGGGGGCACCCCGGGCTGGAATACTTTTAATGTGAATGCCGGTTATTCGTTGCGGTGTATCCAATTCGACCTCAACCTGGTAAACCTGTTCAATACAGATTACAGGTATCATGGCTCCGGGATAAACGGGTATGGCAGGTCGGCTTTCCTGACAGTCATGATCAATATTTAAAGGGGCAGGCTGTTGGCATCCTGTTTTATTTTTAATTAATTTTACCTGATTATTTTAATTGAGTATCCTTATAGCATGTCTGTAACTAAATTCAATATAAGCTTAATTGTTATCCTGATTTCCCTGTTATCAGGCCGGGCTTTCCCGCAAGGAATTAGTTACCGGGATACCCTTGGGTTGAATAACTCCCAACAACTAAAATTAAAACCCAAAATTGTCTATTCTGTTGGAAGTTCTTTTATGTTTATTCCTCGTTATGGAAGTGTTACCGGTTTTACCATTTCCCCTTCTTTATCGGTTCCGGTGTCTCCACATTTGTCCTTTAATGCCGGAATTATTGCCGGACGTTTTTATTCTGATTTACAGATGCCCACCCTTGAAGGATCAATGAATGGAGCATTTAATGAAATATCTTTATTCGGGTCAGCTAACTACCATGTAAATTCCAGGTTGACTTTATATGGGGCAGGAATAAAACGGCTCACAAACGCTTCTCCGTTTAATACGCTTCCAAATAGCAGTTACACTATTGGATCTACGTATACATTCGGAAGTTTTTCAATAGGAGTTGAAATGCAGATGTCACAATGGAATAATAATTTCAACTCCCTGCCCATAAATGGCCGCCATGGTTTTTATTCGCCATTTGAGCGTAGCCAGGGAATATGGTGAGGATTTTGAACCCTATTCCAGGATAAAGTAGCCACGTTCTGATGGATGGCCACGACCTGACTTCATAAAAACTAAAAAGTCCACACAGTTTATTATTAATACTGTAGAATTTTTTTATTACCTTTTAGTCTAAATTTTTCTAAAAATTCAGACCCTAATGTATCATGCTTGAAAAAATAATCGATTTTAGTATCAGAAATAAATTAATTGTAATTCTTTTTACCCTGACAATTGCCGCATTCGGGACGTTTGCCGTGTTGAATATACCAGTCGGTTCAGTCCCCGATATTACAAATAACCAGGTACAGATCATTACTACTTCAGGGAATCTTTCAACTCAGGAAATTGAGCAATTCATTACAGCACCTGTTGAAATGGAAATGGCCAACCTTCCGGGTGTAAAAGAAATCCGGTCCATTTCAAAATTTGGCATATCCCTGGTTACAATCGTTTTTGATGACAGGATCGGTACCTATCTTCCCCGGCAATTAATTTCAGAAAAAATAAAAAGTGCTTCGGCTAATATTCCCGAAATATACGGCGCTCCTGACATGGGACCCATCTCAACCGGATTGGGTGAAATATATCAGTATATCATTGATGTAAAACCGGGATACGAAGACCGGTACAGTGCGATGGAATTAAGAACCATACAGGACTGGATCGTTAAACGCCGATTGTCAGGTATAAATGGCGTCGTTGAAATCAATAGTTGGGGAGGTTATTTAAAACAATATGAGGTTGCCATAAATCCATCCCGGATAAAAAGTCTTAACATCACGATAATGGATGTGTTCAGTGCGCTCGAAGCGAACAATAACATATCCGGCGGAGCCTATATTGAAAAAACCAATCAAAGTTATTTTATCAGGGGCGATGGCCAGATAACGTCATTGGAAGACATTGAAATGATTGTGGTTAAGAGAAATGCCGACATTCCGGTATTAATAAAAGATATTGCAACCGTGCAATTTGGTTTTGCCAACAGGTATGGTGCCATTACTGCTAATGGTAAAGGTGAAACGGTGCTGGGACAAATAATGATGCTAAAAGATGCCAATTCCAAAGAGGTCATCAAAGAAGTGAAAGATCGCGTTGCCGGTATCCAGGCGAATCTGCCGGAAGGTGTTTTTATAAATCCGATCCTGGAGAGAAGCGAACTGATTTCAAAAACTTCATTAACCGTTTTGGAGAACCTTTTACTGGGAGCGTTGATAGTTATTATCGCGGTATTTTTGCTCCTGGGCAATATTCGATCAGCACTGGTTATTGGCTCTATGATACCGCTGGCATTGCTTTTCACCATATCCATGATGTATATTTTTGGCATTGATGCGAATTTAATGAGCCTTGGGGCGCTCGATTTTGGAATTATCATAGATGGAGCGGTCATTATTGTTGAGTTTATTGCCCTCAGGATCATGACCCTTAAAGAAAGTATTGCAGATAAAACTGGCGATGAAAGGCAATCGCTGATGGACACAATTGCCCTGGAAGGGTCTTCAAAAATGATGAAATCAGCCATTTTTGGTCAGATCATTATTTTGATCGTCTTCATACCCATTCTATCCTTAAGCGGTGTGGAAGGAAAAATGTTTCGTCCCATGGCCCTGTCATTCTCTTTTGCAATATTAGGGGCTATGATACTGGGGTTGACCTGGCTTCCGGTTGCTTCTTCGCTTTTTTTGAAACCCGACAAACCCGGGAAAAAGAAAATTTCGGACTGGATCATGCGAATAGCATACAATTCATATTATCCGGTTATTAAATGGTCGTGCGGGCACAAACGCATCGTGCTGGGATTGGCAGTCGCATCCCTGATATTAACCGGAATATTATTTTCGCGGATGGGGGGTGAATTTGTTCCGACATTGGATGAAGGTGATTATGTCATACAACCGGTATTGAAAACCGGCACATCGTTGACCAAAACAATTGAGATCACCACAAAAATGGAGAATATACTGATCACAAAATTCCCGGATGAAGTGGAACAAATTGTATCGAGGATAGGTGCCGCCGAGGTTCCTACCGACCCCATGTCGATGGAAGAAATTGACATGATCATAAAATTAAAACCAAAAACAGATTGGAAAGCTGCCGAAGATAAGGAAGAACTTGCCGACAAATTTAAAGAGGCCCTGATGATCATTCCGGGGATTGAATATGAGTTTACCCAACCTATTGAAATGCGTTTTAATGAACTGATAACCGGTGTAAGATCAGATATTGCCGTTAAAGTATTTGGCGAAGACCTGGAATATATAAATCAAAAAGCGATTGAAATAAAGAATTTAATTTCAGACATACCCGGTGCAAGTGATATAATATTGGAAAAAACATCAGGATTGCCCCAGATTAAAGTAAGTTACAACAGAAATAAGGTTGCTTATTACGGGCTCGACATAAATACATTAAATTCCTATTTGTCGGCAGCTTTTGGAGGGCAAAAAAGCGGGGTTGTTTTTGAAGGTGAGAAACGGTTTGACCTTGTAATGCGTTTTGACAAACAGTATCGTACAGACATTCAGTATATACAAAATCTTCAGGTTCCATTACCGAGCGGATTGCAGGTTCCCCTGACTGAACTTGCCGATATCAGTTATACGGAAGGCCCGGCCAAAATTTCGAGAGAAAATACGCACCGCAGGGTGGTTGTCAGTGTAAATGTCCGAAACAGGGACTTACAATCGGTCGTTGAAGATATTCAAAACAGAATTGATGGGAATATCAACCTGGCTCCCGGAAATTATATAGAATATGGCGGACAATTTGAAAACCTGCATAATGCCACCAGGCGTCTGATGCTTGCTGTTCCTGTAGCTTTGTTGTTGATATTTATTTTCCTGCATTTTGCCTTTAAATCGTTGAAAGATGCAGTGATGATTTTTACAGCAATTCCGCTGGCAACCGTCGGGGGCGTGCTTCTTCTGTGGTTAAGGGGTATGCCCTTCAGTGTTTCAGCCGGTGTCGGATTTATCGCTCTCTTTGGTATTGCCGTATTAAATGGGATCGTATTAATTGAACACCTGAAAGAATTGCAGAATCAAGGGTTGTCAATGCGTGAACTCATTATGAAAGGAACAAAAGAACGCTTACGGCCGGTTTTACTCACAGCCGGTGCAGCTGCACTGGGATTCCTTCCAATGGCTGTTTCGACCGGAGCCGGTGCCGAAGTGCAACGACCGCTTGCCACGGTTGTTATTGGCGGACTTGTTACTTCTACTATGCTTACAATGATAGCCTTACCGTTGCTTTTTGAAATTTTTTACAATGTGATTGGCGTTAAATTTTTTCCATTACGTTTTATCCGGTCTAAAAGTACGATGTTAATGTTGCTTCTGCTTGTCCCGTTTTTATCCGCCAGGGGACAGGACAACAACCTGGAATTGAATCAGGTAGTGGAAATTGCATTGCAAAATAACCAAGAAATTGCAGCCTGGAAGTTAAAGGTCGAGCAATACAAACAACTGGAAAAAACAGCCTATAACTTCGATAAAACTACATTCACCTACGGAACCGATCAAAATAACATTGCTGAAAACGGTTATCCCCTCAATGTGTTGGGAGTTACTCAAAACTTTAACTTTCCATCATTGTATCCTGCGCAACATAAGGCAAAAAGAATAGAAACATCCATTACCCAGGCTGAACTAAATATCCGTAAGAACCAATTGGTGAAAGAAGTTGCAACTACATTTTTTGATTATCAGACCCTTCTGAACAAAGAAAAAATAGTTAAAACGCTGGATAGTTTGTATGCTGAACTACTCGCCGGCTCTGAAATGAGATTTAATAAAGGGGATCTGAATAACCTGGAAGTATTGAATATGAAAGCCAAAAAGAATCAAATGGCGTTGTCATTGAAATCAATAACCAGCGATATTGACAAAATATATTTTAAGCTTAAAACACTCCTGAACTACCCGGGAGATTTTACCGTGAACGAATCCATTGAAGTAATGCCGGAAACATCGGTATCCATTGATTCAATGCCTGATTACCAGTTGCTGAAACTTCAGAATAAGTATACTGAAGCGGTTTTTCAAACTGAAAAACACACCATGCTTCCTGATTTCTCGCTAAACTATTTTCTGGGCTCAAATATCTATGACAATTCAAGTATCTATCATGGCTTTGAGATTGGGTTGTCTGTACCCCTGCTGTTTGGGGGTCAAAAATCAAAAATTAATGCGGCGAAAATAGCAAACAATGCTCAAAATTTCCTTTCAGAAAATGAAGTGAACCGAATGAGCAGCAAACTAAATGAAGTGATGAAAGAAAGAACAAAGTATAAAGAGTTGATTGATTATTATAACATGTCGGCAAAACCATTATACGATGAAATTATGAGGACTTCTGTAAAAAGCTATCAGTTAGGTGAAATTGGATTTTATCAATTCATAACCAGCTATGAAACTGCCGTAAATATTCAACTGGGATATTTCGAGAATGTAAATCGATATAATTTGTATAACATAGAATTGCAATATTTCACCCGGTAAATCAGCAGGTATTATGAAAACACATTTATATATAGGTCTGTTTATTTTAGCGTTGATATCCGCATCCTGCAATAAAAGCCAACAGGTGGATGAAACCAATTCCGAGTTTATTGAGATCACAAAAGCTCAGTTTGCGTCAGAAAATATGGCCCTGGGAGATCCCATCCTAAGGACATTCTCAGAATCCGTGCAATTTACCGGAAGCATGATACCATCAGTGAATGGCAAGGCCCAAATAAGTTTGCCCCTTGCAGGTACGGTTGACAGAATTTTTTGCGCTATCGGTCAACCTGTTAGTAAGGGACAGTTGTTGATTGATATTAGCGGGAATGACTTGATTGATATTCAAAAAGATTTCGCCGAGTCATCAGCCATGCTTAAAAGATTAAAAAGTGAATACAACAGGGTCAACGATTTATTTGCTGAAAATATCGGAACTGAAAAAGAACTCATACTTGCAGAGAGCTCTTACAAATCAGAGAATGCCCGGTATATGGCATTAAAAATCAAGTTAGAGAGAATTGGCCTTGATCTGGCGAAAATTGAAAACGGCTCTTTTCACAATACATATTCCGTAAAATCACCAATAAAGGGCTATATAACCTCCCTGGATGTGACTATCGGTCAGTTTATTGAACAGCAATTTGTGATACTTGAAATTGTTGATGCGGATCAATTCCAGATTAAATTCTCCGTTTTTGAAAAAGATATGGGCAAACTTAAAATTGGCCAGCATATAACTTTTAATTTAATTGGAGATAAAAACAAAAAATACACTGCCCGGTTAAGCACTTTTGGCAGGATCATAAATACTGAAACCAAGGCTATTGACTGTTTTGCAGAAATTACAGATTCAAAAAATTTGAATGCCATTAATAATCAATATATTGAAGGCAATATTAATATTGATTCAATATCGGTTTATTCATTGCCGGTAGATGCACTGTTGGAATCAGAAAGTGAAAATTATGTCCTAAGCCTGGAAAAAGAAACAGAAGAGAGTCTGTATTTTAGTAAAATAAAAGTTACAACCGGGGCTTTGAATAAGGATTTCATTGAGCTGGTTGAATCACCAAAAATGAATAAACTATTGGTTAAAGGAGTTTACAATATTCAATTAAAGTAATACCGTTCCGGCGTAGAAAATATTCCCTTGTCAGTCTGTCACCTTTTTTACGATCTCAAAAATTTCATCGGATGCGGCAATCATCACATTTTTAATATTATCGGGCATGTCCTTTGCCATAGCGCCGCCATCGATAAGTGATACATAAGTCTTTCCATCGGTTTTTTCATAGACCGATATTCTGCAGGGCATCATAACGGATATCATCCTTTCATAATTAAGCTCCAGGATCTGTCCGGAATATTCAGGTTTGCAAATTTCAATTACAGTAACCGGATTGACATTCTTACCTGCTTTTGCCAGGGATTTCTGAAGATCATGGATCACAGGGATATTCCATGCTCTTTCCTTTGCCTCAGTTGTGAGACGGTCAACAGTTTCTAAAAAAGTATACTTACTCGCCTTTTCTACAACCAGGTCAGTCTGCCTGGGCGTTGATGCCTGCGCAAGAAGCGTAGCATGGGGGTAGATTAAAAAAGTCAGTGCCAGGGTAGCAACTGCCATCAGAAGTTTTCTTTTCATTGGGTCGGATTTTTTCATATCAAATGTCGGAAACTTTTAGATATGAAACAATTAGAAAATTGCTGATGATTACCGGTTCAGCCATTTTTTGAATCCGCCGGAACGATCAATGCTAACAATGGCATCCGACGAATCTTCAGTTTTTGGCGTTAGCTCCAGTTTGATCCGCCCTCTTGAATATGCAATCATATTGGTTATCGCATTCATGTTTACTACATATTTGCGGTTTATCCTGAAGAAATGGTCCGGATTTACAAGGTTCTCGAGTTTGTCAAGCGTGAATTCCACCGGGTAGGAATGGCCCGTAAATGTAGTCAGGTATACGCCTTTTTCAAGGATATGGAAGTAGGCAATTTCCGATACCTCAACCTTCCGTATTTTTTCACCTATCTGTATCATAAACCGCTTCCTGAATTCCGGCTCCCTTCCCTGCAGTTGAGAAAGCAACACATCAAAGTCAATGCCAAAGGCGGTTTTAAATGTCCTGTACTTTTTCAGGCTTTCCTCGAGGTCCCCCCTGCTGATTGGTTTTAGCAGGTAGGCTATGCTGTTCAGTTTAAAAGCCCGGATGGCATATTGATCGAACGCCGTGGTGAAAATCACCGGAATGTTCACGGATACCTGCTCGAAAATGCTGAAACTAATGCCATCGGAAAGCTGGATATCAAGAAACAGGATGTCACACGAATGATCCCTCAGCCAATCGACTGACTCCCGGATGGATCCCAGCCTGGCCATTACCTGAATGGAAGGATCAATTTCATGTAACAGGCTTTCTATCTTTTCAGCCGCATAGGCCTCATCTTCAATGATCAGCGCTTTCATCATCTTCGGTTGTAATAAGGGGTAATTTGGCGATATATTCATTGGTCTCCACTATAAATTCCGGCACCAGGTTACTGATCAGCGCATACCGCTTGGTCAGGTTTTTCAAACCAAGGCCTGAAGAGGCAACTGAGGATATTTTGGGTTGCATGTTGTTTTTCACGACAAGGAACCCGTGTTCAAAATATATCGTAATGTGCAGGGGATGGCTCTGATTTACAATATTGTGCTTAATTGCATTTTCAAGTACCATCTGCAGGGAAAGCGGTGGCAGCACCAGCGTAAGTTTTTCAGCAGGCACCTGCATCTCGTGGGTAAGGTCTTCGCCATAACGGATCCCTTGCAGGAACATGTAGGAACGCATAAATTCAATTTCCTGTCCCAGCTTTACCACGGGTTGTTCGATGGTTTCAAGAACATACCTGTAAATCTGTGAAAAGGCATCGATGAATTGCTGTGCCTTGGCAATGTCTTTATTCATCAGTCCCGACAGCACATTCAGGCTGTTGAACATGAAATGCGGATTGATCTGGCTTTTCAGTACTTCAAATTTAATCTGGCCCAGCTCGATCCGCAAATTTTCAGCCTGTTGCCGGGCCTGCCTGCTTTCCAGGTAGAAAATCCAGGCTTCCAGGATAGCCATCATAATCACATTCACTACTGAAGCGATTAACCCGTTGGTGATGAGCACCCGCATTAAACCCTCACGGTAGGGTTGAATCAGGTGAGAAGTCAATGTAATACTAACTGCTGCAACGGCTGCTATGACCGTTGCAAAGCTCATTTGCAGTGCAATCCTTTTGACTGTTTTTCTTCCCCAGGGGGAAATATGGTTCAGGAGGCGGATAAAAAACAGATCGGGATAAGCCAGAAGGAAGCCTCCCACTGTGCTCAGGGAGGTACCTATACCCAATCTTATTAAGAAAACAAGGGGGCTGGGTACCACATAAAAACCGCTCAGATGATTATAGGTGATAATCATCAACTGAAGTGTAAAAGCAAGCCCGAGTATTAATTTGAGCAGCCGGCTAAAGGAAAACTGCTGATGGATATGTTTAAAGAACATGTGCATGATTCATAATTAATCAAATATACAAGCATACTTGAAATGTCGAAAGCGGAACCTGAAAATTTATGTGAGCGAATGTGAGGATACAAAAACCCGGCAGCAAAACGGATCCTTTCACTGCCGGATTTTAAGGAAAATTGCCCTTCTAAAAGCGCTTCAGGATGCCGATCCTTACAGAAAGGTATTGAAGCGTAAGATCATGGGTCATGTCCTCCATATCCACTTCACGGTTCAGGGAGTTGAATTTCAATCCGGGAGTCAGGCTCCAGTTGGATCCCAACGGAATATCTATTCCTGCTGCTGCCTGCCATCCGAATCCATGCCCGCTGTCTCCAATAATGTCACCATCTGAATTTTCAATCTCAATGTGGTTATACAGGCCGGCACCCCTTACGTAGTAGGAAATGCTTGAATTGCCTACCGGATGTTTGAACTGCAGTCCGAATACATACCCGGTTTCTTCAAAGTCCATATCCTCGCCGGCAAAGGAATTGCCTGCGCCAAAATGATTCCAGCCCCAACCGGCATAAATTCCTGTATAAGGCATAAAGCGATAGTGCAGGATGCCTTCAAAACCCATACCGGTTTTCAGGTTTGCATCATCCAGGTCGCGGGTGGCGAAAGAGGCTCCCCCGCTGAGTTCGAAACCGAAACGCTTGCCGGTTTCCTGTGATATAACTGTAGTTATACTAAGTGCCATCAGGGCCATCGATAAGAATACTTTTGTTTTCATGATGTGTGATTTTAAATTGTGTCTTTTCATGAATCAAAAGTAGTCGTGAGACCCGGGGTAACCAATTAAAACATGCCGAAGGCGTATAAATGAAACCTGAAGGTGTTTCCTGGCAGGTTGACCGTAAATCCGTTCAGGGGATGGTGTCTTAAACAGCTTCCTTTATAATCTGGCTTTCGTCCACATGCAGGCGGAAAAGGATTGCCTCAACAGCATCCATCATAGGGGGCGGTCCGCATAGATAAATGAATTTGCCGGATCCGCTTATATGCGTTCTCAAAAAATCTTCATTGAGATATCCGTGATCGTATTGACTCGTCTCCTCATCTGACAGAATATTGATGAAATTCCTACCCAGCAGGTGATCAAATTCATACCGGAGAATTATATCATCAATCGTTTTATTGGCGAAGATCAGCTTATTGGTCCCGGTTGCATTTTTCGCTTTCAGGCTCCTGAAGATCGAAATAAATGGGGTAACCCCGGCCCCGCCGGCAATAAAAACCCCTTCGCCTTTGTACTCAATTGCACCGAAAACGTCATGCAGGATCAGTTCATCATGCCTTTTTAATCCCCTAAACTCATTCGTCACGCCCTTTCGTTCGGGATATGTTTTGATTGTAAATTGTAAAAATGGATCGTCGGGAAGGCCTGTAAATGTAAAGGGTCGTTTCTCTTCCTGCCATGACGATTTATTTATGGAAATATCCGCTGCCTGCCCGGGAGTGAATTCCATAGACGAAGGTCTTTCAGTAAATATCTGAAGAACATTTCGTGTTATAAATTCGAGTGAAAGTATCTTAATTATATCCATTTTTATGAGGCTTCAGAATCTGCGAATTTCACATATATGTTTTGCTAAATAAAGGCGTTTTCCTTTTTCATATCCGTAGTAACTGGTTAATAACTCCTGGATAGAAGCATTATCCGTGATGCTGCCTGGTAGAAAAAGATAACAATTTTGTTGCAAGTATGTTTAATAAAATACATGTTTGCACCTGTAGTGCGCTCCGCGTAATAGTTCAATGTCTTTCATCAGAATCAGGTGCGAGCCAGGTAATCGAAACGACCAACCAAAGAAAGTCGCCAAAAATAAAGCATTTATGAGGAAAGGATATACCAGGCATGGTATCCCGTTTGCTCTGATATTCAGTCATGTGAATTAACCCTTCCGGTCAATATATGTAAAAGAAATACCATAATACATATTGACTGGAGGTCAATTGAAACTTAATTTTAATGAATTATATACTGATATATTGAAGAAACTGAACGGTTTTTATGGGACAGACAACCCTGGAACATGTCTTCCCTTTAAAATAGCACTTATGTTGCCTGTTGTTTTCGGGTTATCCTGTACCAAAAAAATGGAAAGACCCCGAAAACCCAATATTATCTACATCATGGCCGACGACATGGGTTACAACGATTTGGCCTGTTATGGCGCCCCCCGAATCCAAACGCCCAATATCGACAACATGGCGGCTGAAGGAATCCGGTTTACCCATCATTATGCCGGCACCTCGGTTTGTGCGCCCTCACGTTCAGCTTTAATGACCGGGCTGCATACTGGCCACACCCCTGTGCGGGGAAACCTGCAATGGGAACCTTACGGGCAATTCCCGTTGCCCGAAAACACGGTAACGGTGGCTTCGGTATTAAAAAAAGCCGGATATAAAACTGCACTTATCGGCAAATGGGGGCTGGGTGTGGAAGGAACTTCCGGTGACCCGCTTAAGCAGGGATTCGATTCGTATTACGGGTATCTTTGCCAGGTGATGGCCCACAATCATGCGCCGGAATATTTGATGGACAACGGTAAAAAAGTTTATACCGGTAACAAAGTACAATACACGGATACTTCGCACTGGACTAAAGGTTTGGGCAGCTATCCACTTGAAATAAAACAGTTTTCGCAGGAACTTCTTACCCAACGGGCACTGGATTTTATTGAAGAAAACCGTGAAAAGCCGTTTTTCCTCTACCTGTCGGTGATCATTCCGCACGACAACGGTGAGGCGCAGGAGGGCAAACGCTATTCAGACATTCCTTCGTTTGAACCATATGAAAAGAACGACTGGTCAGAAAGCGAAAAGGGTTACGCAGCCATGATAACTTACCTTGATAAAGGGGTTGGAAAGATCCTCGAAAAATTGAAAAAGCTGGGTTTAGACGAAAACACGCTGGTTATATTTACCAGCGACAACGGCGGCGATGCCCCCGGTTCATTTTATTCAGAATGCAACCAGCCATTTCGAGGGCACAAGCGAGATTTGTATGAAGGCGGAATCCGCGTTCCTTTCATTGCCCGCTGGCCCGGAAAAATACCTCCAGGTAAAGAAACCAACCATGTTTCGGCATTCTGGGATTTTATGCCCACTGCATGCGAATTGGCCGGGGTGGAATCTCCGACAAACACCGACGGAATCTCATACCTTCCCTCGCTTTTGGGGCGATCACAACCTAAGCACAACCATCTTTATTTCGAGTTTCACGAACAGGGAGGGAAACAGGCCCTAATTAAAGACAACTGGAAACTAATCAGGCTGAATGTAAATAATATGGAACTCTCCTCGCTCGAACTATACAACCTGGATACCGACCCCGGCGAACAAAAAAACCTTGCTGCTTTAATGCCAGAAAAAGTGGCCGAACTGCTGCCGATGTTCCAACAAAATCATGTGGAAAGTTCCTGGTTCGAACTGGTTCCGTAATTAACTTTTGTCAAACATTCACAGGTTTTCAATATTGTAACATTAAGAAATTCCTCCGTTGAGGTATAATTCCTCATATATACCTAATTTTGATTCCTTCGCATAATATCAGGGATCATATAAACAGATAAGAAAAGCAATTGAGGTAATCAACTAATCAACTGATCTTTTAATAAACGAATTATGAAATGCATTAGTAGAACTATCATTTGTACGGCTTTTATCATTTTTATTCCTAAAGGAACATTAGCTCAATATCCGGTTTTCAGAGGATGTCCGGTGACCGTAGACTTTTCTCAGAAAATTAGGGAATGGGACGGATTTGGATTTAACTATGTTGAAACCGCCCAGACCATTGATTACAGCAAAGATGCAAAGGATTACGGCGGTTTTAGTATAATGTCCGAAGAACGACGTAAGGAAGTAATCGACCTGGTTTTTGGTACCGATGGACTTAAAGTTGGGTTGATAAAAATGTTTCTCGATCCTTTTCACCAAAGTGAAGCTGGAGGCGATTATGATCATGAAATGGCAACTGCCAATATGCGCATGTTTGTGCGCATGGGATTGGAAAAAACCCATGCCAGGGGTGCTGACCTAAGTATAATCACAACGTTGTATGGTCCTCCTGCTTATATGACTCTTCAGAAAACCATGCGTGGACGCGATCTTGACCCGGCGCATAAAGTGGACTTAGCCAATTATCTGATCGATTGGGCTAAATTTCTGATAGAAAATGAAAATTTTCCACTTAAATACATCTCGCTCCACAACGAAGGCGAAGATTGGGAACGCTGGCCTTTGGATGGCATAGAAGGTAATATAGGCAAAGGCCACGATTATAACCTGTATTGGCCGGGCGAACAAATATGCGAGTTCCTGAGAATGATGCGTCCAATGCTTGATAAGGCTGGTCTGAAAGATGTTTCAGTGACCAATGGCGAACCCACCAACTGGTACAGGTTCAGTTTCTGGGGACAAGCCGATGCCATATATAACGACGATTTGGCACTCCAAAACCTGGGAATTATTACATCGCATGGATTTTATGCCGGAGGTTACGAAAATCGTTGGTATGGAAGTCATACCAATGCAGGAACGTCAATGCTTCGCAGTAAACGTCCTGAATTGCATGCATGGGTAACATCTACCTCCTGGAGTAAAATGGATTCGCGTTTCGTAAAGGAAATCTGGGGAAACATTTATGAAGCCCAGGTAAATGCAATTATTCCCTGGGCAGGAATCCAACGCCCTCCGCTATGGGTTGGCGGGGATCCAAATCCGGGATGCGCGATTAACGTGAGAGAGGATGGAACCTACTCGGTAGAGCCTGGTTATTATTATTATAAGCAGGTGAGTCGGGCCGGACAACCGGGAATGGCTGTGGTAAAGACCATATCCATGGACAGTGAAATTCCTGTTATTGCCTTTTCGGCCAACAGTACTAAAAATGTCGATGCCTTTGTTGTTGTAAACACCAATTTGAAAGATGAAAAACCGCTAGTGGTGGCCGTAAAAGGTACAAATGCAAAAAAATTCAACGCTTTTCGTACAAGCAACACTGAAAAATATATGGAAATAGGGGAATTTTCTGTAACCGACGGCGAAATAGTCTATTCTGCCCCAATGAATTCAGCTACCTCCTTTTTTGCGGTTTACTAAAAAAACATCCGGATACGAATTTTGTCTATTTGTCTGCAACCGAAGAAGTTAGTTTTCCTCCGCGAACATTTGCGCCAAGCACTATTCCCGCACTTATCAGAACAATATTTTTAAAAATATACTGTCCCTCCAGGGTGAGTGCAACAGGAAATACATGAAATACCTCTGAAGGAAAAAGGAATAAAGGAGCAAATGTACCGACCATCTGCAAGAAAAGTAATAGCAATGTTTCACGCATGAAAATATTCAAGAGCAAACCAATACCAATAAGAACCTCCCAGGTAGCCAATCCGACAATAATTGCCTTTTCCGGAAATATATGGAATGTCAACGTATCTATGGTTCTTGTGGCTATACCTTCTGCAGGACTTAACCCTTCAAAATACTTAAGCACGCCAAACCATAGAAATATAATTCCTATGCTGATCCGAAGGTAAGTCAAACCATTCCTGGCCATCCAGGATGTAATGGCGATATCCGCTTTCTGAAATGCTTTTCCCCGTGGATTCATAACAAATGACTGTTCACATTACACCAACAACAGTAACCAGAAAGTGTTTTCTATTAGGCTATAACCTGATAGATCAAGACTATTTTAAGGTTATAGCCTTAAAATATAAAAATCCAGCAAAAAAATAAAAATCCCCTTTTTTTCGGCCGCTTTAATTGTTTGGTGTTTTATCCCCAATAATCCTTTCACGAAAAGGATAAATTATTACTTTTGCCAACCACACGATTTGATGATTTGATGATTAGAAGAGGATACAATCAACAGATCAACAGATCAACAAATCAACAAATAAATTTCCCTCGGGGTGTGGCGCAGTTGGTAGCGCGCTACGTTCGGGACGTAGAGGCCGGAAGTTCGAGTCTTCTCACCCCGACTTTTTGAAGACCAAACAAAAACAAAAGCTCGTGAATCTTAGGATTTACGGGCTTTTTGATTTTTTTTCATACCAATTCATATCAAGTTATACCAAGGAAAATGTGCCCTATTCGGTGCCCTGAAAAAAATTCTACATTTGGGGCACCTCGACCCTTGTAATTTATTTGTATTAAGAGCCTTGCAAATATTTATTGGTACTATTTGATGCCTTTTGAAGGCTAAAAAACACAAATAAAAGAATTATCGAGGTGCCCTGAAATCAGATCGAATTAAACACATAAAAATTGAATTGGTATGACAACAACAAACACTTTCGGAATCGTATTTTATCTGCGGCGCTACAAAGCGAATGATGGTAAAGCCCCTATTTATGCGCGTATTACTGTGGATGCCAGGCGGGTCGATATTGCCATCAAACGCAATATCGAAATTGTTAATTGGAATGGTTTAAAGGGGATGGCTAAAAGCAAGGGAGATGAGTTCAAGAAGTTGAACACTTACCTGGAACAAATCCGGAGCCGAATAGTAGAGTGCTACCAGGAGCTGCAACTCAAGAAACAGCTCGTAACAGCTGAGGCAATCAAAAACAAGTTTCTGGGCATAGAAGAAAAGGAACATTCACTTATGAGCGTTTTTGATTTTCACAATGATCAAATGAAAAACATACTGGAATGGGGTACCATGAAAAATTATTATACAACGAAAGCTTACTTTCAGCTTTATCTGAAAGATGTTTATCATACCCAGGATATCTACCTGTCCCAGCTCAATTATAAATTCGTTGCCGGATATGAGATTTTCATGAAAGACTACAAACCTGTTGAGTCGAAAAAGAAAACCTGTGGACAGAATACAGTAATGAAACACATCGAGCGGCTTAGAAAGGTAGTCAACATGGCAATTAAATATGAATGGCTCGATAAGGATCCGTTTATGAAGTTTAAGCCAACATTTATCCGCACAAGTAGGGAGTTTTTAACAACAGGTGAACTTGGAGCCATCGAAACAAAAAAGTTAACAATTGGCCGACTCCAACATGCCAGGGACATGTTTGTATTTAGCTGTTATACAGGACTTGCATATATAGATGCTTTCAACCTGACACCCGAGAACATGGTCCTGGGAATGGACGGTGGACACTGGATATCTACTGCCCGGAAAAAGACCGATCAGCCGATCAGGATCCCTTTACTTCCAAAGGCCATGTCAATTATTGAAAAATATAAGAACGACCCCATAGCTTTGGCAAAAGGCAAGTTGCTTCCTTGCTATTCAAACCAAAAACTGAATGCTTACCTTAAAGAAATTGCAGATTTGTGCAATATTAATAAGCCTCTTACCACCCATATAGCCCGACACACATTTGCTACAACCGTTACTTTATCCAATGGTGTTCCCATCGAAACTGTATCCAAGTTATTGGGACATTCCAGTATTAAAACAACTCAGATTTATGCCAAAGTCATTGAAAAAAAGGTAAGTGAAGACATGCAGACACTTAGGGATAAGCTTGATCTTGAATCTTCAATAAAACCCAGAAAAAGTCAATATTTGAGGGCATTAGGTACTAAATAAAGTATTTTTATATTTAATATTTGGAGGGCTGCCATTATTTGTTTTAATTTGAATCAGTTTGTAATCTTAAGACAGTTTATGCGAAAGTGTTCTTAAGCAAATAATTGCAAATTGTTACAACTGAAGGTTTATTGGTATCCTTAACTTAACCTAATGGCAACCCTGTTGGATAGTAATAAGTTTGACTGCCCAAATTATGATTTTGAAATTCTGGATAATTTAATCCTGGAGCAATTAAACCCGGAGCATTCCGGGTTTTGTATTTCATCTGAAAATCTGGATTATTGGAATGACATCTCCCTGTCACAAAAAGAATTTATCCGGAAAAGAATTTTAAGCAATTCTTTTAATTTTTTGGATGAAAATCGAGCCAAGACTTATATCCAAAATCATCAGGCTCATATTACCTCTCTGATTAATTCAATATCAGGGTATATATTATCCGAAGCACTTAAATCTGAACCGGAATGTGTTATTATTCTTGAAAAAATTAGAGATAGCCTGGAATCCTTATTGAATTTTCTCACAATCAGGTATAAAAACTATTTTGATTTTAATGCAAACGCCACCATAACTCATAAACAATTTATAACTGGATCGTTACATGAAAAATTGGATTTCATTTTAAGTATTGCTACAGCACAGAAAAGCGAACTTTTTTCAATAGCATTGAAACCGATTTGGGATTTTTTAGGTAATGGATTATCAAGCCCTGTTTCTTACAGGACGCTTAGATATTATGAAGCCTTGCTACAGGAGATTTCCATTCTATCAAAAAATGACAAACCTTTTGATAAGGCACTGAAATTTTCACTTATCTGCTTTAATTATAATTCATTTCGCTTTTTTGCTTACTTAACCAGCGAAATAAAATCTGAACTGGATAGCAGAACATCTTATAGCACTAAAATTGAATTGCTTTCCAGGTTTTTAAAGAAATATAATCAAATACTGGAGTATCCGGAGTTTGTCCTTAATCCAAAACAGATATCCATTAAGCAGCAAATAACAGGTTGGATAATTGAAGAAATTGAACACCTCGAACGATCTCAGAAGTCGACATTTAGTAATGCCCAGAGGGTTTCTAATTCTCTATCCACTGATTTCAAATTACAGACTGATCTGTCAGTAGCCCAGCTGGGTTATTTTATCAAGGTATTGTTTGACACTGGCATAATAAAAAACAAGAACCATCGGGAAGTGATCCGTTTTTTTGCACACCAGTTCAAAACCAAACAAACCGATGCCATATCCTGGGAAAGTCTGAGATCACGTTTCTATAATGTTGAAGAAGGAACAAGGGATTCTATAAGAGAAGTGGCCATTAATATGTTGAATCAGATTAATAAAAAGGACTAGTTTTCCCTCAGCATATCCAACAAACCATAGCCTTTCAATATTATAATAAGTTCGTCCAGCATCCTATAATTAAACCCTTCACGGTTCATCAACTCATGAACCGGATGTTCCAGAATTTGGAGAAGATCATGAAAATGATTTATAAGAGTCATCTGAAGAAATTCTTCACTGGTAACCATTTCGGCAATTGGTTTTATCAAGATAGGATGGTTATTTATCATGAAATCTTTTTTTGGGACCACCCATAAATTAAATGCGTGGGTGATCAGTCACCAGCCATAGAGGTACCGCCAAAGCACCCACAGCACCGATAAACTGAGCCCACGCAAGGCGTGAGCGACCAGTCTATCCCAGAGTGCTGTTTGAAAATTTGGCGGTTTTCTATGGCTCAAAAGATAGCTTTCGCTACGTATGTTATGCTACAATATGCATCAAATCAAATCAAAGTTACAAAATTGGGAGCAATATGCTCTTAATAATCCGATTTAGTTTATGCAGTAATATATTTTTTTATTTTTTATTTACCTGACATATAATATGTTGTACGGGGTTCCGGGACCCCTGTGACTGGTACAGAATTGAAGATTTATTTTGATTTGCATCCAGATATTTTAAACTTTCATTCTATGCCAACACAAATTGTTACAACTGAAGATTTACGGGAACTAAAAATCGAGCTACTCGAAGACATCAAACGCATGTTAAAAGAACATTCCGGGCAATCATCCAAAAAATGGATAAAGTCTTATGAGGTCCGGAAACTCCTGAACATTTCTCCGGGAACGCTCCAGAACCTCCGGATGAATGGCACCCTGCCTTTTACCAGGATGGGGGGTGCGTTGTATTATGATAACGAGGATATCCAGAAAATTTTACAAACAAACAAGAAGCAACACCGATTTTAACAGTCATACCTGAAATAATTATTAAGGTATGAACTACATCAGGCATCTTTCGGCATTCTACTTGAAGGCTGCAGTAGATGAAAGGTTGAAACCGACACATATTAGCTTGTACCATGCTTTGTTTCAGTTCTGGAATATGAACCGGTTTATAAATCCTGTGAAATTTAACCGCCGTCAAGTATTGAATTATAGTAAAATTGGCTCAAACCACACCTTGTACAGGTGCCTGAAAGAGCTGGACCAATGGGGATATATCGAGTATTCTCCTTCACATTCTCCTTTTAGAAACAGCGTTGTGAACTTGTGCATTCTTGACATAACTCAAGCAAAGAAAAGCGATTCGGACACAGGTGCAGAATCAGCACAACTTGTGTGCAAAAATGACATAACTCCGGGTGCAATAATGCACCACCTTATAAACAATATAAACATTAAAACATTGGGTGAGGAAAATTCACACAATAAAAAATCAGGAAATTTTAATTTTTCTGAAAAAGAAAGGCAAAAAATTACCCGGGATCCAGGAAAAACCAAAAGAAAAAAAGTTGCGCCAAAAAAAGAAAAAGTGTTTACAGCGCCTTTGCTGGATGAAGTATTGATATTTTTCAGTGAACAGAAGTACCCGGATAAAGAAGCCAAAAAGTTTTTCTTTCATTTCGAAGCCAACGGTTGGAAGGTAGGCGGAAAAACCCCGATGAAAAACTGGACCGCGGCAGCCCATAACTGGATGCTGAATTCGGACAAATTCAATCCGGTGCAAAAATCAAATTCAATAATACTTAATAATCAAAAGAATTATGACGAACCTCTTTAGTAATCCAAATGGATTTATCAGTTTTGAACAATGCCTTGACTGGATGCAGGAAAAAGGCAGGGAATTATTTGGTGAACATTTTACGGTATCGGAAGATGACCACGAATTGATATTCAAACTTCTGGTATATTTTTGCAAGGATAAAACCAATGCTGAGAAACTGAAAATTTCGCTCAATAAGGGTATTCTGTTGACTGGACCTGTTGGTTGCGGCAAAACATCGCTTATAACTTTGTTCAGGCTGTTTTTACCCCAGGAATGTCGATTTGGAGTTAAACCATGCCGGGATATCAGTTTTGAATTTGTCCAGGAGGGCTATTCAACTATTCTCAAATACAGCACCCTGGCTTTTGTGAATGAAAGACCCCGAACACATTGCTTTGATGATCTGGGAACAGAAAACCCTCTCAAATTTTTTGGAAATGACTGTAATGTGATGGCGGAAATTCTCCTTTCCCGTTATGATCTATTCATTCACCGGCGCATGATCACCCATATAACCACCAATTTAACAAGTAATGAAATTGAAGTCCTTTATGGAACCCGGGTAAGAAGCAGAATGCGGGAAATGTTTAATCTAATTGGCTTTAATAAAGATGTAAGAGATAAACGTGGTTAGTAAAAACTAACCAGATAATAAGTATATATTAGTAGGTTTGTAAAATCAAGGTAAATTTAATTGCATTTTATTCTAAATTTACATGAAATGTGGATTAATACTGGTTATAAATGAGTTGATTTATATTCAAAGAATTATTAAATGACTTTAATAAGCGCATTACCCAATAGGAAAGCAAATTTAATTCATACGACTCAAATTCAGAATATTACTGAAAATGTAGATGAGATTATTATACGTAATATTGAGAAATTAACTGCCGAAAATAGTAGTGTATGGACTTCACCCGACCATAATAGAAGAGAATATGCACATAGTTTTTTTCAATATCCTGCTATGATGGTTCCGATAGTTCAAAAAAGAATAATTGATATAATTAAACAAGTAAAACCAAGTACTCAAAAAGTGATCGATCCTTTTATGGGATCTGCTACTAGTTTAGTTGCTTGTATGCAAAATGGGTTAGATTGTTTCGGACAAGATATCAATCCTCTTTCCATTTTAATTGGTGAAGCAAGAACAGGTCCATTTTATGTAAATATTATTCGAGAAAAGTATAAGGAGATTATTTTAGAAATTAAAAACGATAAATCACGAGCTATTGAGGCTAAGTTTAATGGTCGTAGTAAGTGGTTCAAGGAAATTGTATCAATTGAGCTATCCAAAATCGTTCGCGCTATAAGGCAAGAACCACGCATAGCTATAAGAAGATTTTATTGGATAAACCTTGCGGAAATTGTGCGTTTAACCTCGAATGATAGGACTTCAACTTTTAAGTTACATGCAAGAACTTTGGATGAAATTGAGAACAGAAACTTATCGCCTATTGAGGAGTTTAAGGCACATCTACTTCAAAGTATAGAAGACTTAGAGCTATTTAAACAACTATTGCATAACTCAAACCAACTTTCAAAAGGAGCATATAAAGGTGAAATACAATTTCACCTGCAGGATTCGAGTAAGAAAATCTTTACTCCCAATAATTCTAATAATTTTTTCGATTTATTAGTTACCTCCCCGCCCTATGGTGATAATAAAACTACTGTAACGTATGGACAGCATTCGTATTTACCTTTACAATGGATTGATTTAAAAGATATTGACGAAAAAGCCAATAGTGAATTATTAAGAACGACTTTAGAAATCGATAACCGTTCCCTCGGCGGGAAAATTAAGAAATTAGATCCAGATGAGATATTTTCTTTATATGACAGGTCTAAAACTTTCCTAAAAATTCATCAAACGTTACTATTGGCTGTGCCTGATAGAGCCGATAAAGTAGTTAGCTTTTTAAGAGATTTATTTCAAGTAATTGAAAAAGTCTTTGAAGTTATGAAACCAAACTCCTATCAAGTATGGACTGTCGGAAATAGAACCGTTGGTGGGATAGAAATACCAAACAATGAGATCCTTAAAGAATTCGTTTTGTCCAAAGGAGGAATATTGGTTACAAAAATTGAACGCGAAATTATCAATAAACGAATGGCTAAAAGAAATAGCAGTTCGGCATTGATGAATACAGAAGATATTTTAATATTTAGAAAAGTTGGATAACATAACTAATCCAATATTTAGAATAAGTGCAGCTGTTGTTAAACAGCTAGGAGAAGAGCTTGTTTCTGATGAGTTGACAGCTATAATGGAATTGGTAAAAAATTCATATGATGCTGATGCCGATTGGGTTAAAATATCTATTAATACAAATGAAGCAGCATCAGAAGAAGATTTAACATTTATAAATTCGAAGGGATATATAATCATAGAAGACAACGGTCATGGGATGAATTACTTAGATATTATTTCCCGTTGGCTATTTATTTCCGTTTCGCATAAAAGAGAAATGAAAAAGAATGGTTTTGTTACAAAAAAAGGACGTACACCATTAGGAGATAAAGGTTTAGGAAGACTTAGCACTCAAAGACTTGGTAATATTCTTGAAATGAATAGTGGCGTTGAAACTGAAACCATATGGCATCATGTTGCTTTTGATTGGAGACATTTTACTGAAGATAGTTCATTAGAAAAGGTAGATACACATTACAAGAAAATCAGAAAGGCACAAATAAATCAAGGAACAAAATTAATTATTTCAGATCTGAGAAATCCAGATATATGGACTGGTGAGGCCGGTGACAAATTTAGAGGACAATTATCAAAATTAATTTTCCCGTTTAGAGAAATTCGGCCATTTAACATTTACTTGAATATTAATGGACAACCTATAGATTTAGATGCGATAAATGAAAAATTAAGGCAGCAAGCTATTACCAATTATAAACTTGACTTTAACGGCAAAAAATTATTAATTCAAGGTACTATTAAACTTTCTAAGTTACAAGGTAACAGTCCTGAAAAGAGGGAAATATACTCTCGTTTAATACAGGCTGATAGTGGGCTCAATTTCTATCATTTTTTAACAAGTGAAATTGATAATAAAAGGTATTTTATTTCGGATATTATATATTCTGGTATAAATGGTGTTTTTATAAAGTATAATAGGGAGTTTGAGCTTGAAAAAGATATTAAAAAAGAAGTCATTTTCGATAAAGCGACACAAAACCCTATTGCTGCCAATCCGGGAAAATTCACAGGTGAAATTGATGAATTTAACCTTAGTGGAACGGAAGAAATCGAATCTGCTTATAACAAAATTTCAGAATATAAGCAACTTGTTAAAAACCAAATAGGTGTCCGAATTTTTAGAGATGGATTTGGAATAAAGCCATATGGAATGGAGGATAATGACTGGCTGAAACTTTCAAAAAGCCAAACATCAGGAGGATCATTTTATTTGTTACGACCTGAGAACGTTATTGGATTTGTTTCCATTACAGCAAAAGAAAATAAATATTTAATTGAAAAAACCGATCGGGAAGGTTTTATTGATAGTCCTTATTCAAAAAGCTTTTTTAATATTATTAACTTGTCGATAAACAATATTAACGATATACTGGAGAGAACAAGAAGAAGTTTTGATGAATTTAAAAAACGTGATGCAGAAATTAAAGGCGATATAAGATCTTTCAAGGATACTAAAGACAGATTGATTACCACAGCAAAGCAATCTATGGCAATCGAGAACGAGGCTAAAAATGTTCATTCTGAACTAAAGGTTACTGCCGCCAAAGTGACTGCTGCTGTTAAAAAAATAAAAAGTGAGCCTTTATTTTCTGACAATGATGAGAATAAAGCTTTACATATTTTGGAAGAAGTGAATAGGATTTTGAATGATTCTAACCAGCTTTTTGAGAAAATAAATGCAATACTGCAGGAAGCGAAAAAGCTAGAAAATGATGCCAATTATCTTGAGCCTAAGATTAATGAGTTGGAAAACCAAATTGTTCAGTTTTCCGAATTAGCAGGATTAGGTATAACAGCAGAAGCATTCACGCATGAATTATATAATATCTTAGATAGAATATCAGCACAAACTGAGCAAATGAGCAAGCAGAACAAAAAAAATAAAACTGAGATCACAAGTTTTTTTGTGTATTTCGAAAACGTTAAAAGCTTCATACATGCTATTAGAATACAATTGAATCACCTAGCTCCTTCTTTAAAGTTTAATAGGGATACGAAGCAAAGGATTCAACTCTCCAAATTTTCAAATGAATTGAAAAGTTATTATACTAGTCGATTTGGTGAAAAAATTGTAATCGAGATTCAAATTAGTTCTGATTTTTACATTCAAATCAATAAAGGTAAATTAACCCAGATTCTGGACAACCTTATACTTAATTCTGAATATTGGCTCAAAGAAATTATTAAAACTGATATAATATTTAAACCTGAGATTTTTATAGAAATAAAGTCTCCCTCAATAATTGTTTCTGACAATGGTTACGGAATTTTACCAGATTTTGAGAGTATACTTTTTCAGCCTTTTGTAACTTCCAAACCAAAAGGAGAGGGTAGAGGTTTAGGATTATTCATCGTTCAACAACTTCTAGATTCCATCGATTCTAGCATAATTCTTTTGAATAAAAAAAACAAACACGATAGAAGATATGCTTTTCAGATTAATCTTGAAAACCTCATAATAACATAAGCAATGCCCGAAGATATAATCATACCTCTAACGAATCAAGAGGATGGAGAAATTAAGCCCGAAATCTTAGATAAAATCCAAACTATTTTAAATCATCTCAAAGTATCGAGAGTGCTCATTATTGATGATGCCATCAATAGAGATACAGGGAAAGATACATTTAAGGGAATGGTTCAAAGTATTATTTCTCAGGGTAGTATAGAACAATTGCGATCCATACAAGTCCATGGAATTGATTTCACAATAGATGAAACTGTCTTACTAGAGCATATTGATCAAGTCTGGGAAAGCTTAAAACATGGCAAACAATTAAGATATTTTGAACAGGTTTATAAAATTGCAGGACATCCTGAAGCTATAAATGATCTAAATATTTCAAATAATTTGCGTGACTTTTTCAAGAGTGATCAAATAGAATTTTTAACTCCAAACGAATGGGATACTCGCCGCGATCAAATATTATCTGAGGTAGAAACAGGGGCTAAAATTATTGTAATTTTCGATCAAGATTTGAAATTAGCAGAGGGTAGATATTCAGAACAGTTAATACAGGGGGAACAATTAATTCTTGAGTTAAAACAAAAAGATGCTGAAGGCAAAGCCATAATTTCATTGCTTACTCATACTATATCCGCATGTAATGAAGAGCTTCCTAAAAGGCATGAAATATGCAATAGAATTAATTCCTTGAAGGGGTCAGACTTTTTCGTTCTAGCCAAAGCAAGACTCGAAAATCCTGAAATGTTTGCTGATGGACTTAAGAAAGTCACATTAAATATTTTTTGTGAAGAAATAAAATCTCAAACCATTGAAATTTTAGGGGAAGCACAAGCTGAGATTATAAGGCAGTTGGATAAATTTGACACTTATGATTTTGACCATGCAATATTAAAATCTTCAAATATAGAAGGTATATGGGAACCAGAAACCCTTTTAAGAATTATTGATGTGATTTTTAAAGATGAAGTTCGAAAGCTAATGATAGACAGAGACTATCTGGCTTCAACCAATCAAGCTATTAGTTCAGCTAATGCAATTTCGAGTATCGAATTTAGAATTGATGATTCTGTAAATCCTTACAATGAGAGATTTAAGTTAAGATATAAAGAGATATACGAATCTGGAGCACATCTTAATAATTTAAGAAAGCCAATTGACAATGGAGATATATTCATTATATCTGAAGGTGAAAAAAAAGGTAAAATATATATTCTTGTTGCTCAGGAATGTGAATTAATGGTAAGAGGACAAAGTGGATTTCGTGCGGTTAGAACAGCGAATCTGCTAGAGATTGAAACCCTCACCGAAAAGCAATTATATGCGCAAATGACAAAGAAATATGAGGATGAAATTAAAAAAGGAAAATTTAAAAATCATTTTTTTGCTGACAGATATAAATTAGATTACTTTGATTCTGGAACTAACAAAATAGGTCTGGTTCATTTTAATAAAGCGATTATCATAGATTTAAATGTGCTTGATTTAATAGTGTTTAATGAGACAGGTGAAACATTTTTAGACCTATCGGAAAGTACTTATGATGAAAAATTTCATAACGAAGCCTGGCGAAAGAGATATGAATTAATAAGGAACGAATTCATTTATCATAAGGAGATAATAGAAAAACAATTTGAGGCCATTGCTGGCGTACAAAATGCCGACTTGAAAATGGCGATGCAAATAAAATTCAATTATTTATTTAGCTTTATCAAAAGGACTGGAATACAGCTAAATTATAATTCCAATAATTTCTCTTTTGGATTAAAACGAATTTCCAGATTAAGACAACCTAAATCAAAAAATTTAATGGACAAATATTTCCAACATCTTTCAAGAACAGCAGAACTTCATGATTTTGCCGAGTAGAAAATGGTCAATTTTCTCTTTCTAAATGTGTCTTAAACGAAAGAATTGAAATAGGAAATTATAAATGCACACAAATTCCAAAAAGGAAGTTTAGATTTCTATAACAATAAGCATTCGGCCACCTGTATATTAACTTGAAATAAACCATGGGTCCGAGTTTGAAGCATGTTTTTTTATTTAGTCTAATTTTAAACTGAGTATTCCTCTTGACTTGCTCTAGATTATACATTAAATTTCCTACTTGTAAAATTATTCATCGAGCACGATAATGTTTATTTTAGTTGCTTTCTAAGTAATAATCGTCAAATCCTAATTTTAACATCATGAACCCCTTTTGCACGTATTTAATCATTTTTTGTCTTAGTTTTAGTTCGTTTTCCTCATTATTTTCGCAAGTTGAATCTAAATGGTTTGAAGTTGGAAAGAGTCCTATAAATGGGGGATACTACAATAAGTCATCGTCACCCCCTTTTATTGTTCCCGAAGAAGATATTCAAAAAGCTCTTACCTCGATTTCCTTTAGAAGTGATACAACTAAAATCGGAAGTATCTGTGGTGTTGTGATTCCTTTAAGTTCAGATCACCAAAATTTTTATTTGACTGATATATCTGATAATAAACTAATTAAAAAAATTACAATTTTGGCGCCAGGTGCTAAGGGTATTACTATTTGTTTTGATAGTATTTTTTTAGACCAAGAAACTGAAATAGTTTTATATAATAGAGATAAAAACTTTGTCTTTGGCCCGTTTTCTTCACGCAATATATATAAACATGAATTTTGGACGGATGTTGTTCCTGGAGAGAGTGTTACTCTTGAAATTAAAAGCAAAGCTGGAAGCAATGATAAAATTCACATTTCCAATATTATTTACTCTATAGCAGAAGAGAGAATAAATCCTTTTAATAATGCTACTCCAAAATTAGAGAGTTGTCAGATTAATGTCAAATGTCCGGATGGAAATGATTTTTTAACTGAAAGAGATGCAGTTTGCCATATTTACGTTACTGTCGGCAGCCATTTGCATCAAACTACTGGATGCTTAATTGCAAATAATTCCAGTACATTTGTTCCGTATATACTAACAGCATTTCATGGTTTGGATGATGATGCGAGTGGTTCTCTATCACCAAGTGAGATTGCTTCTCTTTCAAATGTGCAATGCCGTTTTTTTTATGAAAGTTCGAGTTGTTCCTCCGAAGGCTCTTCTAATTCAGTGACATTTAACGGTGCTGACTTTGTTGCAGCTTATAGATATGAGGATGTACTTTTGTTTAGATTATATCCAACTAATATTATTGATTGCAGATTTAGCTATTTGGGTTGGGAAAAAAATGCAGATAATCCAAGCAAAGTAACTATGCTTCATCACCCTGCTGGTTCTCCAATGAAAATTTCCATTGCTTCTAATGGCGCAATTACTTTTCCAGGACAAGTTTATCTATCAGGTGGTATTTATTTTCCAGAGAACTATGCTCAAGAAGAATTATGGAGCAATGGAATATCTGAGAGCGGGTCTTCAGGAGCCCCACTCTTAAACCAGAATAAGTTATTTGTAGGTCAACATTCAGGCGGATGGACATGGTGCAATGTGCCTGGTCATGCCTATGGAGGCCGGCTCTACTATTCATGGGATCATGGAAGTACTGCTGATCAAAGATTGAAAGATTGGCTTGATCCGAACAATACAGGAGCCTCCATTTTATTAACAAAAAGAAACTTTAGTTTTACAGGTCCAGACTTTATATGCTCCTCCAATAATTATCAGTATATCCTTAATAATGCCCCCACTGGTGTTGGAATCACGTGGACACTTACTGGTCCAAATACATCAAGTGGATCCGGAAATATTGCAAATATTTATATAAATTCATCATATACTGGATTGCATACCTTGACATTTTTAGTATATCATCCATCAAAGGGTAACATTAGCTTTTCAAAATCGTTCTGGGTAGGTCGTCCACAAACTCCAAATCCAATTGAGATTGAAATGGACGCACCTCCTCATAGATTCACATGTACTACTAGTGATGCAGGTGGGTCCACTTCATTTAAATGGTATAAAAATGGGTCCTTACAATCTGGTTTTTCTGATGATGTTGCAATATTTAATATGACGTCTCCATATTGTGGTCATTCATACGCAATAGGAGTTGAAGCCGTTAATATTTGTGGAATTTCCTCAAGGCGCAACAAAACTGCGATTGAAGATCCATGCGGTGGACAATTGATAATTTCACCAAATCCAGCAAATGATGAAATAGAAGTTACATTAAACGACATAACTTTAGAATCAACTAATTTTGAATCTTTAGATATCCAAATTACGAATTTCCAAGGGCTAATAGTTATGTCAAAAGTTGAAGAAAATAATAAATTCACTATTAATACCTCTAGCTTAAAAGATGGGATTTACATTATATCAGTAGAAAAAAATAGTAACCAATACTCAAAACAATTTATTGTAAAACATTAACTTGAATGACCATACTTCAGAAAATGATTTCTTGCATTAAGTTACAATCTCAATAATAAACTGATATGAAAAGAATTCTCATATTATTTCTTTTTGTAGCATTACCATCATTTATACTGGGACAATCAAATTATGTGATTTCGATGTTGTTTAAGGCCAAAGTAAACCGATGTATTTATCCTGCAACCGAAAAAGTATATGGACCAGGTATAGGATTAGAAGTTAATGAAAGATTTAATAATAATTTTCAATCCTTTTTAACTCTCAATTTGGATTTATTCCCTCAAAATGATGTAAGGACTATTATTAATGGAAAAGAGTTGCCAAATAAAAAAAGTATTGTTTCTATTTTTATAGGAATATCTTACCATCCAATCGAGAAAATATGGATTTCATTTGAGGGCGGTCCATCTTTTATTCCGTCTCAAACATATTTTAGTATAAAACCTGCAATAGGTTATTACTTTGATAAAAAGAAGAAATATGGAATTGATTTATCATTGACAAATATATTTAAATTAGATGTAGTCAATGAGGGCTCTTATGGATATTTAAGTTTAGGGTTTAATGTACGGATTTTTTAATAGTATATAAATCCAATTTATATAAAATGGTGATCTCAGCACTCTTGCAGCGTAGCCCCAGAACGTATCAACCCTAAAGTAAAGGCCCTCTAAGATTATTCTGCTCTGGGATCGAGCTGATATGGCAGTCTGGTTAGCTTTTGCACTTCAACACTATGGTAATTGATTCCTACGCCACGTTACCCTTGATCAAGTATACACCTTGTCCAAGCCGGCCAAATAGTACCCTTGCCATACTTCAGCTACGTCAGCCATGCTGGCATTACGCTGTTGTTGTTTGTAGGTAAAAAAAATAGGCTAAACACAAACATAATTAATAACTTATTTAAAAATAGGAAGGTTTCCCTCAACTCCAAACCTTCCATTTGCCTTAGCTAAACCTTTTTCTACCTCAATAATAACATCAACATCATGAGCAAATCCCTGCCTACCCCGGAATTTGCCTTCTTTGGTCGTGTGAAAGATATAGATGAAGGCTGTTTTCGGGTTTTCT
>JBGSSA010000204.1:0-65841 GCA_041737295.1 Bacteroidales bacterium | reverse complement strand
CTCACTCTTGCGGAACATATACGCAATGGTCTTTCATTGCAATACATCAAACCACAAAGCGAATCACCCGGATTACAATTCCGGGCCATCAAATTCGACCTGCCCTGGGATACATACAGGCACAGCTACAGCCTGAACCAGCACCAGGAAACCTGCAGCGACCCGGAATACTGGGAATCCTTTCTGGACATGATGGCTGAAAACAGGTTTAACACACTTACTTTGTGGAACCTTCATCCTTACCCTTTTATGATACGGCCGGAAAATTTCCCTGAAGCCAGTCCGTTTACCGACCAGGAGCTGAAAGTCTGGCAGGACTTGTTTCACGGTATTTTCAGGATGGCCAGGGAACGGGGAATCGATACCTATATGGTACCCTTCAATATTTTCGTGAGTCCGGAATTTGCAAAAGCCCACAATGTGGCCATGGATAATCTCGAACATCACTTTTTTTTAAAAGGTGACACATCGGAAATCATTAAACGGTACACACGTGAATGTGTTACGCAGCTGCTTCAGGAATACCCTGATCTCACCGGCATGGGACTTACCCTTGGCGAAGGCATGGGAGGAATGACTCCCCAGGAGCGCGAAAACTGGATGAAAGAAACCATTATTGAAGGAATGCACCTTGCCAATCGTAAATCAAAGCTTATTCACCGTATTCCATTTTCTGGTAACACCGGTTCGGCAGGCTCAACCAGTATCGAAATGGAACAAATTACAAGAAGGGGTATCGAAAAAGAAGCTTCCATGGATTTTATCGAAGGTCCCATCTGGGCCGACTTAAAATTCAACTGGTCACACGCTCATTCCACACCCACCCTGATCAAGGTTCATGGCGGAAAACTTTACGGAACCTATTTCAAGCCGGAACCTGTGGGTTATAAAATTGTCTGGACCGCCCGTAACGAGGACTTTTTTTGCCTGCGATGGGGTGTCCCCGGATTTATCCGTGAACATATTGCGGAGAATACGCCTGGTTATGTCGGAGGCTATATGATTGGTTCGGAAACTTACATCCCTGCCCTGGATTACTTCACCAAACCGGGTGCGGTGGTGGATTGGAAGTATGCATATGAAAGACAATGGCTGTTTTATAAACTTTGGGGAAGACTTCTTTACAACCCTGAAACTCCTGATGAAATCTTCAGGCAGGAATTTGTGAAACGTTACGGAAAAGATGCCGGCATTCTGCTTGAAGCCTATTCACTGGCCGGAAACACACCTCTGCGTTTTGCATCATCCTTTGATTGTGGCTGGGATTTTACGCTGTACAGCGAAGGATTCATGGCGTTGAATACGGCTACAAAGCGGGTAGAATATATTTCGGTTGACAGGCAAATCAATCAACCCCCCCTCGATACCAATTATGTATCGGTTCGCGATTACGTAAAAACCAAATTGGCCGGGGACACATTTGACAATAAGAGGGTAACGCCTCCAGTTCTTATCCGGCTATTGGAACAGGATTGCCATAAAGCGCTGGATCTTATAAAAAACATCAGCACCCCCGAAAATAACTCACTCCTGCAGGAAGTGGCCGACATAAAAGCATGGGCTAACCTGGGCCTTTATTTTGCCGAAAAACTGAAAGGCGCTGTTGCACTGCAAACCTATCGGACAAAAGGAGGTGAAGAAAACAGGCTTGAAGCAGTGAAGTATCTTGAGAATGCCTTGAAATACTGGGATGTGGTTATTAATATAACAAGCCCCTTATACCACGATATGCCATTGGTTCATTACAGCGAACAGGATGGCAGACCTTGGAAAGAAAATGACCATCTCCGGTTTCATTGGCGTTTTCTCAGGACAGATGTTGCAGAAGATATTGAAATTGCAAAAAAATCAACTGTTGGCTTAAATAATTGATTGTACTTATTTTAGGATGATCGGATTGAAATAAATATCTGCTTTATCATTAAAATATATTTCCCTGTCATTTGTTGATATGCATTTGTCAATAATAAATTGACTGTGTCTCGTGATTAACATACTTTTATGTTGCCTTTTTTAAGAGAGGACATAATGCCCCCCATAGAGGTTTTTCTAATCTCTTTTTGTATTGCATTTCTAATACGTATCCCTATGTATCGCAAAATTACCCTGCAGCTCTGGCTCATGCTTGCAGCCATTCCTTTTGCGTATCCGCAATCGGGCATGATGGTACCATCCTTTGGGAAGAACGGAATCACCGAGGTTGATTTTGGACAACCAGGTACGAGTAATGATTGGGGCGAAATTGTAAAAACTGATGCCGACGGTAAAATATGGATTGCTGGAAGTTCATCAAACGGAAATAATTACGATTTCAGCATTGTAAGGTTGAATCCCGATGGAAATCTGGATAGTACATTCGGAGAATATGGAAAGCTGTTAATCCCGGTTGGAAATGGAGATGATCGGGCTTATGGTCTTGACCTGGGCATCCATGGCAAAATCAAGCTAATCGGGCGTTCTGATGTGAATTTCAGTGTGGTGCAGTTGAACTATGATGGCTCTTTGGACAGCACTTTCAGTGATGAAGGGAAACTTATCATACCCGCTAACAGCAGCCAGGACAATTTCACAGGTCTCGGTTCTATTGTGGATAAGGAAGGAAGAATACTTATTGCGGGTGGTACTCATTATGTCAACCAGAGAAATTTTCTTATCGTGCGGTTGAATCCCGATGGGAACCCGGACAACACTTTCGGCACTGCAGGAAAACTGCTAATTCCGGTAGACCATGCTGTCATCCAGGCTCTAAATATAGGCCCGTATATTTGTTCAGTTGCTATTGATGCGGATGATAACATATTGATTGCGGGTAATTCTTATGGCGAGAATGGAATGCCCAAAATGGTCATAAAACGGATTGACAACCTGGGAAATTTAGATGAAAACTTCGGAGATCATGGTACGATTGAAATATTTGCAGATGATGGCGGTTATGCAAACAGCCTTGCCCTGGATGAAAATGGAAAAATTCTAATTGCAGGCGTTCACGTACCGGGGGGAACTACAAATTTTTGGAAGTATGTCATAATACGCTTGAATGAAAATGGCAGTTTTGACAATACTTTTGATAATGATGGAAAGGCATTCTTCGCAATTGGCGGGAATGACGATAGGGCTAACAGTATTTGTACGGATGGCAGGGGTAAGATTATTGTTGCCGGAACTTCAGAGACTGTATTAAGTGTCTTGCGTTTAAAAACAGATGGTAGTCCGGATAGTACCTTCAATGGCAACGGAACCCAAATGATCCGGATGGGACAGTACGACGAAGCCCGGAGCCTGACCCTGGATGCAAATGGCAAACTTTTAATTGCCGGTTCCACATTCAATAGTACGAATTTCGATTTTGCAGTTGCTCGCGTTAATGTTGATGGGGAAGTGGATGAGACTTTCAATGGTAACGGAAAGAAATTGATAATGCTGGGAAATGGCAACGATGAAGGTAAGTGTATGGCACTGGGCAATAATGGCAAAATATGGATTGCCGGCAGTTCATTCTCAGAAAACGAGAATAAATTCAGCATTGTTCGTTTGAATACGGATGGTAGTGTTGACAAGACGTTTAATGGTAGTGGAAAGCGAATTCTGCCCCTGGGAAACCCTGAATACTATCCCAATTTTGATTACAGAGGTATTGCAGTGGATGCAGACGGGAAAGTTCTGCTTTCAGGCTCAGCCTACAATGGTACAGATGATGATTTTGGCATCATACGACTGGATAAGGATGGAATTCCTGATACTACTTTTGGAGAAAACGGAACACAGGTAATCCCAATTGGTGAATTTGATGAACGGGTTAATGGAATGCAACTGTTATCCAATGGCAAAATACTTCTTTTCGGGTTATCATTTAATAGTGTCATACATTACAATGACAGTGTTAATGGATGTATCATTCGACTGAGTTCTGACGGGACGCTTGATAAAACTTTTAATGAAAGCGGAAAATTAATTTTCCCAAATGTTGTCGTCTCGAAATGTCTTCAGGCTTATCCTGATGGAAAATTGCTGTTTGCCGCATTCCATGCCAACGTAGGTAGTTGGGAAAATAGTGGTGGTTTGATTCTTTTACAATTAAATGAGGAAGGCAATTTGGTAAATGTCACCGAAGTTCCTTCAATAATTTCCTTAACAGATGTATTAATTGATGTCAATCAAAAAATACTGGTGTTGGGGGGCTATGGTGATAGAGGCTTTCACCAGCTTGTGAAACGATTTATTTTGGATGGCAGGCCGGACAGTACTTATGGGGTAAACGGTACTATTGAATTCCAATCATCTCCTATATTCTATAATAATATAAGAACTAGTATTGTGGATTCGGCCGGAATTTTCCTTGCAGGAGGGAGCATTAATGGTTTTGAACTGCTTAGTTTAATGGGTGATGGGAGAATCGACACATCTTTTGGTCTGCTGGGTAAGATGATCCAAACAGGAGGATATGGAAAGGCTATTGTAGCTGATAGCAATTTTATCTGGATGGCCGGAAGTGCCAATGGAGATTATAAAATTATCAAACTCTATGCCCGCAATTTTCAACACATTGATTTCGTCTTGCCCGATACTGTAAAAATCGGTGATCCCCCGATAAAACTGAGTGGAACAGCCAGTTCAGGGCTTCCTGTTTCTTATATGAGCAGCAATCCGGCTATTGCCTCTATCTCCCATGATACACTCTGCATTACAGGCCCCGGATCGGTAACAATTACAGCCAGGCAGGACGGTGACGGCAGCTTTTATGCTGCAGACCCTGTGACTGAATACCTGTTTGTTCAACGTAATATTACAGCCATTCCCACCCGTGAAATTGACAAGGAAATTAGAGCCTATCCCAATCCTGTTTCAGGAATTCTTTGCCTTGAAAGCACGGGTAAAATCAATTCAGTTATCCTGGCCGGAGTGGAAGGTACTATTCTCTATGAAAGAACCGACATTAATGCCCACAATTTTACATTTGATATCTCGGGATACAAGCCTGGATTTTACATACTTACCATCAGAGTTGAGGATAATTATCCGGAGTATGTGCTAAAAATTCTAAAATATTAACACCCCCCTGTATGAGGTCAACAAACTGAATGACAACAAAGTATGATCGGATTGAAACCGAATTTAACATTCAGTTTAAAGAAATTGTTACTGCTGCGCAGCCCAATTCAATAAATGATATACCGATCAAAAAGAAAAATGAATTAGAATTATGACCAACTCATGATCATTTATTAAAAATGATTGTTAGTTAAATAAATAGAGCCTGTATTCGATTCAAAAATCGGCTCATCCTAATGGCATTCTCACTTATGAGAAATATTTTTAAAAAATCTGCAGAAGAATTGCAGAATGTTTCATCATTTCCGGAAACCTCTATGAACAAGGATGGAAATAAGGCCAATGAAAAATTAATCGAATCTGAGATGCGGTACCGGCGATTATTTGAATCCGCCAAAGATGGAATACTGATCGTTGATTTCGAAACAGGTAAAATTACTGACGCTAATCCATTCATTATTAATATTATAGGTTATGGTTTAGAAGAAGTCATCGGGAAGAGACTTTGGGAAATAGGACTTTTCAGCAATATGGAAGAATCGAAAAACGCTTTTATTGAATTAAAGAAGAATGGCTATGTCCGTTTCGAAGATATGCCGGTACAGAGAAGAAATGGAAAAATAACAGAAGTTGAATTTATAAGCAATGTTTATCTTGAAAACGAAATAAAAGTTGTTCAGTGCAATATCAGGGATATCACCGATCGTAAACTGGCCGAGAAAAAGCTTTTAGAAAAAAATGAACGTATTCTTCGGATCAATGATGAATTAATAAAAGCAAAAGGTAAGGCTGAAGAATCAGATAACCTCAAGTCCTCATTTCTGGCTAATATGAGTCATGAAATCCGGACTCCGATGAATGCAATTATGGGATTTTCGGAGGTTCTTTTACAACCCGGCCTGCCCAAAGAAAAACTGGAGGATTTCGTTCAAATTATCAATGCAAGCAGCCTACAACTCCTGTCAATAATAAATGATATAATTGATATCTCAAAAATTGAAGCCGGTCAAATGGCTATTAATTTGGAATCGGTTAATATCACACAGTTATTAAATGAACTGTTTAGCAATTATAAAAAACTGGTTGAACTTAAAAATTTAAGTTTTAATTGTTCATTTGATGGTATTGATGAACCTGTTCGAATTAAAGCGGATGGGAATAGGATAAAGCAGGTTCTCTGTAACTTGTTAAATAATGCCCTTAAATTTACCAAAGAAGGTAAAATTGAATTCGGATATAGAATAAAAAAGGATTTTATTGAATTTCATGTACAGGATTCAGGCATTGGTATTACACCGGAAAATCAGAAACTCATTTTTCAACGTTTCAGACAGATCGATTCGAAAGATACGCGGTTGTATGGTGGTAATGGCCTGGGGTTATCGATCTCAAAAGCATTGGTTGAAAAAATGGGTGGCACCATCAGGGTTGATTCAGCCCTTGGGATTGGTACAACTTTTATTTTTACCATTCCGTACTCAAAAGTTAATGAGGTAATTAAAAAAGTAAAAACAGTCAACCCTGACCGGTACAAGTGGAATGAAAAAACAATACTGATAGTTGAAGATGAGGTGAACAACCATGCCTATTTAGAAGAATTGCTTTCAGCCACAGGTGTTAAATTGCACCATGCCTGGGATGGGAAAGAAGCACTGGAAAAAGTTGAAAATCACCCGGAGATTTCATTGGTGCTCATGGATATAAAAATGCCTGTTATGGACGGATTTGAGGCTATAAAACACATTAAACACAGAAATCCTGATATTCCGGTGATCGCGTTAACAGCGTATGCAATGATGGGAGAAAAAGAAAATGCACTGTGTGCAGGATTTGACAATTATATTTCGAAACCCATTAACCAGGATGTTTTACTGCAGATACTTTCAGAATACAACTAAGCCACTGATTTTATTTGCCAGGTACCGTAATTTTTGTACCTTTCATTATGGTCTGAGTTAATGATACTTCAAAAATTCGGAGTTGTTATATCAGTAGGAAGATTTCTTTTCCCGATTTTATGTCACACAGTATAATTTCTTATACTCATGAAAAATGTCCTGGTACCTACCGACCTGACTCATAGCACATCAAACACAATGAAATATGCATTAAGCCTGTGTTCAAAAAGTAATTTGAAGATGTTCTTTTATCACGCATCAACATCAGCACAGGAAGATGAAATTCATGTACATAAAAAGATAGCGGATACATTCAAAACCTTGAATTACTTTCTGGATGAATCAAGGTTTGATATTATTATTGAAAAGGAGCCTTTCTCCAATAAAGAAGTGAAAAGAATAATTGATCAGAATGACATTGACCTTGTCATCATGGGTACCAGCCCCGGTGATTATGGTTTAACATTCTTCGACAGTTATGTATCCGAGCTTATAAATGAGGTCTCATGCCCGGTACTTTCCGTTCCTCATGATCACAATGACCTGCGCGTTGATCGCATCGGGTATGCCAGTGAACTATTCGACCTGAAGGACAGGATTAAAGAAATAATTCCATTAGTCCGCCTGTTTGATGCCCATATAGAAATTTTTCATGTTTACCCTGTATTTCCTGAGGAGGTTAACCTGGAAACATTCAATGCAGGGAATATACTGTTGAAGTTAAGTGCAGAGTACCAATATGATAAAATAAATATTCATTTTGTCAAAACCCAACATGACAACGAACCCGTTTCAGGTATCCGTGAATTTCTCAGAACCTACAAGCCGGATATACTTGTCATGTACCATAAGCCCAGAGGCCTGTTTGATAAGCTTGTTATGGATACCGGAACCACCGAGGCAATGGTCCGCTCCAGTTCCATACCCATACTGGCACTGAACCAAAAAACTGCCTGCAGGATCATGTAAGGAAAGGATTCATTTGACTGATTCTTGACAAGGCATAAATCCCAGATAACTTCAAAAACAAAGCCCTTGAATTTTCACGAATTCAAGGGCTTTTCAGTACCCGGAGCGGGAATTGAACACGAATAAGGCTAAAATGCAAAAACTAGGGGGTTCGCTACCAGTTAGTTAAAAGAACTTTTTGCAGCATTTTAGGCACTGTAGGGCGCACATACGGCGCACGTAGGGCGCAGTTGAAACACTCCAAATGTGATTTTAATGCTTGGTTAAAGTTAATAATAAATGTTAATTCTAATAAATTTTATTAAAATTAATGAAAATTCACTTGTATATACAAGTTGAATATATATATTTGTACGTCAATACGTTATTGGTAATCTAAAAAATGAGGAAATGGAAGCGACTAAGGTTAATGAAAATTTATTAAAAGAATGGAGTAAGGATTTCTATTGTTCCTTTGGGTATAATGGAGCAATAGGATTAAGTTTCGCAATATCTACCCTATTTCGCGATACAGTTTTTAAACAATTAGGGTTTTTTCCTTACTTATATCTGGGGGGCGATTTAGGTAGCGGCAAATCTTCGTTCCTTGATGTATTAATGTCCGTTACATCTAGTAAGAGCAAAGTTTGCGCTCCACTTTACAGAACCAAAGATTTTTATAGTATTTTCTCTGTTGCTGAAAAAAATAAAATAATATGGGTAAAAGAGTTCAACGAAAGCAATAAGAGAAATAATGCCTTAAAATATTATTATGATGGAGTAACGAATTTGCAATCGGCGTTAATTTTCGATGATCCTAAATTGGAGGATGAAAGAATAATCGAAAGAGGTATTCTTTTAGAATTCAATAAACACGAATTTAGCGATAATGAAAAAGAAGCATATACCAACTTAATTTTAAGAACTGAATTAGACGGTGGTCTCGTACTTTCAGAAATCTTAAAACACAAAGACGAGTTCGATACCCGGATATATCCATGTTTTAGGATGAATTATAAAACATTGAGCAAAAAATTAGACTCAATTGTTTCAGAACGTACAATTAACAACTATGCTTTGATTTTGGGTACAATGCAAGTTTTTTCGGATTTTGTAAAATTTCCTATTCCGAAAGTTGTTATTGAGCACTGGGTAATAAAGGATTTAATTGACGATTCAAAAAGAGCTTTCGATAAATTGCATTGATGTGATAACAAAGTAGCGTTTGTAACGCTTTTAAAATCACACACTTATAATTTTACTCCCGCACGACTTGCGGCGCGCACAGGGCGCAGTTTTTTCTTGAAATAATGAGCAAAGCCACGCTGGACGTGGCTTTGCTGTTGTACCCGGAGCGGGAATTGAACCCGCACAGCCATTACTGGCCACAGGATTTTAAGTCCTGCGTGTCTACCAATTCCACCATCCGGGCATATTCATTTGCTGATTTGTTGATTGGCTGATATGCTGATTTAAACATCGGCTAAATTAATTATTCCTTGATTTATATAAGGATTCTTTAGTCAATTTTCGCGTTGCTGAGAAAATGTAAAGAAGCTCCTTGGATTCTTTGGCAATAAAATCACATTCCTCTTTATTCCCAATTCCGGATTCAGCTACCAACTCGAGCCAAAACAGGGATTCGTCAATTTCTTCAACCACAATGCAAATCTTTGCATAGAATTCCTGTTTCGACCTTGATCTGCAAGCAGCCCTGTAATTAGAGGCAACAGAAGTTGCACTTCTCAATAACTGCTTGCCGATAATTTTGGCTTCATCAGTCTTCGGCAATTTTTGAAAGAACTTTATGTTATCCAAAGCAAACTTCTTTGTCCGGCTAACCATTAAATCAGCATACATACTTTTAACCTTAAATTTCCGTAAACGATGTGTGCTAATTTAAAAAATAAGAACCAATTTTTTGTCGGTTCTTCAAGATTCTTTGGTTCATCCAAATCATCCAACTTAAACGTATTCTCAATCAGCCAATCAACAGATCAACAGATCAATAAATAAATTGGAGCGGAAAACGAGACTCGAACTCGCGACCCCGACCTTGGCAAGGTCGTGCTCTACCAACTGAGCTATTTCCGCAATAATTCTTTTTCCAAGAACTATATCCACTTTGTGTTTGGCACCTCAAATGGTGGTGCAAAATTAGAATAGTTTTTGATTTCTACAAATTAAATTTAGACATCCCCATAACTTATCTGTATATCCGGGCCATTTTCGTAGATTAGTAAAAATTTTAAAAACAACTAAAAAGTGAAACCAAGAATAGTATTCTTCCTGATATTTTCTTTTATATCCGTCTGTTTTGCACAATCCAATAACAAAAAGATAACAATTACCGGTGTAGTGGCCGATCCTTCCAATCGCCCTGTCCCGGGGGCCATAATAACGATTGATGGTATTCAAACCGGAAAAAGGACTAATACTAAAGGCTTCTACAAAATAAAAATTAAGCCCGCCGCGGAAAGAATCGGTGTTTACACACTTCCCCCTGCCTCTGTACAGGAATCCATAAAAGGAAGAACATCCATTAACTTCATGCTGACCGATTCTATAACTCAGCAAATATACAGCCTGAGAGATGTGCACGGCGAAGAAACAGTGAACGTAGGATATGGGAGCCAAAAAAGAAATACACTCACATCCTCCGGGACAAATACAAATGAAACCAAGGCTGAGGTGGCTTCCTACAAATCAATTTATGATATGATACGGAATGTTGTACCCGGGGTAACGGTGGTCGGTACCAGTGTAATACTCCGGGGTGCTTCCTCCATTTCATTAGATACGGAAGCCTTATTTGTGGTGAACGGAACCCCTGTAATGTCGATTGATAATATTCGCCCTCAGGAAGTTAAATCCATAGATGTGCTCAAGGGACCGGCAGCCTCGATATATGGCTCCAGGGGAGCCAACGGGGTGATCCTGATTACACTCAAATAATAGGAAGTTTTGCAGTTTTGCAGTTTTGCAGTTAATTCAACTACACAAAAATTACGCGGAAAAGCAGGAAAAGCAAACCCGACAATAAAATTGTAACGGGAAGGGTGATCAGCCATGCAATTCCGATGGAGGCCACAGTTTTTTTCTGGAGGTTTTTAAAGCCGTTACCCGATACCATACTGCCCGCGATACCGGATGACAACACATGGGTTGTACTTACGGGCAAACCGAGTATGCTCGACACAGTAATGGTACTGGCGGCAACGAGTTCAGCGCTCGCTCCCTGGGCATAGGTAAGGTGGGTCTTGCCGATTTTTTCCCCGATGGTTACAACAATTCGCTTCCATCCGACCATTGTACCCAGTCCCAATGCTATGGAGATCATAAGGATCACCCACCACGGTGAGTATTCTGTATAGGTTTTAAGTTCCTTTATCTGGTCGCGGTACCGTGAGATCCATTTATTGTTAACTGAATTTACAGGGTTTTCGGTAAGATGCTTCACCAGGGTTTCCGATTTTTTTGAAACAACAAGGATATCCCGGCGGGTATTCATGCTGCTGATACGGTTCATATTTTTGAAGTCCTTCACCTCTGCCAGCAGGATGGCAAGGGAGTCTATTCCTGTATGGATTATCCCGTAATCGGCCCTGTCTGAGGCGGATAATTCAGTGGAATCCAGACTTGACAGCATTGTTTGCATGGTGCTTATATTGGTCTGGAGTTTTACCGGATCTTTCGTATGATCCAGTGCAAACCTAACAGGAACAATCGCAATGAGGATGATCATGACAAGTCCGACTCCTTTCTGCCCGTCGTTTGATCCATGCGAAAAGCTCACACTGGTGCAGGTAAGGATTAGGATCGAGCGGATCCACATGGGGGGCGCTTTCTTGGCCGGGGGTTCCTTGAAAATAATTTTGTTTTTGATAACGGCCTGCAGTATCGTCATCAGCAGCATAGCGAGCAGAAAACCGAAGACCGGGGAAATGAGAAGCGATAAACCGACATCCTTGACCTTTGACCAGTTTAACGCAATGTTATGACTGCCCGGCAGCAGCATATAGGCTATCCCTACACCAAATATGGATCCGATCAGCGTATGGGAACTTGAACAGGGAATTCCCAGGTACCATGTGCCAAGATTCCAAATGATGGCCGTAAAAATAAGGGCCATGATCATGGACAGATTATGGTATATATTATTATCCGTCAGCGCTTCGGTGGGAAGCAAATTGATAATGCCAATGGCCACTGCAATTCCACCGACATTTACGCCAATAAAATTCCAGATGCCTGACCAGATAACCGCAACACGTGGTTTAAGTGAATGTGTATAGATAACGGTGGCTACTGCGTTGGCGGTATCATGAAAACCATTGATAAATTCAAAGACAAGGGCACAAAAAATGCAAAAAATTAAAAGAAATGTGAGCGCAGTGCTGATACCAAACATAAATCTATTTTTTCACGGCAACAAATATAAAAAAAAGTACCACGAATAATCCTAATTTCGCAAAACTAAAAAGCAGAATATAACATCCATTTCACATCTGAGAAAAATTTCGTAAACCAGCGGGTACCCTCATGCGATTCATTCAGCAAAATTTCGGACTTTTATTGTTGCTATCATGCCTTGTTGGAATGGTAGTGCCCTCATTCGGGGATATTACTCCGCGATTGGTCATGATTGCACTGGCCTTTATTATTTTTTGTTCTTTTTTTCAGATTGAATTTTCGCCCCGTGCCCTGGCTGCAGATTTTACCCTTTCTCTTCAGTTCTATCTGCTCCGGTTTGTACTGATCCCGGTGGTAGTATTTTTTGGGTTGAAATGGTTCAGTGATTTTTATGCCCTGTTGATGCTCCTGATCCTTTTATTGCCCGCCGCGGTAGCTTCCCCATCGTTTACAATTCTTTTTGCCGGCAAGCCTGATCTTTCCTTAAAGATCCTCATTTACAGCAGTTTTCTTTCCGTGTTGAGCATTCCTCTCCTTTTGGGTTTGTTACCGGGTTCACTTATCAGTGTAAATGCCGGTCAACTGTTGATGACCATGGTGTATACAATAGTCCTGCCCTTCCTTATCCACCTGCCCTTGCGGAAATCACCGGGAATTCGCAACATCATAAGAAGGTACACCGCCCTTTTTACCCTGTTGGGATTAGGAATTATTTTTATTGCTGCCACGGCGAGAAATAAAGCGGCCATACTGGGTAATCCTGCTCTTGTTGGGCTATATGCTGTAATTGCGCTCATTCTCTATTTTGCACTATACTTCACCGGATACTTTTTGATGCCCTCTAAACCGCACCAGGTAAGACTTACCATGTGCATCAGCTCAGGAGCGAATAATATCGGGCTCGGCGTTACTATCACAGCCCTTTTCTTTCCGGGCAATATGAATGTCTTTTTCATCGTGGCGCAACTTGCCTGGGTTGTAGCGCTCATTCCGCTCAGAAGGATATTCCGGCATAATGCATGATTGAACAAAACCACCCTGTTGGGTTGTTTATATCTAAACTAAGCTTAAATAATGAATAACCTGAATTATGCTGTTATAGGAAATTGCAGAAGTGCCGCACTGGTTTCGGACAAGGGTAGCATTGACTGGTGCTGCCTGCCGGATTTTGACTCCCCTTCAGTCTTCGCCAGACTGCTTGACGATGAAAAAGGAGGTTCATTTAGCATCGAAGTGGCGGATAACTACCTGATCAACCAGAAGTACCTGCCCAATACAAATATCCTGCTTACTGAATTCAAGTCCGATGAAGGGGCCTTTGAGGTGATCGATTTTATGCCCCGGTATAAGATCAGTGATCACGAATATTTTACTCCTTCCGAAATATACCGGTATATCCGCCTTGTGACCGGTGAGCCTGAATTCAACGTGGTGTACAGTCCAAAGCTGAATTATGCACGTGACGAAACCTCGCACGTACGTGAAGATGATCACCTTCGGACGTACTCCCGTGAATGGCCGACAGATTGCATTTATCTATATTCCAGCCTGAATTTCAGCGACATCCTTAAATCCAGAAAGATCAAATTAACGAGGCCCCAGTTCATTCTGCTTTCCTATAATCAGAAAGCTATTGATATCGATATCAACCGGGTATACATGGAATATGAGCGAACCAAGGTTTACTGGCTTAACTGGAACAACCGTTCGCGAAAATACAGGCAATACGGCGACGAGATAACCAGGAGCCTGCTTGTGTTGAAGATTATGTCTTATCAGCCTACAGGCGCAGTACTGGCGGCACTTACAACAAGTATACCGGAAATCATAGGCGAGGTAAGAAACTGGGACTACCGGTATTGCTGGCTCCGGGATGCATCCATGTCGATTGACACCCTGCTTAAACTGGGACATGATCAATCCGCAAGCCGCTTTCTTACCTATATAATGGGCATTCTGAAATCCAAACACGATACTTTTCAGATAATGTATGGTATCCGAGGGGAGAAGGAACTTACTGAAGCGGATTTGCCCCATCTTGCGGGCTACGAAAATTCCAAACCCGTCAGAATTGGTAATGCTGCATACAATCAGGTTCAAAATGATGTTTTCGGATACCTGATGAACGTGATATACCAGTATTACGAGTTTTTCCCCGGTACACTCGACGAGATAGAGGACATGTGGGAAATTGTGCGCAATATTGTTCTGACTGTTTCAACGCATTGGGAAAAACCGGATAAAGGGATCTGGGAATTGAGAAATGAAGAAAAACATCACGTTTTCTCGAAAATAATGAGTTGGGTGGCCATGGACAGGGCTGCCGGGATTGCCCGCTTATTGAATAAGACCAAGTATGCGGAAACCTGGCAGGAAATTGCCGGTGATATCAAGGCCGATGTTATGAAAAACGGATGGAACGAAGAACTTCAGACTTTTACACAAACTTATGACAGTCCCGATCTCGATGCTTCCTTATTGCTCATTGCCGAATATGGTTTTATGGCAAATGATGATTTCAAGTTTCAGAAAACCGTACTTTCCGTGAAGAATACATTATTCTACAAAGGATTCATGTACCGGTATATGAATCGTGATGATTTTGGCGTTCAGACCTCGTCCTTTACTATTTGCACATTCTGGCTTATCCAGGCCCTGTATAAGATAGGAATGAAGGAAGAAGCACAACAAATATTTGATGTTTTGTTAAGTTGCGGAAACCATGTGGGACTTTTTAGCGAAGACATCGATTTCACCACAAAACGGCTGCTTGGTAACTTCCCCCAGGCATATTCGCACCTTGCCCTGGTGAATACTGCCATCCTGTTTTCGGAAGAAAAATCAGGTTCGCGTCATATAAAGCCCTGATTCAGTCCGTCATAATTGCATCAGCTTTGTTAAACTACCATACCTGGAAGGATATGAAAAAAGAATTGCATTTTGACAGACTGGTGATTGCCGCATACCGTTTGCCTTTTAAATTTGTTGAACAGAATAAAGGGTACAAGGCTGTGCAAAATGCCGGTGGTCTCGTTTCAGCTGTGCTGGCCTTATCTGAAAATTCCAGGAGGAACAATACTACCCTGGCTGACAATAAAATAGCCTGGGCAGGACTGGCTGATAACTTACCTTCAACTATTTCTCCCGCTGAATTAAACAATAACGCATTCGAAATCATCCCGGTTACTATCGCTGCCGGGTTAAATGACCTGTATTACGGAGGCTTTAGCAATGACCTGATATGGCCCTTGTTTCACTATTTTTCAGAATTCAGTGTATTTAAGAAAGAATATTTTCGTGCCTATGAGGAAGCAAACGCCATTTTTTGTAAAACCCTGGTGAAGCATCTCAGAAAAGGGGATTTTATATGGATACATGATTACCAGTTGATGCTTCTGCCTGAAATGATCAGGGCGCAAATGCCTGATTTGGCAATTGGCTTTTTTCTGCATATCCCATTCCCATCGTTTGAAATATTCAGGCGGCTACCGCGAAGCTGGCGTGAATCCATTATAAACGGCATGCTGGGTGCAGATCTCATCGGGTTTCATACACCTGATTATACCCAGCACTTTATCAAAACAGTAAAGCGGACAACCGGATATGAATGCAGGCAAAACCTGATCTATACACCTAACAAGGTAGTGAAGGCGGATGCCTTTCCCATCGGTATTGATTACGATAAATTCCATGACGCCTGTCTTACTAAAAAAGTACTGGCTGAAAAGCAGAAGATCTCGGATAATCTGCATGGCCAGAAATTGATTTTTTCAGTGGACAGGCTGGACTATTCAAAAGGATTGCTGTCTAAACTCATGGGCTATGAAACATTCCTTGAAGAAAATCCCAAATGGCATTCCAGGGTAGTTTTCAATATGGTAGTCGTCCCGTCACGCGACACCATTGAAAAATACAAAGAGATGAAGGTAGATATTGAATCAGCGGTGGGTCGAATCAATGGTAAATACAGCACACTTGCCTGGCGGCCAATTCTTTATCAATACAAGTCACTTATTTTTAATGAATTGGTGGCACTGTACGATTTAAGTGATGTGGCACTGATCACCCCATTGCGCGATGGGATGAACCTTGTGGCAAAGGAATTCGTGGCATGCCAGACGCATAGGAACGGTGTGCTGATATTGAGTGAGATGGCCGGTGCTGCTGCAGAAATGAATGAGGCATTGATCATTAACCCGGCAGACAATGTTGAAATGGCTGATGCCATCCTGACAGCGCTCGAGATGAAACCCGGGGATAAGGAAATCCGCATGGAAAGGTTGCAAGCCCGGATAGCAGCTTACAATGTATTTACGTGGGCGGATGATTTTTTTAGCCAGGCATTTGACATCAAAGGCTTTCAAAAAGTATCGAACATTAAGTATCTGAATGCTTCTGTTCAAACCCGGCTCATTACAGATTACAGGAAAGCCGAAAGACGAGTGCTATTCCTCGATTACGACGGAACCCTGGTACCCATTACCAAATATCCCGAACAGGCCACCATTGACAAACAAACACTGAAGATCGTCAGGGACCTGGCCAGTGACCAAAAAAATGAAATTGTGATCATCAGTGGAAGGGACAAGGCCTTTCTTGAAAGGCAATTTAAAGGCGTTCAGCTGGCCCTTATTGCCGAACATGGATACTTTATTAAAAAACCCGGAAAGAAATGGATTGCTGCTTTTGAAACTGATGGCCAATGGAAAGAGGCTGTGAGACCTATTCTGCAGGAATACGTTAACCGCTGTTACGGGACCTTTATTGAAGAAAAAACTTCCAGTATGGCCTGGCATTACCGGAATGCCGATTCAGATTTTGCCAATTTGAGGCTTCATGAGTTGAAAGACGACCTGACAGATATTATACAAAACAGGACCGATTTCAAAATTCTGGAAGGAAACAAGATCCTGGAAATAAAAAGCGGCAATTTCGACAAGGGTCAGGCGGCCACAAGGCTTCTTGAAAATGAAAATTTCAAATTTGTTTTCGCTGCGGGCGATGATATCACCGATGAGGATATTTTTCGGGTATTGCCGGAAAAGGCCTATACAATCAGGGTTGGACTTAATCCCTCCTCTGCCCGCTATAATGTGAAGGAGTATCCGATTTTGCTGAAATTACTAAAAACCCTGGGAGAATAATATCCACCCCGTCGGGATATCACCACAATTTTAACATCTGCTTTAACGTTCGTTGTGAAACTCCACAATTGTTTTCGGGTATACCCTGGAACAATTCATTGGAATTCTTTTGAACCTGTTTCAAAAGAACGTTATGGAAATAGTTGAATGTTAAATTAGAATTAATCTTATTGGTAATGGTTATTAAAAGATTAGCCCAGGCTATTATTTTGCTGGTATTGACACTGAATTTCAGTTGTGTAAACGAAGATATCACAGAAGAAGTCCTAAACGAAGATTCCGGCATCAGCAGCCCGTTACCGGATCTGATTCAGTATCCCACAGAAATTTTTCCTTTAACAGTTAAGTCGGGAAAACTAATAACCAACACAGGTCAGCCATTTCTGATTACCGGTGATTCACCCTGGTCCCTGATCGTAGGCCCGGATAAGGATGGCATCGATATATACCTTGAAAACCGTAAACTAAAGGGTGTAAATTCACTTATAATGAACCTGGTGGAACACTATTTCAATGGTCCGGCAGATGCCGGCGGAAATTTACCCTTTCTTGTCCCCGGAGATTTCAGTACACCAAACCCGGTATATTTTGATAACGCGGATTATGTTATTGAAAAGGCCCGCGAAATGGGCATGGAAGTATTTCTTTTTCCTGCTTACCTGGGTTATGATGACGGGGGTACCCATCCTGAAGGTTGGTATACAGAAGTAAACGCCAATGGCCCATCAAAAATGTACCAATATGGTAAATATCTTGGCAAGCGGTATAAAAATCATAAAAATATTATCTGGATGATGGGTGGTGACTGTGCACCTGGAAATGCCATAGATGAAATCCGTGAAATGGTCCGTGGGATTGAAGAATTGGCCGGACCTCAGTTGTTCAGCGTCCACAACGGACGTTTTCAATCCGGTCTTGAAGCCTACCCGGGAGAAAATTGGATAGACCTGAATACCACTTATGCCAACAGAACCACCACAGCTTATCATTTAAAATCAGATTTTCATCGTGGCTCCCCCTTTTACTATTTTGAAGGTTCATATGAAAATTTAGGTGCTTCATCCGCCGAATTACGCTGTCAGATGTATTTGCCGGTATTGATGGGAGCGAATGGCTATTTCTTTGGAAATTATCCAATATATGATTTCAGTTCAGGCTGGGATCACGCCATAGTTCTTGAATCACAAGGATCTAAAGATCTCCAGCGTTCAGGTGAATTTTTCAGATCACGGGCATGGCACCAACTCCTCCCTGATGTGAATCACACCTTACTTACGAAAGGGTATGGTGATATCAACAACAGCTCTTACGGGGCAGCGGCGTTAACAATGGACGGAAGTACTGCAATCATCTATGTTCCGGATTACAGGGAACTTACCGTAAACCTGACCCTTATATCCGGTATCCAAACGCATGCATGGTGGTATCAGCCATCTACAGGCTCCGTTCATGATCTGAAGTTGTTCAGTGATAATCCTTCCCAATCCTTCATTCCTCCATCTTCCGGTGATTGGCTGCTGGTTTTGGATGATGCAAATAAGGGACTTGGAAGTCCGGGAAAATCAGACTGATTTAATTAAAAAGCCAGATAATAATCCCTGGTCAATTCAGTATATTCGGTTGTATACGTTGTTAAATCACTCCCGCGGATGGTCAATTCTGTGACGTCACAGGCGATACCTTTCGTTTCCGTTAATTCAATCAGGCACCGGTTATATTCTTTTTCAGGGGAAGGTCTGATCCATGTCAACCGTGAAGGGCATAACCGGTAAAAATCAGCGATGCCGGTAAATTGGGTATAATCGGCTGCAGGGATGATAACAGAAAGCCGTCCTCCGGGCGTAAGCAACCTGGATGAACCTGATATCAGTACCATATAATTCAATCCTGTATCATGTTTGGCCATTGCCTTTGACTTAACCTGGGGTTTAAGTGAGTTTTGAAAAAACGGCGGATTTGAAACGATCAGATTGTACCTCGATGGAATTACATCCGAAAAATGCCGGAAGGAATCGTGAAATAGATTAATCCTTTGAGGCCAGGGGCATCCTGCCACATTTTCCCTGGCCTGTACAAAAGCATCCTTATCGATTTCAACACCATCTATAACCGCAGTAGATCGCTGGGCAAGCATCACTGCGATCAAACCGCTGCCGGTTCCCACATCAAGTATTTTTGATGTGTTTTCCAGTGCAGTCCATGAACCCAGCAGTACCCCATCCGTGCCAACTTTCATGGCACATTGATCATGGTAAATGGTGAATTGCTTAAAAGCAAAATAATTGTTTGACATCAGCCTCAGTGTACATTTTTACATTTATTTAACATTTCTTCTGAAACTCCCGGAAACCTGTTCCAGTATACATTAAACAGATAAAGGATCAGTAATTATGCGGATCCAACCCTGGAAGGAACGAACCACCCAAAATAAACCGGAATAGTTTTACGTCCTTTAAGGGCAATTCAATCCTTAGATTTAGGTCAAAAGGATGTTAGGGAAATAAATCCCGGTTTTTAAACAATCAGAATTTTACGTAAACTTATTTGTAATGATAATGAAAAAAATTTCCCAGGCGATCATTTTGCTACTGATGTCCGCCAGTTTTAGTTGTGTCAAGGAAGAAATTTCAGAAGAAGTAAGAGTTGAGGCCATTCCGGAGAAAATTTCGACGGAAATCCCTAAACCCATTACAAGTGATATTTTTCCGTTAACCGTAAGCAATGGACTGTTAGAAACAGCATCAGGACAACCTTTTCTGATCATTGGGGATTCCCCGTGGTATTTAATCCAGGGACCCGACAGGGAAGGAGCGGAAAAATATCTTGAAAACAGAAAACAGAAGGGGGTAAACTCGATTGTTCTGTGTCTTATAGCCAGTGAATCAAACGGTTCTGAAGATGCCTACGGCAACAAGCCTTTTATTCAGCCGGGTGATTTTACTACACCCAATCCATCCTATTTCAGTCATGTTGATTTTGTATTGAACATGGCAATGGGAAAGGGCATCCAGGTATTTCTCTATCCTGCCTGGTTAGGATACGATACGGGGAATGGCCACCCTGAAGGCTGGTACACGCAGGTTACGGAAAATGGTCCGGCAAAAATGTATCAATACGGAAAATATATTGGAAACAGGTATAAAAAATATAAGAACATAATTTGGGTTATGGGCGGAGATAGTCCGCCAAAAGATGCCCTGGATGAAATACGCGAAATGGTTCGGGGAATTGAAGAAACAGCAGGGGACCAGATTTTTTCCGTGCAGAACGACCGTTTCAGTTCCGGTATAACTGAATATGCCAATGAAGATTGGGTAGATCTGAATACCACCTATGCTGATCACCTGACCACTGCACAACATCTCAGGGCTGACGATGACCGTGATTTTCCATTTTACTATACCGAAGGCAGCTTTGAAAACTCCGCGGCTTCTGCAATTCATATCCGCAGCCAGATGTATCTTCCTGTTTTGATGGGTTCAAACGGCTATTTTTATGGGAACCTTCACCTTTATGGCTTCAAGAATGGATGGGATGATCCGGGCATAATGGAATCACAGGGATCAAAAGATTTGCAGCGTTCTGCGCAATTTTTCTTATCCAGATCCTGGGACAGTTTGATACCTGACAGGGATCACACACTTTTAACCGGTGGAAACGGTGATGTCAATACCGGTAACTATGCTGCCGCAGCACTAACGAAAGATGGGAGTACAGCTATAGTATATACACCTGATAACAGGAAACTCACCATGAACCTTACCCGGATATCCGGAACAAAGACACATGCATGGTGGTTTGAACCATCTTCAGGTAAATATATAGATTTGAAACTGTTCAGTGATTCCCCCACACAACCTTTCACTCCGCCTTCCGCCGGGGATTGGGTGCTAATTTTGGAAGGTGCCGGTAAATAAGAATCCCAACGTTCGTGGATCTCTCAACTGATTACACCAATTATCCGAATAAACTCTACGCGATGATTATTTCATTCAAACCGGGCAGGCTGACCTGTAGCTGAAAGGGCTGCATTCCAGAGAGAACTGTCCGGTTTCATGAACTTTCTCCGGCTTGTGAGTAGTTCGATAGGCACATGTATAAATTTATCATGCAAATACCCTATCACAAGTCCGGTTTTACCCGCCATTGCCGCATGAACAGCATTCCGGGCGAACAGGTCACACAATACAGCATCTTCAGCATCGGCAGGACTACTGCGTATGAGATAGCCCGGATCAATATACCGCATAACAACGGGTATTTTTTCGTCACTGAAAAATGATCCGATTCTTTCCTTCAAAAATAGACCAATATCTTTGACCTTAATGTTGCCGGAAGCATCGATCTCTTCTGGACAGTTCTCAATAAGATCCTGTCCGGCCCCCTCAGCAACCACAATCAGTGCGTGGGCCCTGCTCAGGATCCTTTCTTTGAGTGCAGCCAGAAACCCACGTGGACCATCCAGTTTGAAAGGCACTTCCGGAACGAAGGCAAAGTTTACATCCTGGCAGGCGATTGTTGCACCGGCAGTAATAAATCCCGCATACCGGCCCATTAGTTTAACAAGGGATATTCCGTTTTCAACACTGCGTGCCTCCACATGGGCACGGCTGAGTACTTTTTCAGCTTCCTCCACGGCGGTAAGGTAACCAAATGTGCGTGACACAAATGCCACATCATTGTCAATTGTTTTGGGAATCCCAACCACCGACAAATCATAACCCCGCTTCCTGGCTTCATGGTATAACTCGTTCCCTCCCCGTTGCGTGCCATCTCCGCCCACTACAAAAAGAATATTGATGCGCAGTTCGATGAGTCTGTCCACGGCTATGGCAACGTCTACCGGCCCGCGTGAAGTACCAAGCATAGTTCCGCCTTCCTTATGTATGGAATCAACAATTTCGGGTGTAAGCCTTATCGGGGGTTTTGACCGGGACGGGTCGAGACCAATATACCCGCCTCTGAAACCCAATACCTCTTGTACGGAGTATGCAAAATGCAATTCCAGAAAAACGGACCGGATCACATTGTTCAAACCGGGGCAGAGACCGCCGCATGTTACGATGCCTGCACGTGTCTGGTCCGGATCAAAATAGAGCATCGAACGGGGGCCTGCCATTTCAAAAAGCAAGCTGGAAGGTGCCGGTTTGCCGGGATCAATCTTGATTATTTCAGGTATGCGGATTTTATCGCTTACCGTGCGCTTTATGGATGATGCAAATCTGGGCTCTCCAAGAGTTGTAATGTTCATGCTTTCTCTGTTTAGGCGGTCAAAAATACATTCAAAACTAAAATTCGGATATGCAATTCTACACTAATATATTGAACCTTTCCTAAATAAACCAAACTATCCGTAACTCGATTATCACTTCTGATCATCCATCTTAGAAACATGTTCCTGCGGACAATTAAGCTAGCATAATTTCCACCATATTTCCTTAATTTTGTATTGGCCAAATTTAGGATATGAAGTTAAAAAATGAAGAACTGAAAGAGTTTTTAAACGATAAGGTAGAGAAATATAATCGCATCGATTTTATTGAAAATGACCCAATTAGTATTCCTCATAGGTTCGTTAGTAAAGAAGATATTGAAATTTCAGGTTTTTTAACCGCAACAATTGCCTGGGGTAACCGAACCATGATCCTGAGAAGTGCAAAACGTATGATGAACTTTTTGGATGATTCGCCACATGATTTTATATTGAACCATAGTGATAATGACTTGGAAGGAATAAAAACGGTTATCCACAGGACATTTAGCGCTGCAGATTTTATTTACTTCATTAAAGCTCTAAAACACATATATAAGACACAAAAAGGATTGGAAGGTATATTCAACCAATATCGGACTAACGATTCCTTACAGCCAGCCATTCATAACTTCAGAAATATTTTTTTTGAATTGCGTCATAACAGCCGGACAATGAAACATATTTCAGACCCATTCAAGGGTTCGGCGGCAAAGAAATTGAATATGTATTTACGGTGGATGATAAGGAATGACAGTAGGGGAGTTGATTTCGGACTTTGGAAGTCAATATCCCCTTCGATATTATCTTGCCCACTTGATGTTCATTCAGGTAATGCTGCAAGGAAACTTGGTTTATTGACACGGAAACTGAATGATGCAAAGGCAGTAACAGAATTGGATACTAATCTGCGTGAACTTGATAGCGAGGATCCTGTAAAATACGACTTTGCATTATTTGGGTTGGGAGTTTTCGAAGGATTCAAATAAGAACTTTCTATCTTCTAAAACCTGACACTTAAGCCACCACCCCAACCATAAAAGCTATTATAATTAGCCTGGATGGAAAAATTGCGTGATAGCATATAAGAAGCCCTGATTAGCCATTCTTCCTCTCCCTCAAAATTTGCGTTGTCTTCCAAATCATTGACCCAGCTAAAGTCTGCCCGATATTCGTACTCTCCTTCTAAAAAGAATCGCGGGAACAATAGAATTTCTTTATCAACACGAACTCTCGGACGAAGTTGGTGGTCAACGCTCACATCTACAATGAACATATAAGGTGTGAAATACTTAACACCTACTAACCCAACAGTGTTAAAATTATCGTAGGAATCGGGGATTTCATTTTCTGAATTAACACCTGCATAAATTCGTACCCAGTCATTTAAATAACGGTTAAAGCTAAATTCTATTTCTGAATTCTGGTTATAATCGCTTTCCACTCGCATATTAAATTCATTACGAATATTGCTGGATGTAAGCCTCAATTCAGAGAAATTAGAACTTAATTCAGCTAAACCCCAGGAATAGTATTGGTCTGTTTCATCAATGAGTTCTTTTATCGGAAAATCTTTCATGCGTTCATCCCTTGGCGTGTCATAACTAATCACCCGAGCCATACCACCCATCATGTGGTAAAGAATGTGGCAATGGAAAAACCAGTCGCCATATTCTTCATTGTAAAACTCAATGGTTACTTTTTGCATTGGTGGTAAATTTACCGTATGCTTTAATGGAGAATGCTCACCGTTTTCGTTGATAACCCTGAAAAAATGACCGTGAAGGTGCATCGGGTGATGCATCATGGTGAGGTTGTTCAGGGTAATACGGGTAATTTCAGCACCTTTAATTTTTATTTTGACGTCTTCTGAAAGCGGGATGCCATTTAAACTCCACACGTAACGGTTCATATTACCGGTAAGGTTTAAAAGTATTTTGTATACCGGGATATCCGGATTAAAAGCAGATTTTTCTGTTGCTTTAAGGAAATTGTAGTTAAAATATGTCATGCGCTCATTGTGAGAAAATTCTTCAGTGGTGTCTTTCTCCGGCATAGTGTTATGGTTCATGTGTCCCATGTCCATCTCATCATTCTTTGACATATTATTTTCCTTGTTCATTTGGACATTGTCCATATCCATGTTCATTTTCATGCCATATTTATTCATCAGGAATTCGGGCGTTTTCTTCTTTTTATTCCCTATTAAAGCAGGAGCGCCCATTTTCATATCCATTTCTGCCATTTGCTTCATCATGGCCACCTTATCGGGTCTATCAATTACTTTTGCGGGAAATAAATTTCCGCTCCCCAAATGAATAGCCGTATGGCCTGAGCCATCCTGTGCTGTGGCAATAATTTCGAGTTTACCTTCCGGGATGGTTACAATTACATCATAGGTTTCGGCAATGGCAAAGAGAAATCTGTTTTTGTGTACGGGTTGAACATCTACTCCATCGCTTGCCACCACCATTGGTTTGGCTGCTCCGAAATCCATCCAGAAATAAGTAGAGGCAGAAGCATTTATGAATCGAAGCCTGACTTTTTCGCCGGGTTTGAATGTGGGATATTCCGCCAGCCTTTTCCCATTACTTAAAAAAGCCGGGTAATAAATATCTGCTATGTCTGCCCCTTCCATCCGGTCGCGCCACATCTTTAGCTGTGCAGCAAATCCTCTTTGCGAAATAGCCTTGCTTAACGGAATTGCTGTTCCTTTTTTAATTTGATACCAATCGTTGCCTCTCTTGAGGTTTCGCAGCACATTCATTGGTTTTTCGTTAGTCCAGTCTGATAAAACCACTACCAGATCTTTTTCATATTCCAGGGTTTTCTCTTTGGGTTGAATCACAATGGAACCATACACTCCTTTTTGTTCCTGTAACATGGTATGGGAGTGGTACCAATATGTGCCCGATTGATTGATAGGTATTCTGTATTGAAACGTAGTCCCGGGTTTAATTGGAGGTGTAGTCAGATATGGAACACCATCAAAAAAGTTTGGAAGAATTATCCCATGCCAATGCACCGAGGTTTCAACATCCATATTATTAGTCACATTAATTAAAGCAAGGTCTCCTTCATTAAATTCCAGTATCGGCCCCGGAATACTTCCGTTTATAGTCATAGCATTTGCAGTTACCCCGCCCAGGATCATTTCATTTTTTTCAATGGTTAGGATATATTCCTTGACAGGCCTTCCTTCTTCATTTTTGTTGTCACCGTTCGTGCCCACTTGGGCACAACTGATTTGTGAAATGATTAATATGTAAATCGCTGTAATTAGATACTTTTTCACATTGTAATAATTTATTTTTAGCGCCACACATAACGACAGAAGCTAAGCTGAATTATTTATCTGACTGCAATCTTTTAATAAATGCTTTCATTTCTGCAATTTCTTTTTCTTGGGCTTTTATAATTTCATCTGCCAATTTCCTTACTTCCGGGTCTTTAATATCTGCTCTTTTGCTTGTGAGTATAGCTATTGAATGATGTGGAATCATTGCTTTCATATATATTACATCACCAATTGGTGTTTGTGTCCTAACTAAAGTTAAAGCACTTACAAAAAGAATTAAACTGCCCAAAATAATAGCAATATTTTTCTTCTTATTCTTGTACATATTTAACATAAATATTAGCATTATCACTGCCATCGCAGAAATCCCTAAACAAGCCATGTAAAAACGGGTAAGACTGAAATAAACGTGGTCTATTTCGTAGGTATTAAAATACATTGTTATGTACATTAAGATAAAGGATCCTATCAACATCAATACGAATTTTGCATATTGACCTTTACTTTCTTTTTTTTGATTCATTCTGTGATTATTTAATTTATTTTTTTGGATATTTTTTTTTGCCTGCAGATAATGGCCGAGGCTATCCACTGTCAGGTAATAAGTTTGCTTTATTTATTACTTCAGATGTATGCCTGTTTCGTAAACAGAGTTTCTCAATCAAAGATAATTTCAATACTCTTAGAAGGCATTACACATTTACAATTAAATGATATATAATTCATATCTTATGAACTTAGGGGCTAAGAGATTTGCTGAATGACTGACTGCAAGACTGCAAGACTGCACAACTTATTTCTAATTCACCAGAAGTCCGTCATGCATCGTAATGGTCCGGTCACTCATGCCCGCCAATTCATTGTCATGCGTTACGATAACAAATGTCTGGTTAAACTGTGTACGAAGGCTGAAGAACAATTCGTGCAATTCCTTCTTATTGTGCGAGTCCAGATTGCCTGAAGGCTCATCTGCCAAAATCACATCGGGATTGTTAATGAGGGCACGTGCTACGGCAACCCGTTGTTGCTCACCTCCTGACAGGGTGGATGGTTTATGGTCCATGCGTGATCCCAGGGAAAGAAATTCGAGCAGTTCTTTTGCACGTTTCACCGCATCAGCGCGGGGCATCCTGGCAATAAATGCGGGAATGCAGACATTTTCAAGGGCTGTAAACTCAGGCAACAGGTGATGAAACTGGAACACAAACCCGATATGCCGGTTTCTGAAACGCGATAATTCCTTTTCTTTCAGATCGTCAATGCGGGTTCCGTTAATTTTCACCGAACCTTCAGTGGATTTAAGGAGCGTTCCGATTATTTGAAGGAATGTAGTCTTGCCTGCCCCGCTGGCCCCTACAATGGTGACAATTTCCCCTTTACGGATGGTAACGCTGATTCCTTTCAGTACCTGCAGTGAGCCGAATGTTTTATGGATACGAACCGCTTCAATAATTTCCATGACAGGTGTAAAAGGGCTGCTGGTGCAGGATTATTTTAGGAGATCAGTTATTAAGGTTTCCCCCGGTCTCGCTGCTGTTTGAACTCGGGGTTCGGGTGATTTCGCTGCCGCCATTCAGGTTTCCGGTGATTTCGCTGCCGCCTGAATTCAGGTTTCCGGCTATTTCACTGCTGGTTGAATTCAGGTTTCCGGCTATTTCGCCGGTATCTTTTTTAATTTCATTGGTATTGGTTTCGACTTCGCGGGTAATATTCGTTGTAATTTCACCGATATTCCTCCTGATATCTGCCGTGGCATCGGATATTTCCTGGGTTATACCGCCGGTACTGTCGCTCAGTTCCCTTTTGATATCGTCCGTGGCTCTTTTGAACTCTTTCAATCCTTTTCCTAATCCCTTTGCCAGTTCAGGCATCTTATTCGCCCCAAACAAAAGGAGAAATACAAGGAATACAAGCAACATTTCCCCTCCACCCAGCGACAATACAGTATGAATCATAATTGTAATTTAGATGCACAAATATAGGAAAAGGATAACAAAAAACCCCGGGTAATGGCCCGGGGTTTTATAGATGAATCAAAATTAAACCGCCTTTTTCAGTTCTTTCTTCTTGCTCGTATCATAAACAAGAGCTGAAGCGATGAACACGGTGGAATATATACCGGAGAACAATCCGATCAGCAATGCAAAGGCAAAACCCTGCACACCTTCGCCGGTATAGAAGAATATAATCGCCACGGTGATCAACACGGTGAGCGAGGTGATGATTGTACGGCTGAATGTATCATTTATGGCCTTATTGATCAGGTTGGCATAATTCATCTTCGGATGAAGCGCCCTGTATTCCCTGATACGGTCAAAGATGACCACGGTATCGTTCACAGAGTACCCTATGATTGTAAGAATGGCCGCTATAAATGTCTGGTCGATCTCCATAGAGAATGGCATCAATCCATACAGGAGCGAAAACATGGCAATAACCATAAAGGCATCATGAGTCAGCGAGGCGATAGCCCCCAGTCCCATGCTCCAGTTGCGGAACCGCAACCCGATATACATAAACATAAAGATCAATGCAATAAACAGGGCGACGAAGGATTTCCGTTTGATATCCGCTGCAATCGTCGGACCTACACGCTGAAGACTCAGTACACTCTCATTCTTGAACTGTTCATACGATAAATTTTCAGCCAGGATGGGTTTTAAGCCTGTATAGATCATCTGTTCGATCTTGTTTTCTATTTCCGGATCTTCCGAATCAATACCATATTTTGTGGTGATACGGATCTTATTTTCAGAACCGTAAGTAATCACGGTAGGAGGAACTCCGAGTTCTTTTTCAATCAGGTCTCCAACTTCGCGATTATCGACCGGCTTGTCGAACTGGATAATATAATTTCGGCCACCGGCGAAATCAACGCCCTCATCCAACCCGCGGACAATAAGTGAACCCAGGCCAATCACCAGGATAACAGCAGATACAATATAAAATTTCTTCCTGTGCTTAATATAGTCGATGTTTATGTTTTTAAAGGCTCCGGTTGACAACCGTGTGCTGAATGTCAAAATACTCCCCTTGTCGAGCAACATTTCAAAAACAAGCCTTGTTATGAAAATGGCAGCAAACATCGATGTGATGATACCAATTACGAGGGTAGTGGCAAAACCTTTCACAGGTCCGGATCCCAGGATGAAAAGGATGATCCCGGTTATAAGTGTGGTAAGGTTACCGTCCACGATAGCAGAAAGAGCGTTTTTATATCCGTCGGAAACGGCCATCCGGATACCCTTACCTGCCATGAGTTCCTCACGGATACGTTCATTGATAAGGACGTTCGCGTCGACTGACATACCGATCGTTAGCACGATACCTGCAATACCGGGAAGGGTAAGCGATAGTCCGAGCGATGCAAGTACACCGATCAGGAAAAATACATTAAGGAACAGGGCAAGGTCAGCTACTGAACCGGCACGCCGTGTGTAATAAAAGATCATGAAGGCAAAGATCAGTGCAAAGGAGATACCCAATGAGCCCAGACCTGACCTGATGGATTCCTTACCCAACGAGGGGCCGATAACTTCTTCCTGGATAATTTTACAGGGAGCAGGCATAGTACCCGATTTCAGAAGGTTGGCAAGGTCACCGGCTTCCTTGGCTGTAAAACTGCCGCTGATCTGTGAACTTCCGGTAGGAATTTCTTCATTGACACGGGGATAGGAATATACATAATCATCCATTACAACAGCGATGATTTTGCCCACATTCTCGCGTGTCAGCCTGGCCCAGATAGTAGTACCTTCAGCATTCATGCTCATGGATACGTTCGCTTCGCCACTGACCTGGTCAAATGAATTTTCCGCACGGGTAATTACGTCCCCTGTGAGCGGAGGTCTGCCATCCCTGCTGGTTACCTTAATGGCATGTATCTCATAATAATCGGTGGGCTTATTGGTAGTCTGATTCTGAACCGGTAATGCCGACCAGAAATACCTGAAATTACGGGGAAACAGGTTACGGGCCATACCGAGTCTCAGATACTGGTTCACCTTGGAGGTATCCCTGTAATGGACCTGTCCGAATACCGAACCGGGTATAAGCTGGCCATTCTGGCTAACATAGGGAACCAATACGGCGAACAACGGATTTTCCTGCAACAGGGCATTTCTTGCCGCATTGGTATCCGTGGCTGCATTTAAACTGTCCTGTCCCAGTTGCTGAAGCAGGGCGGGAGCCTGTGCATCAGTTGATTTTGCGATTGTTTCCTTGCCTGAAGGGGCAGCTTTAGCAGTGGTATCGGTTTGTTTCGTTGATTTATTCGTTATTCTCAACAGCTCATTCAGGGCCCTTAATCCATTCATGACCTCAGCATCGGCATTGTTGTAGGTTTCCCAGAATTCAAGCCTGGCAGCACCCTGAAGCAATTTTCTTACCCTGTCTTTTTCCTGCACACCGGGAAGCTCAACCAGGATACGGTCGCCGCTTTGCAATCTCTGAACGTTGGGTGAATTAACGCCGAAATGGTTGATACGGGTATTGATGATGTTAAAGGAGTTTGCGATGGCCTTATCAGCTTCATCACGGATCACCTTCAATACATCCTGGTTTGATGTATTATAATTAACCCGTTCACGAAGTTCGGGTGAGGTGAAAATCGCGGAAAGGCGTGCATTTTTATCAAGCTGTTCGAAAGCCTGGCCAAAGAGAGTTACAAAATTCTCGTTGGACCCCACCTGGTTTCGTTTCGCCAGTGCAATGGCCTTGTTAAAGGTTGAATCCTTGCTGTTATTTGACATGGCCCGCACGACATCCACAACGGAAACTTCGAGGATTACGTTCATCCCGCCCTGAAGGTCAAGACCTAAAACGATTTCCCTTTCCTGGCACTCACGATAAGTATATTTTCTCAGCCATAGAAAATTATATACCGGCTCACTGGCGATAGAATCGAGATAATAATCGGCTTTCTTCTGATCGACACCTTTTTGGGGATCCTGTGCATATTTCTTTGAATCCTTCCTCACCTTGTATGTCACCACGGTAAAGGAAAGCTGATATAGACAAACAAGCACAAGAGCTATAGCCAACGTCCAAATGGCTCCTTTATTACGCATTTCTTTGTTTGTATTAGTTTATAAATCTGATTTTTTACAGTGGCGCAAATATATAAAATTTTCCGCATGCCGAAACCGCAAGTTGGTTATTTGTGGTTGATGTTTAATGATTAATTTTGAAGCATGTAAAAGAAAAATATTATTCGCACGCAACGATTATCCGATTTTTAACATCTGAATCTGCAGATGTGAAACCACAAACACGGATCTCATGAAAAAGACATTTTTACTTATTTTGCTTGCATTCTCAGGGACAGCTGTTTGCCTTTCCCAGACGGCCGATTCAACTTATGTTGACCCAAATAAGGATTGCGGTGCCTACTTTGACTATTACTTCAATGATTCAATTAAAACGTTAATTGAAGCATATCCCTATCGCTATGTCGATAAGTCCATGGGCAATATTTATGAATGGAAATGGGATTTTGGCGACGGCGAAACCAGTAATGAACGGAATCCGATGCATTTTTATTCCCATGCCTGGGATACGATGCTTGTATGCCTTACGGTTAAAACTACGGATTCCTGTACAAGCACCTATTGCCAGAGGATAATAGTGGGACAGCCAACCATTCCGCCTGATACGGGCTACATGTGCAAAGCCTACTGGCAGGCTTATTCTGATATGTATCTGGATGGCACGGGACGGATAATCCCTTATGACACTTCATATACCCCGCACCCGCGGAATTATTTCTTCCAGGATTTGTCTTCCGGAAATGTGGTTAAATGGAACTGGCAGTTCGGGGATGGATCCACCTCAACTGAACAGAGTCCGGTTCACCGGTATGAACTGGACGGCATGTACCCGGTTTGCCTTGATATTGTGACTTCAAACCAATGCATCAGCACTTTCTGCGACACCCTGTATGTTGGGGTACAGGCTCCCTGTAGCCTTACGGGAACAGTGAAGGATTATACAGGATTGGATGGCTGCGGGCTGATGATCGTTCTTGATAATGGTGAAGTCCTTGAGCCTGTAGAAATAGTCCCGGGTTTTACGCTTGAAGCGGGACAGCGGGTGCGCCTTTCTTATACTGAATTAACTGACAGGGCCAGCATTTGCATGGCAGGTAAAATAGTGAGGATCGATTGCATTACGGAACTTAATGCAGACTATTGCCAGGCATCATTTTCCTATTATCCGGTGCCCTGGATTTCTTCCCTGCCCCCGATTTACCAGTTCGTTGATGAATCCCTGGGAAATGTCATCAGTAAAACATGGGATTTCGGTGACGGAACGGTTACCAATGAATATAGTCCCACCCATCGGTATTTGCATAGCGGATTGTATACAGTTTGTCTCACCATTTTCACAGCAGATGGTTGTTCAGGTTCAGGTTGCATAACTGCCTGGTTTGAAGGAGCCAATCCTCAGCCCGGACTGTGTGAAAACCTGATCCGCCTTTCCACGGAGATCATTCTTAATGGCGAGACCTGTAATGGAAGTGCAACAGCCAGCCTGGTCAACAAGGCGGGTGATGAAGTGTTTGGCGAAACCTACCTGTGGTCAACCGGTGAAACCGGACAGTCAATTTACAACCTGTGCACAGGGATGAATTATAGTGTCATTGTAATTGATTCATCAGGATGTGCTGTTAGCGGATCGTTCTCCTTTGGAGGAAATATATTTATTCCGGATACCCTGATCGGATTCTGGAATTTTGAGCAGTACGACAAATCCTTTATTTTCAATATGCCTGTATTTTCCGACAACATCCGCTGCGAGTGGGATTTCGGTGACGGCGATACAGCGTCGGGGAATTCCGTGACACATACCTATGATTCCGAAAATGACTACAACGTAGCCCTGAAGATATTCGACAATGAAGGAAATCTCCTGTATACGCAGCAAATACCTGTTTCAGCAGGGTCGCCGACGGGTATTAAGGACACTAAAGCACAGGAGCCTGAGGTATACCCTGTTCCGGCAGGCAATATTCTGTATATCCGCCAGGTGGAAAGTGCCACTGAACTTTCCGGTATTGAAGTGATCGGTTCCAACGGGCAGGTGCTGGGCTACCATTATTATGACAGGACCCCTGCAGACCGAACGGTGGAAATAGATATATCACCGCTGCCTCCCGGCTTCTATATGGGCCGGCTGATATATAAGGACGGTTCACAAAACAAATTCAGGTTTGTGAAATAGCCTTGATGCTGGATGCTGGATGCTGAATAGTCCGGCATCCAGTATCCAGTATCCAATATCCAAAGGATTTTTCCTTACTTTTGCCGATGAATCTGTTGCGTAATGATTGAAATCGGAAAAAGTATTGTCAGTGCTGACCTGTTAACATCTCATTTTACCTGTAACCTGCATGTATGCAAAGGAGCCTGCTGCGTTATGGGTGACTCCGGAGCTCCCCTTGAGGATGAAGAGGTAGAAATACTGAAAGAAATATATACCCGTGTAAAACCCTTTCTCAGCGGGGAATCCGTTGCTACCATCGAAAAATTCGGCACTTCGGTTGTGGACTTTGAAAATGACAAGGTAACACCCCTGAATAATGGAAAAGAATGTGCCTATACGGTTTTTAACGACGGCATCGCATTCTGCGGTATTGAAAAAGCCTATAATGCAGGTGCAGTCGCGTTCCGGAAACCGATCTCCTGCCACCTGTATCCTGTCCGTATAAAAAAATACAAGGCATTTGATGCCGTAAATTATGACCGGTGGGATATTTGTACTCCTGCCATTGTTCTTGGCGATGAGCTGAAAATGCCGGTCCACCGGTTTGTAAAAGATGCCCTCAGCCGGAAATACGGGGAAAAGTGGTTTAACCTTCTTGAGATAGCTGCCCGGAATCTGGAAATAGTAAAAGAAGATCCTTCCCCTTCAGTTTAAAAACGGCTCTCTGAATCCCGTTAGGATAAATTCAGCCTTACTTAATTTTTTTAATAGTGTTTATCCATTTTAAAGAGATTTTTTTCTTCTTAATGGGTATTTTATTGAATGAAAACCGCGTTTCTACTGTTAAAAAGCACTTTTATTCCGGTTAATACAATTAGTGAGTGGGTACTGCATTTTTTGAATTTTAACATTCATACCCCTCGATTTTTTAAGCGAGAAATATTTTTTTTATTATTTTTTAATTTTTTCCCCTTTTTTTTGGGGTATATTCAAATTTTTAGTATTTTTGACGAAATAAAATATAATAAATATACACCATGGCAACAATTCGTTTTAAAGCACTTGAATTAGCCTATAACCGGCATCCTCAACCTTTTGAACAACCTACAAAGCTTATTTCGGATTTTTTCGGCAGTCATGTTTTCGACAAACGAAAAATGAAAAAATACCTTTCCGAAGAGGCTTATGATCATGTAATGGAGGCAATTGAAAAAGGCAACAGGATTGACCGTAAAATTGCCGATCAGATTGCATCCGGCATGAAATCCTGGGCAATTGACATGGGTGCAACTCATTATACCCACTGGTTTCAGCCCCTTACTGAAGGAACTGCTGAAAAACACGATACCTTCGTGGACTTTACCGATGATGGTGGCGTGATAGAAGTATTTTCCGGAAAATTACTTGCCCAGCAGGAGCCTGATGCATCCAGTTTTCCAAGCGGTGGTATCCGTAACACTTTTGAAGCCCGCGGATATACAGCATGGGACCCCTCTTCTCCTGCATTTATTGTTGGAAACACATTGAGCATTCCCACTATTTTCATATCCTATACAGGGGAATCACTCGATAACAAAACCCCGCTGTTAAAAGCGTTGCATGCCATTGACAAAGCTGCCGTGGATGTGTGTCAGTATTTTGATAAAGACGTAAATAAAGTTATTGCTACCCTCGGATGGGAACAGGAATATTTCCTAATTGATGAGGCGTTATATAATGCCAGGCCCGACCTTGTGCTGACACACCGCACGCTGATGGGACATTCATCCGCCAAGGATCAGCAGCTGGAGGACCAGTACTTCGGTTCTATCCCGGAACGGGTCACCTCCTTCATCAATGAATTTGAAACTGAAGCCTACAAAGTGGGCATACCCGTAAAAACAAGGCATAATGAAGTAGCACCAAATCAGTTTGAATGTGCGCCTATTTTTGAAGAATGCAACCTGGCAGTGGATCATAATGTGCTGCTCATGGATCTGATGAGAAGAATTGCAAGGCATCATAATTTTGCCGTTCTGCATCACGAGAAACCTTTCAATCATATTAACGGTTCAGGAAAACATTGCAATTGGTCACTTGCCACAAACACTGGAGTTAATCTTTTATCACCCGGAAAAAATCCGAAAAGCAATCTCCAGTTCCTGACCTTTCTGGTTAACACGCTGAAAGCAGTTCACAAACATGCCGACCTGCTGAGGGCCAGTGTTGCATCCCCCGGGAATGCACACCGTCTGGGCGCCAATGAAGCACCTCCAGCCATTATTTCCGCATTTATCGGAAAACAGCTTACCGATATGCTGGATAAGATCGAGAAAAAAGTGGGAAGCAACAAGATGACCCCGGATGAAAAAATCGAACTGAAATTAAACGTCATCAAGGTTCCGCAGATCCTGCTCGATAATACCGACAGAAACCGTACCTCGCCGTTTGCATTTACAGGAAATAAATTTGAATTCAGGGCAGTTGGCGCGTCAGCAAATCCTTCTGTTTCCATGATCGCCTTAAATTCAGCCATGGCCGAGCAGCTAATTGAATTCAAGAAAGATGTGGACAAACTGATTGCAAAAGATGTAAAAAAGGACGAAGCCATCTTCCAGGTATTACGCCAGTACATATCTGATTCAAAACCCATTCGTTTTGAAGGCAACAATTATAGCGAGGAATGGAAGAAGGACGCACTGAAACGCGGACTTACCAATATCACCAACCCGGTCGAAGCATTTGATGCATATCTCCTGCCAAAAACAAAAAAGCTGTTTACCAGCCTTGATGTGATGACGGAACGTGAGAACGAGGCCCGTGCCCATGTGCGCTGGGACAACTATACCAAGCGCATCCAGATAGAAGCCCGTGTTTTGGGTGACCTGGTATTGAATCACATTATTCCTGTGGCTATACGCTATCAGAGTGAACTGATCCTGAATGTAAGGGGACTGAAAGACCTTTTTGGCGAGAAGGAATACAAGGAACTGGCAGGTGCACGTCTTGAGCTGATCCGTACCATTTCACAGCACGCAACCTATATCAAAGCCAAGGTGAATGAAATGATAGAAGCCCGCAAGGTAGCCAACAAGATTGAAGATGAAAGGGAAAAAGCACTTGCCTATTCCACCAAGATCTTCTGCTATCTCGATGATATCCGGTATCATATTGACAAACTGGAACTCATCGTGGATGATGAATATTGGCCATTGCCTAAATACCGTGAATTGTTGTTCACCCGTTAAGATTTTTTAGGGTAGTATTTTGGGAGGAGGCGTAATGCCTCCTCTTTTTTTTGTGTGGGTTTGCACCCACCTATCCGTGGGTTTCACCCACGGTTATCGAGATGTGGCCCCTTCGGGGCCTTGACTGCGCCAGGCCAAACCTCAAACTGCAAAACTGCAGAACTTCTAAATTTTATTATATTTGTTGGATATCGTACTTTTGCATACGAACCCAGTTTCTATTTCCGTTTTAAGTGAATAACCTGTAGCAAAATGAAAATTTTTAAATATCTGATAGTGATAGCCCTGGCCGGAGTTTACATCACTCCCGCAAGCGCCCAGAATAAAAAGGCCACAAAGGCATACGCTACTTTTGATGCCGGTGAATACTACACGGCCATTGATCAATTCAAAGATGCCTATCAAAAGACTACTGATAAGAAGGAAAAACTTCATATGGCATTTTTTATTGCCGAATGTTACCGTAAAACGGATAATTCTTCACAGGCAGCCCTGTGGTATGGAAAAGTTGTAGCCAAGGATTATGAAAATCCGCTTGCCATCCTGTATTATGCAGATGCCTTGAAAATGAACCAGAATTACGAAGAGGCCAAGGCCCAGTATAAGCATTATAAAGAACTTGTACCCGATGATCCCCGCGGTTCCGACGGCATACTGTCGTGCGATTTTTCTCTTCAATGGATGGATCAGCCCACCGGGTACCAGGTTGAAGAAATGAAATTTTTTAATTCAAAATACAGTGATTTCAGTCCGGAATTCTCCCGTGCCGATTACCACGAGCTTTACTTTACCTCATCCCGCGAAGAAACTACAGGAAATTCGGAAAACGGAGGTACAGGTCAGCAATTTACCGATATCTTTTTTTCAGCGATGGACAAAAAAGGAAAATGGAGTACTCCACTTCCGCTTCCTGAGTCGATAAATACAGAGGCTGAGGAAGGAACCCCTGTTTTCTCCGCCGATTATAACACAATGTATTTTACACGATGCAACATCAGCAAACGAAAAGCATTGGGTTGCGAAATTTTTACGGCTTCCCGGCAGGGAGATAGCTGGTCAAACGTGGAGTCGCTTGCCCTCGCCGGTGATAGTGTTGTAATCGCACATCCCGCCCTGTCAAAAGATGAGCTGACCCTCTACTTTGTTTCTGATATGGAGGGAAGCATGAAAACCTCCGAGGGAAAAAACAGCAAGGATATCTGGATGGTCTCAAGAACCGATGCAAACGGGAAATGGGGAACAGCCGAGAACCTTGGTTCACCTATTAATACAGCAGGGGATGAAGTCTTTCCGTATGTTCATCCGGATGGATCGTTGTATTTTTCATCGAACGGTCATATTGGTATGGGTGGCCTGGATATTTTCCTGGCCCGAAAAAATGCATCGGCTCAGTGGCAGGTTGAAAACTTAAAGTATCCGGTTAATTCCTCTGCAGATGATTTCGGAATTACATTTATGAGTGAGCAGGAAAGCGGATATTTCAGCTCCTCCCGCAAAGGAAAAGGAAATGATGATATCTACTCATTTTTGCTTCCCCCGCTTAAATTCAGCATCGTTGGTGTGGTTAAAAATGAAAAAACGGATGAGATAATCCCTGAAGCTACTATCAAATCAATCGCCAGCGATGGAATTACCCTGGATACCAAAACGGGCAAAGACGGAATCTTCCGCTTTACCCTGAAACCGGGTACCGATTATGTGTTTATTGCTGAAAAACCAGGATTTCTGAAGGGTAAGGAGAGACAATCCACCAAGGGCGTTGCCCAGAGTACGGAGTTTAAAACCGAAATTTATCTTGCCTCTACGGAAACGTCCATCCAGGTGGAGAATATTTTCTTTGACCTCGATAAGGCTGACCTGCGGCCGGAATCCATGGTATCGCTGGATAAACTTGTTGAAACGTTAAACGACAATCCCAATATTGTTATCGAACTGGGTTCGCATACTGATTCACGGGCGACAGACGAATATAACATGGATCTTTCTTTCCGTCGGGCCCAGTCCGTTGTTAACTATCTTATTGAAAAAGGAATCGCAAAAGACAGGCTGGTAGCCAAAGGGTATGGTGAAACAACACCCAAGCTGGTTGACAAAAAAGATCATGCGGCCTATTCCTTCCTCCCCGAAGGAACTGTACTAACAGAAGAATATATCAACAACCTGGGTGATGATGACCGCAAGGAAATGGCGTACTTCCTGAATCGCCGGACGGAGTTCAAGGTGCTGCGGTCGGACTATGCGGGGAAGTAGTAGAAAGATTGTAGAGACGGTTCTGGTCCGTGGGTTATCACCCACGGTTATTCAGATGTGCCCCTTCGGGGCGCTGACACCTCTTTAATTATGGAACAGATGTGCCCCTTCGGGGCGCTGACGCCACCTCAATTATGGAATTATACTATTCTAACAGAAACAGGGATCTCGCTGATTAAGAGTTTCTTAATTCCGGAAATGTTAATCGAATGCAATGAGATTTCTCAGCGACCTCAAAAAAATAAAGCGTCTTAAAATATAACATTGCGAACTTTGCGCATTCCTCCGCGTCCTCCGCGTTAAAATTTTTACGTATCTCCTGTAAAATAACAAATTCCAAAATCCTCTCCTGCAAATTTCGAAGATGATGCTCTCTTGGCCCGATGGGTCTGATTCAGTATTTGTTTTGAGGTTTCCTTGTCACTTGTCACTCGTCACTCGTCACTAAAAAGTAATGTCGGAGGTGGATTCCACATTGCTCTTGTTGCCGGCGCGATCGAGGATGTAGAAGTCATATCGGAGGGTATCAAAAGGCGGGATAACAAAATAATACACCTGTAATTTAATCTCTCCCTTAACGATCTTGTTTTGGCCTATCCGGACTAGTTTTTCGTCATTCATTACGGCATACTTACGGCCAAAGGTATCCACATTCAAGGGTTCATACACCATATTTACCTTTTTGAAGGGCTCCAGGAAAAGGTTCAGTGTGTCCTCTGAATTTTCCAATACACCAAAATCGGCATTCCCGTCAACAAAGGAAAAAACCATTTCTCCAACTTTGATCTGAAAAGTGAGGGTATCCTTATCGTATATTGTAAAACTCTTGAATCCTATTTCAGGCACATCACTTATGTTATGAACGGGTTCGCAGGTTGTAAATACCAATGCTGCAAGGATCACAGCAGGGGAGAGGTAACGCGGGATCTTCATAGGTTAAATGCCTTGATGTGAATTGATTTTATCAAAATCCAGGCCAAAATTATTTCTTTCGCATGAATATTTGAATAGGAACGCCTGTAAATTTAAAATGTTGCCTGATTTGGTTTTCAAGATATCGTTTATACGGTTCCTTCACATACTGTGGAAAATTGCAGAAAAAGGCAAAGGAAGGTGCATGTGTCGGGAGCTGGGTAACAAATTTTATCTTGATAAACTTACCTTTCAAAGCCGGAGGCGGATAATCCTCTATTACTTTTTGCATCACTTCGTTCAGAACGGATGTGGCAATCTTCTGCCGCCGGTTGTTAAACACTTCCATGGCTGTTTCAATTACCCTGTGTATGCGAACCTTATTCATGGCTGAAACAAAAATAACCGGAACATCCTTGAAGGGCATTATTTTATCAATAATTTTCTTTTCATAGTCGCGGGCCATATTGGTATCTTTTTCCAGCAGGTCCCATTTATTTACAATGAGCACAAGACCCTTGTTATTCCGGCGAATAAGATCAAGTATGGAAAGATCCTGAGATTCAAGTCCGAGAGTTGCGTCCAGCATCAAAAGGCAGACATCGGAATATTCAATTGACCGGATTGACCGCATAACCGAATAAAATTCAAGGTTCTCCGTTACCTTTCCTTTTTTGCGGATCCCTGCCGTATCCACCAGGAAAAAATCATGGCCGTACTTTGTATATCTTGTAAAGACTGAATCCCTTGTGGTTCCGGCAATTGGCGTAACAATATGCCGTTCCTCCCCCAGCAGGGAGTTAATAAGGGTAGATTTTCCCACATTTGGGCGTCCTACCACAGCAATCCGGGGCAAATCGGGAAACTCCTCCAGCGTAGTGGATTCAAAGGATTTAACTACGTCATCCAGCAAATCTCCGGTCCCGCTCCCGTTCATTGAAGATATCTTATACAGTTCCCCCAGGCCGAGCGAATAAAAAACATCTGCCTGGTACTGCTGCATTGTATTATCCACCTTATTTGCAACAACAAAAGTTTTCTTTTTTCCGCGGCGTAACATATCGGCCACCGTTTCATCGGTATGGGTAAGGCCTTCGATGGCGTCAACAACAAACAACAGCACATCTGATTCCTGGATGGCCATCATTACCTGTTTGCGGATCTCTTCTTCGAAGATATCATCCGAATGCTCGACATATCCGCCGGTATCTATTACCGAGAACTCAACCCCGTTCCACACTGTTTTTCCATAATGCCTGTCGCGGGTCACACCGCTTGATTCATGAACAATAGCCTCCCTGCTTTCAGTGAGCCTGTTAAAAAGGGTGGATTTACCGACATTAGGCCGGCCTACAATGGCAACTATATTACTCATAATTGAAAATGCCCCGCGCGGAGCTTATTTTTTGCGAAGTTAATTAATATCCGAACCTTTTCAGTATTTTCTCATTGTTGCGCCAATCAAGCGCCACCTTTACCTGTAGTCCGATATATACCTTTTTACCCAGGAATTTTTCGATGTCAATCCGGGCCTGTGTGCCCACTTTCTTCAGCATTTCTCCCTTGTGCCCTATAATGATCCCTTTTTGCGATTCACGCATCACATGGATGATGGCATTAATCCTCACCATATCCTCGGCCTCTTTGAAGGAATCAATTACTACCTCGCAGGAGTAAGGGATTTCCTGCTGATAGTTTAGAAAAATCTTTTCCCGGACAATCTCAGTTACAAAAAAACGTTCCGGCTTATCCGTTAAAGAATCAACAGGATAATACGCCGGACCTTCAGGTAGTTTCCCAAGAATTTCGGCGAAGAGATTCAGTACATTAAACCTCGTTTTCGCGGATATCGGCATAACCGTGGCCTTGGGAACATGCGTGTTCCATTCTGTGATCATCAGATCAATGGCTTCAGGTTTCGCAAGATCTGTTTTATTGATTGCCACGATCACCGGTGCCGCAACCTTATTCAGTTTATCGATGAATATCCCGTTCTTATCCCACGTTTCTATCACATCGGTTACATACAGAATAACATCTGCATCCGTAATGGCAGTTCTAACGAACTTCATCATGGAATCGTGAAGCTTGTATACAGGTTTTACTATACCCGGTGTGTCGGAGAAGATGATCTGGAACTCTTCGCCGTTGACAATCCCGAGTATCCGGTGCCTTGTCGTCTGTGCTTTGGAAGTGATGATGGAAAGTTTCTCTCCCACCAGTTCATTCAGCAGTGTAGATTTCCCCACATTGGGATTACCAATAATATTAACGAATCCTGATTTAAAAGCCATGGTTTCCGCGTTGAATTACATGCTGAGCTGCACGGTTAATTTGAACGCAAAGTTATCAATAGTTTTGGGATAAGCATAGGGACCATACCTGTACATCACACCAAAACCATATCTGAAGATCTGGAGCCGGAATATGTTGTTTATAAGGATCCCCGATTCGAAATATCCCTTTCCCATTGTCTTATAGTCAATATTTTCATGATGCTGACCGTCCTTAAGGGACCCGAAACCGATGTTCTGAACCAGGGCAATCTCGGGTTGAAATTTTCCCCTGGGCTTGAACAGCAATTTGCCGAAATCCTGCTTTAAAAACAGGGCAACAAAATGATCTGAAAGAAATTCATTGAACCGCATAGTGCCAAACGACTGCTCGGCTTCAAGGGTGAAAGGCTTATAACTGCTCAATCCTGCGTATAATTTACTGTATGGCACGCCGCTTGTAACAATGCCGCCAATTAGCGCCACCCGTGTTTCCCCAGCTGATTTGGTCTTAAACACCCTTGTGATTTTAGCTTCGGTGCGCCAGTATTTAAAGTATCCGTTCATGGCGTATCCACCCCTGGCTACATTCAGGAATACCACGGGATATTTAGTACCCATCGAAAACTTATTTCCCCTGGGAGTTTTCATGTAGGTTTCCTGGAATGCATACCTAAGCCTTATCCCTGCTTCTGTAAAATTATATGTAGTCAGAAGCATAAGGGGATTTTCCTCACTCAGGCTGTACCCGTATCCATTTGTAGGAGTATATATACCATGTGACCCGTAAACCTGTGCCGTTAGAAACTTGAAAGAACGCCAGCTTAGAGACACCTGTGCTTCCTTTGTAATATCCATTACCTCAACCATGTAATCACGGATAAAAGCAGAGCCTGAGATATTCCAGGTCTCATTAAACCGTACGCCTCCGGATTCACGTACATCATTGAGATAAAGAAATGTCAGGCCCAGTTCCTTTTTGGGTAGCAGGTTCATGGTTACATTACCGCTGTATTTAAAAGCAGCATCACGTAAACTGTAGGCCAGGTAACCGCCGAAGGTGAAAAATTTCGAAACCTGCTCAGTAGTTTTGCCGCCTGCTCCAAAACGGAATCCCTCGTATCCGTTATAATCAATAAACCGGCGCAGATCAAATGCAACATATCGCCCCGGAAGGTAACCGGTTAAAACAGTTTCAAAGGAGGTAAGGGTCCTGTCGAGATGTTCGGCTTTTCCTATGCTGTCGATCACCCGGTAGGTTTCCAGCTCCTTCTGATTCAATGTATCGATCCGGTAAGAGTTCCATGTTTCCTGGGTTTGCTTTGCCGCATCGGGCTTCATCTCGATCTGCACATCCGAGAATTCGCTTTTTTTGAATTCAGGATTGAAATTGATATTGACAATGTATGACTTTCCTGTTCCTACAACCATAAGCGGAGCGGATTCAGGCAAGGCCGGACCCCCCATCTGCGAACCGCTGAAAAAAACTGTAGAGCTCAACAGCACAGGGAACCACCTCTTTCCCTCAATCAGATCATATTGTTGCTGAATGGAAACCTTAAAAAAATCATTTTTCTGATCGTGCGCTTCGGCCAGTACATTCTGTACAGCATACCCATGTGAGTTAATATACAATACGCCTTTCATGCCATCAAAATTCCGGCCCTTGTACGGACGGAAAGAAATGATGAAAACAGTATCATTCATCTCGGTAAACAGCGTATCCTGTATCTGAAAAAAATATTTTTCCGTGCTGCCGCCTGCAATTGGATTTAAAAATTGCCGGTTGGCAATAGTGATGAAGTTGTCATAAAATGAAAAAGACTGGAATTGCCGGGCCATTACAACAAAAGAAGGCTGGGAAATTCCTGAAACCTTGGAAGCTATTATTTCCTCCTTATTATTCTCAGGGGACAGGAATTTCCGGCTGCTGACATTCTCCATCATGAAAAGGTATTGCTTATTCAATAGCCTGTCCAGATCGATAGATCCCTTGCGGTTCTTGCCAAAATTCACGGAGTCCGGCATGTTGAAAGGCAGCTCCGGCATGGTATCTGCCGTGCTGGTTGCCTTCATGGTATCGGGTTCCAGCCCAAAATACATTTTATCATATGAAATGTAGGAAAAAGGGCCCGACTTTTCCGGGTTGTTTATATTCCTGTTCTCTGCAGCCTTTCGGATAATGCGGTGGGCAGGATTCTCAGTAGGCCTGATCACAACTTCAGCTACCTCATAGGGTTGTGCAATCATGGGTATCACTATGCTTGAAGGCAGGTTTGCAGGGTTCAGTGTGATTGATTTATCCCTGTAGCCCACATACCGGAATTTTAAATACCGTATCTGACCTTTTTTCGGTATCCGGAAATTTCCTTCCAGGTTGCTCACCACGCCCTGACCGGATGAATTGTATACTATGCTTACAAAGGCCAATGGTTCACGGGTGGCACTGTCAATAACCATTCCTGACAGGTACCCCTCCTGGGCATACAAGCCGGCCGCTGATGCCAGGGTTAAAATGCAACATATAAAACCGAAAAAAAATAGTTTTTTAGGCGAGGAGTTCATTAATTTCCTGTATCATTTTTGCAGCCAGAGCATCCGCTTTTTCGGGTGTTGTACTTTCACTGATTATCCTGATTATGGGCTCAGTATTTGATTTTCTGAGATGTACCCACTCCCGGTCAAAATCAATACGGATCCCATCCTTATCATTCACGGGATGTGAGGCGTATTTCTTACGAACGTTGGCTATCACTTCATCAACATTCACACCCGGTTTGAGTTCAATTTTGTTTTTGGAATTAAAATAATCGGGAAACGATTTTCTCAGTTCAGAACATTTTTTACCGGATTTTGCAAGACTACTGAGAAACAGGGCTATCCCAACCAGGGCGTCCCTGCCGTAATGCAGTCCGGGATAAATAACACCTCCATTGCCTTCACCCCCTATAACTGCAGATGACTTCTTCATTTCATTCACCACGTTCACCTCTCCTACTGCTGCTGCCGTATAGGTGCCGCCATAATTGAGGGTTATGTCATGAAGTGCCCTTGTTGACGATAAATTCGACACCGTATTGCCCGGAGTATGCTGAAGCACATAATCAGCCACGGCAACAAGAGTATACTCCTCACCGAACATGGATCCGTCTTCATTGATAATGACAAGCCTGTCCACATCAGGGTCTACCACAAATCCCACATCGGCATGATGCTCCCTGACAGTTTCAGAAATGGCGCCAAGGTTGGCGGGCAGTGGTTCAGGGTTATGCGGGAACATACCGTTCGGTTCACAATACAGGGGAACGATATCGGTAATCCCCAGGGCGCGAAGCAAGTCGGGAATTATAATGCCCCCTACAGAATTTACACAGTCTATGGCTACACGAAATCCCGATTTACCGATCGCCTCCCTATCAACGAGATCCATCCCCACAACCTGCTGAATATGAATTTCATTCATGGATGCAAACCGGGTAATGTTGCCCAGTTTCGTGGCTTCGGCATAGACAAAACTTTCCCGGGAGGCAATTTCAAGCAATTCGGCCCCTTCTGATGCCGAAATAAACTCACCATCGCTGTTAAGCAGCTTCAGGGCGTTCCACTGTCCCGGATTATGACTTGCAGTAATAATAATGCCTCCGTCTGCCTTGTGGTATGTAACGCCCAATTCCACTGTAGGTGTAGTTGCAAAACCGAGTTCAATCACATCTATTCCCATCCCCATAAGGGTTCCTGCAACCAATAGCGAGGCCATTTCTCCTGAAATACGGGCATCACGCCCCATCACTACCTTATAGCGCTCTTTTTTATTCCTTCCGATCAATTGAATACCAAATGCGGAGGTAAACCTGATGATATCCAGGGGTGTGAGTGATTCGCCGGGGATACCGCCAATCGTGCCGCGTATACCGGAAATAGATTTAATCAGTGTCATGGTTGGGAATATTTACGGATTTAAATGGATAAAGCATGCTTATTTTGTAATTTTGTGCCGATTCCAACTTACCAAAAGGTGTCCATCCGGAAGCTGGTTTTCAAAAAGCTAAAATATAAATAATATACAATACTGTTAACCTAATAAACTCGGAACACATGGTAATTGTCAGAAGGACCCGAAAAGAAGGAGCATCGCCAAAAAAAAGCAATGCCCCGGCGGCGGGAAGACCAACAAAGAAAACAACCTCCAAATACACAGGTACAAAAAAACCATCCCGCGATGTGCCGAAAGCCGGCCAGGAAGCCTTCGCCTCATTTCGTAAGCCGCAGAAAAACAGGGAGCGCAAGGTGATCAGTCCAAAGAGATTTTCACATGAAACTGCAAAAACCGGACATGAGAGCGAAGAGATCAGGCTTAACAGGTACCTTGCCAGCGCCGGTATTTGCTCCCGGCGCGAAGCGGATGAATACATAAAAGCCGGACTCGTTACCGTTAATGGACATCTTGTAACAGAAATGGGCGTAAAGGTTAAGCCTGGTGATGAAGTCAAATACAACGGGGAAGCGCTGCGTGAAGAGAAAAAGGTATACATCCTGCTCAACAAGCCTAAGGATTATGTTACCACAGTAGAAGACCCGCATGCAAAGAAAACCGTCCTGGATCTTATCAAGGGCGCCTGCAAAGAAAGAGTATATCCGGTTGGAAGGCTCGACCGCAATACAACAGGGGTTTTGCTTCTCACAAATGATGGAGACCTTACAAAAAAACTCACTCATCCGCGGTATGAGAAACTCAAGATATACCACGTTCATCTGAATAAGAACCTGAAATATGCCGATCTCGAAAAGATAGCCACCGGCGTTCACCTGGATGACGGTATGATCAAGGCGGACGCGATAAATTATGCGGATCCGGTGGATAAGTCCCAGGTGGGTATTGAGATCCATTCAGGCCGCAATCATATTGTCAGAAGAATATTCGAGACAATGGGGTATGACGTCGTTAAACTTGACAGGGTTTATTTTGCAGGGCTGACCAAGAAAAATCTCAACCGGGGAGAGTGGCGAATTTTATCCGAAAAGGAAATCAGCATGCTGAAAATGAATGCGTATAAGTAGTGACAAGTGACGAGGGACGAGTGACAAGGGGGAAAAGCAAAAAAAATAGAGATGAGTTTCAGACTCATCTCTACATTTTCACGTTCTTAAAAAAAGAACTTATTTCATTTCAGTCTCAGTAGATGTACCAGCATCTGTTGATTTGCCAGGTTTTGCAGAAGCGCCTTTAAGTAAATTTCCGCTTGCATCATAAACAAGATTCATCTTCTGTTCACCTTTTTTTACAACCACTTCATAAGCTGTTGCACCCTGTAGGTCAACTTTATATACTTCCTTGGTAGTCCAGCCCTGATGCTGTGAGGAAATATTATCGCTTATTGCTTTAGGCAGATCGCTTAGCTGCAACTTTGTTCCGCCGTGCATGCTTGCTGAGCCGGTGCCTTCAGGAGTGCTAATACTTCCCGGGTTAGCCGCATCATTAGCAGGTGATGTAGTTGAACCCGGTGATACTGTTTCATTAGGATTTGTTGACGGACTGGTTCTTGTGTCATCCTGTGCATTTGCTGCAAATGCACCTATTGCCAACAAAAAAATAAATACTGCTGTCTTTTTCATTTCCGTAACGTTTTAAATTTATATTGCACAAAAGTACGCCCCTTTAATGTAGCGAATCCACATTTACAATCTTTTAACACTGAATTAACAAGGGCCGGGATTATCAGATCTTGATTCCCATAAATAAAACGTCATCTACCTGTTCATAATTTTCCATCCACAGGTTGAATGTGTTTTTAACATGTGTGAATTGTTCGTCCATGGGTTTCTGGTGTATATCAAGCAGCAGGTTTTTAAGTCTCACCATCTTGAATTTTTTACCCATCGGACCGCCGAACTGGTCGGAGTAACCATCGGAGAACATATAGATAATGTCACCCTTACCCAACTGGATACCTTCATCCTCAAAAATATTATCTTCCCTGTCATAATGGCCTCCGACAGAATTCCGGCTGCCCTTTATGAAAACTTCCTCACCATTCCTGTAAATGATCATCGGACGCATGGCGGATGCAAAACGCATGTAATGGGTTTTCAGATCTATTTCACAGACAATGATATCCATTCCGTCATTCGCGCTGGATCCATCCTCACTATTCTGGTTCAGGGTATTCCGCAGTTCACAGTCGAGCATCCGGAGGACGGCAGAAGGTGAATTCCCGTTTTCACGGTTACAGATATCTTTTATCAGGGTGGAACCGATCATGGACATAAATGCGCCGGGAACTCCATGTCCCGTTGAATCGGCACAGACCACAATAAACTTGTTCTCGTTGATCTGATCAAACCAGTAAAAATCACCGCTGACAATATCGCGGGGATGATAAAAAACGAAACACCCGGAAAAAAATTGCTGCAGGCGTTTCACCGGCGGCAACATGCTTGTCTGAATACGTTTGGCGTAGTTTATGCTGTCGGTAATATCCCTGTTCTTTATTTCGATAACCTCTTTTTGTTCTACCACTTCCTTTGTGCGGGCTGCAAGCTCAGTTTCAAGATATTCCTGTAATAACTTCTGCTTGCGTTCCCTGATTTTCACATAAATAAATACTGACATTAACAGGGTAACCACGGCAAGGGTTATAAACCACCAGGTTTTATAGAAGGGAGGCCTGATGCGGATCCTTACTGATACAGGATCAGTGTTCGTAAGACCGTCACTGTTGTATGATCTTAGCAGGAATGTGTAGTCTCCTTCTTCAATTCGCGGATAATAGGCAGATGTGGCATCTGTCACATCTGACCAAACCAGGTCATGACCTTCAAGTTTATACTGATATCTTACCGAACCGGGATCCCTGTAATTCAGTCCAATATAGTCAATTCTCAGCCGGTAAGGTTTATAAGGTAACACGATGGCGATCTCCTGAGCTGGATCATACGCCTTATCAGAGATCAATATCCTTGTTATGTTTTGAAAAGGCGGTATTTTTCGTTTACTCTCTTTCGAAGGATCGTATGTTACCAATCCTTCTGTGGTACCGAAATAGAGGATACCTGCAGCGCTTTTACCAACGGCGTTGGGATTGCAGTCACCGGTTATTCCCGAGTTCATGTCGTATTTTGTCACGCGCATATTTCCGGCATGGATCCGGCTGATACCTACGCGATGCCCGATCCAGATACTATTATTGATGCCGTTGATCATACTGTAGCAGTAATCATTTTTCAATCCAAGGCTGGCGGTGATATGATATACGGAGTCATTTTTAAACTGGTACACTCCGTCTCCGTATGTAGCAGCCCATATGCCCCCCTGTTCGTCTTCGGCGATGGATTTAAATTCTATTTCAGATTGTCCGACCGGGAATAAATTCACGGACTCATTCTTTTCATTCAACTGGTATACGCCATTGGTCCGTGTAGCAAATAGCAATCGGTTGTGGCTGTCGATGAAAACACTTGCTATGTTATTATGGGGTAACTGGTTAAGTGTTGTAAAATGCCCTGTTTCGTTGAAATTCCGATCAAATTTGTAAATACCGTCTCCCGTGGCCAGGTAAAGTCCGGCTTCATCAGTTGCAATGGAGTTAACGGAATTTCCCAGCGAATTAGCCTCATAATGTATTTTTTTTACGGACGATGACTGTAAATCCATCGCGTATAATCCGCTTTTTTCAGTACCCACCAACAGTACATGGTTTGAAAGCGCAAGCGCGGTAACAGGTTCAGAAGGCAATGAATTTACTTTAACCGCCGGTTGCCCGGTTTTCTGGATGAACAGTCCTTCGGCGCCCCCCATAAAAATTGTCCCCTCAGATGTTACGGCTACCGATTGAATATTATTTTCGAGTCCCGCGTTTTCATAACTGGCGAAACCAAACGACTGGCCTGTAAGTTCGCTGATCCCGTCACCATAGGTGGCTATAAAAATATTTCCCTCGAGGTCTTCAAATACTTTCTTAATTGAATTGCCGGCCAATCCATTATCTTTTGTAAAATGAGAAACCATTTCAAAGTTTCCCTTTCCATCAGGATGGGATAGTTTGAAAACCCCATTTCGCTGGGTGCTTATCCACAATTGCCCTTCTGTATCTTCAAATACCGATTGGGCATTTTCATTTCCAATACCCTGGGATATACCGATTTTAAGTAATGTATACTGATCGCCCTGCATGTTCAACATGAAAATACCCTGGTCTTCCGTGGCAATCCAGAAAGCTTTTCCGTCACGGGACTGTTGTATTTCCTGAATTTTCACAAATTCCAGTTCCTTCACAACCGCCAGGTTGTCAGCCTTATTCCCTTTCATGTCGAGTGTTAGCAAGGATAACCCATCAGTGGTTCCCAGCAGCAAAATATCTTTCCATACGGCCAGGGATGTGCACATCATCGATTGTGTTCCGGATAATTTCACGGCCTTGCCTGTGGACCGGTTTATCACAACAACCCCCTGGTTCAGGGTGCCGGCCAGTAGATTTTGTTCATCCGCTTCTGCAAATGCTGTGATTGAACCCTTTAGTTCAATTCCCGGATCAATCGTTTCAAAATGAGAACCTGTATACCGTGAAATATTCCCACTCTGGTACCCGAACCACAACGCACCTGTATGGTCTTTAAAGCTTGTGCCGGCTACCTCACGCGACAGCGAATCCTGCTGAATATCTACATTAAAGTCAGTTCCGTTAAACCTGCACAATCCCTCCCCGGTACCAATCCATATATAACCACGGGTATCCTGGTTTAATGTGTACGTAAAAGGATGAGATATCCCTTCCCTTACTCCGAAATTACGGATTTGGTATTCCTGTGCAAAAGTGATTTCGGTAATAAAAAAGGCCAGAAAGGCAAACAGGAAGTTTAGGGTTTTTTTGTGCATGAATTAAAATTTTACTTTTTAACCTTGGTTCCGGCTACCGCATATTTATATTTCGGTACACCACCAATGGGAATAACATAGAAGGGTAGCAATTCCCCATATTGATTTCTCACGCTCACAACCACATTATTGTTTTTGACAACAGGATTCTTACGCTTGATAAATTGAATATCAAGCGATGTATTTTTTTCCGCTTCGAAAATCTTGAATTCATCCTCAATCCAGTTATTTTCACCCGACGTTTTGCTCAACTGGCCCTGGCGGGCCACAGAAACGGTGCGAATCATTCCGTCAGAGTCCCAGTCAAAATTTGAAAGCTTTACTGAAATAGCCCGGTCATCAACAAAAGGATATATATGAGAAACTTCAGTGGGATTGTCCCACATCCTGAAGGAATACTCATAGGCGAACGCGTTTGCCCCTTCCACGGCTTTATTTTCATCGGCTTCTGTGGATAGAAAATACCGGTACATATTTCCATCATCTCCATCAATGCCATCGCATATTACCTTAAATACATAGCCATCAAACATGGGTACGAATTCACCTTCCGAAGGATTGAAAGGGCCGAAAGTATACCACTTCTGATCATACCCCGGCTGATCGCCAAAAGATTTGGATCCCAGAAGGTTACCACTTTTGTAATTTCCGGTGGGCTGGGTTTCACGGGCATCTTTGCTGTTAAAACAATCTTTTCCGCCATATATTGAATAGGTCATTTTCGTATTGAAAACCCCGTTCAATTCATCTACCACTCCGCCGATCTCGGGGTCAAAAATTCGTATGTAAACAGGCTGGTTGAAATTCTTCGGCAACAGGAAGAAAAAAGTCTGCGAATAGTCATCGTCGCCCCATGATGTAGCGGCTTTCGGCCCGAAAGTCATCAGGTATGGTATGTTCTCATCCCCGGCCGGAACTGGTTGAGCTTGTACACCCCCGGTCAATACAACGGCAAATACCAGAAAAAGAAAGTATTTCATATGTTTGATCAGAAATTTATCATCCGTTTCTAACTATACGATAAAAAAAGCCTTTGGGTTCATTTTAAGCATAAAACCATACATTATAGTTAGGGCACGGCTGGAATCACAACAATCTGGCGGGTGCTGCAATTCTTCGGACCGGCCGCATTCACATCCTGTTTTGTGCCTGTAACGCCCAATTGAAGCTGGTATGTTCCGGGATATAGGAACTTATGCTTAACCTGCTCCCCGGATGATCTGTATCCATCTCCAAAATCCCAGTAATACCCGCTCACCTGATAATTCTTCAAAAATGTTTTCCGGGCATCCAGGGTGAATTCCTGACCCGCCATAATGGTATCGGAGGCTGTAATATAAGGTTGTTCAACATCTTCTACGAGAAAACTGTCGCTGGCCTGGTTCAGGGCTATTTCATTCGTAAGCAGGTCCACAACATTCAGCTGAACCAGGTAAGTACCGGTTTTACTGTAGCAATGCTCAGCCTGCAGTTTCCGTATTTTAGTCCCGTCACCAAGGTCCCATTCATAAGCAAGCACTGTTGTATCAAGTTCATTGTTGTTGGGCTCATAAAACACAAAGCAATACTCGTTTTCTTCCTGAGGTGTGCAATCTGTAAATGTAGGTATTGCAGAATATGCTGAAAAAATATCCGCTGTCCCTTCCCTGTCCGATACAAAGTAACCGGTGTCCATGGCCGCATTGAAAATCAGCCCGTAATCATCCCCGGAAGAATTATACGGCGATTCAAGTGCGACAGGCTTTTGCCATGTTCCATTTTCATTTACAGTATAGTATATCTCCAGGTCATTTTCCTGACGATGACCCCGGGAGGCAAAATAAAGCCGGCCACTGGGATGAAGAAACGGAAATACCTCATTTTCGGTTGTATTTACCTGGCTTCCCAGATTTTCAGGCTGACCCCAATGGCCATTTTCCATTTTTGAAAAATAAATATCATAACCTCCCAGACCGTCACGGCTGTCAGAACAGAAAAACAACATACTGCCATCCTGTGATAGACAAGGGTAACCGGTATGGCTATCCTGTTTATTATACCTGAACGGAGTGATGCCGGTCCATTTTCCATTTACAAGGGTGGCACTGAAAATGCCGAAAGTTGTATCCTCCCGCTGTTTGCTTTTTTTGCCTGATGAAACATCAATGGTACGGGTAAAATAAATTGTATTTCCATCCTTGCTGAAGGAGGCCGGACCTTCATATAAATACGTTGTCAGATCCTTGGAAAGAAGTACCGGATTATCGAATTTGCCGGGCTTTTTCTGGTCGGCAAGATATAAATTGGTAAACAGGCTGTTGTTCATATCAACATAACTGGGAAAAAGATCCTTCTTCCTGTCCGAGCAAAAAACCAATCCGTTTTTATAAAATGCAGGCGCCAGTTCTTTCGATGAAGTATTTAAGGAAAGCCTGTGCGATTCCACATATGGCTGCGCCAGCAGGCAACTTCCCGAAAAGAGGACCGGCAGGAACAACAAATATATTTTTCTTCGAATGGACATGATTAGAATAGGGTTGGATTGGATGCTTTTACCTGGAAACCAAAATTGTATTCAAGTACTATTTCGAATGAATTGCGATTGTATTCATTGATGCCATTCATTCCGTAATCATAGGCAAGACCCACATGCAACTGGTAACTGATCTTATAATCCATGATCATCACAAGGGCTTGTTTTGACCTGTATGAGCAGCCTACACGCAGCAGATCCTTGTAAATTACACTGGCGCCGGCATCCGCGATGAGGCCTGAAGGTATTTCATATTCAAGCATGGCTGAAGGCTGTAATACCCAGTTATCTGCTATTTTAATTTTCACCCCGGTAGTTAAATACCAGGCATATTGGTTAAAATCATGGTATACGGCAACTTTTCCCGATTCACTGGTTTTGTACCCCATAAGCAAGGGCACGGACAGTCCTGCATAAAAACTGCGGGTATAATAATAGATCCCGAAACCAAAATTGGGCAATAAATAGCTGCTTGAATTTGCATTGAAAACATCATCGCTTCCTTCAAGGCTGGAGACATCCATTTTACCAGTAGCCAGTCCGGCTTTCAGGCCAAGCGCGAGTTTACCCCTTCCTATGGCAAGCCTGTGGGCATAATTCATATAGAACCCGGTATATTTGCGCAATCCGATGCTTTCATTCATAACCAGCAATCCGAGTCCCATGGCAGTTTTTTTCAACGGTGTATGTGCCGCCAGGATATTGTATGAAGGTGCACCCTCAAATCCCATCCATTGACTGCGGTGTGAAAGATTCACGCTCAGCATTTCATGGCTTCCTGCATAGGCAGGATTAAGTGCAAGTCCGTTAAAGGAATAATGGCTGTATAAGAGAGCCTTTTCCTGCGCTTTGATCCCGATCCACGAGAGCAGGCATAAGAGGACTAGTGTAATTCTGCGCATCTATCGTAAAATTTCAACAAATGACCTGAACTGGAACTCTTTCTCCCGGCCGGCTACCTTTACATCTGCAATATAAAAATAGGTGCCTTCGGGCAATTCCACGCCGTTGGTATTTTTTCCGTCCCATTGATTTACTTCAAGGTAATTTTCGGATTCAAATACAAGAACGCCGGTTGAATTATAAATTTTAACCCTGATTCTTTCCGCGTTTACAGCTCCCAGGTCAAAAACATCATTTTTTGTATCTCCGTTGGGAGAAAAGCCTTTAGGAATTACAAGCGGTTTAATCAGGATATCCATTTGGTCGGAAACTTCGGGACAATTGCCATTGCGGACCGTCCATTTCAGGGTTGTTGAATTATCCAGTTCGACAACTGTGGCATCCGGCAAGGTATCGTTATTGAAAATCCCGGCTCCGCTAACCACAGTCCATGTACCCGAACCGACCGGGGGTATGCCTGCTTCAAGCTGTGCCGTATAAATAAAGTCAAGATCCTGATCAGGTCCTGCTTCAGCTGCGGCAGGCTGTTCATTAAAAACAACCTCCACCTGGTCGTCATCATGGCAAATCCAGTTATATTCAGTCCATGTATACACGTTTGTGCCATAATGGTCTGCCGTTGTTACAGTTCCCGGATCAGTAGGATCAGCGAACACGGACCCGTTGGAAGACCATACCCCCCTCGAACCGGATAAGCTTTTCACCGCCTGCAATGTATAGGTGTCGCTGCAGATTTCATCATCACTGCCTGCATTAGCCACCGGTACTTCGTACACGACAGCCTTTGCCTGTTCCGTAAACAGGGAATTATCTGCATAGCACCCGCTGTCATCAGCTATGGTCTCCATTACATATGTTTGTGTTGAAGCCGGGGTTAACAACATCGAATCCGGCGAAGCAGTAAATTGTTGGGTTTTTCCGCCAATAGTTACCGAAAATGGAGGATGAACTCCGGCCATGGTGAATTTAACATACAGCGATTCTGCAGCACAAAGTGTATCTGTACTTGCAATCAGGTCACCCGTCGGCAGCGGGTTGATCTTTACCTCCACAGAAGTGCTTGTGTCAGCGCATTCATGAAGGTCACGCGATGAGAATACTATTCTCCTGAAATATGCCGGCGAGGTTAAAGCCGGGGTATTAAAACCGGCAGCTGTTCCGCCGGCCGGATTCCAGTCCGCGTTGTCTATGCTTTGCTGCCATTGATAGGCGTAATTTCCACTCCCGTTGGCAGGTTGTGAACCGGTTAACTCCTTTGCTTGATTAAAACAGGTGTACTGTATTGTCCCTCCCGGAATACTGTTATTGGTTATGGATGGGTACACGGTAATTGTGAGGGCACTGGTGGTATCCGGGCAAATATCACTGGTTGCAATCCTTGAAAACAGCGTAGTACCTGTCAGGGGACCGGGCATGAAAGATACCTGGTCATTTATCCCGGTTGCAGGAGACCAATCGGAAGATTCATTTTTTTCAAGCCACCGGTATGTAAATCCGCCCAATCCGCCGGATGCAGGCGTGCCGTTCAATACCATTGGAGTATTGTTTTCGCAAATGGTCTGGTCATCAAGTGTAATGCCGTTGTTGATCGCCGGAACCACGTCAAGTACAAGTGCATCCGATGTATCAATACAGGCATTAAACGCACCTGAAAAAACGATCCTGCTAATCTGGGTTGTCGCAGTAACAACCTCAAGAGGGGTAAGATCCTTACCTGTGGCACCATTGATGGGATTCCAGTCTCCCAGGCTTTTACCCAGCCATTGATAGGTATATGCTTTGTTTCCGCCCATCGGCAGCAGACCGGTAATCAGCCGGGGCACATCACCAGCACAATACCTGCTGCTGTCCGTGGTGGTAGTATTACCGGTAATCAGGGGCAATACATGGATTGTTTTCGCGGGGGATGTATCCACGCATGCCTGCCCGTTTCCCGAATAAACGATTCGGCGAAACAGCGTTGTATCCGTGAGCGTACCCGGATCGTACCGTTTTACATTGGAAGAAGGAACTGAAGACCAGTTGCCGGATGTGGACCGGGATTGCCATAAATAGGAGTAGCTTCCATCCCCGTTGGCCGGTGATAACCCATTCAGAAAACCGGGATCCAGGTTTTTACAGATCACTGTATCTGCAGAGATAAATGTATTTTGTGTTATTGAAGGAAGCACAGTCACTTTCACTGTATTGCTTGTATGGGCACAATACGATGTGGATGTCACACGGCGTCGATAGTACATCGAATGCTGCAGGGGACCGGGACTATATGAATCCAGGGTTCCTCCATTATTCCAACCGGTATTGTCGTCACTGAACTGCCACTGGTATTGATACAAACTGTTTCCTCCTGCCGGAGAATTTCCTGTCAGGGTTTTTGCAGGAAGATCAAAACAAATGGTGTCTGTACCGGATATTGTATTATTGGTAATGGCGGGATAAACAAAAATTTTCAGGGTCCGGCTTATATCTTCAACAGCCCCACCCTTCTTATCCGTAGATCTTACGATTCTTCTGAAGAAAGTAGTCTGGGTTAATGCTGGAGGCCTTATGCTGTCCCTGTGCATTCCGACAGCCGGAATCCAGGAAATGCTGTCCGTGGATTTCTGCCATTCCCAGGTATAAATACCATTGCCGCCTTTGGGACGGCTTGCTGTAATTTTATTGGGGATCTGTCCTGCACAGATGGTATCTGTACCGCGGATTGAATTGAAAAGGAAACCTGTGAGATTGACAAGCAGGTTATTCAGCCTGACACCATCAGCGCCTTTAACACCTGTGTTCCCTAAACAACTGGTGGTATACCCTTCATCACCACCCAACATATCCAGTGTCATGACTGCCCCTGTAATCAAATCACCGGAATGCCATAACACCCCGCCGCTTCCGCCTCCACCTGAACCGGTGCAGATTGTCGGATTACCGATCCCGCCTTTGCCACCCCGGATTTTCACGTTTAAATTACCCGCGTAACTGGTGGCATCCAGCAAGACTGTGCCAGCAGCACCTCCGCCACCGGCACTTCCGGTAGCCGGTGCAGTTACACCCTGCCCGTTGGCCAGAATATTTTTCCCGGCATTACCTCTAAGGGTACCTGTAATGATGAATATCATACCTCCACCGTTTCCCCCATTGGTGGCCGTATTGGATGTAAGCAAGTTTTTAACCCCGCTGCCACCGCCGCCACCCATGATAATACCGCCGTAATCATTATATAAAGAAAGGCATCTCAAACCTCCCCAGGCGCTGACAAGCAAATTGCCGCAGGAAGAAGACTGACTGCCTCCGTCACCACCCTGGGAGTAGTTACCTCCGCCTGCGCCTCCGGAAAACAGCCCATTCCCGGCACCACCGCCATTTATGGCAAAACCTGCCCCTTTTGTATAGGGCCACAGCATGGTGTCCACAGTAACGATACCTTCACCTTTGTTTCCGGACCTGTTTACCTGGTATCTTTTAAAATGCAGTGTATCCGAAATTACAGAAGGAACCTGGTCCTGGCGGCATCCCCCGGTATAGTTTTCAACAGGAACTATTCCTCCCCTGAATCCCAACCCTGAAACATCAAGATTTGCCTGCAGTTTAACCGAATCCATTCCGATAATAGCGATTATACCCCCCGTGGTTCCATCCCATGGTTTCGCCGTTACATTAGCGGTTACAGTTACATTATCCCCTTCCACCAGACGCACCAGCTGAATTCTTTCACCTGCATCGTAGTCATTTATATGATCATCGGTAAATACAATAAAATTGTTGGCACCGGTGAGCACCTGGTCTACCTGCAAAATTTCATACATCCCTGCATTTCGCCATGATTCATGATATCTGATTGAAGGATCCGTTTCAAAACCGGCATGTACAGGCATGGTAGTACCTGTCATCTGAATAAGCAATACTTTATCACCCGGGTGAAAAAAACCCAATTCGGGTGATGCGGTAATCTCAACGCGGTCAGCCAGCACATTCTTTACTGAAAGGTAATGATTGACAACACCAGGCATTTCCACATTCTGGGAAATACCTGCCGACAGCCATAATAACAGGCCAGCGAATATGATAAGTATGCGTTTCAAATGAACTATGGGTTAGCTGGTTGGTTTGCTTAAGTAACCTATGTATACATGGTTACCTTTCCCAAGGTTTCATTATATCAACTTTTCTTCGATCTTTGGTGAATTCCTGAAATATGGCAATTCAATCAGAAAAGTTGTACCCTGATTTACCCTTGTCTTAAACGTGATATGCCCTTCAAATGATTCAATAATGTTCTTGACAATAGTCAGGCCCAGCCCCATCCCGCTTGACTTGGTGGTAAAACTCGGAGTAAATAATTTATTAAGTAGTTCATCCGGAATGCCTTTGCCATTATCGGTTATGCTTACCCTTACCATGCCTCCTGACAATACTGCATTGATCCCGATCCTTCCCTTCCGGCTTTCGGGAATGGACTGGATTGCGTTTTTTATCAGATTAATAAATACCCTGGATAATTGTTCCTTATCCGCATAAACAGGCAATACCCCGCTTTCAAAATCGAAAAGGAATTCAACGTCCTCTGTATTATCAAAGAGCTGAAGTACGGACTTGATGGCATCCACGAGGTTGATCTCTTCATTGACGGCCTTTGGCATCTTGGCAAAATTAGAAAACTCTGATGCTATAAATGACAGGTTTTCAATTTGTTCAATCAATGTGTTCGTCACCTTTTCAAGATATTCATCAAAGTCTTCGCGATTATCCTTAAACGAGCGCCATAAATGCTGAACGCTCAGTTTCATAGGAGTCAGGGGGTTCTTGATTTCGTGGGCAATTTGCTTGGCCATTTCCCTCCAGGCACTTTCACGCTCCGAACGGGCGAGTAATTCCACACTTTTTGCAAGCTCCTTCACCATCCTGTTATATTCATCAACAAGTCCGGCAATTTCATCCTTGCCATGATAAACAATCTGTTCATTTTTCTTTCCCAGCTTAATTTCGCTGAACTTTTTCTGGATAAGCTTAAGCGGTCGTGTGATCTGGTCGGATATAATGACAGCCATGGCAATTGTAAGCAGCACAAGCAGAACGTATATATTCAGAATAGCCACCACAAGGGTTGTTATATCATTTCTCAGGATATTCTGCTTGGTGAAATAGGGCAGGTTTAGAAAGGCCATCAGTTCTCCATTTGCATTTACAAATGGAACATAGGCAGAAAGATAAGTAAGGTCCCCGATTTTTTCACGATGAATTAATTCAGCCTGTTTTTCCATCACCATCTTATCATACGCTACAGGATTCATTTTATTACCCTGCATACCCTGGTCAAAGATTTCAGACCTGGAGGTGGCCAGCAGGTTCCCTCTTGGATCATACAGGTTTATATCGGAATAAAAAACATCCGAAAAGCGGATCAGCAGCTGGTTGAGGTTGTCGTAATCCGGCCCCCTCAATTCTTTTCTTATTACAGGCAGATAGGCCAGTTTCTGATCGAGCTCTATATAAACAGATTGTATTTTTTCACTGAGCTGGTCATGCTGCTTTTTCTGGTACTGCATGATGCTGAAATAAATAGTGCCTCCCCCAACCAGCAAAAGGGAAAGGAATAAAACCGCGATAATCGAAAGTTGTATCTTATTTTTAAAATTGAGATCAATGTTTTGACCGATTTTAGAAAAATTATTGGTAGCCGTATACAGTAAAAGGATGAAGTAAAAAAACAGGAATAAATAGGAGAAAGAAACGAGTTTGTCAAAAAATAACGTTTCAGGCAGACTTACCATGATTACGCTGTTTTTATTCACGTAATAGATCAGGTGATTGAATCCATCAAAATAGATCAGGTGATTCAGCGCATCGAGCCGGTTCGACTTGTTCTTATATGTGTCAAGATTAAGGCTGTACTGAAAGGAACCTGATTGCGCGAGCAATTGGTTTTTATAGTATTTTGCATATGAATACTCCTCCATCACGGTAGTCTTCTGAAATTTATCATCCAGCAACAGTTCCGGATATCCCAGCTCTTCCGCGATAAGTCTGGATGAGAGCTCAATAAAAAATGTCATTTCCTTATCATTCCCGGGGCGTTTATAGGTAATCATGCCCAGGTAATTAATCAGTCCGTTCTGAAGATCCCAATAATAAAAATCAGACCGGGGAAGCTTCGCGCTTCCGCTGCCGAGCATTCCGTGATAGTATTCATAGCAATTCTGCTGTTTCTGAAAAGGGCCATTGTCAATTGGAATTTCAGTATTTGGATAACAATCCTGGAATATTACTTTATACTTACCCCAGAAACCGTTAAAATAATTGCTTTGTAAATGTCTGAATATCTGATCACTGGGCACATTCATGTTAAACAAATAATTAGCCAGTGTTTCATCATTTTCAAGGCGGCGGCTGATGCCTTCAAGCAGGTATTCAGCCACCGGATCATGCTGGGCGGCAAGGTTATCCGCCATTACCCTCATGTTTTCAACAACCCGTTGCCTGGAATAGTAGGATATGAAATATACCGCATAAACCGAGAAAAACATCACCACAAACGCCAGCGGGGCATACCCTCCCAATGATATCCTGCGGTACTGGAAAAAGGACAGTAAGCCAAATAGAAGAACAAAGGCAACGTGTGAACCAACATCAAATTTGAAATGCACCAGGTACAATCCAAAGAATATCAATGTAGTGACAATGATAAACATGAAAAAGACCTTGTCAACTTTGCATTTCCTGCCACAAATGGTCTGCATCTTATGAATAAGCAAAAGCAGGGAAGCAAACTGCATGGCTGCAATCATCAGTCCGATGACCGAAAAAATATTCAGACTGGCAACCTTATATGTTTCAAAATTGATTGTAGAATGGAGTATGAGGTTTGAAAAGATTGCATGAGTATATATATAAAAGCAGGTAAGCAGGATCGTCATGAATATGATGATCAGCGGAGATACTTCTTTTTCTGCATCATAAAACCACCGTGGAAAGGTAAAATCCCGGTTAAACTGCACGATCAGGAAAAGAATAAAAATGGTATTCACAAAAATATCACCCAGGGAAGGCAACCAGGCTGATTTTCCAAAGGGAACAGGTCCAAAGGCTTCCAATGCATAAATATCTCCGGGAATATGATACACATACTGAATGTATCGGAAAAGTGCAAGGAATATTGCCATTCCGAATATGGCGGCATTTTTGACCTTGCGGTTTGCGATTTGCCGGATTATTCCCCGTAATAAAATAAGCAGGGCAAGTAGCGTCAGTAAATACAGAACCGGCATAAGACGCTTTTCAACTTCAGCAAACCGGAGTTCGGTCTGGGAAAATTTAACTGAGAAGAGGTAAATGCCTTCCCAATCATGGATTGCATACGATCCGGGCAGAGCTTCGGTAAGCAGTTCCGTTGACTTCGGCAGTTTCAGATCAGGCTGGAAACGGCTCTGCAGAAACCGGTTTTCGTGTGAATATTGGTATTTAACCAGGATCAGCGCGTAGGAACGGATCGAATCGGATCCATATGATTTAATAATATAGTATCCGTTTGACAGAAACTCAAATCGCTTACCCTCAATCAGATTTTCATTAAAAGGATGAAGGTTTATGCTGTTGTCTGACCAGTATAAAAGGTTTTTATTGCGGTAGGCCAGAAAAATAATGCCATTACCGGGAATTACCGTATTTATCTGCCACTTGTTTTCCCCCAGTTTGTCGTGTATTTTATCGGCGAGTCTGAATTTCTCATCCATCTCCTTTTGCAGTCTCTTATGCTCAGCAGCACGGTAGTGATAATTATCGAGAAAATAATCCCCGCCAATGGTGAGTACAAGAAGTGCCAGAAAAACAAAAAATGTCCTGTTCAGGTTCATACTGTTTCCTCCCGCATTAATACAGAAATTCAGCCATGGTGATAGGGTTCTCCCCTGATGATTGTAAATCCACGGTATAACTGTTCCAGAAAAATAAGCCGGATCATCTGATGAGAAAAAGTCATTTCCGATAAGGATATCCGCTCTGGAACTGCCTGGTATACTTCATCAGAAAATCCAAAGGGTCCTCCTGTTACAAAAGCCAGGCTGCGTGTTCCACGGTTCATCGAATTTTGAAGAAAACCCGCAAAACCGGCCGAACCCATCATTTTCCCCCTTTCGTCAAGCAATACCTTATGTTCAAAATTTGCAAGGGCGGCAAGAATGATTTTACCCTCGTGTTCCTTCTGAATTTTTTCATGTTGATTTTTCGATTGCCGGGGTTCCTGAAGATACATCATCTCGAAAGGCACATAATGGCGAAGCCTGTTTTCGTATATGGCAAGTCCGTCTTTCAGCCATGATTCGCCGGTTCGCCCTATGTTCAATACGGCAATCTTCATCACAAACTATATAATAAACCAAATCTGACCGGTAATTCAGAATTGTTGGCAAGGAATTTGAGCATAATGATAATTGAATTAAATAATTAAATTTGCCATGCAAAAGGATTTATTCCTGTTCAAAAATACTTTTTATTTTAAAAGAAGTATGATAAATACTACTCTGAAGATCAACAGTTTTATATTATCCCTGGTATTTCTTTTTTTCTTTGTTCCCATGCGTGCGGAAAAAGCGATGGCTGAGGACATTCCCCAGGCTATAATTGATGCACTCCGTACCGGCAATACAACTGTACTTTCGGGATATTTCAATACAAGCATTGAATTGGCTATCCTCAATCAGGAAGATATTTACAGTAAGCAGCAGGCTGAACTTATCATTAAGGATTTCTTCGCAAAACACGTGCCAAGCAGTTTTGTTATTTTGCATAAAGGCGGAAAAGAAGGTTCTCAATATGCAATCGGTAACCTGGTAACCTCATCGGGGACCTTCAGGGTTACACTGTGGATTAAAAGGACTCAGAACAAACCATATATTCATCAACTCCGATTCGAAGAGGGAAATGCCGAATAGCTATTTCGACGAATTTATTGACAACGCACTGAAAGAAGATATCGGTGACGGCGATCACACCTCCCGTGCCTGTATTCCCCGCAATGCCAAAGGCAAGGCCCAATTGCTCGTCAAGGAAGAGGGCATTCTTGCAGGGGTAAATGTTGCCCTGCGCATTTTCAGTAAACTTGATCCTACTGTTCAAACCGAGGTATTCAAACACGATGGGGATTGGGTAGCACCTCCCGATATCGCATTTGTCGTGGAAGGCAGGATACTGGCTTTGCTGAAAGCAGAGAGGCTTGTTCTTAACATAATGCAGCGGATGAGCGGCATTGCGACAACAACTCATCGGTATGTAAGCCAATTGCAGGGTTTGAAAACCCGTATCCTTGACACGCGGAAAACAACACCGGGAATGCGCTTGCTTGAGAAAGCGGCCGTAAAGACCGGTGGCGGTGAAAACCACCGGTTCGGTTTGTTTGATATGATCCTCATCAAAGACAATCACATCGATTTTTCAGGAGGTATCCCCCAGGCCATCAGCAGTGTAAAGGATTATATGGCGCGAACCGGAAAGGATCTGAAAATCGAAATTGAGGCCCGCAACCTGCAAGATGTTCAAACCATACTATCGATCGGGGGCATTCAGCGTATCATGCTCGACAATTTCAATATTCCGGATACCCGGAAGGCAGTTGAGATGATTCATGGGCAATATGAAACCGAATCATCAGGAGGGATTACATTTGAGAATCTCAGGGCATACGCCGAATGTGGGGTGGACTATATTTCCGTCGGAGCGTTGACGCACCAGATAAAAAGTCTCGATCTGAGTTTGAAAGCCTTAAATTACAAGACAGATGAATTCGGACCGTCCCACCAATACCTTTAAAATTAATATCCGCAATAAGAGGCTGGTACGGTGGAGCAAGCAGATAAAATTCCCGGGCACCAAAGGACTGTCTGCTTATGAAGTCATCTCTCACTTTATGAGGGGACTTTCAAAAGGATCACTGAACATCAGGGCAACTTCAATTGCCTTCCATTTTCTGCTGGCACTGGGGCCCGCCATTATTTTTTTGCTGGGACTCATTCCATACCTTCCGATACGCAACTTTCAACAGGGTTTGATGGAAATTCTGATGGAGGTAATCCCGAAAAATTCATACGCTGCATTGGAAATTTTGCTAGAGGAAAAACATGGCGGTCTGCAGATATTCGGCTTTTTGGTTACCGTATTTTTTGTACAGAAGGGTATTAATGGAATCCTGGAAGCATTTAACGCCACCTACCATACTATAGAAACCCGTCAGTGGATAGACCGGAGATTGATTGCGGTGGGCCTTTTTGCGATTCTTTTTGTTCTCGTCACACTTGCCGCCATTTTGCTTTTTTTCAGCAATATTGGAATTAAATACCTCTATATGCAGGGTATAATCATGGATTATGGCAATTATATACTCCTGCAGCTTGGAAAATGGATAACTATACTGACTCTCACCTTTATGGCCATTTCCTTTTTGTACTACCTGGCCCCTTCAAAAAAAACGAGATGGAGGTTTTTTACCCCGGGTTCTATCCTGGCCACACTATTATCCATCGTCACATCCATAGGGTTCTCCTATTTTGTTAATCATTTTGCACCGTTTAACAGGTTCTTCGGATCGATCGGTACACTGATCGTAGTGATGCTGTGGATGAATTTCAATGCACTTGCCCTCCTGGCCGGCTTTGAACTTAATGTAAGCATACGGAATGCACGGGACATCAAATTTGAACCAATGGCCATCTGATATGTTTTACAGCAACACTCCCAATGAACATGTCGGATTTAAACGAGATCAGAAAAGAATATTCCTATTCACAGCTTGAAGTTGATAATCTGGATTCAAACCCAATCGTACAATTTCGGTATTGGCTCAATGACGCACTGAAGGCAAATGTCTCGGAACCAACCGCCATGGTGTTGTCCACCGTCGGCAGCGAAGGAATACCCTCATCAAGAGTAGTATTGCTGAAAAACCTGGATTATGACGGTTTCACCTTTTTTAGCAATTACGAAAGCCGGAAGGCCATACAGATCGCCCAAAACCCAAATTCTTCATTGCTGTTTTTCTGGCCACAGATAGAAAGGCAGGTCAGGATTGAAGGCCGGATAGCAAAAACTCCGAGTCATATTTCAGATGAATATTTTCAGTCAAGGCCCGAGGGGAGCAAGATCGGGGCATGGGCTTCACCACAAAGCCGTAAAGTTCCCAGTCGTGAATATCTTGATAATCTTCAGAATGACTATATTGTGCTGTTTAAGAGTAAGCTTCTTGAAAGACCGGAAAACTGGGGCGGTTACAAATTATTTCCGCAAACAATTGAATTCTGGCAGGGAAGAGAAAACCGGCTTCATGACCGGTTTGAATATAAGATAAACGGAAGCCTGTGGGAGATTCACCGGCTGGCCCCGTAGGCGGTAATCGGTGGTCGGAAATCGGTGCGAACAATATTGTAGAGACAAGGCAATGCCTTGTCTCTACGATTTTAATCATCTTTCAGTCGTGTTTTCCTTGCAACCCCGAAGGGGTCAGATTTCAATAACCGTGGGTGACAACACACGGTAATCAACAAATCAACAAATTACTGCAGTACCATCCGTCTGTTTTCCATAACCTCTCTTCCATCAATCTTCAAGTTATAAAAATAGATCCCTGAAGGCATATCCCGCAAATCAAGGGTGACGCCGGAACTTCCCCTGCCCGCTACTGGGTATTGATGGACAATAGTGCCCGACATATTA
>JBGSSA010000190.1:0-60675 GCA_041737295.1 Bacteroidales bacterium | reverse complement strand
CTTATAGTTCACCTTAGTTTCCTCCGGTTTTGGTTATTAACAAAAAGCAAAGTTATGAACTCCCCCTAGAACCCCCTTTTTCAACATCATTATTTAAGATTAAAATTATTATTCAAATCTAAAGGCAGTCTTGCAGTCATGCAGTCATGCAGTCGGAAGAATTCGGAGCACATTAGCATATTAGCACATTAGCACATTAGCACATTGGCACATTATCATATTAGCACATTGTTTTCAACTTTTAATTTTTAGTTTTTTGTTTTTCATTTCCATTTTATTTGGATGAGATATAAAAATATTTACCTTTGCATTCCGATTTTATCAGCATACATTAAAAAGCGCAACAATGAAAAGAACATATCAGCCATCCAACAGAAAGCGGCGTAACAAACATGGATTCAGGGAAAGAATGTCCACCGCCAATGGACGTAAAGTATTATCCAGCCGCCGTGCAAAGGGAAGAAAAAGACTGACTGTTTCTGACGAAATGGCAAGCAAGTAATCTTTTCAACTAAAATATAAATTAAACCCCAAAGAATGTAAATCTTTGGGGTTTAATTATTTGTACGAATCTTAGTTATGCAGTTATGCAGTTCTGCAGTTCTGCAGTTTTGCAGTTTATGTGAAGATTTTGTGGAATTATCCTGCAAGAGGCAGTATATTAAAGTTGTGCAATCGCGCAGTTTTGAAGTCCTGGCGACCCCGAAGGGGTCAGATTTCAATAACCGTGGGTGAAAACCCACGGAAATCAACAAATCATCAAATCTCCCGCCGCGTCAGCCCAATCAACAGATCAGCAAATCAATAAATCAACAAATCTTTAGTCCCTCTTAAGATCTCCCTCTTTCCCGGCGGACCGGGAAGCTTTTCAAGGACAAGCCCGCAATCCTTCAATATCCGTTTAACAGTCCCTTTCACACAATAAGTTGCAAAGATGCCACCGGGTTTCATGGATGTTACAAGGCGATGCATGATCTCACTGGTCCATAGTTGCGGTTGTTTCCCGGGCGCAAACGCATCAAAATATACAAGGTCATAGGTCGCATCCGGCGTATAACCGCACATATCTCCCTTCATTTTCTTCAGGTAAAAACAGGGATTTATTTCACTCATCTCTTCCCAGGGAGCCTCATGAATAGCGGTAAACAACCTGCCGGCTTCCATTTCACTTGCCTCCAGGAGATCCGGATAATTCAACTGAATGATTATTTCAGGATCTACAGGATATTGTTCAATTGCAAAATACAGGACCTTCATGCCTCGTCTCACTGCGGACAGCGCAGTCAGAAGAGCATTCAAACCAGTCCCGAACCCGGTTTCAAAAATTGAAATTTCACTGCCGTCGGCAAAACATTCAAGTCCGTTCCGGATAAATACATGATGTGATTCAGTCATCGCCCCGTATGTTGAATGGTAGTGTTCATTCAATTCAGGCATGAACAGGGTGTGTGAGCCATCGCCGGTAATGACAATTCGGGTCATGTGAACTTTTTACAATGATACGAAAAACAAAGCGTTCATAATCTTCGTATGAAACTAAGCCGTCACTGGCTATTCCCATATATATTTTTAACTTTGACCACAATATGCTTTTAACTTCAGTGATTCCCATGAAAAAAAGTATTCTTTTCTTCATATTTGTTGCTCTCTTTATTCATTTTCATGTTGAAGGCCAGGAATCAAAGCCGGCTATTTCGTTCACACAGAAAGTATTTGATTTTGGAACTTTTCCGGAATCAGCCGGTTCAGTTGCTCATGATTTTCTTTTCACAAACACAGGCAAGGTACCTTTGATCCTGAATGATGTGAAAGCATCCTGCGGATGTACAACACCAGAATGGACAAAAGAACCGGTTTTGCCCGGAAAAAGCGGTAAAATACGGGTTACCTTTAATCCAAAAAACAGACCGGGCTCATTCAGCAAAACAATCCAGGTGAACAGCAATGCCGATCTTCCGGTTGTAACCCTTGCCGTGGAAGGCGTAGTAATACCTGTTGAAAAGATCGAGGACGTTTATCGTTTCTCTATCGGACCCGTCAGGATACAAACAATTTATGCCGCTTTTGGTGAAATTTACAAAGGATCAACCGCAAAATTCAGTATTAAGGTGATGAATACCTCACACGATTCAACGGTACAATTAAGCTTCAGAAAATTACCTTCCTGTATAAGCGTGAAAATGGTCCCTGCCATGCTGGGACCTCAACAGGAGGGCAGAATTGATATGGAATATGCATCCGGTCTTCAGAATAACTGGGATTATGTTGTGGACAGGGTTGATCTTTTGCTAAACGGGAAGCCGGCACCGAATAACCGGATTAGCATAACGGCAAATATTAAGGAAAACTTTCAGTCGCTCACATCTGAGGAAATGGCTTTTGCCCCTGTGGCGGAATTTAAAGAGACATCCTTTGATTTCGGCACAACGAGTCAGGACAAGGTTATAGAACATGTTTACATATTGACCAATATCGGCAAATCGGACCTGTATATCCGAAAAGTGTCTGCCAGCTGCGGTTGTACTGCGGTTCAGCCTGCCAAAACCACGATTTCACCCGGAGAATCCACACAGATTAAAACGGTGTTCAATCCGGCCGGCCGTGAAGGAAATCAGAAAAAAGCAATTACTGTAATCACAAACGATCCCAAAAGATCGAAAACGATACTCTGGCTAAATGGAATAGTCGCCCAGAAACAATAACCCGGGTACCCTTCAAATTGTAAACCTGCTTAATGAAAGGCTCATCATATAAAAGCAACCTCAGTGTCAGTTCAGGCATAGCCCATCCCCCGGATATCAACGAGGAAGCAATAAAAATTTTCAAACAGAAAAAGCGCCAGCAGCCTACCATCATAGAATTTCTTGAAGGTATCCTTTCGGGAAACCGAACCGTATTGAGCCAGGCAATTACACTTACTGAAAGTTCACTGCCCCACCACACGGTGCTTGCCCAGGAAATCATTGAAAAATGCCTTCCCTGGTCGGGACATTCCCTTCGCGTTGGCATAACGGGTGTTCCCGGGGTAGGCAAAAGCACCTTCATTGAATCGCTCGGATTGCATCTTATCCGGAATAACCGGAAGCTTGCCGTCCTCGCTATCGATCCGAGCAGTGAACGCAGCAAGGGTAGTATTCTTGGCGACAAAACCCGCATGGAAGAATTATCCGTGGCGGAAGGTGTTTTCATACGCCCTTCTCCTTCAGCCGGCTCCCTGGGCGGGGTAGCCAGGAAAACACGCGAAACGATTATATTATGTGAGGCAGCCGGTTATGATACTATATTTATTGAAACCGTGGGTGTGGGACAAAGTGAAACCGCCGTTCATTCCATGGTGGATTTTTTCCTGCTGCTTATGCTTGCGGGAGCAGGGGACGAATTGCAGGGGATTAAGCGGGGTATCATGGAAATGGCAGATGCAATCGCCATTACAAAGGCTGACGGGGAAAATGTGGCCAAAACGGAACGCGCCAAAGCGGAGTATTCCAATGCCATCCACCTCTTCCCGCAGTCCAATACCGGATGGACACCAAGGGTCATGACCTGTTCTGCACGAACCGGCAATGGTATTGAAGATATCTGGAATACTATAATGGAGTACAAAACGTTGATGCAGCAAAAAGGGTATTTCGAAAGAAAAAGGCTTGATCAATCCTTGTACTGGATGTATGAAACCATTAACCAGAACCTGAAAGACAGCTTTTACCATGACCGTCGGATACAAAAAATGCTGAAAAGCCAGGAAGCAAGGGTCCTATTGGGAGAATTAACACCGTTTACTCCCGCCCGGGCACTAATGGAAAAATACTTTAAACGTCATTGGATACGATTTAATTACAGGCGTAAATAGGGCATTATAGGGTTCGCGAAGAAAATAGTAGTATTTTTGCAAAACATAAAAAAGCAGTTGAAAATAATTTATTGAAAATTAAACAAAAAGAAAATGAACTATGATCTTGTTATAATTGGCAGCGGGCCTGGTGGTTATGTAGCGGCCATACGGGCATCACAATTAGGGTTAAAGACGGGTGTTGTTGAAAAAGCTGAATTAGGAGGCATATGTTTAAATTGGGGCTGTATACCTACAAAAGCCCTGCTTAAAAGTGCCCAGGTTCTGAATTATATGAATCATGCAGCAGATTATGGCATAACCTTCGATTCTTCTGCACAGGCTGATCTGCCTAAGATGGTTGAACGCAGCCGTGGTGTGGCCGATGGAATGAGCAAGGGAGTTCAGTTTCTTCTTAAAAAAAATAAAATTGACCAGATCGCGGGATACGGGCGACTGGTGGATAACCAGACAGTATCCGTTACAGATAAGGACGGAAAGGAAACAAAAATTACTGCCAGCCATATTATAATTGCTACCGGGGCGCGATCGAAAGAATTACCCAATCTGAAACAGGATGGGAAAAAAATTATCGGGTACCGCGAAGCTATGACCCTGAAAACCAAGCCAAAATCTATGGTTGTCGTTGGCTCCGGGGCAATTGGCAGCGAATTTGCACATTTTTACAACTCAATTGGCACCAAGGTAACCCTGGTTGAATTCCTGCCCTTTATCGTTCCTGTTGAGGACGAGGAAATCTCAAAACAGCTGGAAAAATCGTTCAAAAAGGCTGGAATGGAAGTGATGACCTCCTCTTCCGTAGAGTCTGTTGATACTGCAGGAAAGATCTGCCAGGTAACCATCAAAACGCCAAAGGGAGTTGAAAAACGGGAAGCCGAAATAGTACTTTCAGCTGTTGGGATCGCTTCTAACCTCGAAGATCTCGGGCTTGAAAAACTGGGCATTGATACTGATAAGGGAAAAATAAAAGTTGATGAATTCTACAGAACAAATGTAAAAGGCGTTTATGCCATCGGGGATATTATTCCGGGTCCGGCCCTGGCACACGTTGCATCAGCTGAAGGTATTGTTTGTGTTGAAAAAATTGCAGGCAAGGAACCTGAGCCCATTAATTACAAAAATATTCCCGGATGCACCTACACCTCGCCCGAAATAGCATCCGTGGGGTATACTGAAAAAGCAGCCAAAGAGGCAGGCTATGAAATTAAGGTAGGCAAGTTCCCGTATACTGCATCAGGAAAAGCAAGCGCTGCCGGTAACAAGGAAGGATTTGTAAAACTGATATTTGATTCGAAATATGGGGAATTGCTGGGAGCTCATTTCATTGGCGACAATGTAACTGAGATGATTGCGGAAATAGTAACAGCCAAAAAGCTTGAAACAACCGGTCATGAGATCATCAAGTCAATCCACCCGCATCCCACCATGTCCGAAGCTGTGATGGAAGCCGCTGCCGCCGCGTACGGAGAGGTGATTCATTTGTAGGGACCCAGGGGCTTAGGGGTATAGGGACCTAGGCCCCTATACCCCTAAACCCCTAAACCCCTATACCCCTAAGCCCCTAAGCCCCTAAGCCCCTTATCTATAATCAAATAAAACTTCTCCCGGTAAGGGACGCTGATGGGTATGAATTTTTCGCCGATGATCACACGGTGACGGCTGACGGAATCAATTTTACTGAGCGAGATGATATAAGACCGGTGAAGTCTGAAAAATTCATCGGCAGGAAGCTTTTCTTCAATGGCGGACATCGACATGAGGGTAAGGATCAGCTTCTGTTTTGTGAATATCTTGATGTAATCCTTTAGTCCCTCTACAAACAGGATGTCGTCCACATTAATTTTCACAAGCTTGTAATCAGCCTTGACAAATATGAACTGTTGTGTTTTCTGATGCGCCACAGGCACCCTTGCTGATTTGGAAATAAGGTTATTGGCTTTATTTACGGCTCTTAAAAATCTTTCAAAATCAAATGGCTTAAGCAGGAAATCAACAATATCATAATCATATCCCTGCAGGGCATATTCTTTGTGACCTGTTGTAAAAATAATCAGAGGTCTCGATTTGATGCTTTTTAACAGTTGTAAACCGTCAATATCCGGCATGCTGATATCAAGAAAAAGGAGATCGATGCTGTTTTCTTCAAGGATCTGCATGGCTTCAATGGCATGCAGGCACTTTTTGGCGAGATGCAGAAAGAATACTTTGCCTATAAAATGCTCCAACACTTCAAGTGCAGCAGGTTCATCATCCACAATGAGGCAATTGATCCGGTTCATCTGGTTATAATCCGCTGTTGAAGTATAAAAGCGATAATGCTGAATTGCAATTTAGTTCGAATTTCCCAGACTATCCACACCGGTTTTCAATATATCATCGATTGTAAGCTCGGGCCGTTGGCCACGCAATAACTTTGCCTTAACTGTCTTGGCCGCACGCAGGGCCGACATACGGTCGGGAAACGGCTTTTTACCCGGGATGGCAGGAATAAAAGGTTGATCAATATAAAGCTTCTGCTGTACATAGATCTGGTAACCCCATCCGCCGGAAACCCTGAACGTTTTCACATTCAGGGTTTCGGTTGACGGGCTGTAAAAAACCCGGTAAACAATAAGAGATAAAACTGCAATGGCTAAGGAAAGCAATAACAGTTTGTAGCTTTTAGTCTTCTTTGTCGTAATCGTCATTGGGCAAAAATTCCCATATATCATCAAACTGATAACTAGAACTTTTTCCTGTAGTAACAAATCCACGTCCGGCAACAGAAAATGCCACAGCGTCTGTACGGGTTGTTCCTTCAAAGTTCGTTTTTGCATCCCAAAGATCAGTTGCCGGATCATATTCCCAGACGTCATTTTTCAGGCTTCCGATTGTACCGGTGGCAATATAAGCTTTATTTCCAATGACAAAGGAGACAGCATTGCTTCGAACCACTGTATAGTCATCATCAAAATTTTCGTCGCTTGAATTGGCAATTTTACGCTTTACGGTCCAGGTATCATTTGACGGGTCATACATGTAAAATTCCTTTTCATAACTTCCGTTATTCACACCGGTACATATATACCCCTTACCGTCGAGCACAAAACCCACTGCATCTCTTCTCTTGGATCCGCCGTAACTATTTTTCTGCGACCATGTATTGCTGCCCGGATCATAAGCCCAAAAATCCTTAAGATAGTTGCCATCATATCCTGTACCTACATAACCAATATCATTTATTGAAAAAGCAACAGCACCGTAACGGGCTGATGGTCCCCCCGGGGCATCAATTGAATCCCATGTATTCATGTCGGGGTTATACCTCCAGAAATCATTTAACCTGTTCTCCCCATCATATCCAAAACCGACAAATCCTTTTCCGGCGGCGCTGAAACCCGCTGCTGAATTCCTGGCAACACCGGGAAAAGCGGCAATCTGCGTCCAGCTATTGCGCGTAGGATCATACTTCCAAAAATCAGTTAGCCTGTCCTCGCCATCATACCCTAATCCCACATAACCAATATCATTCAGTGAAAAAGCTGTTCCACTGCTTCGGGCAACTCCCTCAAAATCGGATTGTTCTTTCCAGTTTCCAACAAGCACAGTAGTTGGGTCATCACCACATGAATAAGAAGCAAAGAAGGATAGTACTAATAATAAGGCAATTGCGAGATGATTTCTGTATATTTTCATTTGATTAAATTTTATTTTCAATTTGCTATAAAAAATCGTGATGAATATAAATGCTTTTTTCAAGATTTTACCGTTTAATTGATGTTAGTTTTCTTTTATTAATAATTTTTAACTTTCCGGCGGAATTCGGCAAACATAGAGATGCTGAAAGGATTATTAAAATGTTTTAGATACAGTTTGCAAATCTAAAGATGAAATTGTTATTTTTATCTACTAAATTAAAATACTTTCGCATCCAGCCGATTTTCTTATCTTTTTTTGTAAACCATTTTCCATGATAATTAAAATTGTAGATGATTATATAAATTCTGTCGGTAAATTTGTACCTAATGGTATATTTTATTTTTAAAGCCTTTCATGGGTGGTTTACTTTGCTTAGTTTAAACGAAAAGTATACATGACAAAGTATTTAAGTTTTCTGATTCTTCTAGCTTTTTTTTCCTGTAAACAGGACAATCAATCCTTCGATATCGGGGGAAAATACGTTGATGTGAAGACAGACCTCAGGTTTGTAGATACTCTCACTGTAAATAGTTTTACCGTAAGACTCGATTCCCTCCGAACCTCGGGTTTGGGTGACGGGGAAGGTGCCGTAACTGTTGGGAAATATCATGACCCTGAGATCGGTGACATTTCTGCATCAAGTTATTTCAGGCTGACCTTACCCGGAACGCGTACCGTCCCTTCCACGGCCATTTATGATTCCCTTTCCCTGATCATGATAGATAATAACTATAGTATCGGGGATACTCTTCTACCCCTAAAAATCAATGTTCACCGGGTGTCAGAAACCATTAAGGTGCGTGAGGATTCATACCTCTATAATACCTCGAAGTTTAATTATTTCGCAGAACCCCTGGGGTCTGTAACTTTCAGGCCCCGCCCCAACCGGAACGATACGATATCGATCCGCCTGAGCGATGAACTTGGAAATGAGCTTATGAGTCTTTTTCTTGACAAGGACGAACGGATACTTCAGTTGGATAATTGGCTTGCTTATTTTAAAGGTCTGACAATACAGGGTGATCCCTCCAATGATGCGATTGTGGGCTATAGCACTTCAGTTAATTTTCCGGCAATGCGCTTATATTATCATTATGTAGATTTTACAAGTATTTCCCAATACCGTGATTTTTCAATCTTTGGATATACTGTGAATCAGTTTAATCATTATGAGATAACGAACCCGTTGATCAGCTTACCCGCTGACCAGAAAGATAAAATACCCGTGAAAAACACGTATAAACAATCCTACATACAGGCCGGAACCGGGATTGTGACCCGTCTCGAGATTCCTTATCTCAAAAACCTGCTGGAACTTCATGAAAATATGAGGATCCTAAAAGCCGAATTAATACTTGAACCTGCCAGAAATACGTATTCAGCTATAGAATTACCCCCAAAAATCGGCTTGTTTGCATCCGATAAATTTAACAGGTTCGGAGCGCCAATACTGAACATGAATACAGGCAGTTCACTGGTAGGCACTCTTATTATTGATGAGGTGTACCAGGAAGATACCCGGTATACGTTTGATGTGACCTATTTTATCCAGTCGAAAATTGCCGAGGCTACAGATGATATTCCTGCCCTGCTTGTAACGGTTTCACCCAACGAAATTTACAGGACGGCGGACAGGTTGGTGCTGGGCAGCCAGATCAACAGCGACAGCAAGGTTAAGCTGAAAATTTATTACATGAATTATTAGTAAAAATGTTTCCATGAGAAGATATTTCATCGGTTTTTTGGTTCTGCTATTTGCATTAAATATTTCTGCACAACAAAGGACTCATTTACCTTACTCAATTTTCGGCGTCGGCGAACTCAACCCAAAAGGACTAAGCCGAAATCTGGGTATGGGCAAAACAGGGATTGCCAATTCATCCGCACACTACCTGAATAACCTGAACCCGGCCTCCTATCATGACCTGGACAGTATCTCCTTCTTCTTTGATTTTGGAATCGGTACCGATATTGTTAAATACGAAACAAGTTTTGACACTCAGCATGGTTACGATTTCAATATCAAGGATATAGCCATGGGATTCAAGATGGCTAAAAACTGGACCGGCGGGTTTGGCATAACCCCATTCAGCACCGTTGGATACAAAATAACATCCACCAAGAACGTAGAAGGTACAACCGATTTGTTTACAGCGGAACTTACCGGTACAGGCGGGCTGACCCAGTTCTACTTTGATAATTCGTATGTGCTTTTTAATCACCTGAGCCTTGGCGCCAGTGCCTCCTATGTTTTCGGGACCATCACATCTACCGAAACTGTTTACTATGATCAGATCTCCAGCACAATTAACTCTACTGAAACAGCTCACCTGAATAAGGTACTTGTCGATTTCGGATTTCAATATTTCTTTAACCTGAATAAAGATTCACGCCTTACCATCGGGGGAGTATTCGGAAACACCCACAAATTGAATTTTAAGGAAGATATAAAGATCGTGCAGTCCACAGGACAGATTTTTGAAGAAAAGGTCACCCGGGAAGGCACTTTCGACTTCCCAATGTACATTGGCGGGGGTATTTCTTTTGATATGTCCAACAAAATCTCAGTCAATGCCGACTATATGTTCCGTAATTGGGCGGCTTCAAACGAAAATTCCACGAATACTCAATTCAATTATGTAAATACAAATGCATACAGGCTCGGTGTTGAGTATATCCCGGGCAGAATGAATGAATATGGCTTCATGGGAAGAATCGCCTATAGGGCGGGCATTTACCGCGAAGGATACTACGTGGAGATTAACAAAAAGCCTATTGATGAAACCGGATTTTCAGTGGGAATGGGCATACCCTTCATGAAGAATAAAACTACCGTTAATGTTTCCTACAACAGCGGGGTAAGAGGCTCTACCGAAAATGGACTTATCCGGGAACGATACCATTCCATTATGCTCAGCTTTTCGCTGCACGACTGGTGGTTTATTAAAACAAAATACGATTAAAATACAAATGGCCTGAAATCAAAAACCACTCCGAAAAGAGTGGTTTTTGTTATAGCGTATAGTTTAAACCCGCAATTAAAAAGAGAATTGATATCGCTTTCTCAGTTCTTTTTGAAACTCACTGATTTTGTGTTCAAGATCCGAAATTTCTCCCCTGAGCTTATTCGTATCATTCCCCTCTGATTCAAGTTCACGAATGAATCGACGATTAATGATGATCTTTTTCTGGCATTCATAAATGCTTGAAATGAGACTTTTGATATTATACTTTACATCAAGCATATTAATAAGGTTTTAGTTAGTAGATTGCCTGTAAATGTTACCCCAATTAATAAATGCTGCAAAAATTAAGAACTTAACCTGAGCAAGTTACCATTCCGTTTGATAAACTACATCATACGTCAAGTTAACAATTGGTTACGACATATTAATTAGGACAAACTTACTACTTATTAACATAGTTTTCAACAATTTTGTTACAATATTTGTTAAATATTTTGTTAAATAAATAAAAATTCTTATCTCGGAAAAAAAATCAGCCCCTGCTTTGCAACAGGGGCTGATTAACCAACCTATAGTAAACCTGCAATTAACTCTTATTAAAGTAAAAACCCGACCGATTACCGATTACCGATTACCGATTACCGAATACCGACCACCGACCACCGATTACCGATTACCGACTACCCCTGTTCTCCTTCCTTAGGCGCAGGTTTATCCTCTACCTTGGCACCCTTGATCTTATCCTCTTTTGTAATGCCTTCCTTTATCTCAATATTAACACCATCAGACAATCCGGTTTTAATATATCTCTTGTCAAAAACCTGGGGCTGTTTTTCAATTTCAACAAAGGCGGAATCTCCGCTTTTTTCAAACTTGATAAGGCTTTCGGGAATAACCATTACACTGTCCCTGCGGTCGAGCACAATATCGGCATTGGCACTGTATCCTGCCCGTATGAAGTTATTATCCTTCAATTTTACATTTGCCTTTATCTCAAACTGAATTGCACCATTCTCCTCTTTTCCTTTCGGCGCAATATATTCCAGTGCGGCATCAAACTTTTCATCTTCTATAGCCCCGATGGATAAGATCAGGGGCATTCCCAGTTTCAGCTTGCCGACTTCCGTTTCATCCACCTTACCTTTAAATATCATCTCTCCCATGTCTGCCACACTGGCAATTGTTGTTCCTTCATTGAAATTATTAGCTTCTATAACCGAATTCCCGACCTCCACGGGAACATCAAGTACCATGCCCTGGATAGTGGAACGGATGAGGGTGTTTGTTACACCTCCCTGTTTTTTTGAAACACCTTCCTTGATCAGCTGAAGATTGGATTCTGCTGTTTCCTGTTCTTCCATGGCATTCATATAGGTAAGTCTGTATTGCTGGAACTCGGCCATGGGTATTACACCCTGTTCATAGACCTTCTTTTGGCGTTCATACACTGTCTTTGCATCCTCAAAATTGATCTTGGCCTTACTCAACCTTGATTCGGCATTATTCAACTCAACCATATTGGGAATGATCTTTACGCGGGCGATGAGATCGCCTTTGTTGACCTGTTTACCGGCCAGAATATACAATTCTTCGATAATACCCGACACCTGTGGCTTGATGAGAATTTCCTTTCTTGGAACAACGGAACCCGTAGCTACCGTTTTCTTCACAATATTGGAAATAAAGGGCGATTTTACTTCATAAACAACCGGTTTCTTTTTTGATTTCTTATAAAGGTAAAACATGGTGCCGAAGATGGAGCATACTACGAGGATTAGTAACCCGACTTTTAACGCTTTTTTCATTTTTAGTATTGATTTGTATAGTTAATTTCCGCATTCATTATTCGGCACGTAAGGCTTCAACAGGACGGACACTGACTGCTTTCCGCGCAGGGATCAGTCCGGCCAGGATGCCTGAAAAAATTAAAACGACAAGGGCTGTCAACGCAATGTTAAAGTCAATTCCCGGATTTTTGAACATCTCGGTATTGGCTCCTGAACTCACCATCTGGTAATTGACAAACTCGAGAATACTAACCCCAATAACCAAACCGATCATACCGGAAAAGGATGTCAGTACGACGGATTCCATGATGATCTGGCTGATGACTTTCCATGGAGATGCTCCTATGGATCGCTGTATGCCAATTTCTTTCGTTCTTTCTTTTACAACAATCAGCATGATATTGCTAACGCCGATCACCCCTGCAAAAAGAGTACCGATACCCACAATCCAGATCAACGTGCTGATCCCTGTAAATAAACCCTTCATTTTATTAAACTGCTCTTCGAGGTTGAAATGCCCAAAGGCCTGTTTATCCTCGGGTGCAATCTTATGACGCTCGGCAACAAGTTCCATGCACTTTTTTTCAACAACAGACACCGGTATATTTTCTTTACCGGTCACCGCGAAGAAATGCACCTCATCCCCCATATTGTAAGCAACCTGGAGCGAAGTGAACGGGATGAATATGGACTTATTCTTATCTCCCCCGAAGCTCATATTCTTATTTCTTGGTTCAAAAATACCCACTACCTGGAAATACACACCCCGGATACGGATATACTGGCCAATGGGATTTTCAGTTGGATTGAACAGTTCATCCCGCACCCGGCTTCCAATAACAGCCACTTTTCGCTTTTCCCTGATATCGATATCATTTACTTCCCGGCCTACCAGCATGGTTACGGGATCAATCCGGAAGAAATCGGGATAATCGCCAAATATATTATATGAAGCGGATTTCAACCCGCGTACCACATTGTTGTCACCGTTACCCGACCAGGGCTGCAACCGGGGTGCAAGAAGGTCTATCTCCGGTATGTTCTCACGCATGGCCTTCATGTCGGCATTGTTGTAATTCCAGAATCTTCCCCGTGGCAAACCCTTGTAGGGTATTGTCGTTTGGCGGGTCCACATGAAAGAGCTGTTGGTGGCAAAATCCTGGAAACCGTCAAATACGGAATTCTGAAGGCCGTTGCCGGCGCCCATCATGACTACCAGCATGAAAATGCCCCAGAACACACCAAATGCAGTCATGAATGTACGCAGTTTGTTGCCTCTCAGTGTAGCGTATATTTCTTCCCACCTGTCTCTGTCAAACATATGTATTGGTTTTTTTATTCATCGCGTAAGGCAATAACAGGCCTGATCCGTGCAGCTCTCAGTGCAGGCATCAGTCCGGCAAGTGATCCGGCCAGAATCAATACAAGGGTTGAAACTATGGCAACGGTAAAGTCTACTTCCGGGTTGAGAAAGAAATCATTTTGCGGAAGGACGGACGAGATCAGTGAAAGCAACCCGACTCCCAGTATGAGTCCGATATACCCGGCAAGGCTTGTTATAAGTATGGCTTCAAAAAGGATCATTCCAACCACCGAATACGGGGTGGCGCCTATGGCCTTGCGAATTCCTATTTCCTTGGTTCGTTCATTCACAACAATGATCATTATATTGCTTACCCCAACAATTCCCGCAATGATTGTAAATGCACCGATAATCGACACGAAGATCTGGATGCCCATGAAAAGATTCAGGAATTTTTTGTATTCCTTCAACGTGTTCCACATCCACATGGCATTCTGGTCTTCCTTATCGAAATTATGCCTTTTGGCAAAGTCGGCGCGTAATGTTTTTTCAAGGTTTTCACTTTCGGCGGCACTCAGGTTGCTCGTTACAGCAAAATTATGCACCCGGTTTGCCCCGCCTGAAATCATCTGTGCAGTTGAAATAGGAAGGTAGGCTCTCGTTTCATCGCGTTCCACAAGGTCTGAAAACACCCCCACTACCTGGAAAGGTATATTGTTGATATTAATATATTCCCCGATGGCTTCTTTCCCGTTTTTGAACAGGGCTGCCTTGACCGGTTTCCCAATAACAACAACCTTTCTTTTTTTCTGAATATCAATGTCATTGATAAACCTTCCTTCCATCATGGTGGCATTTTCAATCGCAAAATAATCAGGATGGGCCGCGATAAGGTCGAAAACGCCATATTCCTTTTTATATGAAATCACCCGGTTCTGCCACATGAAATAGCGTGAAGAAACTTTGTCAAGTCCGGGCATCTTATCGAGATGATCGTAATCCTCGTTGGTGAATTTTACTTCTCTTCCCGATTTTAATCCTTTATAAGGCATGCTTGTTGTACCTGAACCGAATTCGATCATATTCACGGCATCACGGCTGAACTGTTTGCTGATGCCATTCTGCAGCCCTTTGCCCGAACCGAGCAAAATGATAAGCATAAAGATTCCCCAGGCAACACTGAATCCGGTGAGAAACGTCCTCATCCGGTTTTTGTCAATTGTGCTGAAGATTTCCTGCCATTTATCTATATCAAACATGCTGTATGTTTTTTAGAAAGATGAAGCCGCCTTCAAAGTTGAATTGTGATAAATGATATTGTCGATCAATCCGTCTTTCAGTTTGATGGACCGCTGCGTACGCAGGGAAATATCATGCTCGTGCGTTACAATGATAATGGTGATTCCTTCATCATTTATCTCCTGAAGAAGATCCATGACTTCCATGGATGTGACAGAATCAAGAGCACCGGTGGGTTCGTCAGCAAGAATAACCTTTGGCTTGCTGATCAATGACCTGGCAATGGCAATACGCTGCTTTTGTCCGCCTGACAATTCACTGGGCAGATGGGTCCACCAGTCCTTCAGGCCAACCCTGTCGAGATACTCCATAGCCATCTGGTTTCGCTTGCGCCTCGCCACTCCCTGGTAATACAAGGGAAGGGCAACATTCTCCAGGGCATTTTTGAAAGAGATCAGGTTAAAGCTCTGAAATACAAATCCGATTGTATGATTGCGTAACTGGGCTGCCTTGGTTTCGCTGATGTCGCGGATGAGCATGCCGTTCAGGTAATATTCGCCGGAATCATAATTGTCCAGAATTCCAAGCACATTCAACAACGTAGATTTGCCGGATCCGGAAGCGCCCATAATGGATACCATTTCGCCATCTTCTATTTCAAGGCTTAGACCCTTGAGTACATGCAAGGAATTGGCACCCGTTACGTACGATTTATGCAGATTATTCAGTGTTATCATGAGATACAGGTTAGTAATCTGTTTGATTGACAAATATTATGCCGTTTAGGAAAACTTATATGATAATCATTACATTAATATATAGAATTAATGAAAAGCCAACTCCTGAAATTGTACCATTATGATACAGGAAATGTACGATAATGAACACAAATAATTTTAAGGTGTCCGCGCAACCTTTTGAAATCCATTCGCATCATATATTTGGCGCACAATTAAAAGGTAAAATCGGTATTAAACCTTAATTTTAAGTGCTAATATTTTGTATTTGGTCGACCGCCTACATAAAACAGTACATGGCTGCCAGGAAGGGGATCCCGGGGCCCAGCGCGATCTGTATGACATGTTCAAAACGAAAATGTTTGGCATTTGCTTGCGGTATGCCGGAAATTATCACGATGCAGAAGACATTATGCAGGAAGGTTTTATAAAAGTATTTGAAAAAATCCACCAGTTTGGATTCAAGGGAGCTTTTGAAGGCTGGATAAGAAAAATTATGGTGAACACGGCACTTGAAAAATACCGGATGCATTTCCAAACTGTGTCATTACATGAAAATAATGCAGAGGCAGAGCAGGAACAGGATATCGATGTGACAGGCAATCTGGAGGTGAAGGAACTTTTAAACATCATCCGGGACCTCACGCCAAGGTACAGGCTGGTTTTTAACCTGTATGCCCTTGAAGGATATTCACATAAGGAAATAAGTGAAATGTTGCAAATAACGGAGGGAACCTCAAAATCAAACCTGTCACGTGCACGGGTGATCTTGCAGGAAAGAGTGAATAAACATTATTTAAAATCGGTTCAAACATCCTGATTTATGGATAACAATAACAATAAAACAGACCGGTTTTTCAGGGAGCGGTTGTCCTTTTATGAGGAAATGCCCGATGACAAGGTATGGGATAAGATTACATCCCGTCTGGAAACGCAAAAACGCAGGAAAGCAATTTTCCTGTTTTTGCGAATTGCAGCCGGAATGACCTTGCTATTATCCCTTGGATTAGGGTATAACCTGATCAGAAAAACGGATACGCAAAAAGCTGCGGTTGTTGTTCCAAATCCCTCCGGTGCTGAAAGATCGGATATTGGTGCTCCAACCATGGAAAAAGCTGCCACAGGATTGAATAATCGATCTGATGCTGTTGCTGAGAATGCTCCGGATACTAAAAGTGAAATCCTGCTTCAGTATGAAAAGCATACCTATATATATAGCGCATATTCTGACAACTCCGAAACGAAAACCCGTGCCCTATCGAAAATGACCATGCGTGAGTCTCCCCTGCTTCCTGTATCCGCTCCTCACAAGCTGGGCTACCGCCGGCTTTCCATTGAGGAACTGCAGGAACAGACAGCCGCGTTGACCGCGGATTTAACTGAAAACGTTGTCGACGAGGCAAAAGAAGACCGATGGATGCTGGGTAGTGAAGTAGCACCCCTTTACTCTTACCGTAAAATAGAATCTGATTACCTCGACGAAAATGCAATTCAGAATATGAACAATTCCGAACAGGGACTTATGGCCTATGCCGGGGGGGTACGCGTGGGATATAGCGCTGGCCGCCGGCTATCGGTGCAATCCGGACTTTACTACTCACGGTACGGGCAGGAGAAAAATAACGGAGAAGCCTTCCTTATGGATGAGGTTGCCTACGTTGAGGAAGATAATGTGACGTATCTTTCAATACCTAATTCGACCGGGACCATCCGGGCAAATGATAAGAATACAAATCGCTACGAAAGGATTATTAATTCATCGAACGGAAACAGGGAAGACATATATACCAATATCGGATTTCCGGCCATCACTGACAAAATACCGATCTCGGAAGGCGATATCACGGCAGTACAGTATTTTGACTATTTGGAATTGCCGGTTACTGTCAAATATAAGATCATTGACCGTAAATTGACTTTCAGCGTATTAGGCGGTGTGATAACGAACTTTCTTGTGAATAACGGCGTCAAGCTGAAGCAAGACGGAAATGTGGAAGATTTTGGAACCACGGGGGATATTAGTAAGGTAAATTACCAGGGGTCTGTAGGGCTCGGGTTCGACTATCCGTTAATGGACCGCTTGGCTATCAGCGTTGAACCCCGTTTCAGATATTATCTCAATCCGATTTTTGACCAGAAATTCAACGTGCACCCCTACTCTTTCGGCATATTTGCCGGTATCAGCTATACGTTGAAGTAATGTGGTCACGCATTTGCTCAAGCAGCCATTCCACCGCTTCGGTTTCTTTTGTAAAAAGACGTGTCGGTGTTTTCGGCTGGCTGAATTTCAGGTAAACATTGGCAAAATAGCTTGATATTTTTGAATCAAGAATAATGGCTGTTCCTGCAACATGCTGCCTGTACTGGGCTGCCGCATATGCCCTCGTCTTTGAATCAATAAAAAGCATATTCCTTATATCAATCAGGTTCCCGCACAGTCTCTCTTCGCACCAGGTATCGCCAATTTCGGTCATTTTTTCAACCGTAGCCATATCAAGCGTACAATTATTGATCGCCACATAGCGAAAAATATTGTCATCGCCCTGGGTAATTTGCACTTTATCGTTAACCGTAGTAGTCCGCATGATGTCAGGTATTAGCTGTGGTTTGGTGGTGTTGACTCTTACGGGAAAAAATAAACGCATGTTTCGTTTACTTAAAATAACTATGTTAAAAAAAAACTCAATTTCATTTTAACTAACTTTGTAAAATTACGTAGACTTGGGCGTCTAACATAACGTAGAGGATTTATATGTCGAAAGGAAGATTTTCATTTGGTTATCCGGTACTGTATCTTACAGGCGCCCTTTTATTTGCCGGAGTATTGATGACTATGCAGGGTTTTACGAATAAACCGGCAAGTGACGCAATTCCAGTAAGAATGCCCTCACTGAACAAATCGTTCAGTCTGCCCGAAAAACTTGAATTTGCAGGGGAAACGGTTCCCCTGGATAATTTTGACACGCGGGAAAGTCTCGATCGCGAATTGCTGGTCAATGGTTACTGGCAATCCAGGACACTGATGATCCTGAAGAAATCGAAACGGTATTTCAGGGTAATTGAACCTGTACTCAAAAAATATGGTGTGCCGGATGATTTTAAGTACATGTGCATGGCTGAAAGCGGATTTGAGAATGCAATCTCCCCCGCGAAGGCAGTTGGTGTATGGCAATTGCTTGATGGCACAGCCCGGGAATATGGCCTTGAAGTTAATGAAAATGTAGATGAACGGTATAATCTTGAAAAATCCACCGAGGCAGCCTGCAAATATCTCCTTGAATCCTATGCCCGGTATGGAAACTGGACCATGGCTGCTGCCACATATAATGTTGGGCGAAAAGGTGTTGATACCCAGATAGCAAAACAGAATACAAACGATTATTATGATTTGTTGCTGAATGAAGAAACAGCAAGATATGTTTTCAGATTGATTGCCCATAAGCTCATAACGGAAGAACCTGATAAGTATGGTTTTCACCTTGAAGAAGAAGATTACTATCCTGTTATTTCAACCCACCATGTAAAAGTGGATACCGCTATAGCCAACATTGCCCAGTTTGCCCGCAGCCAGTCTACGAATTATAAAATCATCAAGCAGTTTAATCCCTGGCTTCGCCAGAATTCACTGCCTGATCAGGCCCACAAGGTGTATTTTATTAATATACCCGATGAGGGCGAACGAATTCTCAAACAGCCTTAACCCCTGAACGATCCGGAGAAGAAAATTGACAAAAAAACCAAACAACAAAGCGCTCGAAACTGGCGAAATAAAAATACTGGGTGCAAAGGTTCATAACCTGAAAAACATTGATGTCACCATTCCGCGAAATCAGCTGACCGTAATTACCGGGCTCAGCGGAAGCGGAAAGTCATCCCTGGCTTTTGATACAATTTATGCCGAAGGGCAGAGGCGGTACATGGAGACCCTGTCGGCATATGCAAGGCAATTTCTTGGTAACATGGAAAGGCCTGATGTGGACAAAATTACCGGTCTAAGCCCGGTAATCGCCATTGAACAAAAAACCACAAGTAAAAATCCCCGCTCCACAGTTGGAACAATTACCGAAATTTATGACTTCCTGCGATTGTTGTATGCCCGGGCTTCACTCGCCTATTCATACAATACGGGTGAGCTGATGGTGAAATATACCGATGAGCAGATCATTAGCCTGATCATCGAAAAATACGAAAATCAGAAAATATATATCCTCGCTCCCCTGATCAAAGGCAGGAAAGGTCATTACAAGGAGGTTTTCGAACAAGTCAGGCGGAAAGGCTTTTTGAATGTGCGGGTCGATGGAGAACTGATTGAAGTAAAGCATGGTCTGAAACTCGACAGGTATAAAGCACATTTTATCGAGCTTGTTATTGACAAAATGGTGGTAACGGCCGATGATAAGTCCAGGCTGAAGAGTTCGCTTACCCTCGCCATGCAGCACGGAAAAGGCATCATCATGGTACTCGATGCTGAGAAAAAAGAACCACGGTATTTCAGCCGGTTGCTGATGTGTCCTACCACGGGGCTTTCATATAATGAACCTGCACCCCATACATTCTCTTTCAATTCCCCGCAGGGTTCCTGTCCCCGGTGCAATGGTCTCGGTACGGTAAACCAGATCGACATCAATAAAATTATCCCAAACCCTGAACTCAGTATAAAAAAAGGCGCCATACTGCCGCTGGGTCCACACCGGAATATTCTGATATTCTGGCAGCTTGAAGCCATTGCCGGCAAGTATAAATTCACATTGAATACACCGGTTAAGGATATTCCCGAAGATGGCATGAATGTCATCCTTTATGGGGCAGAAGAAACCTTTAAACTTGAAAATACACCCCTGGGATTTACAACCAATTATTTCCTGAGTTTTGAGGGGGTCATCAACTATCTGACAAATCATGCCGGGGCAGAAAATGCAAAGGATGAGGAAAAATGGACAGATCAGTACATACAGAAGATATCATGCCCCGATTGCCATGGAGCACGACTGAAGAAGGAATCGCTGTATTTCTTTATCCATGATAAGAATATCTCAGAGCTGTCCTCACTGGATATAGCCGAACTGTATAAATGGTTGTCAGACCTTGAAAATCATCTCAATCCGAAACAACTGGCTATTGCCTCAGAAATTATAAAGGAACTTATTACAAGGATCCGCTTTTTGCTGGATGTCGGGCTTGAATACCTTTCCCTTAACAGAGGTGCCGGCAGCCTGTCAGGAGGAGAAAGCCAGCGCATCAGGCTGGCCACACAAATCGGGTCTCAGCTGGTGAATGTATTATACATTCTGGATGAACCCAGCATCGGGCTTCACCAGCGCGACAATCAGCGACTGATCGAATCGCTTAAAGAACTTCGCGACTCGGGCAATTCAGTTATAGTCGTGGAACACGACAAACAAATGATCCTGAGTGCAGATTACGTGGTTGACCTGGGACCTTTTGCAGGAAGGCATGGCGGGGAAGTCTGTGCTACCGGTAAACCCGGGGACATCATGAAAAGCAGTTCGCTCACCGCACAATACCTGAATAACCAGAAATCAATACCTGTGCCGGCTACCCGGCGGGAAGGGAATGGCAAATCATTGATTTTGCGGGGTGCCACCGGAAATAACCTGAAGGAAGTCGACATTGAATTGCCGTTGGGAAAATTCATCTGTATAACAGGTGTTTCAGGCAGCGGAAAATCTTCCGCCATTTATGATACGCTCTATCCTATCCTGAGCAGACATTTTTACCGTTCTTTGATGGAACCCCTGCCCTATAAGGAAATTCTGGGCCTTGAAAACATCGACAAGGTAATTGAAGTGGACCAGTCGGCCATCGGACGCACTCCCCGCTCCAACCCGGCAACCTACACCGGAGTATTTGCTGATATCCGGAAACTATTCGAGCAGACACGTGAGTCGAAGATCAGGGGTTATAAAGCCGGCCGTTTTTCGTTCAATGTGAGGGGTGGACGGTGCGAAACATGCCAGGGCGCAGGCCTGCAGATGATTGAAATGAATTTCCTCCCGGATGTGTATGTGCATTGCAATGAATGCAATGGCAAACGCTATAACCGCGAAACACTCGAAGTGCAGTACAAGGGCAAAAACATAAGCGATGTGCTGGATATGACAATCAGCCAGGCGGTTGAATACTTTTCCGGAATCCCTGCAATCCGGCATAAATTGCATACAATCGACCAGGTGGGGCTCGGATATATAACACTCGGGCAACCATCCACAACACTATCGGGCGGTGAATCCCAGCGAATAAAACTGGCTGCGGAACTTTCGAAAAAAGATACGGGCAAAACGCTTTACATTCTGGATGAACCTACAACCGGACTTCATTTTGAAGATGTCCGCGTTTTGCTGGAAGTATTGAATATGCTTGTGGATAAGGGAAATACAATTGTGGTGATCGAGCATAACCTGGATGTGATCAAAGTGGCGGATCACCTTATCGATATGGGTCCGGAAGGAGGCGCCAGGGGGGGCGAGGTGATCTGCACCGGAACACCGGAGGCCGTCGCCAATAATAAAAGAAGCTATACTGCGGAATACCTGAAGGCGGAACTGAATTAGGGACGAGTGACGAGTGACAAGGGACGAGCAGGAAATTTGTTGATTTGTTGATTTGTTGATCTGTTGATTGGAAGCCCAGAAGCCCAGAAGCCCAGAAGCCCAGAAGCCCAGAAGCCCAGAAGCCTAATAGTGAAACATCCTTGCAAAGTGAACGTATAGTAGTAGATTCTCAATGTTTTCTAATTTATGACCAATAGCGAAGAAAAAATACTGGATGCCTTCAAGAAAAGAGACTGGCAGGAAATACAATCAGCAGACAGCTGGAGAATATTTAAAATCATGTCTGAATTTGTGGAAGGCTTTGAGAAACTGGCCCGTATAGGACCCTGTGTATCAATATTCGGGTCTGCCAGGACAGAACCGGGAACTAAATTCTATAAACTGTCTGAAGAAATTGCATTCAAGCTTACCCAGCTTGGATATGGCATCATTACGGGTGGCGGCCCCGGAATTATGGAAGCCGGAAACCTGGGAGCAAAACGGGGTAAAGGCCGGTCTGTAGGCATAAACATTGATTTGCCTTTTGAACAGGACCCGAATCTCTTCATTGATTCTGATAAACTTATCACGTTTGATCATTTTTTCGTCCGTAAGGTCATGTTTATCAAATTTGCCCAGGGATTTGTAGTACTACCCGGAGGATTTGGAACTTTCGACGAGCTTTTCGAAGCGCTTACACTTATACAGACTGAGAAAATCGGCAAGTTTCCGATTGTTCTTGTCGGTAAAAAATATTGGGAAGGATTGGTCACATGGGTGAAAAATGTGATGCTTGATGAAGAAAAAAACATCAGCATGGAAGATATGGAACTCTTTACTGTAGTGGACACAGCTGACGAAGCAGTTAAACACATCAATGATTTTTATAGTAAATACCTGCTTAGTCCGAACTTCTAATAACGGAACAACTGTTTTAGCGGGAGCTTTATGCCCCTGGAAAAGCGGATGTTACGGAACTTGTTGATAAATAAGTTGATTATAAATTTAGGATTTGTTATTTTTATTTTTCATAAAATTCCATTGAATGATCAGACTGTTTGTTCCTTTACTGAATATGCTGGTAATTCTGTTTTTACAGATGTTTCCGGGCGATGTGTCGGTAAAGATGGACGTTCCGGCTCAGGTCAACGCAGGGTCAGAATTTGAGGTCAGGATTACACTGAATAAAGGCGATCTGGATGGATTCTCCCGTTTCCAGCAAAATTTCCCGGCAGGCCTTTCAGCTAAATCCGACCAGTCATCGAATGCCGATTTTACCTTTACAGATAAGCGGGTTCGCCTTATCTGGCTCAGGGTCCCGAAAAATGATGAGATCACGGTAAGTTACAAGGTTAAGGTGGATGAAAGGCTGAAAGGCAATTTTACACTTACGGGCAAATTTTCGTATATTGATAACAACGAAAGAAAATCCGTAGATGTAAGCGCCGTTTCGGTTACAATACTTCCCTCTTCAACGGTTGACCCTTCCCTCATCGTGGATGTAAACGAGTATGAAAAAATGGTCGCCCCTGACAATGTTCCGTCTTCAATAGAAAACAACAATATTGCTGTCATCAGGCAAACTCCATATCCCGGTAATGCGGGCGAATATATAGTGAACCTGCTTGTAAACAAGGAAGCTACACGGAACTTTGCCAAGATCGAAGAGGACGTGCCCGTTGGTTATGTCGCTGTTGCGCTCGATCCGAAGGATGCCATTTTTACTTTTAAATCACAAAAGGTAAAGTTTTTGTGGATGAGTCTTCCGTCAGATCCTTATTTTATAGTATCTTACAGGCTCATTCCCCGTAATAAGGCAAAACTGGCACCCCCTTCAGTACAGGGTGCGTTTTCCTACCTGGTTGACGACCGGACTATCAGTGTACCGGTAACGGAACGCAATGTTCAGGTGGCATCCCTTTCGGGAAATGATGTCCCTGAACTTGTGGCACAAATACGGACAGAACCGGTCAGGGAACCTTCAGACCAGTTCGCACTGGCTACAGGGACTGAAGTTTCAGCCCGGGCTGATAATTCAGGGAAGGACGCTGTTAATGTGGCAGACAAATCATCACGCCGTAAGGCACGCCGCCCAAAAAATGAAACATCCGGATTGTCGGTGTTACTTGAGCAGGAACAGGGAGTGTATTACCGGATACAGCTGGCAGCCGGCCATAACCCGGTGAATATTAACCGGTACTTTAAAAGGATGAAGATTGAAAAAGAAGTAAGGATCGAGAAACTGAACGGCTGGCAGAAATATTCAGTCGGATCATTCCCGGTTTACAAGGAAGCACGTGATTACAGGATACATATATGGAATACAACACCCGTGAAAGATGCTTTCGTAACGGCCTACAACAACGGACAGCGAATCACCGTGCAGGAAGCACTCATGGTAACGGAACAACATTGGTTTCAATGAATTCGGAATTCTCATCTTTCTCCCGGCTGATCAGGAGGTGGCTGCTGCTTGTCCTCTTGCTGCCATTGGCCATGCTGGTAAAGGCCCAGGAAGATGAGATGGAAGATCTGCTCAACGAGGAGGTTGAAAATATAAACCCTGTTTACAAGCCCGTTGTGGGTTTTGGGGCAGGGGTTCTCAACTATTTCGGTGACATCCGCAACACGTATTACACCCCTACCCTGGGTACCCTGGGATATAAAATAAACCTTTCCACTTTCATTGATGAAAAACGGATCCTAAAAGCGGATTTTTTCTTTATGGGCGGCACCCTCAATGGAAATGAACGATCAAATACCGATTTACAGCATAATTTCAATTTCCAGACATCAATCTACAATTTTGGAATTGATGTAAATTACAATTTCAATAATCTATATAAGAATAAGAACAGGAAAATTCATCCGTTTGTATCAATCGGAATTTCCACCATGTTGTTTAATTCCCGCACCGACAGCGTAGGCATGTATTATGATCCGGACACAAGATTAAGCACGGAAGTTCCCTATCATTACTGGTCGGATGGAACGATCCGCAGTATTACAGAGGCTACAGGGGATCCCGGGATAACTCACCTTATGAACCGTGATTTCTCGTATGAAACACCGCTGCGCCAGCATGACTGGGGCCTGGGGCAATATTCGGAATATGCTTTTGTGATTCCGTTTGACTTTGGGGTTGATTTACAGGTATCCGATCGTACGATGATCAGGTTAGGAAATTCATTCTGTTATACCTTCTCGGATGTGATCGATCATGTAAGCTCCAAAAACACAAGTGGTCGCATCGGAAACAAGGGAAATGACTTTTTCAACTACACCTATGTTTCTTTTCATCTCGACCTTTTCTCCTCAGCCAAAACATTGAAAATCGAAAGATTATTCAGAGATATGGAATTCGACCCCATGCTGTTTGGCGATGAGGATAATGACGGCTGGATGGACGGTTGGGATGAATGCCCGGGTACACCGCTTGGCGTTACCACCGACTCTACAGGTTGCCCTGTTGATTCCGATAATGACGGAGTGGTGGATTATCTCGATAAGGAACCGTTCAGCCGGACAGGTGCATGGATAAATGATGACGGGGTTGAAATTACAGAAGAAGCCCTGATTGCAAAACTCGACCAGTCAATGGCTGTGAATCATAATGAAATTGACTTTTATATCCGCCGACCTGATTCATATGCAGGCCGCAAACATGGCAATGTCCCCATCCCGGATAAGTTTAAACCGGTGGATACAGACAATGATCAGTATATTTCATTTGATGAAATGCTGAAAGAAATCGACCGCTTCTTTGATTTTGAATCGAAGCTTACAGCAGGAGATATTTACGAACTAAACTCCTTCTTTTTCTCGCAATAGCTTATGCAATCTCAAGCGAAGTTATTGTCATAGTCTATTCTGAAAACGGATAAATCGAATGCAATGAGATTCCTCTGCGCCCTACAATAGGCGCGCTATGCACAAAAATTCTTCGTTATCTCTGTGTTAAAAATTTGGTTAACTCACTTATTTGCAGGATTGATTTCACTTAAATTATTTCTTGCTGAGTTCCCAGGTTTATTATCCGTTTTTAATGTTTCATCACCCGGTCAAGTTCGCGCTGGGTATCCTTTTTCTTCAGGTCTTCACGCTTGTCAAATTCCTTCTTACCGCGGGCCAGGGCAATTTCGAGCTTGGCATAACTGCTTTTTGCTATGAATATTCTCAACGCAATTATAGTCAATCCCTTTTCACGTACTGTTTTTTCAAGCTTCCTCAATTCCCTGTGCGTAAGAAGAAGTTTCCTGTCGCGCTTGGGAAAATGATTATAAATTGAGCCGAAATCATATTCCGCTACGTGTATTCCTTTTACAAATAACTCTCCCTGGTTAAAATAGCAGTACGAATCCACAAGGGTGGCTTTTCCTGCCCGGATTGATTTAATTTCAGTGCCCGTCAGCTGCATTCCGGCCACGAACTTATCAATGATCTCATAGTCGTGCCAGGCCCTTTTATTTTTTATATTGATCTCCGTCATTCCGGTTATGGTGGTTGAGTGCAAAATAAGTCTATTTTATCCGATTTTCCATATATTAGCCCTGCTGAATTTGCCCATGAAAGAAGCATGTAACCTGATAGCCGTCATTGGCCCTACCGCAAGCGGCAAGACTTCCCTGGCCGCCCGCCTCGCCTGCCGGATTAATGGTGAGGTGATCAGTGCGGATTCAAGGCAGGTTTACAGGCACATGAACCTGGGGACAGGCAAGGATTACGGCGACTATATTGTAGATGGCGTAAGGGTGCCGTCACATTTGCTTGACATTGCAGAACCCGGCTACAAATACAGCGTGTTTGAGTATCAGCGCGACTTCTTTACTGTATTTTCGGATATTCACAGCCGGGGAAAAATGCCGGTCTTATGCGGCGGGTCAGGAATGTACATTGATGCCGCAGTGAAGGGATACAAAATGATTGACGCCCCTTATAATGAAAAACTCAGAAAGGACCTTCAGAATAAAAGTCCGGTCGAACTGAATTCAATCCTGGTTTCATTAAAAAAGCTCCATAACACTTCTGATACGGATACAGCTGAACGAGCCATGCGGGCCATAGAAATTGAAACCTACAGGCAACTTCATCCTGTTATGGCAAACGATCTGCCACCAGTATACCCGGTATTCATCGGCATTCTTTTTCCAAGAAATACGGAACGTGAAAGAATAACCGCACGATTGCATACCCGGATGAAACAGGGAATGGTTGAAGAAGTGCAGCAATTGCTGAAATCGGGAATACCGGCTGAAACCCTTATTTATTATGGCTTGGAATACAGGTTTATAACACAATACCTCTCGGGAATACTATCTTATGAGGAGATGCTCAGCCGGTTGAATACGGCCATTCACCAGTTTGCCAAACGACAACGTACATGGTTCAGGAAAATGGAAAAAGAAGGTGCTGTCATTCACTGGATGGATGGAGAAATGCCGCTGGATGAAAAGGTGGAAAAGGCTGTTCTGCTGGTCAATGCCCTGAATAGCGGGAAGATTACATGAGCGCCCATTTGTGCGACACGCTCAGAAAAACAAGGTAAGAGAAATAGATCAGATTAATAATTGTAACCAGGACGTTATAGTCAACCCGGCTTTTTCTGATTCTACGCCGGATCATGATGCCCACATTGGGAATAATTGTTGATGTGAGGAAAAACAGGAAATGTATATTAAATAAGGTATCATATGGCTTTTCCGATTCAGCAATTTCCTTTTTCCCAAACAGCAGCAGGTAAGTAAAAACCAGGAAAGAAGCAAGATAAAGCAGGTAACTAAGCTTCAGCAGAATCGTTGACTTCATGCGGCGCTTATGATAGCGAAAAGGTTGCAATATCAGTATGGTCACAACATACAGAATGGCATATGCAATAAGGAAAAACGTCTGAAATACACCCTGAAAGAAATTGTCCATCAGCTTCTAAATGATTTACACCAAATTACAAAAAGCGATTGAAACTATCCTTAAATAAGCAACTAATTATATGCCCTTTTTTGTCAGCAGGGCAACGTTTTCAACGTGATGTGTGTACGGAAACATATCCACGGGCTGGCATCTGGCCACATCATACCGTTCACTCAGTAACTGAATATCCCTGGCCTGCGTTGCCGGGTTACAACTCACATAAACGATCCGTAAAGGGGCAGCCAGCAGGATGGCTTTCACCACATCCTCATGCATCCCTGTGCGGGGCGGGTCTGTAATAACTACATCCGGATGACCATGAATGGAAAAAAATGATTCAGTAAGCAGGGCCCGGATATCGCCGGTAAAAAATGATGCATTGGAAATTCCGTTAATCGCTGCGTTTCTGTTGGCATCTTCAATAGCCTCGGGGACATACTCAATGCCTATTACCTTTTTGCATAATGCAGCCATAAACAAAGCAATGGTTCCTGTTCCGGTGTAAAGGTCATACACGGTTTCATTGCCCGTTAAGGAGGCAAACCCGCGGGCCAGCGAATATAAACGACAGGCCTGGGTAGTGTTGGTTTGGAAAAAGGATTTTGGTGAAATGCGGAACTGCAGATTTTCCATCGATTCGATCAAATGGTCCTTACCCTTAAAAGGCAATACTTCCAAATCGTTCAGGGTATCATTTGCCTTGGGATTGATCACAAACATCAGGGAAGTGATCTGCGGAAATTCATGAGCCACGGAATTCAACAGGTTTTCAATGTCTTCGCGGTCATCCCTGAAAAACGAAAAAATCGCCATCACTTCACCGGCCAGGGTATTCCGTATCGTCAGATTCCGGAGCAACCCCTCCTTGCGCACAATATCAAAGAATTCAAGACCATGCTCCATGGCATACTTCCTCACAAAATTGCGGATCAGGTTAGAGGGTTCGGGCTGCAGGTAACAATGTTCAATGTCAAGTACCTTGTCGAATTTACCGGGAATGTGAAATCCGAGTGCCCTCCGTTCAATATTTTGATGGCCTGATTGAATTTCCTGGTTCGTAAGCCACCGGCTGTGAGAAAAAGTAAATTCCAGTTTATTGCGGTATTCGGTGAGTTTTTCAGAACCCAGGATCGGACTGATCAGGCTAACCTCCACTTTTCCGATCCGCTCCATGCTGTCGGCAACCCATTGCTGCTTGCTTTTCAATTGATCCTCATACGGAAGGTGCTGCCACTTGCATCCCCCGCAAAGTCCAAAGTGGCTGCAAAACGGCTCCGCCCGGTTTTTCGAATAGGAGTGAAACTTAACAGGAAACCCTTCCATATAGCGTTTTCGTTTGCGAATCACCTGCACATCCACGATGTCTCCCGGTACGCATTCTGAAACAAAAACAATCATTCCCTCAATCCGGGCAATGGCTTTTCCTTCAGCCGCAATATCAGTGATCAGTAAATTCTCAAGTAATGGTTTCTGTTTCGCTCCTCGCATGCTGTAAATTTTGAAGCGCTAAGATAACGAAACCTGCGAGGATCAGACAGGAAGTTTCAGGGTAAATACGGTCTCCACCCCGGGCTGTGATTTTACGGAAATATTTCCGCCATGAAGCCGCATGATCTGCCGGCTGAGGCTGAGCCCTATCCCTGAACCCTCTGCACGGGTAGTGAAAAAAGGTATAAAAATATTTCCTATAATATCAGCCGGAATACCCGATCCATTATCCCTCACTTCTATAATAACCAGGTCATGATCGGTTTTTGCGGATAGCTGAATTTCAGGGTGGGCAGCCTCCGAAAGGGCATGCCGTGAATTATTGATAAGATTGATCATCACCTGTTCCAGTAGTTTTTCATCCGCTTCCACAGAAAGACCGGACGGTTCTGTCACAATAAAAAGATGTATGCGGGCGGATTCCAGTTCTTCCTTAACAAGACGGCCGATATTCATAAACATGGATTCAATATCCACCCTCGTAAACATGGGCTTTTGAATACGGGTAAGGCTCCGGTAGGATTGCACAAAACCGATAAGTCCCTTGTTCCTTTTTTCAATGGAATGCAGCCCCTCCAGCGCATTTGCCAATATGCCATCATCCACCTCATCCCGGCGTTTTGGCCTGCCGTCAGACTCCAGCATGCGGATGATCGTATTGGTCAGGGAGTTAACCGGAGTAATTGAATTCATGATTTCATGGGTCAGAACCCGGATCAGTTTTTGCCACGCATCCAGCTCTTCATCTTCGAGTTCATTCCGGATGTTTTGCAGGGATACAAGCCTGATTTTGCGGCCACTGATCCGGTATTCGGCCAGTCTCAGCGATAACCCGACTATTTCATTGTCCACATTCATTTTGAGCAGTTTCTGATGGCCCGGTTTCAATGTGTTCATGATGACGGGCAGTTCCGGAGAAAGTGCGCCCAGGTCGGAAATGTTCTTTAACCGGTTTATTTTAAGTAATTTTCTGGCAGCCTGGTTAATTATTTCAATATCTCCCGCTTCGCTGAATGAAATGATCCCGGCTCCTGCATGGTCCACCAGGTATCTGAAATACTGCCGGTCAATTTCGCGCTCCAGTTCAACCTGGTGAATGATACCGGCAATTTCCTGGTAAAGTTTGTCGAGTTCTTCAAATGACCTTCCCTTTCCCTTGCTGTTCTTCACCGTATCTATATAGCGCAGGGAATCGAAAAAAGCCTTCAGGGTGCGGTTCGTATGCGTAACATAGGTAATCAGACTTATGATCAGAAGTATCCAGATAACAATAAAGGTGAAGCGGGCCACCGGCAGGTTTGGCCTGCTGAATGACCATACCACGATCATTCCCGCGAAGGTTATCAGCAAAACCAACAGGATTACCCTGATCGTAAATCGCCTAAATATCATACTTCTGAAGCTTGTAATATAGGGCCCTCCTGGAAATACCAAGATCTTTGACCGCTCGGGATATATTGCCACCATTCTTATCGATGGCTCTCATGATGGCATCCTTTTCAAGCTGCTCCAGGTTGAGTGTTTCAGGATTCACATTAGCCGCGCGTATCCTTGATCCCATGAAGAAATCCTCTGCATGCAATGTATCTCCCTCGCCCATGATCACTGCCTTTTCAGTCATATGCTGCAATTCCCGGATATTTCCGGGCCAACCGTACTTCAGCAGCTTTTCCATAGCCGGCTTTTCAATCCTGAATCCCGGCTTGCCATATTTCAGCAGGTACTTGTTCAAAAAAAAGTCGAGCAGGCCCGGAATATCTTCTTTCCGGTCCCGCAAAGGAGGGAGCTCAATTTGAATCGTGTTGATACGGTATAACAGGTCCTCCCGGAATAGACCCTGTTCAATTAATTCAAAAACCGGGCGGTTGGTGGCTGAGATCAAGCGGATATCCACCTGCACGGGATGGTTGGATCCCAGGCGCGTCACCTCCCTGCCCTGGATTGTACTTAATAATTTCGATTGGAGCGCGGCAGGCAGGTTACCGATTTCATCCAGGAATAGTGTACCTCCCGAAGCAATTTCAAAACGGCCAGGCCTGTCTTCACGTGCATCAGTAAAGGCACCCCTGACATGCCCGAACAACTCGCTTTCAAACAAGGTGGAGCTCAATGAGCCCAGGTCGACACCGACAAATACTTCTTTTGAACGCGATGACCTCCTGTGAATTTCCCGCGCGACTATTTCCTTTCCCGTCCCGTTTTCCCCCAGGATCAGGATATTGGCTTCTGTAGCGGCTACCTTTTCAATTGCCCTGTATACATTTTCCATCGAAGCAGCTTTCCCCTTAAAAAAGTCGTACTGATTGTCAATCTTTTCGATGAGGTGCTCCTGCTTGTCGCGTAACCGGTTAATCTCCAGCTTCGAACGCCGTATTTCGTATGCCTTCAGCACGGTGGCCAACATCTTGTCATCATCCCAGGGCTTTTCGATGAAATCAACAGCCCCCTGCTTAATCGCATTTACAGCCAGTTCGATCCCGGCATAGGCGGTAACAAAAACAACGGATACAGACTGATCCATTTCCAGTATTTTGTTCAGCCAGAACAGGCCTTCATTGCCGGTGTTGATGCCGGCTTTGAAATTCATATCGAGAATGATCACATCATAACTGTCTTTTTGCATCCTTGATGCGATCATTTCAGGATTCTTTTCCGTGGTTACCTGTTCAAAATGATTCAGCAGGAATAGCCGCAAAGCCACCAGGATCTCTTCATTATCATCAACAACCAGTATTTTTCCTTTTTTTTTCATAGATGTCGTGGCTGTACGCCAGGCATTTTGGTTTAACGCCAGGCGTAGTTTGCAACTACGCCTAGGATTTTCATCCAAAACGATATCCAAATATAACAAAAATGTTTCATCCCTGTGAAATAATTGCACACATTTCAAAAATACAAAAACATATATAATTGATATTTAATTAGTTGACGTTTTGGCATAATGTTGGCATAGTAACCGGCAAAATAGATCCAACATGCTGAAAAACTTCTTTTTGATTACGCTGAGAAATACGATCAGGGATAAAGCCTACTTCATTTTGAATGTACTTGGACTATCGCTGGGTATTGCCGGTAGCATCCTTATCCTTTTGTATGTGCAGCAAGAATTAAGTTATGATAAATTTCATTCCAAAGCAGATCGCACTTTCAGGATAAATGCCTATGCCAAACTGGAAGGCAAAGAAATTTCAATGGCCGTTTCGGCACCTCCGCAGGCAAGGGTTTTCAAGGAAGAATACCCGGAAATTGAGGAGGCCACACGATATTATTATCCAAATGATCAGAAAGTAACTTATGAAAATATAACGTACAATGAAAAGAGGTTTTATTTTGCCGATGCGAATTTTCTTGAGATATTCAATTTTCCGCTGTTAAAAGGAAATCCAAAAACAGCCCTCCAGAAGCCCCATTCGGTGATCCTTACGTCTGCAATGGCTGAAAAACTATTTGGCCCGATTGATCCCATAGGAAAAAATATAGTTTTGAATAATGACAAGGTATACCAGGTAACCGGGGTAGTGCAAAAAGTTCCTGTCAATACTCATTTTCGGTTTGATTACCTGGCCTCTTTCAATTCTCTTGAATTAAGCAAGAGTGAATTCTGGCTATCGCAAATGCTTGAAACATATGTAGTCCTTCAGAAAGATTATCCTTACAAAAAACTGGAAGCCAAATTCGAAGGACTGCTGGATAAATTCATTTTACCCCAGATTCAACAGCTTATTCCGATCAAAGTAAATAATTACAAGGAGTTTGAGGCCCTTGGCAACATCTATGTGTTCATGCTCCAGCCATTGAATGACCTTCATTTTAATACACGATACTTATTTGGATATGATGAGGGAACTGACAGGGTATATATCTATTTCTTTTCGGTTGTGGCCATTTTCCTGTTATTCATCGCCTGCATAAATTTCATGAACCTTTCCACAGCCAAATTTTCGTATCGCTCAAAGGAAGTAGGCATCAAAAAGGTGGTAGGGTCTTCGCGTTCACAGCTGATCTCCCAGTTTTTATCCGAATCATTGATCATCACACTGGTGGCCATGATTATTTCGCTGACTCTTGTCGAGCTGGTGCTGCCTTCATTCAACCGTTTTACAGGAAAAGACCTGGCTATAGGATACCTGAATCATTGGTATATCATACCCTCACTTCTTTTTGTCACTATTTTCATAGGGTTTCTGGCAGGAATCTACCCAGCTTTTTACTTATCATCCTTCAAACCTGCTGAAATACTCAAGGCTAAGTTTAACAAGGGTTCCGGCAATATCCGGCTAAGGTCCGTACTCGTGGTTGTTCAGTTTTCAATTACGATCATACTGCTTATCAGTACATTTGTCGTGGCATCCCAGTTAAAATTCATCCGTAACAAGGACCTGGGATTTAACAAGGAAAATTTACTGGTGGTAAAGAATTCCGGTGATCTGTCTGATCAGGCTGAAACCTTCCGGGAATCGGTCATGAAACTTCCGGATGTTGTACAGGCCAGTCGCTCATGGACATTTCCCGGTGAGCCTTATCATGGATCTACCTTCCAGATACAGGATGATTCGCTGAATAAGATGTATCAATTTGAAATCATCGCCGGGGATTATGATTTCCTTCCTTTGCTTGGAATTAATATAAAATCGGGCCGGAATTTCTCACGCGAATTTACAACAGATGCAAATGCCCTATTGATCAATGAAAGTGCTGTCAAATTTTTGGGTGTTAAGGATCCTCTCGGTGTAAGGCTAACCTCGCCCAACCTCCAGGGTGGCCAGGATGTTTATGAGATCATTGGTGTTTTTCAGGATGTATACTATAAGTCGTTTCACGAAAAGATTGAACCGATGCTGATGATGCTAAATACCGATAAAAACAATGCTTTTACGATTGTCCGGATAAAAGGTGATCTGATGGGTACCGTCAGAGAGGTGGAAAAAACCTGGAATGAATTTATGCCCGGCCAGGCTTTTGAATATGTTTTTATTGACGAGAATTTTAATAAGCTTTACCAGGCAGAAATCAGGGCTGGCCGGGTCTTCACCATATTCTCCGTGTTGGCGGTTTTTGTGGCCTGCCTGGGACTTCTTGGACTGAGTGCTTTTTCAGCTGAAAAACGCACAAAAGAGATTGGCATCCGGAAAGTTCATGGGGCATCGGTTCCCGTTATCCTTCGGTTATTGTCTACAGAAATAGTTATCCTGATCACAATTTCTTCCTTCATTGCATGGCCTGTGGTGTACTATTTCATGAATAAGTGGCTCCAGAACTTCGCCTACCAGACCACCATGCATTTTCTGACCTTCCTCTTGTCATCATGCATCGGACTGGCTATCGCCATTTCAGTTGTAGTTTACCAGTCACTCAAAGTAGCCCGGGTGAATCCGGTGGAGGCACTTAAGTATGAATAAAGGCTGTTAGGCTACTAGGCTACTAGGCTACTAGGCTACTAGGCTACTAGGCTATTAGGTGGAACGACTTCGAAATTCATTATTCGGTGTTCTCCCGATGGATCGGGACAGGCTTTGTTCGATATTATTTCAAAATGTCTGGATTATTAAAATTAATTTCATTATATTATTTTGTAATTCAATAAATTACATCATTCCCCTTTAGTATTGCAGTACTAAAACAGTACCCCCTTTCTTCATAATAACTTTTCGCAGTAGCGTTGTGGTGGCTATTTGATTGTGAACAAATGCCGTATGCTGTAAGTTTACTATGAAAATCAAATAACCCTTACCGTATGAAAAATAAACTACTCATTAAAAGCGTATTTGCGCTTTTCATGCTTTTTCTTTCCATTGGCACGTGGGCACAGCAGGGAACTGCCGTTTCAGGTACCATCATCAGCGGAGAAGACAATTCCCCGCTTCCAATGGCCACGGTGCAGGTGAAAGGCACGACCCAGGGAACCATCAGTGACATTGACGGCAAATACTCCCTGCAAAATGTACCTGAGGGTGCAACCCTTGTATACAGCTTTGTGGGTATGACCTCCCAGGAAATTGTCCTCGGTGCATCTACTGTTATCGATGTGACTTTACAGACCGATGTTCAACAACTGGAGAAAGTGGTTGTAATCGGATACGGTTCTGCACGAAGAAGCCAGGTTGTCGGATCCGTATCACGCGTTTCAAATGACGAGATAACCAAACAACCCGTGATGAATGCGGTGCAGGGATTACAGGGAAAAACGGCAGGTGTTCAGATCATTTCTTCAGGAGAACCCGGAAAACAATCTGAGGTGAGGATCAGGGGAACCAACTCCATTACAGCAGGCGCAAATCCAATTTACGTCGTTGACGGTGTAATTGTCACTGACATTTCAAATATCAATACAAATGACGTGGAAAGTATGGAGGTGCTTAAAGATGCTGCATCCCAGGCTATTTACGGAAGCCGGGCTGCCAATGGTGTTATCCTCGTTACAACAAAGGCCGGTAAGCTGGGAAAAATGCGTGTGGGTTTCGATGCCTATGCCGGAGTAAGGTCAATGACATCGAAGGTCAAAATGGCGGATGCACATACATATGCCCAATTTACAAATGAGGCCAGGGGTTATGATAACCAGGTACCTATGTTTAATGTCGATACCTTGAAATATGATACCGATTGGTTCGATGAAATCACACGGAAAGGTGCCGTACAGAATTACAGTATTAATATAAGCGGGGGCACGGAAAAAACTTCCTATTATTTCAGTGGTGATTATTTTACCGATGAAGGTATTTTAAAAGGAAACTATTATAACCGTCTGGTATTACGGAACAGTAACGATTATCGGATAAACAGGTTTGTAACATTCGGTCACACTGTGAATTTTACCTACGCCTATAACAATATCAAACCGAACGTTTTCACGGATGCTTACCGTATCGGGTCCACCGCTCCCGTTAAAAATCCGGACGGCACTTATGGTTATGTAACCGGACTCAGCGTTTCAAATCCTGTTGCACGCATTGATTATACCAATAATTTCACTAAGGAATACAGGCTACAGGGTAACGCTTACCTGGAACTTAAACCCATTAAGGGACTCAGCCTGAGGAGCAGCATAAATTTCAACCGTCCTGAGTTGGAGACTACCGATTATGTACCGCTCTACTTTGTCAGCAGCACCCAGCAGACATCCAATTCATCGTTGAATATGGAGAACAAATATAGCTTGTTCTATATATTTGATAACAACGCCACTTATTCAAACACCTTTGCCGAAAAACATGAGGTTAAACTTACAGTCGGATATTCTGCAGAGCATGATAAGGGTAGCACCGCGGGGGGGAAAAGGCAGAATGTACCCAATCAGTCCAACCTCTGGTACCTCGACCAGGGCGATCCAAATACAGCGACCAATTTCAGCAACGGATACATCAAACAGCGGGCATCCTTCTACAGCCGTTTGACTTATACCCTCAACAACAAGTATAATTTAAGCGGTGTTTTAAGACGTGACGGATCAAGCCTGTTTCCACCCGAACAGAAGTGGGGAACCTTTTATTCAGTCGGTGCATCCTGGATATTAAGCCGTGAAAACTTCATCGAAAACCTGAATATATTCGATGCCCTGAAATTAAGGGCCAGTTATGGCAAGATCGGTAATGACAATTTAACGGATGCCACAATTGGAATACTTACCCCTGTAACTATAACAGGCGGATATAACTTCGGCGGGAATGGAATTCCTCTTGCGCAGGGAATTACACTGGATCAGATCAAAGATGCCACCATTACATGGGAACCCACCACCGGAATTGATGTGGGTCTGGAATTTGGTGTATTAAATAACAGGCTCGAAGGTGAAATCGGCTGGTATACAAAATTGACACAGGCCTATGTGCCGGTTAAATTAAACTCGGCAGCCGGAGATGCCAACCAGGAGGTCATATCCCAGGCAGCAGATGTCAGAAATTCAGGGATTGAAATTGTGATGAACTGGAAACAAAGCTTCAGCAATTCATTGAACTATCGAATTGGATTCAACGTCACGTTTAACCAGAATAACGTTGAAAAGGTAAGGGGCGGATTGCAACTGAAAGATGGCGGACTCGGCAATGGTCACATCACCACTTATACAGTTGAGGACCAGCCGATCGGAAGTTTCTGGGTTTATCAGACAGAAGGTATTTATCAGTCTCTTGAAGAAATTAATGCGACTCCTCATCTCACCGGAATGAAACCGGGTGATCTTAAGCTGTCTGACGTAAACCTTGATAATATTTTAGATGAACGTGACCGTATTTTTGTCGGTTCCTATCAGCCAAAAACATTTTACGGCGTTAACTTGGGAATTGGCTGGAAACGGATCGACTTTTCAGTTGACTGTTATGGAAATGCAGGAAATAAGATTTTCAACGGTAAGAAAGCTGTCAGGTTTGGAAATGACAACGTTGAACAAGCCAGGGCCGACGACCGCTGGACCCCCGATAATTTAGGCGGTTCACAACCCAGGGCATCCAACGCAATCCCTGCTCCTTCAACCTATTTTATTGAAAAGGGTGATTTTTTCCGAGTCAACAATGCAACCCTGGGATATACATTTAACTCTGAAAAATGGGGACCCGGCATTACCCGCCTAAGAGTCTTTGCAGCAGCACAAAACCCCCTTATTATTAAAAAATACAGTGGGTTTACACCTGAATTACCAGGTTCTGCTACCAGTTCAGGAATCGAACTCGGGATTTATCCGGTTTTCTCCACCTATATGGTTGGCGTCAATCTCTCTTTCTAACCATTTAAACATTGAAAAATGAAAACACTAAATAAACTCATTCTTGTATTGGCTGGTTACCTGGTTCTTTCTATTTCATCATGCAGTGATAGCTGGCTGGAACCTGCACCCGAAAATCAAATCGTAAGACAGGACTCCACATTTATCGATCCGGCAAATGCTGTGGAATTTGTAAACAGCTGCTATAATTCAATGCTTCAATGGCAGACAACCACCTTCTCCTGGATTGGAATGACAAGCATTTCTTCCGACGATGCGGATAAGGGGAGTGATCCCGGTGATCTCGGAACGGATAAGGACCAGATGGATAACCTCACCTTTTCCTCCACAAGCCTTTCTGTTGCAGAAGTATGGGCAGGCTATTACAACGGGATTTCACGGTGCAACCAGGCTATTGCCAACGTTCCAAAATATGATATTGATGGAGGTTTGAAAAACCGGCTAATCGGGGAAGCAAGCTTCCTGCGCGCCTTCTACTACTTTAACCTGGTACGGTGCTATGGTGACGTACCCTTGATCGATGGCCTGATCGATGCTGACAATCCTGCCGACCTGGAGAAAGCTGCCACGAGGGCACCCAGGGCAGATGTATATAATTTAATTGTTACCGATCTGACCAATGCAATGAATGTATTACCTACCGTGGATCAGTATGCCCCGGAAGATATGGGAAGGGCCACCAAAGGGGCGGCAATGGGACTTCTTGCAAAAGTAAATATGTATCTTAAAAATTGGCAGCAGGTGCAAGACCTTACTGACCAGATCATAAACGGCAGTGCAGGAACCTACGACCTTGTCCCCGATTATGCTATAATCTGGCGTGAAGAAGGGGAAAACAGTGTGGAATCCCTTTTCGAGATCCAGGGAAGAGGAATAAATCCAAATATGGGGGTACAGGGGTATGCCGTTGTGCAAGGCATAAGAGGCGACGTTAAATATCCCGACAATACAACTGCCATTACCGGTTGGGGATTCAATACACCTACTGCGGATCTTGAAAATTCATATGAACCGGGCGACCTTCGGAAGGACGCAACTATTATCAATAAGGGCGATACGTTGTGGGACGGAGCCGTTGTGCAGGCCAGCGTATCTAATGACCGTTACAATTATAAAGCCTACGTCAGTAAGAAAAATGAAACTTTTAATGGCGGTGATTGGGAATCAAATAAGAATGTCAGGATACTGCGTATGGGAGAGATATACCTTTTGAACGCAGAAGCCGCCAATGAACTGGGAAATACATCCAAGGCGCAGGCCTCATTAAATATGGTAAGGCAAAGGGCCGGACTTGATGACACCCCTGCAGCAACCCAGTCGGATCTGCGAAATGCTGTCTGGAAAGAAAGGCGTGTTGAATTAGCCATGGAACATGACCGGTTCTTTGACCTGGTGCGCCAGGGACGGGCAGGTGAAGTGCTGCGCGCCCATGGAAAAGAATTCGTTGACGGGAAAAATGAATTGTTCCCTATTCCCCAACCTGAAATTGATGCAAGCCAGGGCAAATACGCCCAAAACCCGGGATATTGATTATGAAAAAAATATTTTATTTCCTGCTTTTCCTATCCCTGTCCGCCTGTCCTGCCGGTGCTCAAAAGCCGGCAGGTTCAGACAGGCCTGAGAACCTGCCCGATAGCGCATTGCTCGACCTGGTGCAGAAGCAGACATTCAGGTATTTCTGGGATTTTGCCCACCCCGTCAGCGGGCTGGCCCGTGAACGGAGCAACGAGGCTTATGATTATGGCCATGAAGTGGTTACAACCGGCGGAACAGGCTTTGGCGCCATGGCAATTGTGGTGGCTGCCAACCGGAAATGGATTACCCGCGAACAGGCTGTGGACCAGCTATTGAAAATTGTCCGGTTCCTGGGAAAGGCCGATAGCTATCATGGCATTTTTCCCCACTGGCTCAATGGAGAAACAGGAGTGACCATTCCCTTTAGCCGTAAGGATGACGGTGCCGACCTTGTGGAAACTTCCTATCTTTTTGAGGGACTGCTGATTGCACGTCAGTATTTCGATGGTAAGAATCAGAAGGAAGAAGAACTGAGGAACCGGATCAACTGGCTGTGGAATGAGGCAGAATGGAACTGGCATACACGCGGGGGGATGGACCTGCTCTACTGGCACTGGAGCCCGAACAACGGCTGGGCAATGAATTTTGAGATCAGGGGATGGAATGAATGCCTTATTACCTACGTGATGGCTGCCTCCTCTCCGCGCTATCCCATAAGCCCTTCCGTCTATCATAGCTGCTGGGCACGGAGTAACCACTTTTTCAACGGAAAGGAATACTACGGCATTAAAGCACCCCTGGGTTTTGATTATGTTGGCCCCCTGTTTTTTGCGCATTATAGCTTCCTTGGACTTGATCCCCGCGGATTAAAGGACCAGTATGCCGATTACTGGGTGCAGAATGTGAACCATACACTGATCAATTACAGGCATTGCGTTGAAAATCCGAAAAAGTTCAAAGGATATGGTGCCAACTGCTGGGGACTTACCGCCAGCGATACATATGACGGATACAATGCACATTCACCCGGTAATGATTTCGGCACAATCTCTCCCACCGCAGCATTGTCTTCATTTCCTTATACACCGGAATTTTCCATGCAGGCACTCAAACATTTTTACAATGATAAAGGGGATAAGCTGTGGGGCGAATATGGATTCATCGATGCCTTTAATGAATCGAAAAACTGGTATGCGGGCTCTTACCTGGCAATAGACCAGGGTCCTATCATCGGCATGATCGAGAACTACCGGACCGGACTACTCTGGAAATTGTTTATGAGTTGTCCGGAAATTCAGAATGGCTTGAAAAATCTGGGATTTGAGAGCCCCTATTTGAAGAAATGAACAAAATGAAGAAGCTGCAATATTACGGTCATATATTTCTGGAAGATGTCCCCCTCAGGAGGGGGCAGGGGGAGGATTCTGGCTATCCACCCCCTACCCCCGCCAGCGGGGGACATATGCCAAAAATTCTTCTGCTCTGGTCCCTGTTCCTTATAATGAGTTTCACTGGCAACGCTCAGGTCTACCTGTATTTCCAGGATAGTCCCTCGGATGAGCACTATGACTATAGCTGGATGGAACTAACGCCTCCCAGTGAACTGGAACGCAAGGGAGAAGAACTACGCAGATTTCCTGTAGAAACAGTTGTTGAACCAGCACAGGGCATAAACAGCCTGCGGCTTAAATGGAAATCAGTTTCCGGCGGAAGCTGGGTGGCCATCGCTGCAGGAATTGACTGGACTGACAAAAACATCAGCTCCACTGACACCCTGCAATTCTGGCTTTATTCCTTGGAAGGAGTTGATTCAGTTAACCTGCCCCGCATTTTTATGGAGGATGTCGATAATGTCAAGACAACCATGCATCTTATTTCAACATGGTGTAATGACCTGCCTGCCGGCCAGTGGGTGAGTGTTAAAATACCCATGGTCCTTTTTCTGGATGCCGGCGATCCGGTTGATTTCACCAAAATTAAGACAATTGGTTTCGCCCAGAATACAGATGATGCCATTGAACATACGTTGCTGATCGACAACATGAGGGTCTTTACCGGCAGCGGAACCTCGCCTGTTGCATCGCGTCCGACCGGACTAACAGCAAAAGGATTTGACAGCCATGTTGAACTCCGCTGGGATCTGAATCCGGAACCCTATGTAACCGGCTATTCAATTCAACGATCCGTGAACGGCGTGAATTCTTTCGTAAACATAGCTGTTGCCGGCAAGGAAGATACGTTGTTTATCGATCATGTTGCAGATCTTGGCACTCCAGTTACGGTGAATTACAGGTTAAGGGCCCAGAACGGAACTGGCGAGTTGTCCGTTCCTTCTGACACTGCCATTGCCACTACACGCGAATTCAGTGATGATGAGCTTCTGGATATGGTGCAGGAATATACATTCCGCTATTTCTGGGATTTTGCGCATCCTGCTTCAGGTATGGCAAGGGAACGAAATACTTCGGGCAATACGGTGACCTCAGGCGGTACCGGGTTTGGGATCATGGCGTTGCTTGCAGGAATTGAGCGCGGTTTCATCACGCGTGACCAGGGAATAGAACGCATGCAGAAAATCCTGACCTTCCTTGAAAACGCCGACCGGTTTCACGGTGCCTGGTCGCATTGGATAGATGGAAATACAGGGAATGTCATACCCTTTAGCCCGCAGGATAACGGGGGCGACCTTGTTGAAACAGCCTTCCTGGTGCAGGGACTTCTCACTGCCCGCACTTATTTTAATCTCGAAACAACCGCTGAACAAGATATAGCGCAAAAAATAACAGAATTGTGGGAAGGGGTTGAATGGGACTGGTACCGCAAGGACAATTCCAATGTGCTTTACTGGCACTGGTCACCCGACAACAACTGGGCTATCAACATGCAGATCAGGGGGTGGAATGAAGCCGCCATTATTTATATACTGGCCATTGCCTCCCCAACCCATGGTGTACCCGCCAGTTTATGGGAAACAGGCTGGGCAGGCAATTCCACTTATGTGAACGGAAAGACTTTTTATGGATACATACTGGATGTCGGCTGGGATAAGGGAGGTCCGCTGTTTTTTGCGCACTATTCATTCCTTGGGTTTGACCCCAGGCATAAAAAAGACGCCTACGCCAATTATTACATAAACAACCGCAACCATACCCTGATCAACAGGGCATACTGCATTGACAATCCGCTGAATTTTACCGGGTACAATGAAAACTGCTGGGGGTTGACAGCCAGTGATGATCCCGACGGCTATATGGCCCACGAGCCGGTCTCAGGAAGGGATAACGGAACCATTTCTCCCACCGCATCCCTTTCTTCCATGCCTTATACACCCGAAGAATCCATCAATGCACTTAAATATCTCTACCGGAACCTGGGAAAAAAGATCTGGGGACCCATGGGTTTTTATGATGCGTTTAATCAGAAGCGCAATTGGTATACGACGTCTTACCTGGCCATTGACCAGGGACCCATTATCGATATGATTGAGAACTACAGGTCTCAGCTTCTCTGGAATAACTTCATGGCAAATGCTGAAATTCAGCAGGCGCAGGATGATATTGGCTTTACGGAAGACCTTACCACCAATGCCCCATCCATAAAAACGGATAATACACTGGTTGCCATGCCAAATCCAATGGGACAAAACGGTTTAATTGAGTTCAACCTGAAACAGCCCGCGCAAGTAAGTCTTTACCTGAAGGACCTTTCCGGAAGAATAGTAAGCGTATTGGTAAAAAACACTTACTATACCCGGGGAAATCATCAGATCGGTATCGAAAATACAAACGTGGAACCAGGGATCTACATGCTTGATTTTGTGACTGACAGCAATAAATCACAGGCAATAAAAGTGATTATTAAGTAATTCTAAATACCAACTATAACCAACAATAAAAAAAGGAGGTGATCAAAAAAACACATCAGACCAATCAAACCATTCTGCCATTTGTTTATTAGGATGCCAGAGGATAGCAATTAGTTAATTTAATACCAATTAAAAATTAAACCAATAAATTATGAAAAAAATTCTACTAACGTTAGTGTGTGTACTGGCCATGGTACCATGGTCAAATGCACAACTTGTAATCGAAGATTTCGAACTGATTACAGTAAATGGTCTTTCAAATGAGCCCTATAATGCAGATAGCATATATGTTGTGGATAATCCAGACCCCACGGGAGTTAACACCAGTACAAGGGTATTGAAAATGGTCAGGTCTAAGGCTGGCTCAGTATGGGCCGGATTCTGGAGTACCCTCTCATCCAAATATGACATGACGAATTATAAGTATGTTTCTGCAGACGTTTGGAAACCAAGGATTTCTGTAATTAAATTTAAGGTTGAAGGAGGCACTACAACTCCTACTTATTTTGAACTTGAATCTACAAGTCCTCAAACGAAAACCAACGAATGGGAACGAATTAATTTCCACTTTCCGGATGCAACTGGTGAATATGCAACCCTTGCCATGCTGCTCGATTTTATAGACCCCATTGGTGATGAAGACATCGTTCTTTATGTTGATAACATTGTTTTCAGGGCTGAAGCTGCAGGTGGTGACAGTATGGTTATCGAGGATTTCCAGTCACTGCCATTGAATCAGATGGCAAACAGCACTTATCCCAACGACAGCCTGAAGATTGTTCCTAATCCCTTGATCGATGAGGTTAATCCCAGTGCCAAGGTACTGAGATTTGCACGCTCTTCTGCAGGCGATCCCTGGGCTGGCTTCTGGAGTGCTTTGCCGGAACCGATCGATATGACCACAAACAAATATATTCACATGAAGGTCTGGAAACCGCGCATTTCAACTATAAAATTCAAAATTGAAGGCGGTACGACAACACCATCATCTTTTGAATTGGAATCTACAGCACCTCAGGCTACAATGGATGCATGGGAACAAATGGTTTTCTATTTTCCTGAGGCTACCGGTACATATCCTACAATTGCCGCTATGCCCGATTTTTCTGATCCGGTTGACCTGACAGAAGACATCGTGATATACATTGATGACATTGTATCCAGCCCGACTGCCATCCTGCCCACGGGAGTTAAACAGCCTGAAGCATTCAATGTATCTGTATACCCCAATCCTGTAAAATCAACCCTTTATTTTGATAATATGAAGGATGTTGACAGGATCGTAATTTCAAACATGGTAGGACAGCAAATGCTCATAAACCGGAATATCATGGGAGAAAAAACCAGCATTAACGTTGGTTCCCTGTCGAATGGCCTTTATATGGTTACTTTCTATGACAAGAAAGGAAATGCATCCATAAAGAAAATTGTAAAAGAATAACGGATACTTTCTTATATCCAAATGGCCGTAGAGACAAGGCAATGCCTTGTCTCTATATTGACCACACAGAACAAGCCCCCCCGCCATCGGCGGGGGGGTTTTTTTTGTCTCAGTAGAATTTAGTATTTTTGAAATACTGAGCCTATTATCAATCATTCCATATGCTAAGAATTACCGGAGCCCTCATCCTGGCAGTTTTATTAATGGTCAATACCCGGGCAGCAGATTATACAATTGTTCCTCCGGTCACCAGCTACACCAAAACCGACTATGATGCGGAAAGGCAAAACTGGAACATTGCACAGGATTCAAAGGGCATCATGTATTTTGCAAATACTGCAGGTTTGCTGCAATATGATGCTCAGAGCTGGCAGCTATTCAGGATGCCGAACCGCCTGGGCCTCCGGTCAGTAGCCATTGATGAAAAGGATCGCATCTATACAGGTTCCTATGAAGAATTCGGGTACTGGGAATCCGGTGCGGACGGAATGTTGACCTATTATTCGCTTTCGGATAAATTGACGGACTACCGGTTTAATAATGATGAGATCTGGCGAATCATAGTCCTGAATAACAAGGTATATTTCCAATCCTTTGGATCGTATTTTATATATGATGGCAACCGGGTAGTTCAACGCAATACCCCTGAAGCCATACTTTTCTTTCTGAAAACATCACAGGGTGTTTTAGCACAGGGCATGCAATCAGGCATGTTCAGCCTTCAAAATGACAGCCTCGTTTTTATTCCCGGCAGCCAGGTAATGAGGAATGCATTGATCCGGGCTGCAGTGCAATTGGGACCCGATCAGATACTGCTCGGCACCTCATCGAAAGGACTATTTCTCTATGAAATCAGCAAGAACCGTTTTACACCCTGGAAAACTGAAGTTGACGATATTCTCATCAAAGCCCAGATTAATTGTGCCACCATGGCTGCCGATTCCGTATTGTGTTTTGGAACAATCGGAAGTGGATTGGTCGCTATCGACCAAAAAGGAAAATTACTCTGGCATTTTAATAAGGATTATGCCCTTCCCACGAATACAGTCCTGTATTTATACACCGACCTTCAAAATAACATATGGGCCGCTCTCGACCAGGGTCTGGCACTGATCGGTATCAATTCGCCCTTTCGCTACATTTCGGCGGCCACCAAAAATATTGAGCTTGTGTATACAGCCATCCAATTTAACAATTCACTCTATATAGGTACCAACCAGGGTGCCTTCCGGCTTGAGGAAAACACCAATAATTTTAACCTCCTGCCCGGTACCCAGGGACAGGTATGGCAGCTGGCCGATATGGATAATCAATTGCTGTGCGGGCACAATGAAGGAACATTCCGGATTGAAAAGGATCATGTGGTACCTGTATCTCGCATAACAGGCGGGACATCTCTGAAGCCAATCACATCCGGCGGCAATGATTACCTGATACAAAGCACATACGGCTGGCTTGCCGTATATAAAAAAGATGCCCAAGGAAATTGGATCTACAGCCACAATGTTAATGGCTTTTCACACCCCGTAAAATACCTCGAGGTGGACCACCTGGGATATATCTGGGCATCCAATTTTATCAAGGGCCTTTACAGGATCAAACTCAACAGTAATCTCACGGAAGTGGCTGAAATTCTAACATTTGGACAGAAGGACGGATTGCCCTCGGATTACAAAATAAATGTGTCTAAACTGGGCGGCCGTGTGATATTCTGCACCGGTAGTCATTTTTATACCTATGATGACCTGAAGGAAAAAATGGTTCAGTATACCTGGCTGAACAGCATGACGGGTGAATTTTCAGGCTCTCATAAAGTCATTCCTGCCGGAAATGACAGGTACTGGCTGATAAAAAAAGGCAAATATGCCCTCGTGAAAGCAGATCATGACAGCCTGATCATGCTCGACATCCTGCCTTTTTCACTCCTGAAGAACAGTATGATTGACGAAAATGAATATATCGCCACTCTTGGGGATAACAAATATCTTTTTTGTCTCGAAAATGGACTGGCTCTCTATGAGAAACCCGGCAAATCCGGATACACATCATTTCAACCCACCGTCATGATCAGGCAGGTAAAGGCTTCGTCCACCAGAAGCAAACAGTTACTGGCCGTGACAACATCACCCCGGTCGAAGGCTGTTATCCCTTATGTATTCCGGCGCATTACATTTAACTTTGCATATCCTGATTATTTGCACCGGGAAATTCACATGCGTTGTGTGCTGACCGGAAACCATGAAGTTGTTACTGAAACAAGTTCCAAACCGCTGATTACATACTACCTGGAAGCCGGACAATATCAACTCACCCTCACTGCAGTGGATGAAAACAACCGGACCGTGGGTTCAACTGATTATTATTTTAGCGTTCGTCCACCCATATATCTTTCCACGGTGGCTTACCTTGTCTATTTGCTGTTACTGGGTTTTGCCGGATTTTTTGCATGGAAAAGCATTAAGAAACATGTAAAGAAGCAAAACGAAGCCATCCGGCTGGAACAGGTCAAGCTGCAACAGGAAAAACTGGAACGGAGGGAGCAGAAGATTACGGCACTGAAAAATGAAAAACTTGAAGCGGAATTAAGGCATAAAAGTAAGGAACTGGCCAGTTCAACAATGGCCATAATCCGGAAAAATGAAATGCTGCTGCAAATAAAGGCAGAAGTGGAAAACCAGAAAAAGAAACTGGGAACACAATATCCGAATAAATATGCCGATCACCTCATCCGGATGATCAATGAAAATATCAGCAGTGATGATGACTGGGCTATATTCCAGCAGAACTTTGATATGATCCATGAAAACTTCTTCGGGCACATCAAAAGCAAATACCCGGAGATGACCACACATGATCTGAAACTATGTGCATTTATCCGGCTCAACCTGTCAACGAAGGAAATTGCCTCCCTTTTGAACATAACAGTTCGCGGAATCGAAGCCGCCCGATACCGGCTCAGAAAAAAATTCGGAATTACAGCAGAGCAGAATTTAACGGAGTTTTTGATTGGGCTGAAGTAAAGGCTACTAGACTACTAGGCTACTAGGCTACTGGCTTCCAGGAACAAAATTTAATTCCGTATACCAACCCTGGATGAGAACTAGCAGCCTAGAAGCCTCGATGCCTAGAAGCCTAGATGCCTAGAAGCCTAGAAGCCTAAAAAGTTCCGTAAAGCGCGTGCTCCTCTGTATTACAGTATATCGAGGAAAAGAAATAAAAGCCTGAGCGGTTGGTGATCAGCTTGCGCTGAAGATGCAATACCGGATGGCCCGCGGGAACCTGCAGAAAGTTGCATATGTTTTCATCTGCCCTGATAGCACGGAGTCGCTGCTCGCCACTCTTTACCTCAATCTGAAATGCCCTGCGCAGTATGTCGAACAGGGACTGGTCCTCAAACCTGCGGTTGCAAAATCGAGGAAGATTGATATTGGGCAGGTAATTCAAATCGTAAAATACAGGAACATCATTCACCAGCCTTAGCCGCTCGAGATAGATGCAACCCGACTGGCGGAATTCGTCATTCAATGGAAACATGAAATCCTCAGGCCATTGAGTAATGGCCGGTTTTGATAAAATCCTGGTCCTGAGATTGTGCTTACCCAATGCTGATGTGGTACCGGATATCGATAAAATTCCAATACCAATAGGCGGACCGTTTACAATACTTCCCTTTCCCTTGTGCTTTCGGATCATGCCCTCATTCAACATGGTATCCAGCGCGTGCCGCACTGTCGGCCTGGTAATCCTGTACTGCTGGCAAAGGTCGTTTTCTGAAGGGAGCAGGTCGCCAGGCCTGTAAACACTGTCCATGATCTGCTTTCTCAGCACTTCATAAAGCTGTCGGTATTGCGGAATTGAATTGCTCATAAAAAAATAAGTGAAATAACTTGTAATTACAAGTATAATTAATATATTTGCGAAGTCATAATCCGTACAATTATTTAGCGATGTAAATATAATAATTAAATTTGACATATGTTTACAAGTTTACCATAATTTTTTTAGCAAGGAGTTTGAATCCATAACCTTATGGGAACTTGTAAAAGAATGTTTCATTTCAAAAAAAATAAATATGGCTGTTGCTGTTATTATGCCCAGACAGGGTCAATCTGTTGAAACATGTATAATCTCCGAATGGTTGAAGAAGAAAGGCGATCCTGTAAAAACAGGTGACATCCTTTTTTCATACGAAACCGATAAGGCCTCTTTTGATGGAGAAGCCATAGCTGACGGAGTTTTATTAGAGATTTTCGCGTTAGCCGGAGATGAAGTTCCTGTTTTAACAAACATCGCCGTAATTGGCAATCCGGGTGATGACGTCAATGCATTCAGGCCCGGAGGAACCAGCCAGGCGACTACAGACTCAATGCCTGTAACTGAAACATTGCCTGTGCAGCAGGTTGTTCAGGAATCACCTGTTCCGGCTGATAGCGATCAACGGCTCAGAATTTCCCCGCGGGCAAAAGCCATGGCGTCAAAAATGGGATTGAATCCTGCATTAATAAAAGGTACCGGACCGAACGGAAGGATCATAGTCCGTGATCTTGAGAATGCCCAGGCACCAGCACAGGGGTCAACTTCTGCTGCAGCTCCTTCAGTGAATACCGTCACCGCCGCTTCCTCTCCTTTCACTCAATTCCAGGGTGCCGCTCCTATTGGTGCCTTTGAGGAGAAAAAATTATCCAACGTGCGTAAACTGATTGCAAAGGCAATGCATGAATCAATCAGTACCTCCGCGCAGCTCACCCACCACATGTCGGCCGATGTTCGCAAGCTCCTTGCCCTTCGGAACCAGGTAAAGGCTGAACTCGACAAGGGAGGCAGCGTGAACATCACCTTGAACGACATGGTATGCTTCGCGGTAATCCGTGCCCTTGAAAAGTTTCCGGAAGTTAATAGTCACTTTACAGGTGTCAGTTTGCGGGAATTTAAGAAGGTACATCTTGGTCTGGCCGTTGATACTCCCCGCGGACTTATGGTTCCGGCTGTTCAGAATGCCGATGACCTTTCGCTGAAAGGACTTTCGGCCCGGCTTCGTGAGGTGGCTGACCAATGCCGCAAAGGAAATGTTAATCCCGAAATGCTTGCCAGCACTGCTGCATCATTTACCGTATCCAATCTTGGAAACTATGGTGTGGAGATGTTTACACCTATCATCAATCTTCCGCAGGTAGCCATTCTTGGTGTCAATACAATTATTTCCCGGCCAGCCGATCTTGGAAACGGAACATTTGGTTTCATTCCGGTGATCGGGCTGTCGCTTACCTATGATCACAGGGCTGTTGACGGAGGACCTGCCACACTGTTCCTTAAAGAGATCAAAAATCAAATTGAAAATTTCAATGAGAAAATATAGCCGTTCGTCCGCTTTTAACTATTAGTTTTTTAACTTTTAACTAACATCATGCCTAAGAGTCAATTCATCGATCCAAAAGATATCCGGAAATCAGGAAAAATTACCTTCGGAACTATCCCGGTAAACCAATATAGCAAAAGCATTTCCGACGAGAAGAAAAATTTCTCCAATGATGATTTTGTCCGTATTTATCGCGACATGGTCTTTATCAGGGAATTCGAAAACATGATCAATGAAATTAAAATAAAAAACGAGTACCGGGGGATTGCCTATAACCACCCGGGGCCTGCTCACCTGTCCATGGGCCAGGAGGCTTCGGCAGTCGGCATGGCTTATGCCCTTACTGTTGATGACCTGATTTTCGGCTCACATCGCAGCCATGGTGAGATCCTCGCAAAAGGCCTGTCTGCAATACACCAGCTTTCTGAAAATGCCCTCATGGAGGTTATGAAAAATTATTTCGGTGGTAAGGTTCTGGCCGTTGTGGAAAAAGATCACAAGGGAACTGTCAGGGAACTGGCCATCCGTTTCCTGCTTTATGGAACACTGGCTGAGATCTTCGCCCGTGAAAACGGATTCAACAAAGGCCTCGGCGGGTCAATGCATGCTTTTTTCACTCCCTTTGGCGTATATCCCAATAATGCCATTGTAGGCGGGTCAGGTGACATTTCAGTGGGTGCTGCACTCTATAAGAAAGTTAACGGCAAATCAGGAATTGTGGTCTGCAATATCGGCGACGCATCCATGGCCTGCGGTCCGGTGTGGGAGGGAATTTCATTCGCCACGATGGATCAGTACACCCAGTTGTGGGAAGATTCATACAGGGGCGGACTGCCCATCATTTTCAACTGTATGAACAATCAGTACGGAATGGGCGGCCAAACCTGCGGCGAAACCATGGGTTACGGCATGGTAGCCCGGCTGGGTGCCGGCGTAAATGCCGAAATGATGCATGCTGAAAGAGTGGATGGTTACAATCCCCTGGCTGTAATTGACGCCTTTAAACGCAAAAAGGCCATACTCCTCGCCAAAAAAGGTCCGGTCCTGCTCGATACCCTCACATACAGGTTCAGCGGCCACTCTCCTTCCGATGCGTCTTCATACAGGAGCAAAGAAGAGGTGGAAGCCTGGCAGAATGTGGACTCGATATTAACCTACGGAAAAAATCTGAATGACGCCGGAATAACCGCATCCTCCTCCCTGGATTCTATCAGGCAGGATATCATTGAAGAAATCACCGGCATTTTAAAATTGGCTATTGATGACACCCTGTCTCCCCGTTTGAGTCTTTCATCAAACCCTGACGCAATAGCTGAAATGATGTTCTCCAACGGATCAATGGATTCTTTGGATGACCGCAAACCGGAATCGCTTATTCCCATGGAGGAAAATCCGAGGGTGAAAAGTCTAAAAACAAAACAACGGTTTTACCTCGACAAGGAAGGCAAACCTGTTTCAAAAGCAAAATTATTCCAGCTCAGGGATGGCATTTTTGAAGCCGTCATCGATCGGTTCTATAAGGACCCGACCCTGGTAGCCTATGGCGAAGAAAACCGCGATTGGGGCGGAGCCTTTGCGGTATACCGCGGACTTACGGAAGCCATGCCTTATCATCGCCTGTTCAATTCGCCGATCGCCGAAGGGGCGATTGTGGGAACCGCTATTGGCTATGGTATGGCAGGAGGCCGTGTAATTGCCGAGATTATGTATTGCGATTTTATCGGACGCTGTGGCGACGAGCTGTTCAACCAGTTACCCAAATGGCAGGCCATGAGCGGAAACCTTATCAAGATGCCGGTGGTTATACGCGTATCCGTCGGATCAAAATACGGCGCGCAGCATTCACAGGACTGGTCGTCGCTTATTGCCCATGTACCGGGGATTAAGGTTGTATTTCCAACCACTCCATACGACGCAAAGGGACTGATGAACAGCGCTCTGCAAGGTACAGATCCCGTTGTGTTCTTCGAAAGCCAGCGGATATATGATGTCGGAGAGCAGTTCCATGAAGAAGGAGTTCCTGAAGGCTATTATGAGATTCCAATCGGTGAGCCCGATATTAAACGAAAAGGAACCGATATTACCATTCTTACAATCGGCTCAACATTATATATGGCCCTGAAGGCGGCTGACAAACTACAGAGTGAATACGGAATTTCCGCTGAAATCATCGATGCCCGAAGCCTGGTTCCTTTCAATTATGACCTTGTACTCGAATCAGTGAAAAAAACCGGACGTATAGTACTGGCCAGTGACGCCTGTGCACGCGGTTCTTACCTGCGCGATGTTGCATCCAATATAGCTGAACTGGGATTTGATTATCTCGATGCACCCCCGGTGGTTGTCGGATCCCGCAATTGGATAACGCCCGCCTATGAAATGGAAGAATACTTCTTCCCCCAGATAGAATGGATCCTGGATGCCATTCATGAGAGAATTATTCCCCTGAAAAATCACAAAGTTTCATCAGATTGGTCAGTTGAATCACAGTTGAAAAGGAGCCGGTTGGGCGTGTAATAATCGGTAATCGGTAAAATATTGTACAGACAAGGCAATGCCTTGTCTGTACGATTACCAACACAAAATAAAAAATAGGGTAGAGTTTAGTTTTAGTAAGTAGTTTGGTTTTAGTTAGGAGTTAGTAGTTAGTAGTTAGGATTGGGGCAGTCAGCAATGGCTGCCCCTTATTAAACATTAAAGAAAAGTAACCTATGAAGTCGAATTTTCTTTCCACATATCCCGACAGTCAGGAATTGCTTACCATGACCCCTGGTGGCGATCCCCCCCGGGTGAATGGTCATATTCACACTCCCTACTCATTCAGCGCGTTTGAAAATATCGCACAGATATTCAAGATGGCACGCCAGGAAAAAATGGTGGCTGTAGGTATAAACGATTTTTTTGTGTCAGATGGTTATGAGCCCTTTTGTAATGAGGCTCTGAAAAATAATGTATTTCCACTATTCAATATCGAATTCATCAGTCTGCTTAAATCTGAGCAACAACAAGGTATCCGGATCAACGATCCGAACAACCCGGGCCGATGTTACTTTAGCGGAAAGGGACTTGATTTTCCATTTTCGGTTGAAAAGCGCCTGGCTGAAAAGCTCGCTCATATTGTTAGCGAAAGCCAGGAACAGGTAAAAAGCATGATCGAAAAATGCAATCAATGGTTTGTTTCAATACAGGCTGACATCAGGCTCGATTATAGCGACATACGCCTGAAGTTCGCTAAGGAACTGGTCAGGGAACGTCATATTGCAAAAGCTATCCGTGTGGCTGTATTTGAATCCTGCGAGGGTAACCAGGAGCGTAATGCATTGATGACCCGTATATTTGATGGAAAAGAGCCTAAATCAAACCTGTCCGATATTCCCGCTCTCGACAACGAGATCAGGGGAAACCTGCTGAAATCGGGTGGTAAGGCCTTTGTTGAAGAAGATGAAAATGCTTTTATGAGCCTTGACGAAGTCATAGAAATCATCCTGGCAGCCGGGGGAATTCCATGTTATCCCGTATTGCTTGACGATAAAAACGGCAATTATACGGAATACGAAAGCGATCCGCAAATACTGTATACCGAACTGGCCAGGAGAAACATAAAATGCCTTGAACTGATTCCGGGAAGAAACGATGCAGGTCATCTTCAGCGTTTTGTAGAGTTTTTTCAAAACAAGGATTTTGTCATACTGTTAGGCACAGAGCATAATGCCCCTGAAATGATTCCCCTTACGTGTGATACACGTGACAAAAAGCCTTTAAACAGCTATATCAGCCGAATATCCTATGAGGGAGCCTGTGTGGTTGCTGCACATCAATACCTGAGATCAAAAGGATTACCCGGATTCATAAACGAAAAAGGAATGCCCGAAACGGCACGGAAATCTGAACTGGTTAAACTCGGCAGTGCTGTTATTCAGTACACAAACGTAAATTACAACCCATTAATATGACCGAAAAGTATCTTTCTGATCTCATCAGCGTATCCCGACATTTTGGTGAAAACATGGAATATGTGATTGCCGGTGGTGGCAATACCTCTTACAAAAATGATACGGATATCTGGGTAAAGGCAAGCGGAACATCGCTCCGGAATATCAGTATTTCAGGTTTTGCAAAACTTCACCGCAGCCTGCTCCAGGAAATGTACACGAAGAAATACAGTGAAGAAACCGATAAACGGGAGGCCGAGGTAAAGGCCGACCTGTACAAGGCCTGTCATGAAGGGATTACCGTTAGGCCTTCGGTTGAAACCTCAATGCATGAGATCATCAATTATCCCTTTGTGGTTCATACCCACCCCACCCTTGTCAATGCCATCACATGCGCAAACAAGGCAGAAGAAACAATCCATTCATTGTTCGGGAATGAGGCATTGTACATTCCCTGGGCAGATCCGGGCTATATCCTTTTTGCCCGGATAAGGGATCTGTTATGGGAGTGGCGTAAAAGCCACCCGGCAGATCCACAGATCATTTTCCTGCAAAACCATGGCGTATTTGTGGCTTCTGATACCATTTCAGATATCCTGGAGAAATATAAAAATATCGATTCCATAATACGCAAGCACCTGTCGAAAATGCCCGATACCAAGCCATTAGAGGTGCCGGGCCAAATCGTAAAGATTTTACCCGCCCTGCGGATGATCTTTTCAAAGGAAAACGTAAAAATTGCCGGGATCAGGAATAGCCCGCTGGCACAACTGTTCCTGAAGAATGCTGAAAGTTTCGCTGCAATTTCCCTTCCGTTTATTCCCGACCAGATCGTCTACTGCAAGGCAAGGGCTGTTTATCTTGAACAGGAAAAACCTGAAGACATCATCCGGGAATGCAGCGCCAAGGTTGATGCATACGAAAAGACATATGGTTATATGCCCAAGATGGTCGGACTGAAGGGTTATGGAATCATTGCCATCGAAGACACCTGGAAATCAGTCGATACAATGCAGGAAGTTTTTGAGGACTGGATGAAAATCAGCTACCTGTCAGAAAACTTCGGCGGACCGCATTTCATGAGTGAAAGGGACATAACCTTTATTGATAACTGGGAAGTTGAAAATTACAGGAGGCAGATCTCCAAATCAGCATCGCCAAAAGGACGGGCAGAAAACAAGATCGCTATTGTAACCGGCGGTGCACAGGGATTTGGTGCCGGTATTGCTGCTCATATGATGAGCGAAGGGGCCAATATGGTCATAGCCGATATGAATGAGTCCACAGGCAGGGAACTCGCCCGCACACTTAATGAAAATAAATACAAGGGAAATGCAATCTTTGTAAAGACGGATGTATCCAATCCGTCATCCGTAGAAAACCTCATTACGGAAACGGTTAGAAATTTCGGCGGACTCGATGTATTCATCAGCAATGCAGGGATATTGCGTGCAGGCGGCCTCGATGAAATGAGCCCCGAATCATTTGATTTGATGACGAGGGTAAACTATAATGCTTATTTTCTCTGTGCAAAATTCGCCTCACCGGTGATGAAACTGCAGTCCGCCTTAAGACCGGGTTATTTTACTGACATAATCCAGATTAACTCAAAATCAGGGCTGAAAGGCAGCAATAAAAACTTCGCTTATGCAGGTGGGAAATTTGGAGGAATTGGTCTTACACAGTCTTTTGCACTTGAACTGATGCCTTTCGGAATTAAAGTAAACTCGATCTGTCCGGGAAATTTCTTTGAAGGTCCGCTGTGGAGCGATCCCGAAACGGGGCTTTTCGTTCAATACCTGAAAACAGGAAAGGTACCGGGGGCAAAAACGATTGAGGACGTGAAGGCACGCTACGAAAAACAGGTTCCGGCAGGCCGCGGCTGCAGGGTTGAAGATGTGATGAAAGCCATTTATTATGTCATGGACCAGGAGTATGAAACCGGACAGGCTGTGCCGGTGACCGGCGGACAGGAAATGCTGAGTTAGTTGATGGTTGATAGTTGATAGTTGATAGGAAGTTCTGCAGTTCTGCAGTTTTGCAGCTGGAGTTCTTCGGAGCACATTACCACATTAGCATATTTGCACATTAGCATATTAGCACATTAATAATTAGTTTATGAAAACCAAGGCAATACGCATATACGGCAAGGACGATCTCAGGCTTGATGAGTTTGAACTTCCGGAACTCCGAGAGGATGAGATCCTTGCCCATGTAATCTGCGACAGCATCTGTATGTCGTCGTATAAGGCTGCCAAACAGGGCACCGAACATAAAAGGATCCCAGATGACGTGGATATTAATCCCACCATTATCGGCCATGAATTCAGCGGGGAGATCGTAAAATCCGGGAGTAAGTGGAAGGATAAATTCAAACCCGGCATGAAATTCTCTATCCAGCCTGCCATAAACTATCCCGACGGACCTGTCGGTATCCTGTCCGCTCCCGGCTATTCCTATCGCTTTATCGGCGGAGATGCAACCTATATAATAATTCCGAATGAGGTAATGGAACTGGATTGCCTGCTGCCTTACACCGGCCCCGGCTTTTATCCCGGAGCGCTTGCAGAGCCCTTATCCTGTGTAATCGGAGCCATGCATGCCAATTACCATACCCGGCCCGGCTCATATGTTCACCAGATGGAAATTGTAGATGGCGGAAATATGGCGCTGCTTGCAGGAGTGGGCCCAATGGGTCTGGCTGCAATCAATTATGTGATAAACCGGAAAGACCGCAAACCTTCGCTTATGGTGGTTACTGACATTGACCAGATCAGGCTTGACAGGGCAGCCAGCTTGTTTCCACCCGAAAAGGCCCTGCAAAACGGGATCCGGCTTCATTACCTGAATACAAGGAACCAGGCGGACCCGGTAAAAAGCCTGCTCCAGGTCACTGACGGGAAGGGTTACAACGATGTATTCGTATTTGCACCGGTTCCCGGTGTAATTCAACAGGGAGATTCAATCCTCGCATTTGACGGATGCCTGAATTTCTTTGCCGGTCCTTCAGATCCTCAATTCAGTTCTGAATTTAACTTTTATAATGTGCATTATAATTTCACCCACATCGTTGGTACAAGCGGGGGAAATAAAGACGATATGGAAGAAGCGCTTACCCTCATGTCGGAAAACCTGGATCCTGCTGGCCTTGTAACCCACATTGGCGGCCTGGATGCCGTAATTGAAACCACGAAACATCTGCCCGATATTCCGGGTGGAAAGAAACTGATCTATACAAATATTTCAATGCCACTGACAGCACTGGCCGATTTTGCCGAAAAGGGAAAATCAGATCCCCTGTTCAGGGAACTGGCTGTGTTGATCGGTAAAACAAAAGGCCTCTGGAATACCGAGGCCGAGCAGTTTTTGATAGGTAACGCCAAATCGATTTAACTGATGGTAATTGTAGAGACAAGGCAGTGCCTTGTCTCTACGAATTCGTCCATCAGGAATGTATTCCCTCCCAATTTACGGTTTTACGAAAATGGCAGGATCAACCGGCTGATTGATATCAACTTTGGTAACGATCTCAGTAAGAAAGAACTGACCCCCATAATTTGTTTCAACTTTATAGGGAACGGCCAGGCCGCTATCTGTTTTCCTGTAATCCGAAAACCCTGTGGTAATCTCCATGGATTGTCCGCCCATGTTGCTGGTTTGAACCAATTGAACCAGGTAACCTGTTTCGGTATCAAAGAAATATTGAGTTGTAATACTATCCGGGGATGTTACAAGGACTTTATTTGTGTTTAAATCACCAACAGTCTGTTGTCCTGCCAGTTCCAGCTTATATCCTTTGTTTGCATAATCCGCAAAAGCACCACCAATAAAAATCTCATCCTTGCTTGCCTTGTACTGTTCCGGAGGCATGTATTCAGCGCTATAATTGCCTGCCATGGGGTTGATCATCCAACCGATGCTGTCGGTTACACACATTGTAACGGAAGTGCCCTGAACATCAATCTCGACTTTTGAACCCTTGCCTGCCAGTAATGTATGCTTTATTGACCCTGTGCCGCCCATAACATCAAGCGAACCCTCGGTATACATTGTATTAATCTTGCTGATCTGGTCTTTGCCACCAATGGCATCAATATATTTTCCTGCTATTTCATCAGCAGTCTGGGCAGACAACATGAGCGAAACAAACAGGAATGACATTGAAAGTGCGATAAATTTTAAGTTTTTCATGTGTAAGTTGTTAAGTTAGAATTGAATTTATTGGTTTGCTTTGATTCCCTCACTTTTAAAGGAATAAGCCATGAAATTATTAAAAAATATTGAATCCTGTCATATTTTGACAGCAATTTACCAAAAGTCAGTAACCCGGTTATTGTGTATCCACTTCCACTGTTGCTTCTTTCAATCCATGAGCTGTGGCAACTATTCGGGCTTTCCCGCTTTTGGTGGTCGATTGCAGAATTACAAGGCTCATTCCGTTGTAAACCTTTCCCGAATCCGCCTTTAAAGATTCCAGGCTTGCCTGGAATCCATTATCCACGCCTGCAATAGTACCTTCTCCCGAGCAACTGAATTTAACCATGTTTGAGGCATGAGGCACCATGTTTCCCTCATCATCAAGAATTTTCACAGTGATGAATGCAAGATCCTTACCATCACTAAGGATTGCTTTTCTGTCAGCCGTTAACGATATTCTGAAGGGTTCCCCGGCTGTTTTTATTTCCCGTGTCAGAACTGTCTTTCCATTCTTTCGGGAAACCGCTGAAATTTTGCCGGGTTCGAAAATGGTGCGCCACATTACGTGCAGGTTTCCTTTCTCTTTCTTTCTTACCCCGATCGATCTGTCGTTAAGGAATAACTCAACCTCATCGGCATTGTTATAATAGGCCCATACATCTATTACCTGTCCGTTTTTCCAGTTCCAATGAGGAAATACGTGCAATACAGGCTTGGTTGTCCATACGCTTTGATACAGGTAATACGCATCTTTTGGAAAACCGGCAAGGTCAATTATCCCGAAATAGGAACTCCTGGCAGGCCAGCCATACGGAGTCGGCTCACCCAGGTAATCCCAGCCGGTCCAGATAAATGTACCGGCTACAAAAGGAAGCCGGAAGAACTCCTTAAGGGATTCTTCATGGGTGGAAGCCCAGACTGCCGAAAAATTATCATAGGATGAAGCAGTGAAATCATCACTGAGATTCTGGTTTCCAATCCCTGCGCGCCTGATTTTATCCGATGGCATGAAGTAATCGCCTCTTGATTCGAAGGCTGATGCGGCCTCTGTAGCAATAAATGGTTTTTTACCCCATTTTTTTTGTGCATTTTTCCATACAAGGTGCCTGTAATTGTACCCGATTATGTCAAGGGCACCTGACTGGATTACCGCGTTTGTATTTCCTTCCACCTGGTCGAGTGCTGCAATAACCGGCCGGGTAGGATCAAGTTTATGCACGATGCCGGCCAGTTCCCGGGTAATCGCCAATCCGGAACTGTCTGGCGGAAATTCCTTTCCATCCGGAAAATAGGACTGCTCACGGATTTCATTTCCGATACTCCATACAAAAACCGAAGGATGGTTACGGTCCCTCAAAATCTGATCCTCCAGGTCCCTGGCATGCCACTTGTCCCAATCGAGATGGTAATCAAAAGGATTTTTGGGTTTTTTCCACATGTCAAATGCTTCATTGATCACTATGAAGCCCATCCGGTCGCACAGATCAAGCAATTCAGGGGCGGGAGGATTGTGGGAAGTGCGAATGCCGTTGCATCCCATCTTCTTCAACATTTCGAGCTGTCTTTCAAGGGCGCGGATGTTCAGTGCAGAGCCCAGTGCACCCAAATCGTGATGATTGCAAACACCGTAAATTTTCATTTTCCTTCCGTTCAGGGAAAAACCGGAATCGGCATCAAATGAAAAATGCCGTATGCCGAACGGTGTGATATATTCATCAATCAGCTTTTCCTTTTTATAGATCCGGGTAACGGCCCTGTATTGCACGGGACGTTCAACTGACCAGAGGGCTGGATTTACAATCGTTATTTCCTGTGATATTTCACCCCTTGAATTGGCTTCCAGCTTCATGGGCCGGGCTTCATAGCCCGATGTTGAAGAGTCATTTGCATACAGTGTAGTCCTTATCTCAAATTCCTCATTATCCGTACCTTCATTTCTTACTGTACAGGCGATCCTTACCGCTGCACTGTCTTTATTCACCCGTGGAGTAGTAACAAAAGTCCCCCAATGATCAACATATAATTTATTTACAGTAACCAGCCACACATTCCTGTAAATTCCGGAACCGGAATACCATCTCGAATTCGGCTGTTTTGAATTATCCACCTTTATAGCGATCACATTTTTTTTATGATCGAAGACA
>JBGSSA010000146.1:0-1512 GCA_041737295.1 Bacteroidales bacterium | reverse complement strand
TTTTGATGAAAATATCATTCACAACTTCCAGGAGATCTTTAATCATGTGAAAACTGAAAAGCCGGGTTATCACCAGATATGCGCCGGGCTAGTCACATATACCCTCGGACAGATCATTTCAATCAAGAAGAATGAAAATTTCAAGCACAGCCAGGTAGAAAAGGCAATTCAGAAAGCATGCCTGATCATCCGGGATAATCCCGCCCGAAATCTGAATATCGAGGAACTTGCCCGCGAACTGTATACGAATTATTCACTTTTCAGGAGGGCATTTAAGAAGTATACCGGACTGTCGCCCATGCAATATCACACCTCGCTGCGAATGAAACAGGCAGTTCATTTGCTTACAAACACCGATCTGAGTGTAAAAGAAATATCCTTCAATCTCGGGTTTTGCTCAGTTTTCTATTTCAGCAAGCTCTTCAAGGAAAAAACCAACCGCACGCCCAGTGATTATCGGAAGCAGAACAGGAGTCACTGAGAAAATTAGGAATGATGAATTACGGAGTATTGCGCAGAGCGCATACGGTATTGTAGGAAAATGGTGCAAAATCCACCCCCTGCCCCCGCCAGCGGGGGATATCGGCCTCCGGAACAAATACGGTATTGCAGTTAATAAATTTCATTATTTTATGTATGCTTTCTCACGATAATGTTCTAATTTTTCATAATCCGTTTTTCATTTTTGGTTTTTAGTTTCTTGTTTTTACCTGTTATATGGAAACCGTTCCCAATAAAGAACTCCAGCTGGCATTTGATTTTATTCAATTTACCAACCGCAACATTTTTCTCACCGGTAAAGCCGGAACCGGGAAGACCACCTTTCTACACAATCTGAAAATGTCTTCCCCGAAAAGGATGATTGTTGTAGCTCCTACCGGTGTGGCTGCCATCAATGCAGGCGGGGTCACCATCCATTCATTCTTCCAGCTGGCCTTTCATCCGCACGTTCCTGCAATTTCCGATCAACCCTCGCAGCTCGGGAGATCCCTGGCAAGCGGTAATTTTAAAATGAGCCGTGAAAAGGTGAATATTATCAGGAGTCTGGATTTGCTAATTATTGATGAAATCAGTATGGTAAGGGCTGATTTGCTCGATGCAGTGGACTCAATTCTCCGCAGGTACAAAAATCACCTGCTGCCGTTCGGGGGGGTTCAGTTGCTTATGATCGGCGATCTGCAACAGCTGGCGCCAGTTGTGAAGGAGGAAGACTGGGAAATCCTCGGAAAATATTATAACACCGCGTTTTTTTTCGGCAGCCTTGCCTTGCAGCAGACTGATTATATTACCATTGAACTGCAGCATGTTTACAGGCAGAAAGATCTGTCGTTCATCACCCTGCTGAACAAAATCAGGGATAACCAGCTTGATTCGGCAGCCCTGCAGGAATTAAACAAGAGGTATGATCCTGAATTTGATCCTGATTCCGACGGGGGATACATCACACTTACCACCCATAACGCCCAGGCGCAGTCCCTCAACGATTCCCGCCTGGTGAAGCTTCCCGGCAAG
>JBGSSA010000132.1:0-12290 GCA_041737295.1 Bacteroidales bacterium | reverse complement strand
GAATCCGCAAATCCCCGCCTCACCAGGAATTCGACACCGGCCTTATTGTCTGCCGGCAGAGCGGCTTTATCAACAATCGCGTACTTGGCATTCATAAGCGCAAAACCGGCTTCCTCATTTTCGGCAATGATAAGACCCTCTTTCAATCCGGGTATTAAATATCCCATCATAAAATTATTCCTCACATATAACCTGGCATTTTTTAAAAACGGGGAAAGCAGCATTTCTCTTCCCTCCCCGGTTGCCTTCCTGTCCATTTCATAAATGTCCTGACGGTATTCTTCGCTGAAATCAACAATATCGGTTGTGACCGGATCTCCCTGCCATGGCTTTTCCCGGTTCAGGAAAATGTATTCGGCTATAGTCCTGAATCCGGCCCGGACATAAACCGGCTGACCCATCTCAGTTGCCGTTAAAAGGCAGGTAGGTATATCCGCTTTTTTCAATGAATCCAACAGTGATTCTACAATCCGGTAGCCAATACCCCGGTTTCTGAATGCTGCATCAACAATAATATGCGCAAGCCAGGCGGAATCCTGAAAAACAACCGAAGCGCCTATTCCTGCAATTCTATTCTCCACGGCAACCTTTACCGGATAGCAGAAATCCGATTGAACATAAAATTCAATATCAGGGCCAATTTCAGACCAACCCTCGGGTTGCAGGTGGTTAATATTATCCAGATCATTTCTTGTAATAGGTTCTATGTGCATCATTATTAATTTTATCCTTTTTTAGGGATTGGAACAGGACAACCGGTAAATGTTTATTGTTAAGAAAAATGGAACACAAAGCAGATTGACTTGTTTTACAAAAGTATTTGAATCAATTAACAAAACCTGACAATACAGATTACTAATTTATATTTTTTGTATGCTTAAATTTCATTAATAATAAAATATACGCGTTTTTACCACGTCTATAAATTTTAAGATGGAACAGAAATCAATTGTTCCATCTGTTCATATTTACATCCTTACCGGGAAATAGAAAATCACAATGGAAGAAAAAAAGAAAAGGAAAGCCGGCAGCGGTTTAGCTGAGTTATTCAAACTGTACCGGTTTCTTAAGCCATACAGGTGGAAATTTATTCTCGGGATGTTTTTTCTGTTGATCTCCAGCGGGGCAAGCCTGATGTTCCCAAAATTCCTGGGTGATATGGTTGACCTGGGTAACAAGGGTAAGCTTCTGGGTGAGATCACCCGCACAGGGGGAATACTGATGATGATCCTGATCGTACAGGCTGTATTTTCCTATGCAAGAACCCGGCTTTTTGTCGAAGTATCCGAAAAAACGCTGGCTTCCATCCGGCAGCACCTGTATAATCACCTGATCAAACTCCCCATGAGGTTTTTTGCAGAACGACGGGTTGGAGAGCTGAACAGCAGGATTTCCTCTGACATTTCGCTGTTGCAGGATTCCCTCACCACTACCCTTGCCGACCTTCTGTCGCAGCTCATCATAATCATAGGCGGAATAACACTGATGATGATCAGTTCCTTCAAGCTCACCCTCTTTATGCTGGCTATCCTGCCGGCCACGGCCCTTTTTGCTTTTTATTCAGGTCGCGCAATCCGCCGGTATTCGAAAAAAGCACAGGGGTATGTAGCCGAATCAAATACGATCGTGGAAGAAACGCTTCAGGGCATCCAGAATGTAAAGGCCTTTACGAACGAACTATTTGAGATCAACCGCTATAAAGACAAAACTGATGAGGTAGCCAAAGCCGGTATCCGGGGTGGCAAATACCAGGCTGCAGTCTCATTTATTGTGCTTGGATTTTTTATGGCCATGGGTGCGGTAATATGGAGGGGGGCGACGCTAATTGCAACGGGGCACATGGCTGCCGGACAACTTTTTTCATTTGTCATTTATTCTGGCTTTATCGCCGGGAATATTGCTGGAATGGCAGGTGTGTATACCCGGCTGCAAAAAACGATCGGGGCAGCTGAAAAACTCCTCCTCCTTCTCGATGAGCCTGCCGAAGACATAGAAGAGAAGTATGTACATGATCGCGCAAATACACTTCATGGAAAAATTGTCTTTCAAAATGTGGTGTTTGAGTATCCCTCACGCAAGGAAAACCGCGTGTTGAAAGATGTGAGTTTCAGTGTTGAACCGGGTCAACAGGTAGCCGTGGTGGGACCGAGCGGTGCGGGGAAATCCACCCTTGTCTCCCTGCTGCTTAAATTTTATGAACCCACTGGAGGGAAAATATTCTTCGATGAACGGAACAGCAGCAGCATTCCAATCACCGCCCTCCGTCAGCAAATGGCGATTGTACCCCAGGATGTATTTCTTTTCGGGGGCAGTATCCGTGAGAATATTGCCTATGGTAAACCGGATGCAGCGTTGCAGGAAATTATCGATGCGGCAACCCAGGCAAATGCATGGGACTTTATCCGGTCATTTCCGGAAGGATTGGATACTATTGTAGGGGAACGCGGAGTGCAACTATCCGGTGGACAGCGACAGCGAATCGCCATTGCAAGGGCTGTGCTTAAAAATCCAAAAATCCTCATCCTCGATGAAGCCACATCCTCACTCGATTCGGAATCGGAAAGGCTTGTGCAGGAAGCGCTCGACAAGCTCATGAAATGCCGGACATCAGTGGTGATAGCCCACCGGCTTGCCACCATACGGAATTCCGATAAGATCATTGTGCTCGAAGATGGCAGGGTGATTGAACAGGGCACGCACACCGAATTGCTGGCGAATGACAGGGGACTTTACAGGACACTGACGGAACTGCAGTTTGCTGGATAATTTGTTGATTGATAGGGACTTAGGGGCTTAGACTGAAGGCTGAAGGCTGAAGGCTGTAGGCTGTAGGCTTTTAGGCGTTTTCTTAAGAAGAGATACTGACTGCAAAACTGCACGACTGCACGACTGCACGACTGCACGACTGCACGACTTTTTTATATATTACCTCCTGCAGGATAATTCCAAAATATCTTCCCATAAACTGCAGAACCATAGAACCGCAGAACTTCCTTTCTGTAAAACTGCAAAACTATTCTATTATATTTGTCACCGAACTGCAAAACTGCAAAACTGCATGACAGCATGACTGCAAGACTTTTTCCCATGAATCGCAGAACTATTTGGTAAATGAGCAAAATAAGTTTTCTGATATGCCTTATAATTGTACTTGGCACTTATCTTTCATCGCTTTCCGCGCAGGATATCAATAATAATCAACGAACCCTCGATAACAATACCTCCCTCCGTGCGGATACCAATGACCATAAATTCAACCGGGCAATCAAAAATATACCTCTTTCCGCTGCAAATCCATCCATAAATCTGTCAATAGGCGGTGAAATAAGGGAACAATTGCGCATGTTCCAGCATGTAAATTTCGGCGATGTAGACTCAGGGGTCAGCGACCATGATATTTACCTGTTACAGCGGTATCTGTTACACGCAGATCTTCACCTTGGCCGGCACGTTCGCTTTTTCGGCCAGTTGAACAGCAACCATGCCACTGCGAAAAACACCCTCAACAATACCGATAAAGACCTTCTTGGAGTATTACAGGCATTCGTCGATTTCAATTCATACAGCCGGATACCTATGCGTTTGCGTATCGGGCGGCAGGAACTCAGCTATGGCGTTGAACGAATCCTGGGTACCAGGGATGGGGCAAATGTGCGACTTAGCTTTGATGGTCTGCGATACACGATCAATCTTAAAAAATCTATAGCGGATTTCTTTGTGGTTTATCCGGTAAAAAATGAATTTGGCTATTTTGACAATACAACCAATACCGATATTCTGGTCTATTCAGGTTTATGGACACTACCTGTCAACCGGCCTGGCAAACTTGAGTTTTACTTTATCGGTAATGACCGGCACCTGGCTTATTGCCGGAATGATTCAGCAAGAGAGAATCGACAGTCATACGGTGTTCGTTTTAGCAAATATGAAGGAATATTCTATTATGACGCAGAAGCAATTGGACAAACCGGAATGTATGGAAATCTGCCGATCAGGGCGTGGCAACTTACTGCCATGGCCGGGTGCAGGTGGAATGATCTTCCTATGAAACCCCGGGTACAGGTTAGAATTGCCGGGGCAAGCGGTGATACCGACAGCACGGACAACCAGGTCAATCTCTTTCGGCCGATCGCAACGCGATCACCGATAAATGACCTGGTGCCCATTGGTTTTGCTAATATCGGAGTATTCACAGCAGAGGGAGAGATCAGGATTGTCGGTGGATTGTATTTCAGCCTCGGCTATTATGCTGTTCGCAGACTTTCTGTAAATGATGGCTCGTATAACAGCGATGTGTCGCATATGATCCGTGAACCCGACTGCCATGACATTCATAATGGAACAATAATGACCAACGGGGTTGTCTCGGAATTCAATTATGCGGCAGGGAAACATCTAAGCTTCCTTCTATTGCTGGGCTATTTTGTCCCGGGAAATTATGTTGCTAATACAGGATTGGGAAAAACCCAGTCCGCTTCGTCGCTTAAACTGACCTACCGTTTTTAGATAAAACTACAGGATGTAACTTAGTGAAATTCCGGCTCTGAGTCCACTCCAGTCGGTATCTATACGTGTTTGGGTAACGGGATCATGAAGGTAAGTGTCCTTATCATCTTCCAGATACAAAGAACCTTTAACGTCAATTAAATAACCGGCTTTCAGGGCCAGTTCAAAAGGGGAAAGATCATAGGAAAGCCTGAATCCGGGCTCAAATTGAAAACTTCTTGATTTGAATGTTTCTTCCTGCCGGGAATCCAGAACTATTTCCGTCATGTCACATTTTGTGAAAGAGTAATACAGGTCAGTATTCCCAAAAAACTTCAGTTTACCGGTTTTCAGCACAAACCGGAAAATCAAACCTGCCCCGTAAGCACTTAAAACCTGGTCAAATTTGTATTCGCCTGAATAATCTTTATAGCTGATCCTTGAGCCCGTGGTATTATAAACACCCATTACCCCGAGTGAAACCGCTTTATTTGAAAAGGGCAGGATTCCTGCTTTCCAGTAACCGGTTACCGGAAAGTCATCTGTAACCTGGGCCTTTACCGGAAGTGCGTCAAGAATCCTCCCGTTAAATTTTTTCAGATCCTTCATGGCATAGGTCCCGAATCCATAATCCAATTCAAAAGAGATATCCTGCGATAATCCGGGTATCGATAAAAATGATACAACTAAAAAAGCAATAAATAATCGCATATTAATAGGATAAAATCAACATCCGTTCCGGCGTATATAAAGCTTTATTCATGAGTGAAATAGCCAGGAATGACTCCCCAAACTTATAGGTGTTGATCTCGTTTCTGACATCCCCGTCTTCCAGTCCGCGAACGGAAAATTTATTCCGTTCAAAATTCAAAAACAATAATTCCCTTCGATTCCAGTCAATGTTGTATAAAGTGCCCTGCGGAAGCTGCAGTGTGTGGGTTATGGATAGATCGGCGAGGGACAAATGAATCAATTGTCCGCCCTGGTAATATACAAAGGAGTTTCCTTCCCTGTCAAAATCGAAATTATCAGGTTTGTTCTGCCAGACCAGTGTTACACTATCGTCAATAAAATGATACAATGAAGTTTTGAAGGACTGACCGTCCTCAATAAATGACTTAACAGCCAGAAAAGTGCCATCCGGAGAAATCTCCATATGATCATCCGGACTGGATTGGATATTGAATTTCTTAACAACAGCATCATTTATAAAGTCATAGAAGTAATAATTGCCTGACGGGAACGCCAGAAGGCCAATACCGTTATCAGCGATCAGGTATTTACCCGGTAAGCCGCTCTCACCCATAAAACCATCCGGTTTATAGGTCTTGATAATTTCCATGTTTTCGGCATCAATCAGGTGAAGTTCAAGGTAACCACTGTTCAGCAGCCATTTTCCGTTATAGGAGCAATAGGTGTGGTAACTCGTGACAGGTAAAGAATCTATATCCGTCCGGCTCTCCGTGTTATATTTGTAAAGCCTGAAATTGTCGTCGACCCAGTCACCCCTGTAGCTGTAAATTCCCCTTGCCGGAGAAAATAATCCGCGGTTTTCAATGTTAATACCGCACAGTAATTCAGGGGTTGTGGAGGCATAATCATAGGGAAACAGAGGCGCTTTTTTGGGAATTATTTCAAGCATGTACCTCGTTCTCACGCCAAATTTTGCATTGTAAAAAAATGAAGTGTCCGCAGGATCTGTAATATGCAAAATTTCATTCCGGGTATTAAACTGCCAGAAGTATTCATATACTTTATATCCTTCGATATTTTCAGAAAACTTGCTTTTCTCCCAGGTAAACAGAATGGTGTCCCTGCCGCGAATGTTGGGTTTCAATACCGGCAATTCCGGCGGCAGTGTATAATAACGGCTGTGAAAAGTATTACCGTTTGCAGTCGTCAACACCTTGAATGTAATTCCATAACCAATATAGCCATCGTAGTAACAGGAGGTTATATCCTGGTCCTCAATCACTGCAGTGTTTTCAAAATCGTTCGGGCGGATGATATAACTTGTAAATCCAAATCCGTTATATCTTTCCCATGTTATTTTTAGTCTTCCGTTTTCATTGATCACCGATTTGATCTGGGGTTCGATGATTCCCTCATTAACAAAGATCAGCGTTATTTCCCTGGAATATAAAAAGCCTTCCTGTAGCAGTCTGTCGGCAAGGCTTCCTGAGCCAGTGCTTCTGAAAAAGCTCACTTCAAGGATGTAAGGCACATTGACCTGGTATTTGGAATTATCATACTGGATATAGAAAAAGCCTGACGGTCCCGAAATCGCCAACTGGTTGTCATCCAGAAAAAAACTTGCAATTTTGATCAGCGGATCAATTGTTGAATATTCAATTTTGGTGTTATAATTTATCGGGACATACAGCGTATCCGAATCAAAATTGAGTTTAATATTCAGCTCCGGAGCTTCAGTAATTTTTTTGACTTCAACCTGGTTTTCTCCGTCAGGGGAATACTCGCATGCAGAAAACAGAAATGTAAAAGGGAATAACCATATCCAACATAAAAAATTCAGGGTATGATTTCGTGTCATAAAAATCGTAACAATAGGTAAAAACCAAAAGTATATTACGAATTTAAGAAATAATGGTTGCTTAATCCTTCACCGCCTCTACCACCACCACCATTTCCCCCCGTGGTTCTCTGCTTGAAAAATAGGCAATTAGTTCGGTAAAAGTGCCTCGCCGGGTTTCCTCGTGGATTTTTGTCAGCTCGCGTGAGACGGAACATCTTCTTGAATCGCCCATTACTCCCTGCAACTCCTTCAGTACACGCACGATCCGGTGCGGTGACTCATACAGGATGATGGTGCGCGGTTCTGCTGCCAGTTCGGTAAGCCTCGTCCTGCGCCCCTTCTTATGCGGCAGGAAGCCTTCGAAACAAAATTTTTCACAGGGAAAACCTGAGTTCACAAGGGCAGGAATGAGCGCTGTGGGACCGGGCAGGCATTCTACTTCAACTTCCCGTTCCAGGCAGGCGCGAACCAGCATAAATCCCGGGTCGGAAATCGAAGGGGTGCCTGCATCACTGACCAGGGCGAAGGTTTCGCCGGCCCTTATGCGATCAGCGATCTCCGATGTTTTTTGATGCTCATTAAAAATGTGGTACGATTGCAGCCGGGTGCCAATCTGGTAATGACTGAGCAGCTTGTGCGTGGTGCGTGTGTCCTCGGCAAGGATCAGATCCACCTCCTTGAGTATTCGCAGGGCACGGAGTGTTATATCCTCGAGGTTACCGATGGGCGTGGGCACCACAAAAAGTTTACTCATGCCGGCTAACAATATATTTACGTCTTATGATATCCAGCAGCAATTGAACTGCATCACTATCCATATCCCAATCGTAATTCTGAATCATATAATTGTAGGCATCGTTAAAATTGGATGCCTCATTAATCACCCTGATCGCATGTTCAAAAGCGGGTGAATCCCCGTTAAACAACTCCCGGATAAATGTGAACCGGTCATTAATGGCAATGGCCGACATCAGGTTTTCAACCGGCTTTCCCTGGGAATGAAACTGCCCATCCCTGCCCATATTCTGGTGAAAGGTTTCGTGCAGGGTAGCCCGGCCTTTGTATCGATCTGATAGTATCTGTGCATCCCCTGTATCTTTATGAAGGGGGGTTGGTTGCACGGGGGGCACAACCGCCGGCTCGATCTTAATGACGGTTTCTCTTTCAACTTCCCTTTCAACAACGGACTGAGGAGTAGGAACAGGAACTGAAACAATGACTGGATCGGGCATTGAAACAGGCTCCGGCTGAGGAACTGAAACCGGCTGAGAAACGGAAACCGGTGCCGAAACTTGTTCCGAAGCTTTTTCAAGAGCCTGGCCCAACCCTTTTTCCAAAGCCAGTTCCGATGCCGATGCAGGCTGACTGCCCGTTGACAGATCAGCGGGTTTTTTCAGGACAAGCAGTAATTCATAAATATTCCTGAGTTTTTGAAGGCTCAGGTCCAATTCTATCGAAGGGACATCTCCGTTTTCAGGAAAGCCTTTGATCAGTTCTTCAATATCATGCAGGCTTTCAAGCGCTGCTATGAGAGTATGCCTGTAACTCATTTTTTTACTAATTTTTGTAAAAATAGGCAAAATTGAATTATTATTTTCCCTTTTGCAGGATCATGTAGAGACGGGTTTGAAACCCGTCTCTACATTTATTATATTTGAAGATTATAGAATCCCTATGCTTTATTCATTAAACATCATGGCAGGTTATACTGCCGGAACCATCCGCGGTAAGAAAAGTCCGGTCATTACCCGGTTGCTGATCGACAGCCGGGTTTCTCCGGTTCCCGCCAATTCCTTGTTTTTTGCACTGAAGGGGCCGCTGCATGACGGCCATACTTATGTTGCAGATTTATACAGGCGGGGCATCCGTGCATTTGTAGTGTCGGACATGCGGCAGGAATTCAATGATCTGCCGGAGGCGGGATTTGTTGTGGTGAAGGATACACACCGTGCATTGCAGGAACTTGCCATGCATCACAGGGAAAAATTCCGGTGTCCCGTTGTTGCCATATCCGGAAGCAATGGAAAAACCATTGTAAAGGAATGGCTGAATTTTTGCCTCTCAGATGAAGTGATCATTACCCGCAGTCCGAAAAGTTATAATTCCCAGGTCGGTGTACCGTTGTCGGTTTGGCTGATGGATGACAATACCCAGTTGGGTCTATTTGAGGCGGGCATCTCCCTCCCCGGTGAGATGGAAAATCTCAGGAGGATCATCCAGCCGGATATGGGCATTTTTACAAATATTGGCGAGGCGCACCAGGAAAATTTCAGCAGCCTTGAGCAGAAAATTGATGAAAAACTCAGGTTATTCTATAATTGCCGGGTACTTGTATATTGCCTCGACCATGACATGATCCACCGGCGCATCACCGATACCCCGAATCTGTCCGATACCCGGAAATTCACATGGTCTGTAAGTCATCCTGCCGATGTTATGGTTTCGCAGATTGTGAAGGAGAATGGGAACACATCATTCAAAGCCACTTACAAGGAAATGTCCATGGACCTGGTTATCCCGTTTACCGATCCCGCGTCAGTTGAAAATGCCATTCATTGTCTGAGCCTGATGCTCCTTATGGACACTGACCCTGATATTATCCGGGGGAAGCTGGCGGAGCTTCCGGCGGTAGCCATGAGGATGGAACAGAAAAGTGCCATCCATAATTGCACACTCATCAATGACAGCTACAATTCAGATATCAATTCCCTTGCCATCGCCCTTGACTTATTAAACCGCCAGGCACAACACGGGCGGAAAAGTGTCATTCTTTCCGACATCCTGCAAAGCGGAAAACAGCAGCTGGAACTATATACCATAGTGTCAGCCATGGTGAAAGAAAAAGGGATCAGCCGTATGATCGGCATCGGTCCCGCGTTGAAAAAGAATGCCTCGCTATTTACAATACCCGCTGTATTTTATGAGTCGACCGGAGAATTTATCGCGAATTTCAGTGAGAATGATTTTAATGACGAAGCTATCCTGTTAAAGGGTTCCAGGTCCTTTGAATTTGAGCGTATAGCCGCCCTGCTCGAACAGAAAAAACATACCACCCGCATTGAAGTGAACCTGGGTGCGCTTGTACACAACCTCAACTATTTTCGCGGATTGCTGAAACCGGGCACCCGCACGATGGTAATGGTAAAAGCCCTGTCATATGGAAGCGGCAGTCATGAGATAGCCGGTGTGCTTCAGTTCCAGCGTGTAGATTATTTGGGTGTTGCTTTCGCGGATGAGGGAATCAGCCTCAGGCAGGCAGGTGTAACGCTGCCAATCATTGTTATGAACCCGGAACCTGAATCATTCGATACGATGATCGAATACAAGCTGGAACCTGAAATTTACAGCTTCCGTATTCTCGATCTGTTTTACAAGGCCGTATCCCTTAACCAGGTTATTGATTATCCGGTTCACGTTAAAATCGATTCGGGAATGCACCGCCTTGGATTTTCAGAATCGGAAATCCCCAGGTTGTGCCATGAACTGGGCCGCCTCAGGAATCTTCATGTAAGCAGTATTTTCTCTCACCTGGCCGGAAGCGACGAAGAATATCACGATGAATTCACCCGGTACCAGATTGATCTCTTTACAAGGGCTTCCGGGCGCCTCATTGAAGCCCTGGCCTACCCCGTGATACGGCATATCCTCAATTCCTCGGGAATTGAACGTTTCCCGGATGCCCAATTCGACATGGTGAGACTGGGCATTGGATTATATGGCATCAGCAATGTGGCCCCTGAAAAACTCCGTAACGTCAGCACCCTGAAAAGCACCGTGCTCCAGGTAAAGGATGTATATCCCGGCGACACGGTGGGGTACGGAAGAAGAGGGAAAATCGAAAAACCCTCCACCATTGCCATCGTTCCTGTGGGTTATGCCGATGGGATCAACCGCCACCTGGGCAATGGAAAAGGAAGATTCCTTATTCATGGCAAACCGGTGCCGGTCATCGGCAGCATCTGCATGGACATGACCATCCTGGATGCTACCGGCACATCTATACGTGAAGGGGATGAGGTAATTATCTTTGGTGAAGAGAACCCGGTTACGGATATTGCGGCTGAATTAGGAACCATTCCCTATGAAATTTTTACAGGGATTTCAGAACGGGTAAAAAGGGTGTACATTTATGATGAATAATCCTGATCCGGACGGCGTATACCCTATCGCACAATATCATGTATTGCGTATTCCGGTGAAGACTGAATTTACCTTAGTATCAAAATCTGACTTTTCGTCAGCCAGGAAATTTCTATACCTGAGCTGTTGAGCGAAATGCCAGGAATAGTCTGAACAAATTGTTTTAACTTTTTCTAAAAAATCAGCTTTATAATCAGAATCTGTGTCAATTTTATAAAAACCGGGTACCGGCGTATCAAAATCATTGGCACTTCCACCTGAATTCGCAACCATAACAACACATCCCGACAATGCTGCTTCTCGTATGGTCCTGTCGCGGTTGGTGTTTCCCATCTCTACAAACATCTTGCTTTTAGTGTAAAACTCCAATAATTCTGTGGAATCCATTCTCCGGACCCTTATTGTCTTATGATCGCCAAGTCTTTTTCGCAACAGCCTGATTATAGACCCGGAGGTCTTAGGTCCGGCAAGAATTATATTTTCCCTGTCGTGAAGCGGTTTTAGATTATAAAATTCATCTCTTACGGGATTGTGTAGCACAATAGCGTTGCTTATCCCGTAATAGCTGATAAATTCAGATATAAAAACGGAATTTGTAAGGTGAGTTATATGATTGTCCCAGACTCCGCTTTTTATTTTATCCCACTTTTGAATCCTTCGCTTCAGATATATTATTTTACCTCCGGGGTCGTGTTTAAAGTAGTTGTAAGCGATCAGTTTTCTAAAAAGCCTTATGGTAAAAGGGAACCTGTGTGATGGCATTTTAAAGAAAAACTGGATGCTGAGCCAATAAACAACCTTTCTGACATTCCTATATTGTGAAAGGTAAAATGTCATTGTTTCGGGCACCACAATGATATTGTCATGATCATCGTCAACCCTGTCAAAAGCGGGCATTCCAAAAGAACTTACAATAGCGCTGCTTAAAATTTCGGACCGGGGATCGATAAAATACATGCCCGCTTCGAAAGTATTATTGCGCAGAGCCCTCCCAAGCATTAGCAGGCTATTTACTCCGCCGCTGATGATGTTTCCGGGGCAAAAGATATATATCTTTCCATTTTTCATCCTAATTCAAGCACCTGCCTGTAAAGTTTCAGGTATTCGCCGGCATTTTTTTCCCACGTAAACC
>JBGSSA010000129.1:0-43996 GCA_041737295.1 Bacteroidales bacterium | reverse complement strand
CCAGGGACTTATCTCATCATTGTTTCGATTGGAAGGATAATTGGCCCAGTTCCATGGGAATATGGATCTTTCAAGGTGGGGCATGATGGCCAGGTGCCTTCCGTCTTCAGAGCAGAGTCCGGCCACATTATAATCCGATCCGTTCGGATTGCCGGGGTATTCATCATACGAAAATTTCAGTGCGATATTATAGTCCTGTTCGGGTGAGGGAAGTATGAATCTTCCTTCACCATGGGCGACCCACGTGCCCAAACGGCTTCCGGCGAGGCTGGAAAGCATTACCGACCTGTTCTCAGGAATGTCAACATTCAAAAAAGCAGATTCAAATTTATGGGATGCATTATGCTCCATAGTCGGACGTTGCTTCATCTGAGGGGCGATGAGATTGAGTTCTGCCATTAACTGGCAGCCATTGCAAACACCCAGACTGAGAGTATCTTCGCGCTGATAGAAGCGGGTTAAGGTATTCTTTGCTTTTTCATTGTACAAAAATGCGCCAGCCCAGCCCTTGGCGCTGCCCAGCACATCGGAATTGGAAAACCCGCCCACAAAAACTATCATGTTTATATCATCCAGCGTTTCCGCACCCGATATCAGATCTGTCATATGTACGTCTTTCACATCCATTCCTGACAGGTATAACATATAGGCCATTTCACGGTCCCCATTGACACCTTTTTCGCGAATAATAGCAGATTTTATACCAGTAGGCGCCATTCGCTTAGGATCAATGCCGTATTGCGAAAATTTACCTGTGAATCCGGTGTTGAAAATATAGCTTAGCGGCTGCTTACTATAATTTTCGAAACGCTTTTCTGCCAGTACCGGACCACATTGATTCCGATCAAGCAGATAGGAGGTTCTGAACCAGGCATCACGTAGTTTATGAACATTAAGTTTCCAGTTTTTTCTCCCTTTGTTAATATCCACATCAGGCCCGGTTGCGTATTTCCCAATTATCCTGAATTTGATATTTCTTTCTTCCAGGAACGCGGATACGGTTTTGGCATCTTTTACCTGGATTACAACCGCAGGATTTTCACAAAACAATATTTTAATTGCATCGGCTTCTTCAAATGTATCCAGATTGACTTTCAAGCCGGCATGTTCACGGGGAAAGCACATTTCAAGAAGGGTAACTGCCAATCCGCCTGAGGAAACATCATGTCCGGCAAGAATATTTTCCTCATTTACAAGTTGTTGAATAGCCTGGAAGGCATTAACAAAGTATTGCGGATCCTTTACAGTAGGGGTTTCATTTCCCAACGTATTCAGGGACTGGGCAAAACTGCTGCCACCCAGTTTAAATGAATCACCCGACATATCAATATATATAAGGTCTGAATTCTCGTCGGGCTGAATTACCGGTTCAATGGTTTTTCTAAAATCGGATACCTCTGCGGTGGCAGAAATAATTACTGTACCGGGCGAAAACACTTCAGTACCATCCTTGTATTTCTGGGTCATTGACAACGAATCTTTACCGGTTGGTATGTTTATGCCGAGGGCAATTGTAAAATCACTGGCTGCTGTTACGGCTGAATAAAGCCTGGCATCCTCACCGGGTTTTCTGCACGGCCACATCCAGTTGGCACTTAGTGAAACACCGTGAATACCATCCTTTATCGGAGCCCAGACAATATTGGTCAGGGCTTCAGCAATGGAAAGGATCGTTCCGTTGACAGGATTTACAATGCCGGCAGCGGGAGCATGGCCAATAGAGGTGCCAATACCTTTGAAATCCGTGTAATCGAGTGCTGAAATGGCCATGTCGTTCAACGGAAGCTGAATAGTACCACAGGTTTGCTGGTGTGCCACCAGTCCTGTAACTGAACGGTCAACCTTATTTGTCAGCCAGTCCTTACAAGCTACACCCTCCATCTGCAGGAGAAAACTCAGGTATATTGCGAGTTTGTCATCTTCATAAACCGGATCAACAAACTGCCTGTTGATTGTAACGTCCTGCATTACCGTTTTGGGCGGATTTCCAAATATATCATCAAGTTGAAGATCCATCGGTGCGGGCCGGCCGTCATTGCTAAAGGTGAACTGCCTGTCGCCGGTTGCTTCTCCCACAATATACATAGGTGCCCGCTCCCTATCCGAAATTCTCTTTAGCCAGTCTGCATCCTTTTCCTTAAGCACAAGCCCAATGCGCTCCTGCGATTCATTTCCGATAATTTCTTTGGCCGAAAGGGTAGGATCGCCAATTGGCAACTTGTTCATATCAATGGTACCACCTGAATTCTCAACCAGTTCTGAAAAGCAATTCAAATGCCCGCCTGCCCCATGATCATGGATTGAAATGATCGGGTTTTTATCATTTTCCGCCAATGCGCGGATTGCGTTACAGACCCTCTTCTGCATTTCAGGATTTGACCGCTGCACTGCATTCAGTTCAATGGCATGGCCATATTCGCCGGTTGCAACAGATGAAACCGCTCCGCCTCCCATTCCAATCCTATAATTGTCACCACCAAGCAAGACTATTTTGTCACCTGCTTCAGGTGCATCTTTCCGGGTATAATTCTGGTTAGTATAACCAATCCCTCCTGCCAGCATAATAACTTTATCATATGCCCAGAATTTATCATTTTCGAGATGTTCAAAAGTAAAAAGGCTGCCACAGATAAGCGGCTGACCAAATTTATTCCCAAAATCACTGGCTCCGTTGGATGCTTTGATCAATATTTGTTCCGGGGTTTGATACAACCAGTTTCTTTCTGGACAAACCTCCCAGTTCCGGTTTCCCCCGAGCCTCGGATATGCCGTCATATAAACTGCTGTACCGGCCAGAGGTATTGCTCCCCGGCCACCCGCCATACGATCCCTGATCTCGCCACCTGTTCCGGTTGCGGCACCGTTGAAAGGTTCAACAGTGGTAGGGAAATTGTGAGTTTCTGCTTTCATAGAAAGCACTGAATCAATAGGCCGTAGCCTGAAATAATCAGCCTTATCCTGTGTGGCAGGTGCGAATTGAAGCATGGATGGCCCCTGCAAAAAGGCACAATTGTCTTTATAAGCGGAAACAACCCTGTTCCGGTTAGTTTTTGTTGTAAGTTTTATCAGCTGAAAAAGGGAAAATTCCTTCTCCTTGCCATCAATTATAAAGGTCCCGTTGAAAATCTTGTGACGGCAGTGTTCAGAGTTAACCTGGGAAAAGCCAAAAATTTCACTATCAGTAAGTTTACGGCCGATTTTGGCGGGAAGCAGTTCAAGATAGCGGACTTCTTCAGCGCTCAGGGCCAATCCTTCTGACAGGTTATATGCTCCTATATCATCCACATACCTGATTTCTTCCGGCAACCGGTGAATTGTGAAAATATCCTGATCAAGTTCATCATACATCGCTTGCAACATAGCATCAAAATGTGGGTGCAGCGGATCGGCCTTTTTAAACATCTCGATTCGGCCTATGCCGGTGATTCCCATATTCTGAGTGATTTCTACGGCATTGGTGCTCCATGGAGTGATCATTTCCTTGCGGGGCCCGATGAATTTTCCTGAAATCGTATCCTTTTCTACAGGGATGGCTTCTCCAAAAAGCCAGGACAATCTTTTAATATCCTGATTATCAATAGTTTTATTAGTACCAACAGCGTAAATAAGCTGATCCTGGGTTTTAAAGAATTTTATCATCCTGTTTATTGAAATGTCTTTTGGCAAAGGTAACAAAAAATGATTTGTCCGTCAGTAGAATGGGGGCTTTTCAGAAAACATGGAGCTTGTTGACCCTGTTATTCCTGATATATTGCCTTATAATATGCTGTACTTCATGATTGTCGGGAAAAACCTGCACACAGTCGTGAATGATCTGTTCATCCAACGCAGCATACTGTGAAGAGAAATATCCGAATCCAATGTATTTACCATGTTCTATTTTTACCACAGCCTGTTCCTCAGCATTTCTGCCCGCATCCATGATCAGCAGGTTCCGGATCCCAAAAAAGTATTTATCCTGGATTTTTTGAGCCCTGAGGTTATACTCAGCCGGCGATTCCCGGCCGACACAGGCGCCTTTACATGCACCGATCTCATAATGAAAACAATGACTGACGGAAGGATAAATTCCACAAAGTTTCTGGCAAAGGCTGTATTTATCCACTATGGAATTGAGAAAACTCAATGCTTCAGCCTTGGTGGTAAAGCAAACGAGGGGTAAATTACCCGGCTCATCGATCTTTTCCAACTCAAAGCAGATATATCCGTTATCATTCATTCGTGTGAACAAACCGTATCTGAAAAGGGAACGACGTTGCGCACGGTTATACAATGGCTTGAACTTCTTAATTTCATGCGATTCACGCAGCAGGGCAATTAATTCGTTACCAGTTACTTCATAACTTATATCGGCAATTTGTGCACGCATTTGAATTGCCTTTTTCGTTGAATTATTAGAGAAATGAGAAAGCACACGATTTTTGATGTTCTTGCTTTTTCCAATATAAACCAGTTCGAGCCGGGAGTTATAAAAATAGTAAACCCCGGGTTCCTCCGGCAATTTTTTAAAAATTGAGGGATCAAGGTCGGGATTAAGGTCACGCGGTAAGTTCGAAGGATTTACGATGTATGAAGTTTGGGCGGCAGTTTCAGATTGGAGTAAGATATCGAAAAGCTTAGCTGTTGCTTCAGCGTCACCCATTGCCCTGTGGCGGCCATTTATAGGTATTCTCAACTCTTCACACAGATTGCCCAGACTATAAGACCTGTGGCCAGGAATGATTTTGCGGCTAAGCCTTACTGTGCACAATTGTTCACGGCTGAAATCATACCCCAGCCGCTTGAATTCCTGTCGGATAAACCCGTAATCAAACGCAACATTATGAGCCACAAATACTTTTTCCCGGGTAATTTCAACCAGCTGGCGGGCAACCTCATAAAACCTGGGAGCATTTGAAACCATTTCATTGGTAATGCCGGTGATCTGGCTGATATAATAAGGGATATTACATTCCGGATTGATCAGTGTAGAAAATTCATTTACTACCTTTTTTCCGTCGTGAACCAGTATAGCGATTTCGGTAATTTTATCTGTCCTGGGATTTCCACCGGTTGTCTCGATGTCAATTATGGCATACATAGCACCGTAAAAATAGTGCGATTTTATTCACGAGATACAGGTTGTTATTAACAATTTTTTGAAAAAGGCTGAAGGCTGTTAGGCTGAAGGCTGAAGGCTTATATCTGTCTTCTTCCGGAGTGGATCTGACTGCAAGACTGCAAGACTGCAAGACTGCAAAACTGCAGAACTGCAGAAATGCATAACTTTTCAACTGCAAAACTCCTTACATTCCCCGTGCGGCAAACATTGATTTGATTGTGCGGAAAATGAGTTTTATGTCAGTAAGTATCGACCAGTTTTCAACATAATCCCGATCGAGGCGCATCCATTGATCAAATGTCACGCTGTTGCGGAAAGGCTGAACTTGCCAGGAGCAGGAAATACCCGGTTTTACACTCATCCTTTTCAGTTGCCATTCTTCCTGCGCTGTAACTTCATTGGGAAGCATCGGACGGGGACCGATCAGCGACATCTCACCCCTGATCACATTGAAAAGCTGCGGAATTTCATCGAGTCCGGTTTTTCTCAAAAACCTTCCTATTTTCGTAATTCGAGGGTCATTTTTAATTTTAAAAGCCGGTCCGTCACTTTCATTGAATTCCATAAGGGCAGCCTTTAATTTTTCTGCATTGCTGACCATAGTCCTGAACTTATAGATATAAAATTTTCTTCCGCGGATACCCACGCGGAGCTGTTTAAAAATAACCGGACCGCGTGAAGAAGCTTTGATCATCAAGGCGACCACTCCAAGGAATGGAGACAATACAAGAATTGCCATGGAGGCCATTATCACTTCCATACCGGTTTTCAGGGTATATGACAGCCTGTTTCTCGGGGTTGTTTCCAATGTATTGAAAGGGAGTGTTCCAATATACGTTAAAGCAGGCGATAAAAGTCCCGAATTATCTACAGAGGGCAAAGCAAGAAGTGATACTCCAAACTGGCGACAGATGTCCGAAAGCTCTTTCAGGTACCCGTCAGGCAAACAAGTAACACAACAGACAATTTCATCCACTATATCATGCCGAAGCAGGCTCCGGATGTTTGCCTTAATTGAATATACCCTGGACCGATACTGAAACTGAGCCTTAATGGCGGCAGAATCTGTGAGGATATAAATGATCTGAAATCCCCATTCCCTGTGGTAATTTATTTTTTCAATGATACCCAGATTATGATCATCAACAATGATCATGATCTTATGCATGTTTCGAATGGAACTACCCGAAACGCCGGTGAATTTTGCCGGCCTGATTTTGTTCTCAGTATGTACCATAACTTGGTTAGTTTAGATACCTATAGTACTGAGGTAGAAAGAAAATGTTGAATAATTATTATGAAAAGGCTTAATTGTGTGACGAGATTATTAAATCTGTCTGTTAATCTTATGTCGACCTGCTATTGCCCGCTATACCGAATTACAGTCTTTGATATATGACAATAGTCAGTTTCAATGAATACTTTTTCAAATACTTTTACAAAAGTGAGTTACCATATCACTGATCTGAAAAATATTCTTAAGTTTGCTTTTGATTTTCTCGAAAAATACCGATCCGGGCCCAACCCATGTTTTACCAAATGAAGAAAATGTAAAGCCAGGCTGAAAAATTCATTAACACCCAATATTTAACTCAATACTTGAATCCCAATAAGATATGGCGGAATTTTTTATGAGAAAGAACGAGTCTTTGGAAGAAATGGTAACCCGAAGAAATAAGAGGTTAAAAGGCCTTTTTTCCAGATTTGGTATAAATGTACGTTTGGTAGGGGATGATAATAAGCCTGCAGTTATTAAAGATGAACAGATTGTCCTTTCATGTTATGTAAAGAATTTTGATCTCCATTTTACCAAAGAACCCTTTAGTGACGAAATTATCAAGACTGTCAAGCTAAAACAAGAGCCAGAAATCACTAAGTTTGAATTGCTCGAAGTACTGGAACTCTGTGTTCACAGACCTGTTTTTAAGGTAAAGCTTGAATCTAGTGATTTATACCTTGTTGGATATAATTATTTGAATTCGGAAGATGCAGTAGGCCGTTACCCGGTTTTCGCCAAACATAAACCAAAGGTTTATTTCGATTATGAATATGCTCAAAGTGTCGCAGAAAACCTGAGAACTGACGGATATAGTGTTACAATCGAATAGACAAAGCTCATAGATAATTGAACCTCTCCGCCTTTTGGCGGAGAGGTTTTTCTATTTTCCGGATTACAGTGCAATATTCAGTTTGAGAATCAGTAATTGTTCATATTTTTATTCAGACACACAGATCAATTGATTTAGCTTTGCATTATGATATGATTTCACTGAACCTGTTTACCTCTTAAAAGATGCAGCATAAGAACGGGTTGGAATTTGAAGAAGAACAATTTATTGATTTTATTTACAATCAGTTAATTGATGGTTTTGTCTATCTCACAACGGATAAACCAATTGATTGGGATCTTTTTCCTTCAATCGAAAAAAGAATTAAAAAGCTGGGCAACAGCTTTGTTATCCGTGATCTGAATGACGCACTAATTCAACATTACGGAAGTAACAGGGAAACAATAGTCGGAATTACCCTAAAATCCTACTTCGGAAAATATTTCGATGATAATTCTACTGCCTGGACGAAACTGATCAGTGAAGGTGCTGTATTTTGCGAATTCAGGGTACAGCGGAGGGACAGTTCCGATCTGTGGATTGAAGCAAACTTCAAACTGGTCACAAACAAAGAGAATTTAACGGTTGCTATTCTTGGTATGCAACGCGATATAACGACACGCAAAAGAGCCCTGCGCGAACGTGAAGAGGAAATTGCCAAACTTACTATTGCCCTTGATCAGAGTGCAAATGAAGTGATCATTACGCAAAAAAATGGTGAAATAGAGTACGTAAACAAAGCCTTTACCTCCGTAACCGGCTATTCTGCTGCCGAGGTAATGGGTAAAAACCCACGGATACTGAAATCGGGTACTCATCCTCGCGAATATTATGAGAATCTGTGGAAAACATTGTGTAAAGGCAAACAATGGATGGGAGAATTTCATAACCGTAAAAGGAATGGTGAATTGTACTGGGAATCAGCAACGATTACACCGATTCGAAATAAAAAGAACGATATCGTTCGGTTTATCGCTATTAAGGAAGACATTTCTTTGCGAAAAAAAGCTGAACAATCTCTAAAAGAAAGCGAAGAAAAATACCGGTCTATGGTATCGAATATTCCCGGGGTAGTATACCGGTGTGCTTTTGACCATAGCTGGACGGTTTTTTATGTTACTGAGGCAATTGAAATCCTTACCGGCTATGCATTAAATGATCTCCAGGGAAACCGCAAGAAAACTTTCGCAGGACTTATTCATCCTGACGACAGGAATCGTGTTATTGAAGAAATTCAGAATAATATTCAACGATTTCACCAATTCAACACAGAATACAGGATCATAACCAAAAATAACTCAATAAAATGGGTATCGAACAGCGGTCGACCGGTTTATAATGCTGATCATTCAGTTAAATGGCTTGACGGATTTCTCCTTGATATAACAGAGCGGGTTGCGGTGCTTGAGGAACTAAGGAAGGCCAAGATGCTTGCTGAAGAAGCCAACCAGGCCAAAAGTGAGTTTCTTGCCAATATAAGTCATGAAATCAGGACCCCGCTGAATTCGGTACTTGGATTTACAGAATTACTGGAAGGACTAACAAATGATTCTGTCCAGGTTAAATACCTTAACAGCATCAAGGCGAGCGGAAAAAACCTGATGATGCTTATCAATGATCTGCTCGACCTTTCCAAGATTGAGGCCGGTAAAATGACCCTTCATTATTCTTTCTTCGATATAAGAAGAATGCTCGATGAAATCAGGAATGTATTTTCATTGAGGGTTACAATTAAAGGTATCGGGTATTTCGAGCAACTTGATAAGGACTTTCCAACGGAAATCAAATTTGATGAGATCAGGCTTCGGCAAATATTGATCAACCTGGTTGGGAATGCCGTTAAATTTACACATGAAGGAGAAATACGGATTATGGTAAAGGCTTACCGTAAACGTGACCGATCCGGAACCGAAAGGATGAAGCTTGAAATTAAGGTTATTGATACTGGGATAGGAATACCGGGTGATTCATTCAATCTTATCTTTGAATCTTTCCGACAACATTCACAGTTAAATTCAAGAAAATACGGGGGGACCGGATTGGGCCTCGCGATTACAAAAAGGCTGGTTGAAGCCATGCACGGAACAATTGAACTCGAGAGCACCTTTGGTATGGGAAGCACATTTACAATTATATTTCCGGATATAGAGTGTAATGAAGGTCCTGCAAAAAGTGATACTGATATTCTTTATAGGAATTCCCTACCCAAAGTCAATTCTGTCATAATTGACGATAAAAGAAATCGTCTAATCCCATCTAAAAAAAGATCCACCTCTAAAACCAATGCTATTAATGCCTTGGAATACAAGGCACTCATGCATCGGTTTGATGAAGATCTGGCCTTGCAATGGAAGTTATTTGAATCCAAACAGCCTTTAAAGGAAATCCAGTTATTTGCCCAGGAAATCATTACCCTTGGCAAGAATTATAAGCTTGGAATCATTCTGGATTATGGGGAACAATTACTTTCAACAATTGAAAATTTCGATATAGAAGAAATGAGGCTTAAACTGGATTATTTTCCCGATTTATTGAAACAACTGAAAAAAATTGGCCATGAGATCAAATGAACAATGCATACTTATTGTGGATGATGTTCCAAAAAATATTCAGTTACTGGGAAGTATTTTAAAAGAGGAGAATTATGAACTTGAATTCGCCACCAGCGGCAAAGAAGCTCTCGACTGGCTGAATACAAAGCCATTTGATCTGGTTTTGCTCGATATAATGATGCCTGAAATGGACGGTTTTGAAGTCTGCAAAAGAATTAAGGAAAACCCGGATACAAAAGAGGTCTCGGTTATCTTTTTAACGGCCAAAGCAGATTTTCAAAGCATAATCCAGGGATTTGAAACAGGTGCTGTAGATTATATTACAAAACCATATAACCGGAAAGAATTGCTGATGCGTGTGAAAACTCACATCACCATGCAGATGCAAAAAAAGCAACTTGAATTAAGTACCGCTTTTGAAAAGAAGGTTTTTTCAATCATCGGTCATGATCTCAGGAGCCCGATCGGAAATATCAGGACCTATATTGATGCATTTTTGCTGGTGCATGATGAAATGGATGAAAGTACAATCATGTTGCTTAAGGACCTGTATTTACTTTCCGATAACGCCTTTAACCTTCTTGAGAACCTTATGAACTGGGCCAAGAGCCAGTCGGGTGGAATTATCTGCCGTCCGCAGCGTGAAAATATCCATACACTTATTAAATCGGTACTTACATTGTTTGCCATGCAGGCCGACAGTAAAAATATAACGCTTCAGTTTACCAACCATGAAGAAGTGTTTGGCATGATTGATCCGGAACTTATCTCGGTTGTCATCAGGAACCTTGTGTCCAACGCACTAAAATTCACTCCGCATGGTGGAAAGGTCACTGTGAAAGCATACACGGTTGCGAATCAATATGATGAAAAAAGAGCTGTTATCGAAATATCGGATACGGGTACAGGCCTGAGTCCTGAAATAATAGACAATTTACTGAATAAGAGCATCCATTTTACCACTTACGGAACAGACAATGAGAAAGGTTCCGGATTAGGATTCCAGTTATGCAAGGAATTTATTTCCATGAACAAGGGTCAGATTACCATTGAAAGTTCACCGGGAGAAGGAAGCAGTTTTCTGATCAATCTTCCGGCTCTGTGACAGGCCGGGTAGTGAATTATTAAAGAATTCCGCTACGGGCAGGAATACACTCCTGAAAGCCTTATCTACTTCATGATCTATTTTCCGGCTTAATACGGGGAATGGATTTTCATGCATATACGGATAAGGAAAATCCAATATCCGCATCCTGCCTGAATGGCTGAATTTTGCACCAAACGCCTTCTGTATTCCGTTCAGAGGTATTACCGTATCATTTTTGAGGGCGATAATGAGCAGGTTGGAATGGAAAGATTGAAAAGATTTTACCCTTTCGTTATCATACCTGTCATAGCCAAGCATCCAGGTAAATGCTTTTGCAAAGCGGTTTTTTTCAACCCACGATTTAAGATCCATTGAATTGACTGCTTTGGTAAATACTTCACGGTAATATTGCCATATGTCTGCAAATGCAACATTATCCATTATGAATTTCGAAACTCCGTTCATATTACTGAACAGGGAACCACCTGCGAAAAATGCAATTTTTGTATCCGGCAGAAAATCATCCGGATCACTGAGCATGAGCACCTGCATCATCATACAACTGATTGAATAAGCAAATATGTCGGTTTCGGTTCCTCGTTCAAAAATAGGATGTAAACCTTCGTGGATTTGTCTCTTCAGTTTCAGAAGATCCCGCGCACTCTGGTAGCCGGATGTGAAAAACCGGATTGGTTTTTCAGTGAGCCGTTCACTTAAAGTAAGGTTAATTACAGATGCTTCTTTCAACTGCGCATAAGTCCGCCTGCGTATTTCGAGCGGTCCTGCCATACTGCGGATATCGGTCCATTCGGGTAACCCCCTGTTTATATGATAGGACAGTGGAAACAATATAACCGGGTTTCCGGTTTTTTCAGCCAGTAGCATCGCTCCGGGTAAATGCTTTAGCCAGTTCCGTTCATTTAATCCATGGAGGTAAAAAATAGCTTTTCTATGGATTGACTGAGAATTGGGTATCAGAACCGGGTACCGGAATTTAAAATTTTCAATAATCACTTTGTTTTCAATGTGTTCAGTCGGCCATAAATCCTCATTCATTCCTTCTGAAATGAAATCGAAATTCCTGATAATCATGTTACTCTCAGGAATATGTATTACGGGGGCAGACAGGTTGAAAACTTCCTTTAATTTTTGGTACCATTCAAAATATTCCATTGAGACTAAGAAATTATAATGGCAAAGAAACAGCTAAATCAACGGGGTAAAAAACAAATGGTTCTCATGTATGTATCAAGGGACGGATGATTCCCATACGGGGTGAAATTATACCTGCAGGGGTGAAAAATGTAAATGGAGTCCAACCTCATTTAAAATTTACGTACTTTTATTGGCACAAAAAGCTGAAATATGTTGCTCTGGGAGAAAGAAATACCTGAATATTTTACCGACAGGAGGAACATCGTCAGTTTTGTCTTGTTTACTGCAATATTTGCCCTGGTTTTCATTAATATTTATGCACCATTTGGGGTGGATAACTGGTTAAACGTAACTGAATTTCAGTTGTTCTTTTATTCCAGTATAGTCATACTGATCGGCATGCTTGTTATTGTGGTGAGCAGGCTGCTGATGTACCTGATTTCAAGAAAAAAGTCTATCCGTTATGGAGAATATGCACTTTGGATTATAGGTGAGATCCTCTCCATGGCTTTTGTTTATGCTGTAATACAACGGTTTTTTCTACAGGGGCAAAAGGACTTTATGATTATTTTGCGGAATACAGTCAGAATTACAGCCTTCATTATTTTGCTTCCCTATGCCATTTATTGGCTCTATTTGTCATTTAAGGAAAAGTATGTATTGCTTGAGAAAATAAGCATGGGTCGTTCCGGGAATACCGACAACCAGATTGCCGGGAAACAGACCGGACAATGGGCCATGATTCCTTTCCGGGATGAAAAGGGCATACTCCGGTTTTCAGTGAAACGCGAAGACCTCCTTTACCTGGAAGCTGCGGACAATTATGTTCTCATTCATTACCTCGACAGGGATAAACAATTAAAGTACATGATCAGAACTACACTGAAACGAATTGAACAGGAATTTCCGGCTAAAAATTTGGTCAGGTGTCACCGGTCATTTATAATAAATATTGACCATGTCAGAACGATTCGAAGGGAAAGAGAAGGACTGATCATAAATTTTGAATCCCCTGTTAATATTACTGTTCCTATATCAAAAACATACCTTGAACCATTTATCCGTAAATTGTCGGATACAGTTAATCCTGATGAATAAAACTCCGAATTATGTCCCCATCTGAAAAACGGGTTCTTATCGCCGATTGTCAATACCTTGTTTCCAGGTCACTGGCTGAATTGCTGACTGAGAAGTATCATTTTACGGTAAAAGAAATTGTCACAACACGGAAGGATCTTGAAAAATCGATAAATGAAGGACAGCTATCCTTACTTATAATCGACGTAAATCATTTCGATTTTGATAGTTCCGCAGATTTGAAATCAGTTATTTGTTCAGGTTCAACCCCGGTGCTGGTTCTCACGAATTCATTAACCCGAAATGAGCTTGCCGGGCTGGATTCAATCGGAGTTAAGAACATTCTTTTTAAATCCAGTGGTGAAACCGAGATACTGAATGCAGTTGATCATACCCTGCAGGGCAAGAAGTTCTACGGCAGGGAAGTAATGGAGATTCTTCTCGAAAAAGGAGAATGGAAGAAAGTGATACAGGAGAATAACTCATTGACTGCTTCGGAAAATGAAATCGTAAAGCTCATTGCCGAAGGGATGACCACCAAAGAGATTGCCTCAAGGAAAAATGTAAGTTTTCACACAATCATGACACACCGGAAGAACATCTTCCGGAAGGCAAAGGTCAACAATGCTTCTGAACTGGTTATGTATGCAATCAGGAGCGGCATTATTGATACCATTGAATACCAGATCTGATATATACCACAAATGCGGTACATAATATACCGCAAAAACGGGATACAGAATATGACACATATTCCCGATCTTTGTAACAGAAGTATTTGAGTTTCCGATCCCTGCCAATGTGGAAAGGTGATATGGAAACGCACAATCGTAAATCATAAATCGTAAATCGTAAATCCACCATGTCTTTAGAAAATCTACATTTCGATTCACTGCAGCTTCATGCAGGACAAGAACCAGATCCGGCAACAAATTCACGTGCAGTGCCAATTTACCAGACTTCCTCCTATGTTTTCAATGATTCTGAACATGCTGCCCGGCTGTTTGGTCTCAAGGAATTCGGTAATATCTACACCCGAATTATGAATCCCACAACGGATGTATTTGAAAAACGCATCGCTGCACTCGAAGGTGGGGTCGCGGCGTTGGCCACTTCTTCAGGCCAGGCAGCCCAGTTTATTGCCCTGACAAATATTTTACAGGCTGGTGATAACCTGGTTTCCACTTCTTATTTGTACGGGGGTACCTATAACCAGTTCAAGGTACAGTTGAAAAGGCTCGGCATTCAAGTTAAATTTGTTGAAGGGGATAAGGCTGATGATTTTGACAGGCTGGTTGATGATCAAACAAAGGCTATCTATCTTGAAACCATTGGCAATCCGCGGTTTAATATTCCTGATTTCGAACAGATTGCCGGGGTTGCCAAAAAGCATAATATCCCGCTTATCGTTGACAATACTTTCGGGGCAGGTGGTTATCTTTTCAGGCCATTGCAGCATGGTGCCAGCATTGTGGTTGAATCCGCCACCAAATGGATTGGCGGTCATGGTACAAGCATTGGCGGAGTAATTGTAGACGGGGGGAATTTTAACTGGGGCAATGGTAAGTTTCCGCAATTTACCGAACCTTCCGAAGGTTATCATGGATTAAAATTCTGGGATGTTTTTGGTACAGGCGGTCCGTTCGGTAACATTGCTTTTATAATCAGGGCAAGAGTTGAAGGATTACGTGATTATGGATCCGCACTCAGTCCATTCAACGCCTTTCTGTTCCTGCAGGGACTTGAAACCTTATCGCTTCGGGTGCAGCGTCACGTGGATAACGCACTCGAAATTGCGAAATGGCTTTCAAAACATCCGAAAGTAGTTAAAGTAGATTATCCCGGACTTGAAACCAGTCCTTACCATGCATTGGCTAAAAAATACCTTACAAACGGCTTTGGAGGAGTGCTTGCATTCACTGTTCAAGGCGGAAAAGATGCAGCCGATAAACTTGTGAACAATGTGAAGATGATCAGCCACCTGGCTAATGTAGGAGATGCCAAAACTCTAATAATTCATCCGGCTTCTACAACACATGAGCAGCTCAGCGAAGCCGAGCAGGTGATTTCAGGTGTTGTTCCCGGATCACTCAGGCTTTCCGTAGGCATTGAACATATTGATGATATCAAACGGGATCTTGACCAGGCACTGGGAAGTATTTAGGGACAAGAGATTTGCTTCTCCCGTCATAGCTTCTGCAAAGGCGGGATTTCTTCCTTGTCACTTGTCACTCGTCTCTTGTCACTTCTTTCGAACTGCAGAACTGCATTCCTGTCATAGGTGGAAATCGTACAGACAAGGCATTGCCTTGTCTCTACTAAACCTCGAACATATAGCACCTTCAGATTGTTCTCCTTCTGAATGTTATATGTGAAATTGAACGATGAGAAGAAAAGTAATTCTGATAATTCTGACCAGCGTTATTTTATTTGCCTTATTAGTGAAACTAATTACGGTTTTGTACCTGGAATCTTTTGTAAAAGACAAAATCCAGTCCTCCCTTAATAAGACAAGCAATAAATATACAATTGAGATTAAAAAGGTTAATATCCTTTATCTCCGCTCCGGTATTGAGCTCAAATCGATCTCTGTTTACACGGATACCGCAAATGAAGCTAAGGGAGATCTGAACGGCATGATATCCTCGGTAAGGATTACCGGTGTCCGCGTATTAAAAGCCGTTTTTCGGCGTGACTATCATTGCAGCCGGTTAGTTATCAGCGAACCTGTTGTTGTAGGGAATTTACCCTTTCCGGACAGGGAAGCCCCGGCGATTATATCCACACTTCACTTACGGATAGATATCGCATCCTTTGACAGTATCGGACTTGATTTGCGAAATCTTTCAAATGCAAAGGCATACCGGCTGAAGAACGGATCATTGAAATTGTTTGGCTTTCATATTGCCCCGAAGGATACCATATCACAACATGCGATAGGCCAGTTGCAATTTAATGCAGAAGAAATTCAGGCAGTTTCCGCAGACAGTACATATACAATTACCGCAGATAGTATTCATTATTCTGCCTTATCCAAGATTTTGGAAATTAAGGAGTTTTCTATCCAGCCTAATCTTTCCGACAGGAATTTCATGGCACGATTCAGATTTGAAACCGATAAAATTGATGCGCGATTCCATGACATTTTCATTCACGATTTTCCGGCAATTGATTACGTCAAATCCGGCACAATCTTCAGTTCTTTTATTAAAATAAGCAATATGGATATTCAGGTTTATCGTGATAAAAGAAAAAAATTCAACCATACAATAAAACCCATTTTTCAGGAAATGATTTATGACTATAAGGGTGAACTGAATATTGATTCAATCGGAATTTTGCAAGGGAATGTGGTTTATACTGAAATGGTGGATGATGCCAGGGCTTATGGCATGATCACCTTCTCCGGAATCAGTTCTTCTATTTATAAAATTTCAAATGATACAACCTACAAAGAAAAGGAGGCATTTCTCCTACTCAGGGCAAAAGGGATGTTTATGGATAAAAGCCCGATCAATATCTTACTGAAAGCCAAATTGTTTGAAAAACAAAATACATTTACAATGAGCGGTAACCTTTCGGATTTTGAGGTAAAGGAACTTAATCCTATGCTCGAAAACAGTGCCTTTTTGATCGCCAGGGCAGGAAAGATCGATGGGATGAATTTCTATTTTGTAGCGAATAATACAAAAGCTACCGGTAGAATGAAACTACTTTATCATGGGCTGGAAGTTACTGTATTAAACAAGAAAACCGGTGATTCAACAGGAATTAAGCAAAAGATTATCACCTTTATTGCAAACCGGAAGCTGATCGATGCCAATCCACTTCCCGGCAAGGAGGTCAGGGAGGGAGAGATAGATCATAAAAGGGATCCTGAAAGGTTCCTGATTAACTATTGTTTTAAATCCGTTTTTTCAGGTATCAGGACAACTATCCTGAAAAATCCCCCGGAAGAAAAAAAGCCGGAAGACTAATAAAAGGGAGGTCTTATAATCGAATACCCATAACTGTGATATCGTCTGTTTGAACAGTTGATCCCATCCATTCCCGGAGCCTTTTTTCAAGCACTTCTTTCTGAACCGCCATTGGCATTTGCGAGATTTCAGTCAATAAAGCATGAAACCGTTGCCTGAGAAATTTCTTATCCCGGTTTCCCCCAAACTGGTCCTGAAACCCATCTGAAGCTAAGTAAAGTACATCTCCTTTTTCGAAATGAATTTCTTTTTTTGAGAATTTTCCATAATCTGAATACAGGACACTTACCGAAATATGATCTGCTTCAATCACCTCCGGTATGCCCTGATGAATATAGACCAGGTCATTCATTCCACCCGTGAATTGAATGGTCTTGTTCTTCCTGTCCATCACGCATAAGGCAATATCCATCCCGTCAGAAGTGGTAATTGCCTTGCGCTTTTGCTGCAGTGATTCAATCACCTTATCCCGAAGAGCGGTCACTATTTCATCCGATTCCACAATTCCAAAAACGTTAACAATTTCGCTGATCAGCGTAATCCCAAGCAAACTCATAAAGGACCCCGGTACGCCATGCCCTGTGCAATCCGCAACGGTAAATATTATTTTGTTATCCTTTTCGGTTATCCAGAAGAAGTCACCACTCACAATATCTTTTGGCAAATTCAAAATAAAATTATCGGGCAACAACTTGTTAATGAATTCCTCCGGAGGCAGGATAGCATTCTGTATCTGACTGGCATACAATATACTCGAAGTAATATTGGCATTCTTCCTTTCAATCATATCACGCTGTAATGCAAGCTCATTTTTCTGACATTCGATCTCATTTGTTCTCTTAAGTACCTTTTCTTCCAGAATTTGCTTTTCAATGGTTAACCTGTGCAATTTCCATTTGATGTATAACATAATCAAAATCAGGATCAATATGACCAGAATGGAATAAAACCACCATTTTTTCCACAGCGGTATCCGGATTTTTATATTGATCGTAAGAGGTGTGACCGTTACATTCCCATCACTGTCAGATGCCTTTAAAATAAATTTATACCTGCCATTTGAAAGATGATTATAGGTCACTTCATTATTGCGTGTAACATCTGACCATTGATCATAGCCCTCTAATTTATATTGATAGCTGACCAGGGATGGATCTTTCAGACTAATGCCCAGAAAGGTAATTTTTAATTTGTAGCTTCCCGGAACCAGATCAATATTTTTAGAGTCAGGATCAACTTCATTCTCATTGATCCGTATTGAAGTAACAACGAGAACCGGTGCTTTTTGAACCGGTATTTCAATCCGGTTGTCATATGAATACAAACCCATATCTGAACCAAACAGGATGACCTCCTGATCGGGAAAGATCGCATTCCGGTTGAATTGGCAATCTTCAGGTATAATTGCCTGATCCTGAATGACCTTTATTGAATAATCACTTGTCCTGATTCGGCTAATGCCTCCCCTGTGACCGATCCAGATATTATTCTGATTATCACAGGTGACTGAATAACAATAGTTGGATAGAAGACCCTGCCGTGCATTAAGGTTTATTATTGAATCGTTGCCGAGCATAAAAATACCTTCCCCGTATGAGCCTACCCAGATCCGTGATAAAGAGTCTTCTGTAACCTCTCCAAGTGTAAGTACCCCTGTTCCCGATGACATTTCAATTCTTTTTACCTTCCCGTCTTTGATATAAGCAAGAGTATTGCTGTTTGTGCTTACCCAAAGTCTGCCTTGCTTATCAAGATACAGGCTATTGATAAAATTATGCGGCAAACCGCCCTGATTGATTGAATACCAGGTTTTTTCCTGTTTGACGGAATGAATAAGGCAAAGTCCTTTTTGAGTGCCAACCCATATGTTTTCCCCACGGCCGGTAATTTGTGTTATTGAATTTGCCAATGAATTTTCTTCGAGCGAAAAACTTCTGATAGTCCCTTTTTGCTCGTTCAGGCAAAATAGTCCGGTTTTACCGGTTCCTATCCAAAAATCCTTCCCGTTTGCGGAAAAAATGGCTGTGATGTTATCCTCAGGCAAACCATTTTTTTGATTATAAAATCTCAAAATGTTTCCCGTTCTGCTGTCCTTTTTCAGCAATCCCTTTTCCGTTCCGATCCACTGAAAATTTCCACTTGTATATATTGAAGTAACATTTTTTCCATAAAGTCCGGCATTCAATTTCACCTGTCCGAACGGGGCAGGGATGATCTGGGTTAAACCGTCCCCATAATTACCACTCCAGATTACTCCTTCCCTGTCCTCAAATACGGTTTTAACGTTATCAGTCACAAAACCACCCGGTTTGTTAAAATAGGTAATTTCAGGACTGGCTGATCCTTTTAGAGTTAACCTGATTAATCCGTTACCGATTGTGGCTACCCATAAGTCAGAATGGCTGTCTTCCATAATCTGTTGGATTCGATGAAATCCGGTGCCGGATGCCGGAATAATTTTCGTAACATGGAAATCATGTTTATTCACGGTTACATGGTACAATCCCTCATTCTCAGTGGATATATAATATCCCGATCCGTTTCTTTTCTTTTGGATACCCGTTATTTTGGTTTCAGGTATGTTTCTGATCTGCGTAAAACTTCTTATAGTATCGGATCCAAAAAGGCGGCATATCATCAACCCCGTTCCTGTGCCTAGAAGAACTTCATTTTCATTTACAAATTCAAATGTATGGATATATCGCCGGTCTCCGAATGGCCTTGATTTAAAGCCGGACTTATTTTCATCAAGTTTGAATAAACCTTCTCCATATGTGCTGAACCAGATATGTCCGTTGGGATCCCTGGCAAAGTGGGTAACCGGACTCAATTCACGTCCGGTTGAACCGACTTTGCTGAACTTTTTTTTATGATAGCGGGTTATTCTGCCATTCATATGGCCAAACCATAAATCATTCCCGTTAGCGATGCCGCATGTAACGAAATTATCCGCAAGAGAATCATGTATGGTAAAGTGTTCAAACGCAAATCCATTATATTTTGATAATCCACCCCCTGTTGCAGCCCATAAATACCCTTGTGAATCCTGTAAAATAGAATATACGTATGGTTGTGCCAGTTCTTTTTCCGATTTAAAGCTGAGAAATCTGTAATTCTGGCTTATTGCCTTTCCCGGGAAAACGGAAAGCCAGACTAACAGGAAAGTCTTTATTGTTTTGCCGGTATAACCCATTGTGGTTATTGTTTCATTTTTATTTTCGGAGTATATACCGGAATACCACCGATAGGAACAACATAAAAGGGTAAAGAAATACCATATTGATTTCGCACGGCAATCACCACATTATTATTCCTGATTTGTGCAGATTGATTCTTGACAAACTGTATCTCCACCGTAGAGTTTTTTTCTTCTTCCACGATTGGGAAACGCCTGACGACCCAGTTGTTTTCTCCTGATGTCTCACATAAAACGCCATTTTTGGCCACGGAAAAAATACGGATGATCCCATCATTATCCCAGTCGAAATTGGATATCTCAATAGAAATCGTCTTGTCATCGACGAAAGGATATATCTGGCAAATGTGCTTTGGATCATCAGAAAGCCTGAAATGATATTTGTAGGTGAATAAATTTCCGCCTTCCGGTTGGATATTTTGTGTTGGATTTGTACTCAGAAAATATTTATAAATATTCCCATCATCACCTGAAACTCCCTTTGCAATGATCTTGAAAACATGCCCTCTCAGCTTCTCAACATATTCACCTTCTGAAGGATTAAAAGGGCCAAAACTGAACCATTTCCTGTCATATTTGGGATCAGCACCAAACGATTTTGTGGAAAGCAGATAGCCGCTTTGTTGGGATGAGGAATCAGACCAACAACCTTTACCTCCGTATACAGAAAAGCTGACTACTGTATTGAATGCGCCCTTGGCTTCATCCAGACTGCCACCTGTATCCGGATCATAAACGCGGATATACACGGGTTGTGTTTGTGAGGCCGGAATAACACAATAAAAGATCTGGCAGAAATCATCATCTCCCCAGGCCGTGCTTGCATTTGCCCCAAATGTCATAAGGTACGGGATATTCTCATCAACAGCAGGTGCCGATTGTGAATAGCAGGCAAAATGGCTGCAAAAAAGGAATAATATAGCGCACCCTGTTCTAGGCATTCAAGGGTTTATTGATTTCATAAATATAAATTCTACGATCATTTTACCTGTTTTGTTTTCATTTCGGCTTTTTTTGAAAGTACCTGCTGGTAATTTTCCAACCGTACAATGAAATGAATTTCGAGGTAACATTTGATTTCTGAAATGGCAGGCAAATTCCTGGCTCAGCTTTTCCGATGCCAGGGGACCATCCTGAGTACTCTCGGCCGGAATGGTTACTGTTTCAAGACTTATATCCGGGTCATCACGCAACATAGAGGATATTTTTTCAATTACCGGCGAACCGGCTCCCTGATCAAGATCCCCTGCATAAATAAAAATTTCTTTGATTTTCTGCTTTTGAATTTCCGGGAGGTCGTCCATCAGGAATACCCTGATTTGCATGGGTCCTTCGTTCATGCCTGTCAAGGCCAGTTCCTCAAATCTCCTGAATATGCGTATATCTTTCTGGTAACATTTTTCAGGGATATTGCCAAGGCTGTCTTTTTGTCCCCATAAGCCAAGCCGCACGGTAAATTCCCCTGTTTTCCCGTAAGTCATATTCTCAATTAGCCCGCCAGGACGGAAACCATCTCCGAAGTCCCAATAATATGCAGTCGGATTAAATTCAGTTAAACTGGTTGTTATTCCATGAAATGGCATCGGCTGATTTACAAGTCCGATATTATCGGAATGGATTAGGGCCTGATCAGCATCGCTGAGATTAACCTTATACTCTATCCCTTCGGCTATTACCTTTCCTTCAATGGCATCCGTTATGGTTAGCCTTACCGTATAGTCTCCGGCACCGGGGAAACAGTACTGTACTTCTTTGCCTTTCCTTATTTTTCCATCGCCAAAATCCCAGCTGTATATTGCAGGCACAGTATCGATCAATTGCTGCCTTTCATCATAAAATGTATAGCAGTGGTTATTTTCCTGAATGGTATCACAATGGGCAAACCCGGGTTGAAATAATGTAAAACTGAATATATCATCGGTATTCATCCTGTTGGAAGAAAAATAGCCTTGTTTAAATGTGGAATCAGTGATCAAACCAAAATCGTCAGCATGTGAATTTATGGCAGAATCAAGATGTACCGGGGTTATCCATGTTTCTTCGATTTGTTTCGAGTAATAAATGTCTTTCCCGCCAAACCCGGGTAGTCCGTCGGAAGAAAAAAACAATTTTCCATCGGGGGAGGCAAAGGGAAACGATTCACTGCGGGCAGTGTTAATTTGAGGACCCAGGTTGACGGGCTCCTTCCAGTTTCCATCCCGAAAATCGCTGTAATAAAGATCCATACCGCCATATCCGCCAGGCTTGTCAGAAGAAAAATAAATTCTGGTTTCATCGGGAGAAAGAGCAGGTGTTGAATAATTGAACCGCGGATCAGAAAATGGGAATGGTTTAATATCAGTCCATTTTTCACCGGATAGCAGAGCAGTGAATATCCCGAGTTTATTTGTTGTATCATTCACATTTCCAAATACATTATCCACCCTGTTATTTCGTGAAAAATAGGCAGTGTTTCCGGATGAGTTGAATGAAACAGGGCCGTCATTGTAAATAGTATTCAGCTCAACTGCCAAAATTCCGGGTTGTTTCCACCCGGAACTTGTTTTTTTCACATAGAGTATATTGAACAGCCCTTTTTGATTTTCATTGTAGCCTATGATTGACTTAACGACCTGATTAGAACAGAAAGCCAGGCCATCCCTGTACCATGCGGGTGAGAATTCATCTGTAATTCTCGAGCTGAAAGTTGTTCTTTTAACAATGAAACTTTCATATTGCGCGTATGATGCCGTTCCTGAAATAAGGGTCAAAAAGAGCACAAGGCAAGAGAGATTCGTTGTCTGTTTCATGGCTCAGAATTGACGGGGACCCACAACATTTCTCTCAAAACTGAAAACATAATTGATTCCTATCTCATGAGAACCACCTTTATATTTTCCAAGGGGACTTAAATCAAAATCACAGGCATATGCCATTCTCAATTGAGGATTCAAGCGAACCTCCAGCGTACCTATAAGGGTATTCTCATTCCGGAAACCCAGGCCTGCTGAAATCATATCTTTGAAAGCGGCCTGTAAATGGACATCCAGCTGCATTGTGCCGGTGGGCTGATACTTTATTAGCATGGATGGTGAAAGGTTGAACTGGGGATTCAGTTCAAAAGTATATCCTCCGGTGAGGTGGAGGTTATTCCTGGAAATATCGTATGCAACATGGTATTCCCCGGTTATCTCGTCAAGCTCCCGGATTAGAAGATATGGAATTGAAAAGCCTATGAAATAATTCCGGGTAGAATAAAAGGTTCCAAGACTGAAATTCGGGATAGCATCTGATTCCGGTTCATTCATCAGAAGGGCGTCGCCATTGGCCGAGGAAACCAGTTCATTCCAGGCAATATTATAAATGGAGGCACCAAAACCCATTCCAAAAGACAACCTGGCATTTGACAATTCCATTTTGTAGGCATAATTTGCCATCAGATTGGTTTCTTTGAATATGCCCACGCTGCTTTTTTCCACCAGCAATCCCAGGCCCATCCGATTATTATAAAAAGGGGCATGAGTGGATAATGAGTAATTTTTGGGGGCATCATCAAAACCCACCCACTGACTCCGGTAAAGGGCGGCAATGCTTAATGCGTCCTGCGAGCCGGCAAAAGAAGGGTTAAATGCAAGTTTATCGAGATTATGCAGATTTGATAAATGGCTTACCTGCCCGCTTAATCCAAGCGGTAAAAAAATAATTGCTATTAAAAGAAAAGTGCGGTTCATTTATCGTACTATTAATACCGTTCCTTTTTTTATTAAGCCATTCTCAAATTTCATCTCATAGAAATAGGTTTCGGGCGGAAGTAAATTTCCTTTCTGATCAGAGCCATCCCAATGGAAAATGAAGGAAGGACTTTCGTACACAATTATTCCCCATTGATTGAAAACGGTTATGTCAAAAGGTACTCCACCTTTTGAAATGTAAAAAGCATCATTTATGCCATCGCCATTGGGAGTAAAAACGGTTGGAACAACCGGGTCAAGGACCGTAATGGTGACCTGTGATCCGGATTCACACAACCCGTTGTTTACGGTCCATAAAAAGATGCTTTCACCGGGAGACAAGCCGGTTATAGCTGACTCAGGGGAATGGATATCTTCGATTTCTCCGGTTCCTGAGATCAGTGACCAGGTTCCGGTTTCGCCTATGTCCAGTGTAGCTTCAAGTTTTGTTTCAAAAAGGTAATTCAATTCCTGATCCGGCCCGGCAAAAGGATGTGGCTGCGGGTATGAAATGATCGTCTGCATCGCCGTGTTACTGCACTCATCCTCAATTGAATATTCCAGGTATATTTTTCCGGATCCGGATGGGGTAAGAATACTACCCTCCAGTTGGCCGGGTCCTTTTTCAACTCTAAATATGCCCCCTGCCGGCGACCCGGTTAAAGCCCGCTGCTCATTCATGCATAGAGTGTCATCACTGCTGGTTAAGCTTACCACAGTCCGCAGATTAACAATTACAAGTGTAGTATCAGTTGCTTCGCAGTCATAATCTTCCGATTTAATTACAGTATATGTTCCTGCCATGGTGGAATCTGCTCCGGCCAGCGACGGATTTTGCAATTCACTTGTGAAACCGGCCGGACCATTCCAGTAATAATCAGCACCTCCGTTTGCCGCAAGGTGGATCGAATCACCCGGGCATACCGAAATATTTACTGTTTCATTGTGTATATTGCAGGTGGTAAGAAAAAACGGGTATACAGGATCATTTTCCAGATCTAACATGTTACCAGAAGTGCAACCTGAATTTGGATAGGGATTCGTTATTGGAGAGCTGCAATTGAGAACAGAATAATCCGGCTCATCGTCCCTGATTTCATGCGGATATACAGACCCGCCGAAAAATGCAGCAGGAGGGTCATCGTTGCTCGTAAATGAACCGTAATGACGGAAATTATCAACATAGATATTCCCGGTGACAATTAAGCAGCCGTTTGCGGTGATATGGCTGTGCTCATCAATCCAGAGATTTCCCCTGATAATCAGAATTCCCTGGTCGTTAATGATGAGATCATTATTATTATGAAGGAATAGGTTTCCTTTTACAACAAGGGTATCATTCACAATGAGGTTGGAAGCCAGGTTGTAAAAGCCCAGTGATCCGACGGCAGTAATAATTCCGTTAATTGTAATATCGTATCCTGAAAGGAAATCATGAGGAGAGGACCCGGGGGGATCCCATGTCAGTGAGTCTTCCCAGAAACCCGTATAATTATCATGGCTTATATATTGGGAAAACAATTGCTGATGCGGCAGGTGGCAAACAATCAGTAAGATAAGGATCGTGGGGATTTTTGTAATCATGAGAGTGCATTGAATAGACGTAAGTTGATTACAAAATTTAGTTTTAAAATGTAACGAAATTCTGACTGATTGGTTACAAAAAGTACCGTAAATCTTGCCTTTCACATGATTTAGAAATGAATTTGTTTTACAATTTATATACATTCCTAATATGAGAATAATGTATATTTATCATGTTTTTTAATTTCAATTTCTGATATTTTCAACCAATCACTTTTAACCATGCAATAATGAAAAACTTATCCCTTATTTTTGCGAGCGTAAGCCTGTTGTTATTATCAGGCTGTAATAAGAATTCAATGAGTGAAAATCCTTTTTTCAGTGAATACAAAACGCCTTTTGGTGTGCCTCCGTTCAGCGAAATTGATACAACGGATTATTTACCGGCGTTTATCGAGGGAATGAAACAGCAGAAAGCCGAAATTGATGAATTGGTTAACAATAAGGAAACTCCGGCATTTGAAAACACCATCCTGGCTTTTGACCGTTCCGGAAAACTTCTGACAAAAGTAAACAAGGTGTTCTATGCCCTCAATGAGGCCAATACAAATGAGCAGATGCAGGCAATCGCAAGGCAGGTTAATCCGCTTATGTCAAAGCATAATGATGATATTTATCTGAATGCTGGTCTGTTTAGCCGCATCAAAGCAGTTTACGACAACAGCCTTGAACTGAAACTCGACTCACAGCAGTTAAGGGTAACGCAGAAGTATTTTAGGGATTTTGAACGTATGGGAGCCAATTTATCCCCTGAAAAGCAGGTTGAACTAAGGAAATTAAACGCTGAACTGTCACTTTTATCGCTCACATTCGGAGAAAATCTGCTGGCGGAAACCAATAGGAATTTTAAACTGGTCATTACGGATTCATCCGATCTCGCTGGTTTATCCCAGGGAGTCATAGATGCGGCTGCTGAAACTGCCCAGGCAGACAGTGTGAAAGGTTGGGTATTTAAATTGTCGAAACCCAGTATGATCCCATTTCTTCAATTTGCAGAAAATCGTGAACTGAGAGAAAAAATTTACCGGGGCTACTTTATGCGGGGAAATAATGGCAATAAGAACGACAATAATGATGTTGTAGCTAAAATGGCTTCCCTGAGGGCAAAAAAGGCGCAATTACTGGGCTTTAAAAATTATGCCGCCTATATTATTGATGATAATATGGCCAAAACACCTGAGAAGGTCGACGAATTTCTGAACAAGTTATGGGTTCCTTCTCTGAAAATTGCAAAGAAGGAAGTAGTTGAAATGCAGAAGATGATTGATCGCGAGGGAGGCAAATTCAAACTGGAGCCCTGGGATTGGTGGTATTATGCAGAGAAAGTAAGAAAAGAAAAATTCGACCTTGATGACAGCCAGCTCCGCCCATATTTCAGCCTGGCAAATGTGAGAGACGGAATGTTCATGGTTGCTAACAAATTGTATGGTATTACCTTTACGCAACGCACTGATCTTCCTGTATATCAAAAGGATGTTGAGACCTTTGAAGTTAAGGAAGCCAACGGGCAACCCGTGGGAATTTTATACCTCGATTATTATCCGCGTGATAATAAAGGAGCCGGTGCATGGTGCGGTGATTTCAGGTCTGCTGTAATTGAGGATGGAAAACGGATTGATCCGGTCATGACCGTTGTATGCAACTTCACAAAACCTTCTGCCGGTGTTCCGGCTTTGCTCAACTGGGATGAGGTGACCACCTTGTTTCATGAGTTCGGACACAGCCTGCATGGCCTGTTTTCGCAGGGCAAGTATTACCGTACCGCCGGGAATGTTCCAAATGACTATGTTGAATTACCATCCCAGGTGATGGAAAACTGGGCCGGTGAACCGGAAGTATTGAAAGCGTATGCAAAACATTATAATACCGGAGAAGTTATACCGGATGAATTAATTGAAAAAATCAAGAAAAGCGGTTTGTTTAACCAGGGTTTTGAGACAGTTGAGTACCTGGCAGCTGCTATACTTGATATGGATTATCACGAACTGACCGATACCACAAGGGTGAATCCGGCTGAATTCGAAACTCAGGCCATGAATAAGATCGGACTGATCAGGGAGATTTTCCCGAGGTACCGCAGTACCTATTTTGCACATATTTATGACGGGGGATATGCAGCAGGGTATTATGTGTATATATGGGCTGCTGTGCTTGATGCTGATGCATTCAGTGCATTCAGGGAATCCGGGAATATTTATAACCCTGAACTCGCAGCTAAATTCAGAAAATATTGCCTGGCAGAATCGGGTGATGATGAGGCAATGAAACAGTATAAAAAATTCAGGGGACAGGAACCATCGGAAGAACCGCTTTTGATCAGGAGGGGATTGAAATAGGGGTTTAGGCTGAAGGCTGAAGGCTGAAGGTGGAACGTCTTCGGTGTTCGGTATTGGGTGTTGGATGTTCGAAATTATTTAAACGTAAATAACACCGAACATCGAACACCGAATAATGAATTTCGAAGACATCTCAACCCTTCAGCCTTCAGCCTTCACCCTTCATCCTTCATCCTTCAGCCTTCATCCTTCAGCCTACAGCCTACAGCCTTCAGCCTACAGCCTTCAGCCTTCAGCCTTCAGCCTTCACCCTTCACCCTGTCTTTATTACTTCCAATTCCTCCTTAAGAAATCCACCCAGTTCCTGCAGAGAATATTTCCGATTTCCTGTTCCTTATAACCCCTGGATTTCAATATATCCGGCAATTTTTGCAAATCTGCAATGGTATCTATGTCACCGGGGCATTGTTCGGTTCCGAAAGCCCCATCGAGGTCGGATCCGATGGCCGTATGATTTGCGTTGCCTGCAAGCTGGCAAATATGATCAATATTGTCAGCCATGAGCTGAAGGGTCACCTGCATTGATTCGGGTGTGGATTTACCCCTTACCCATCCCGGTACCATCATCCAGGCGTCAAGGGCCACCCCTATGACTGAATCCCGTCGGATAAGTTCCCTGATCTGATCATCGGAAAACTGCCGGTTATGGGGAACTAATACACGGCAGTTGTTATGACTGGCCCAGACAGGTCCATGGAAAAGGTCCATGGCCTCCCAAAAGCTCTGATCATTCAGATGGGTAGCGTCAAGGATGATATTGAAGCGTTCCATTTCTTTTAACAGTTCACGTCCCTTTGAGGTGATGCCTCCTTCTGCATCAGTTCCCTGGGCATAGGTACCCGGCCCATAATGAGCCGGTCCGATTGCCCGGAGACCACTATCGTAAGCCTTTTCGAGATGTGCCGGTGAAATGATTGAATCAGCCCCTTCGAGACTGAGTATGTATCCAATAGGTTTATTGTCTGCAGAACCTTCCCATAGCAGGAGGTGTCTTTCCAGTTTCTCCCTTTCCGTGATCTGTACCATCTGGCCAGCTTCTTCCATGCATTTATACCATGCCAGTTGTCCCTGTGTCATTGCCCATGCCTGGCAGGGAGATTTCCATCCCGGAAGAGGATTACCGCTTTTCACATACCGGGCAATCTGGGTTGCAACACAAAGTCCTATTTTTCCTTCCCTCATGGCAGGAAAACTAACAGTTCCATGCATCCTGTCCGGTTTATCCTGCATACCGGCTTCCTGTTTTCTTATTTCTTTAACAGGAAGGGTAAGATCACGGTTCCATTCCAGGGCGTTCATGGCCAGGTCGAGATGGCCATCCATAATCAACTGCATAAGCCGCGGTATTTTATGATTTTAAACACTGATCATCCTGTCCCGGGCATCAATCTGCCATTTTTCGGTAACCACATGATCACGAACAACATAGGCAAAGGGATACCGGGCTACTGTGGGACAAATATGCCATGGAATGCCATAAATTATGTCGCCCGGGGTGTACTTTTCTGCCCCGTGAAGTTTTATGACAAGGTGCTCTTCACTGTGATTGACGAATTCATGGGGCGGAATCTCCAGCAACCGGACCCTCGGATGGGGCATCTCGGCAGCAATAGCCTTATGGCCCAGGTCAAGGCAAACGAGGTTGCTGTCGGGACGGCTGACCACCCGGGTTAACAGTACGGCCGCATTCAAAAAGTCCAGATCCCTATAGTGTTCACCATAACCGGCATCCCAGAGGATAAGGGTACCCGGACTGACTTCTACATTTTCGTGCCTGGCATGGATGGGAAAAGAGGGTGTCCCGCCTGCAATAACAGCCGGAACCGGAAGTTCGCAGAGGGTAAGAGATGCAATCAATTCATTGACAGGCGCATATGATTTTTCAACGGTTTTGAGCCGTTTATGGATGTCCTCATCATGAATGTGGCCATCATATACATGTAATCCCCGGGCAACGATTCCGGGAAGTTCGCACATCATCCTGTAAAGATCAAAGGCCTTACCCGGCAAAACACCTGTTCTGTCCATCCCGTTATTGATGTCCAGCCACACTCCAAGGTTCATCGAACCGGTCACCGCCAGGGATGACAGTTGAAGGAGAATTTCGGCATCATCGGCAATAACCGATATATCCGACCCGGGGTATTTTCGTTTAAGGGCAAACAACCCCGGTAGTTGCGGACCAACAGGCTGCATGGCCAACGTTACATCTTTTGCGCCGCATTTAACTGTCATTTCTACTTCCGACAGGGTAGAGCATTTGAATTTTTCAATGCCCATTTTCCGCTGAAGGTTGACAATAGCCGACATTTTATGCGTTTTCACATGCGGACGCAGCATTGAAGGACCTCCTGCAATGGATATCATCCTCCGTATGTTTTCCGTGATGCGGTCGGGATAAACCAGTAATGCCGGGCCCGGAACTTCTTCCGCCTGGCTGATTTCATACCACTGCATAGGTAACCGGGCATTGTCCATCCGTACCAGCTTATGTAAGCTCGAACATTGCCTCTATTTCAACAGCTATATTCATTGGCAAAAACATCCCTACAGCGCTTCGGACACCTATGCCGTAATCTTCACCAAAAACCTCGGCCATTAACTCACTGAACCCGTTAATAACTGCCGGATGCTGTCCAAAGTCGGGTGTACTGTTTACCATTCCCAATACTTTTACAATTCGTTTTATGCCATTCAGATCGCCAACCTGCGCTTTAATGGTGGACAACATTGTCAATCCGACCTGGCGGGCAGCCTGCTTGCCTTCTTCCAGGCTCAGGCTGTCACCCAGCCTGCCGATAATCAGCGAACCATCCGCACGCATAGGTCCCTGGCCGGATACATACAAAAACTTGCCAATGATAAGCACCGGCTTATAAACACCCAGTGGTTTGGGCGAGGGCGGGAGGATCAGTTTCAGTTCCGCCAGTCTTGATTCGGGATTTGTATTCATTTGAATTAAATTAGTTGGTTTAGCAACAAAACTCCCAGAAGTCCTGAAATGCCTACAATTGTTTCCATGACTGTCCAGGTCAAAAAAGTATCTTTTACACTCAGGGTAAAGTATTCCTTATACATCCAAAAACCGACATCATTAACATGCGACAGCATAAGACTGCCGGCTCCGATTGATAAAACCATCAGCTCGGCGTTGACGGTACCTCCTGATAGCATAGGAAGGATAATACCGGCTGCCGTTAACCCGGCAACCGTTGCTGATCCCACACATACCCGAATGATCGCTGCAATGAGCCATCCCAGGAATAAGGGTGAGAGGTTTGAACCGCTAAGCCAGCCTGCAATATACTGACTGACCCCGCTATCGGTCAGAACCTGCTTGAATATTCCTGCGCCCGCTATAATCAGGAGAACCATTGTAATAGAAGTAACAGACTTTGCGATCATATCACTGATCTCTTTCATTGAGCTGCCTCTTTGAAGTCCCAGCGTAAAAGAGGCTACCAATACGGAAATCAGCAGGGCTACGGCAGGATTACCCGCAAAGGAAATTACTTTTCCGGTTAGGGTATCCTTAAGCGGAAACAAGTTTACAATGGTTGACAGGATAATAAGGATAACCGGCAATATCGCGCTCAGTATACTTATGGCCAGGCCGGGCATTTCCTCTTCGGTAAGGACTTTTGGATTAACAAATTCCTTAAGCGGGGAAGCCTTGATGTTTTTCAGCAATCGTGAAAAGAAGGGTCCGGCCAGTATGATAACCGGTATAGCAACGATAATTCCATAAATCAATGTTTTGCCTATATCCGCTTTAAACATTACGGCAATTGCGGAAGGTGAAGGGTGGGGGGGAAGAAAACCATGAGTAACCGACAGTGAGGCCAGCATAGGAATACCTACATATAGCAGTGGCAAGCCTGTGGCTTGGGCCACTGTAAAAATAAGCGGGACCATGATCACAAAACCAACATTATAAAACATCGGAACACCCACTATGAAACCTGTGATCACCAGGGCCCATTGAATGTATTTTATACCAAAAAGATGAATAAGGCTTGAGGAAATTCGTTGCGCAGCCCCGCTATCAGCAACCAGTTTTCCCAGCATCGCCCCAAAACCAAGGATCATGACAAGCGATCCCAGGGTGCTTCCGATGCCGGTTTCAACCGCGGTGATAAGGGCTCCGGGTTCCATGCCCTCGGCCAATCCAACCGCAAGCGAAATAATGACAAATGAAATGAAGGTATCCAGCTTCACGACAGTGATCAGCAGGATTAACAGGATAATTCCGATAATAACGATCAGTAATGGCATGCAGGATTCGTATTAGGGGTTTTCAGCTCATTCACTTAATAAGCTAAAATAAAGATTTAAAATCATTTTAACTATTTCCCTTGTCATGCATCAGCAATTCCACTGCCTTATCCATAGACCCTGCAAGAATTACCTGGTTGGAATTTACAAAGAATATTTCGTCTGCATTTTCTATTGTATTCAGGCGATGAGCAATGATAATGCGCGTTGTGGATTCGGGCAGCTTTCTCAATATGGTTTCAAGCTGCTGTTCTGTAATTGTATCGATATTTGCAGTGGCTTCATCCAGGATCAGTACTTCAGGCTTGCGCAAAACCGAACGAATGAACGCAATAATCTGTTTTTGGCCAAGGCTGATGGTTTCGCCACTGCTCAGCACCTTTGTTTCCAAACCGTTCTCAAAGCGATTGAGCAGGTCCTCAAGACCGGCCTTCCTGATTTCCTCTGTCAGCAGTTCAGGGCTGAGTGCTGACAGGGCATCATTCCCGTATACGATATTCTCCTTCACGGTTCCTGTGAATAAAATAGGTTCCTGAAGAATGAACCCGATTTTGTCAGTCCTTTCAGCCGGAGTATATGACCGGAGATCACGTCCATCCAACAATATTTTGCCCCTGACAGGATCATACAGCCTGGCAATAAGGGATGCCGTGGTGGTTTTACCTCCCCCTGTCGGTCCGACAAAAGCATATGTACGACTCCTTTCCAGTTCGAAACTGACATTGTGAAGTACTTCCTTTCCATTTGGATAACTGAAAGAAACATGCCTGAATACGATGTAAGATGAATCACATCTTTCAGATATACTATTATTTATCAATAGGTTATTCTCAAGTTTAAGGATCCTTGAAATACGGTCCCATCCTGCCAGGGCAATCTGAAAGTTGGTCCATAAGGCAGCTAATTGACGCAGTGGATTATAAAAGCTGACCACATAACTCAGGAAACTGATCAGCAATCCAATTGTGAACTGTCCTGTTGAAATCATGTATAAGCCAAGGACCAACACAACCAGCTGGCCTGTATTCGAAAAGAAACTATACACGGGCATAAAGAGGTTATTGGCTAACCCGGCCCGGGTGGAGGTGATGTAATTCTCATGGTTTGCTTCTTCAAATTTTTTCCTGAAGTAATCCCTCCTGTCAAAGGCTACTACTACCTTGAAATTTGACAGGCTCTCCTGGATTTCGGCGCTCAGATTTCCGGTGCTGGCCAGGTTCCGGGCGTTCCTGCTTTTAACCCAGGGCGACAAAACACGGGTGAAAACCAGGATCAAAATGGCGGGCAATAATGCTGCACCACCCAACAATGGGTTGAGTACAACCAAAAAGATGCCGGCACCGGTCATGACAAATATACTTCCCACAAATTGCATCAGCGATTGGGAAAAAAACTGGTTTAGCTTGTCAGTATCATTGTTTATGCGGGATATGAGATCACCTGCTTTGTTCTCATTAAAAAAGGTGATGGGCAAATCCTGGAGTTTGCTGAAAACGGCATTTCTCAGATTGTACAAGAGTCGCTGGCCAACACCACCCATCAGTTTAGTCTGTAAATATCCGGTAATCAGTGTAGTCATGTAAATCGACAGCAGTATCGCCGAAAATACGATAACCCCATGATATTGGCGGGTCTGGACGTATGTGTCGATTGTATGCCCGATGAGAAAAGGACCTGTAAGAGAAAGTGAAGCATTGATCAGAATGATGAACAGGGCGATAATCAGATTTCTTTTTTCATCGGCAAGGATCAGCACCAGCTTTTTTAGTGCAGTCCATGTTTTTAAAGGCTTACCCCCTTCAGCCTTGCCGATATTAAGATTGTAGGTCATAATGACTGGTGCTTCGCTGTGAGTTATAAATCTGAACATATTCAGGACAGGTTCTCATGAGTTCCTGATGTGTTCCTTTCCCTATGATTTCACTTTCCATTAACAGGATGATCTGCTCATAATCCTCCACAGCGGAAATTTTTTGAGAAATTGATATGAGTGTGATCCCCGGATAATTAGCTGACACATTCTCCATGATTTTTCGCTCCGTTCTCCGGTCCACCCTTGCAGTAAAATCATCAAGGAGAAGGATCCTGGGATTTACTGCAAGCGCGCGGGCCAGCATGATCCGCTGCTTCTGTCCACCCGACAGGCTGGTCCCCCTTTCTGAAATAACCGTATCCAGTTGATTTGGCAGTCCATTAATAAAGCCCTTTAATTCAGCTGTTTCAATTGCCAATTCGAGAGATTCATCGGTTACCGCATCATTAAATGCTATATTCTCCCTTAAACTCAGGTTAAATATTACGCTGTCCTGGAATACGAAACCTACCTGCCTGTAAAAGTATTCGCTTTTATACCATCCGATGCCATGGTCATCAAATTGCACAGATCCTTTATCGGGTTTGATAAGGCCGGTGAGCAGATAGAGCAGTTGTGTCTTTCCTGCGGCTGTTGGTCCAATGATCGCTGTTTTTGAACCCGGCTCAATCTGAAGGGATATATCTTTAAGAGCAGACTTTTCTCCGTAGTTCACCCAAATGTCATTTAGTTTAATCCTGCCTGAAATGAGATCTTCAGACGTGCCCTTTTCCTCTATATCAGGCGCTGCAAGTACTTCTTCAATACGCTGATAGGATGCCGATGCCTGGGCGATGATGTTGCTCATAAAGCCTATGACAATGATCGGAAAGATAAGAATGGAAATATAGGCGTTAAAGGCTGCAAAATCTCCCAGGGTCATTGTCCCGGCCATTACGAAATGGCCTCCGAGTGCCAGGATGGTCAGCATGGCCATATTGCTTACAAATGTGATTACAGGTATCAGTCCGGCAAAAAGACTCAGGATCGATAGGCCCAGATCGCGCGCGGTGGCACTTGCTGCAAGGAACTTGCGGTACTCAAATTGTTGTGAGTTGAGTACCCTTATAATCGCAGCCCCAAGTATGCTTTCATTAATAACCTTGTTGAGCCAGTCGATTACCTCACGGCTTTTTTTAAAGAGAATCCTGACTTTCCGCAAAACAAGGAAAAAAGCGCCCCCGATAACCGGGATAATGACCAGAACTGCCAGTGCAAGTTTCCAATTAATTGACAGCAGTAAAACACTGGCTCCTATTATGATAAACAAAGATGAGAAAATAGAAACAACGGCTTGTGAGACGAAAAGCTTTATTGAGTCAACATCTGAAGTAAGGTTGGTCAGCAGTTTTGACGGATTTGAATGTATGATAAAAGCATAGCTCTGCCTGGAGATCTTATCTGTCAGCCTTGTGCGAAGATCCCTGGCAGCCCGCTCTGATGTATAGGTCTGTACAACACTCTGAAAATAGCTGAAAATGAAAATAAGCAATGAAGCGAAGAAGAATTCAGTGATCACCAGCTTGAAATTTACGGTTGTAACTGAATAGGAGTCAATCGCTGATGATATTATTTTTGGGATTAACAGGTTTATTCCATTTCCAATTAGAGCGAACAATATCAGCAGGATGACCATTTTCCTGTATGGAATCAACAATGAAAAAATGGAAGTTTTTTGTTCCTTTTTTACAGGGGTTTTTCTGGATTTAAGAACCATGTTCGGAAAAACAAATTGATAAAAACAAAGTAACAACAAAATAAGTCATTTGGAGGCAACCTTCTTTAATAAATCTTCTTACACACATCAGTCAACATTAATCGGAATATAGTGTTCTATTTATAACTTAGCTATTTATCCGGGTTACAGTTACGTCGTGCTCATAATGCGTGCTGTTCGATCCGCAGTTGCAAAAAACATTACAAAACAGAAAATGAAACTTCTGGAGCTTTTACAGGAAAAATTGGGCAAACCTTATGCAGATCTTGAATATCTGCTGATTTGTTTCAGGGAGGTACTCGAGGAACAAAATGAGCATGCCCTGGCTCAAACCATTCCCTGGCTGAATGAGATACCGGTTGATGAAGGACATTACACGCAAAAACAATTGCAGGTTTATTCAATCAGCTTTCAGTTATTGAATATTGTTGAAGTTAACGGGGCAGTGCAAAACCGCAGGAAGAAGGAATCGGATGATCTGTCGGGAGTGAACGGATCGTGGGGCAACAACCTCCGGATATTGAAACAGGCCGGGTTTTCCGAAAATGAGATTATTGCCGGTTTTTCTGAAGTACAGGTTGAGGCAGTACTAACAGCACATCCTACCGAAGCAAAGCGCCCCGAGGTGCTTGAGCAGTTCCGGAATCTTTATCTGCTGATCGTCCGGAGGGAAAACAGCACTTATACCCGTAATGAACTGAACCAGATCCGCAATGAGATCAAGGTCATCCTGCATAAACTCTGGCTGATCGGTGAAATTTTCCTTGAAAAGCCGGATGTTCGTTCAGAACTTGAAAATGTGCTGCATTATTTGAAAAATGTTTTTCCCGAAGTGATACCTATTCTCGATCAGCGGTTGATGCAGGCATGGAAAGCATCCGGTTTCAATATGGATCATATCAGCCAGACAAATCTTCTTCCCCGCACAACCTTCGGCAATTGGGTGGGGGGAGACCGTGATGGTCATCCGCTGGTAACTCCTGAAATAACAGAAGAGACACTGATCATGCTCAGGATGAATGCCTTCGAAATTATAAAAGCCAGGCTGACAGTTCTTTCACGCAACCTCAGCTTCTATATAGCAACGGATAAGGTATCGGAAAAGCTCAGGGAAAAGATGAATGAATATTTAAGTTCAGCAGGTGAACAGGCAGATCTGCTCGGGTCAAAATTTCGAAACGAAGCGTACAGGCTTTACCTGAATCTTCTTATTACCAGGCTTCCCGTTGACTACAGCCGTGAAAAGGTGGTCGCACTTATCGATATTCCCGGTTCATACAGGCATTCCGCCGAGCTGATTGACGACCTTACCCTGCTGCAGAATGATCTTGACTCCCACGGAGCCTCTGCCATAGCCTGGTCGGAGGTACGCGATGTAATCCGTCTTGTGCAGAGTATCGGTTTTCACCTGGCAAAACTTGATATCCGGCAGAATGCCAGGGTCCATGAACTCGCTGTCGATCAGCTTATGGACGCTGCAGCCCTTGATTTTAGCTATACGGGATTACCTGCTGATAAACGGATGATATTTCTTCTTTCCGAATTGAAATCCTCGCGCCCGTTTACAAATTATGCGGATGAATTGCCCTCAGAGGCTATGTCGGTCATTCAAACATTCCGCGTTCTGAAACGGCATACCGAAAAATATACAAGCTCTTCACTGGGAAATATAATTGTGAGTATGACCCGTAACGTGGGTGATCTGCTTATTCCGTACCTGTTTGCGCGTGAAACCGGATTATGGACAAAATCCCCTGAAGGCCATACCATGTCGCTTCATGTGGTCCCTCTTTTTGAGACTATCGATGATCTTTCGAATAGCGACGCTATGCTTGATGAGTACCTGTCCATACCGATTGTCAGGGATTCCCTGAAAATGCAGATGGATATAAGTAACCGGTGCCAGCCGCGGCAGGATGTGATGATCGGGTATAGCGACAGCAACAAGGATGGCGGAATTATGGCCAGCATGTGGAATTTGTATACGGCACAGGAGAAACTCTCAGCCATTGGCCGGAAACATGATGTAAAGATCCGCTTTTTTCATGGCAAAGGCGGAACCATAAGCAGGGGAGCGGGTCCGGCACACTGGTTCCTTCGGGCCTTACCGCCGGGTAGCCTTACCGGGCAGATCCGGATCACGGAGCAGGGTGAGATCATTGAAAAAAAATACGCTAACCTGCTGAATGCAGCCTATAATCTTGAATTACTTATATCCGGCACCGTTACAAACACCCTTCTGCATGGCAGGCAGGATCATGAAAAACATTCCGGGTCAGCCATGCTTCAATTCCTGTCCGACAGGAGTGCCGGTCATTACCAGGAACTTATTGTGCATCCCTATTTTATGCAGTTTTTCACCCAGGCAACTCCCATTGATGCTATAGAATCGAGTCGGATCGGAAGCAGGCCAAGTCACCGGACAGCCTCACACACACTCGCCGATTTACGGGCAATACCCTGGGTTTTCAGCTGGAGCCAGTCGCGTTTTCACATTACAAGCTGGTATGGCATGGGAACCGCGCTTGAAGAGTTGAAAACCAACCATCCTGACTGGTTTAACCAGTTGAAGGAGCTTGTCATCCATGATGTATTGGTTCGCTATATTTTTACCAATATTGATACGAGTCTGGCCGCTACTGACGAAGACATCATGGCAGTTTATGCCACCCTTGTTGAAGATGATGAATGCCGCAATGTAATTTTAAAAAAAATTACGGATGAGCTTCATAAGCTAAGGGAGATGATGGGCTTTATAATTGAGCGACCCATGGCGACAAGACGCTCCAATCATTACTATTCCACGTTGCTTCGTGCAGAACCGCTTATATACCTGCATCATTACCAGGTTATGTTGCTTGCAAAATGGCGAAAACTCAAAGTCGCCGGGGAACGCGAAAAGGAAGAAGCCGTATTGCTCGAAATATTAAAGAGTATCAACGCTATAGCCAATGCAATCGGAAATACCGGCTAACCCCGCGCAGTGTGTGTTTCCCATGCCACGAAGTGGCCAGATCTGCCGCCTCGTAAATGCGATTATTTCCCCGGCCACGAAGTGGCCATATCTCAAGCCTCGTAAATGCGATTATTTCCCCGGCCACGAAGTGGCCAGATCTCAATAACCGTGGGTGAAACCCACGGACTGTGGGTAAAGGTCTAAATACCTGCAATTGTGCCAGGAAGATGAATCTCGGATATCACAAAAGTCAAAAAAAGGTGTAACTATTTATAGATTAGTATGTATAAGATTAATCAACCCATAGAACCTGAATGGCCAAACGTTCATGATGAAACGTCTGCTATACCTCTTACTGCTCCTGGTACCCTGTATTCTGCAATCACAGACATATACTATTGATGCATATAATGGTCAGACAGTAAAAACATGCAGCGGAAATTTTTTTGATAGCGGGAATAGTGCAGGCAATTACGGGGATACCGAATCTTATATAACTACATTTTGCGCATCATCAGGGAGAATTTCATTTAATTTCACATCCCTGAATCTCCGGAATGAAGGAGGTGATACGCTGAGGATCTATGACGGGAATGATACTTCGGCCGATCTGATTGGTGAGTATACCGGAACAGACCTTGCCTTTACAGTACAATCAACAGATTCAAGCCTTACCTTTGAATTTACTTCTGATGGCGTCCTGACCAATGGCGGATGGGATGCATCAATAAGCTGTTGTCCGGTACCGGTGACATCGGTGATCGGCGGTTTACAAACGGTTTGCGCGGGAGCTGCAGGTGTGGCATATTCAGTTGTCAATACACCCGGCTCTGTCTATAATTGGATATTAGAAGGGGGTACACAGGCCGGCGGGGGAAATACTAACAGCATAACCATGGATTGGGGAATATCCTCAGGATCCTTCCGTGTCAGGGTTGTCGAGAACAATGGCTGCACAGCCGGAGATACCATATCGCAGATCGTAACTGTACTTCCCCTGCCATCCGTAAGTTTTACCGGTCTGGATTCTATCTATGACCTGCGGCTTGATGCGCCTGTTACCCTCACAGGAATACCGGGTGGAGGAACATTTAGCGGCGCCGGTATTACAGGTTCTGTTTTTAATCCGCTGACAGCCGGCCCGGGAATCCATATAATAAACTATAGCTATACCGATATCCAGGGTTGCAGCAGTTCAGCATCTCAGAATACTGATGTCCGTGATTATAATATAAGGTCCGGTGCCCGCCTTATCGGAAACATTCAGAACTTTTGTTCTTCAAATGCCGGATACTCGAATACTACTGCAACCGGGGATGGCCCGGCAGGCTCATGCTGGAGCGGCGGAACCGGTAATAACGTGTGGTTCAGGTTCTACGCCCCTGGAACATCGGTTAAAATTGATCTGATTACCGGAGGTGTATACGGCACCATGAGAGGCCAGCAACTGGCTATTTGGACTGCAGGAGGATCACAACTGGCCTGCAATGATGGCGGGTGGAATTATAGCGGAACTTTGTCACTTAGCCTCGATAATCTTGTACCCGGAAACGCTTACTATGTTTCGGTTGATGACCGGACTACCCATGGGTCTTTTACGCTGTGCACAAATGATGTTGCAGGTTATGACCTGAGATCAGGAGCCTTTTTGATCAATAATATTTCCAACTGGTGCTCGGCAAATGCCCAGTTCAGCAATAATCTCACCACGGGTGACGGAGCAGCCGGATCGTGCTGGAGCGGGGGAACCGGTCAGAACGTCTGGTTTAAATACATTGCAACAACCCCGGCTGTCAAAGTTGATATCCTGACAGGTGGTGTTTACGGTACCATGCGGGGCCAGCAGGTGGCAATCTGGAATGCCAATGGTGTGCAGGTGGCCTGTAATGATGCCGGTTGGAACTATAGTGGTACTCTGTCGCTGGGGATGGATACACTTACTCCGGGCAGTACATATTTTATTTCAGTAGATGACCAGACAACCCATGGTACTTTTTCAATATGTGTTGATGATGAACCGTCATATGATTTCAGGTCAGGCGCTTTGCAGTTACCTTCCATAACTGCATATTGTTCATCCGATGCTCAATACAGCAATACCTTTGCCACCAGGGACGGACCCGCGGGTTCATGCTGGAGCGGGGGAACTGATCACAACGTTTGGTTTAAATTCACCGCTGAAACAAAGGCTATTAAAGCCGATATAAAAACCGGAGGATTACTGGGCACAATGCGCGGTCAGCAAATTGCCATATGGAATTCATCAGGGGTGCAGGTTGCCTGTAATGATGCAGGCTGGAATTACAGCGGAACGTTGAGCCTGAGCATCGATACACTCACTCCCGGACGCACCTACCTGATATCTGTGGATGACCAGACCACACACGGGACATTCACCCTGTGTGTTGACAATAAAACAGATTATGACTTCAAATCGGGTGCCGAGTTATTGTACTTCATGGATAACTGGTGTTCTGCAGATGCCCGGTATGACAACCGGTTTGCCACTGCCGACGGTTCAGCCGGTTCATGCTGGAGCGGAGGTACTGATCATAATGTATGGTTTGAATTTGTTGCGGAAACCGGGGGCATTAAGGTGGATATAAAAACAGGGGGCATCCTGGGAACCATGCGCGGCCAGCAGATAGCCATCTGGAATTCATCCGGCCAGCAACTCGCCTGTAATGATGCAGGCTGGAATTACAGCGGTACATTGTCCCTGAGCATTGATACTCTTACAGTAGGAAGACATTATTTTATTTCAGTAGATGACCAGACCACACATGGCACATTTTCTGTATGCATGAATAACAAAGTCGGGTATGACTTTAAAGACGGCGCAGTTTTCCTGTCCGACATCGATCACTGGTGTTCTTCCGATGCGCAATACGACAACAGGTATGCTACCGCGGATGGTAATCCGGGCTCCTGCTGGTCGGGAGGAAGAGACCACAATGTATGGTTCAGGTTCATCGCCATTTCAGGACAGATACAGGTAGATGTAAAAACAGGCGGTACCCTGGGCACGATGCGGGGACAACAGATCGCCATCTGGAACAGTGCCGGGACCCAGGTTGCGTGCGTCGATGCGGGATGGAACTATAGCGGGACTCTGTCGCTATTATCGGATACGCTTACTTCAGGTAATACCTATTATATTTCAGTGGATGATCAGACGACTCATGGATCCTTTACTATTTGCGCAAACAATAAATCGGGTTATGATTTTAAGAGCGGCGCAGTTCTGCTTACATCCCTGGGTGACTGGTGCTCTTCCGTCGCCCAGTTCGATAACCGTTATGCTACCCGCGACGGTTCGGCCGGATCGTGCTGGTCGGGCGGAACTGACCACAACGTGTGGTTCAGGTTCGTGGCTTCCTCCAATTCCGCAAGAGTGGATCTTACAACGGGGGGCCTTTACGGAACCATGCGCGGACAGCAAATTGCCATCTGGAACGAGGCGGGAACCCAGGTAGCGTGCAATGATGCAGGATGGAATTACAGCGGCTTGCTTTCCCTCGGTGTGGATACAATTAAACCGGGTAACACATATTATATTTCCGTGGATGACCAGACTACCCATGGCTCATTTACGCTATGCCTCGATAACAAACCGGGATATGATTTTCAATCCGGTGCCTTGCTTCTCACCGATACCCAGAACTGGTGCGGTGCCGATGCATCATATTCAAATAATTTTGCCACGCGCGACGGCTCAGCCGGGTCTTGTTGGAGCGGGGGTACAGACCACAATGTATGGTTCAGATTTACAGCGGTTTCCAACAGTGCCGAGGTAAAAGTCAAAACCGGCGGAACATACGGAACTATGCGCGGACAGCAGCTGGCCGTGTGGAACACAGCCGGAACGCAGGTTGCCTGTATCGATGCAGGGTGGAATTACAGCGGTACATTAACCCTGAGCGCTGATACACTCACCGCAGGCAGAACTTATTACATATCCGTAGATGATCAGACCACTCACGGATCATTTACCCTTTGTATCAGTAACCTGCCCGGTTATGATTTTAAGTCCGGAGCACTTCTTATTACAGATATAGATAACTGGTGTGGCACTGATGCCCAGTTTGACAACCGTTTTGCTACGCCGGATGAGTCGGCCGGCAGTTGCTGGAGTGGCGGAAGAGACCACAATGTGTGGTTCCGCTTTGTGGCCATTTCAGGACAGGTACAAGTAGATGTAAAAACCGGCGGAACACTCGGCACTATGCGCGGACAACAAATAGCCCTATGGAATGCAAATGGCACACAGCTTGCCTGTATTGACGGCGGATGGAATTTCAGCGGAACCCTATCACTGAGCATGGATACCCTCACCGCCGGGAGAACGTATTACATTTCCGTCGATGATCAGACCACACACGGTACTTTTTCCCTGTGTGTTAACAATAAAGTGGGCTTTGATTTTAAACAGGGTTCTGTTATCCTTACGAACCTCGACCATTGGTGTTCATCGAACGGACAATTTGATAACCAGTTTGCAACCGGTGACGGAACTGCAGGCTCATGCTGGACCGGTGGCACAGATCACAATGTATGGTTCAGTTTTACAGCCTTGTTCGACACGGCTGTTGTAAGGGTTACAACCGGAGGGGTATCCGGAACCATGCGTGGACAGCAGATTGCCGTGTGGACTTCAGCTGGTGTACAGGTAGCCTGCCTGAATTCAGGCTGGAATTATTCAGGGATCAGTACCATTAATCTGAATACCCTGATCCCGGGTAACCTCTATTATATATCCGTTGATGACATGACCACTCATGGCACGTTTTCTTTGTGTGTTAACAATGTCAGCGGAAAGGAATTCTGGGCCATTGCCCCGGGCGACTGGAACATTGCTTCCAACTGGTCACGAACCGAAGGCGGACCACCGGCATCTGTAAAACCATCCGGTTCAAATGTGGTGCATATAAAAGGATACAGCATTACGGTGACCGGCAATGAAGCCTGTGCCAGGGCTGACCTGCCCGTGGCCAATAACAATACCGGTCTCATTATCGACAGTGGTAATCTTGAAGTCCATGGTGCAGTCAGTATGTCAAACAGCGGAACTGATTATACAGGCAAAATACAGGTCGTAAACGGTGGTACGCTTACAATTGATCAGAATCTGAACATTGCACGGAACGGAGGAAATGCAATCCTTGGAATGGATATTACAGATGCATCTGTGGTAACCGTAAACCAGGACCTTGCTTTTTCATCATCTGCCGGCACCTCAGGCAACAATGAGATCAATATCAGCAATACCGGGACGCTCAATATTAATCGTGATTTAACGCTTCTGAACAGCGG
>JBGSSA010000098.1:0-20914 GCA_041737295.1 Bacteroidales bacterium | reverse complement strand
TTAAAACCATACAGTACCGGACTTGTCATGGATGTCAAAGCATCATAGTGATAACGGTTTTTTCTGCATGGGGCAACGCTTAAAATTAGCGCTTTTCCAGTTATTCGTTATGGGGCCATATTGTTAAATGCTGAGGGACTTGTCATTATCTCCCTTGTTATCGGCGCGGGTATAATATTTCCACCATTCATCAAACAGGAACTCCGCTTTTTCCTTGCATCCTGTTTCCCCGGTGGCTGCATACATCCTGCTATAGGATGATATCCACTGGGGAAGGGTGAGTGCAGAAAGTATATCATACCAGCCCCCGATGGCTTTTCCCGGAGGATGGGGAATACCCTCCTTAATTCTCAACCCGTAGAGCATATCGTCATTCGACAAGCTCATAAAATAGTCTTTGATTTCCTTGAATTCATCGTACATCAATCCGGGTAACAGTTGAACGTCCCCGAAATCAAAGGATTGAATTGCGTTGTCTTTCGCAGGTTTTATCGGTTGACATTCGGCAGAAAATACAATAAAGAGTAAAACAAATACTGCATATACTTTCTTTGAAGCAGTATAAATGCTGAGATAAGGCAATTGTTTTTTCATATAGTTTTTATTACCTGACCGTTGCTGTAAATGCAATATCCCCTGCACATTGATCAAACTTTATCCCCGAACCATCTGGCAGGACGGACGCCCCGGACGCCTTTACCACTTTCAATTTACCCGGAAGCGGACAATGCAGAATTGTTTCAAAATGCTGATTTTCTTTAGGAAAATGGATGTCTCCTTTTAATTGAGATTTGTTTTTATCAAGGCTGATTTTAAAGGAGATGTCACCAAAATGGGATGATGCATTTTCAATACCCACATTTTCTCCGCTTACAAGCCATCCCCGGGCAATTCCGCGTAAGAGATGCAGGGTATTTCCTTCCTCCATAAGCATCATATCGCGCGTATAGCGAACTACTGCCACGGGAGTCCACAAATGCTGCAAGTCACCGGTGGTTTCTCCTGACGCGGGATCCTGACCTCGTTCTTCGCACCATGTATAGAAGGGCGTACCATGATTCATCGTGGCATACAACAAGGCGTTTGCGGCATCACCTTCATTTCGCACAAGATGGGCTTCCGCGAAATCATTAAGCGAAATGGCTACCCACATTCCGTCTGCCATCCATCCTGTGTGTACTGGTATTCCGCCGGGGCTCATCCTTTTTTCAACATATTGAAGGGTATTGTTCATCAATTCATGATCTTTCGGAAGAATTCCGGTCGGGAAAATTGCACTTAGCAGGCCCCAGCAGCTTCCTGAATTTTTCCCGGGTAAGGAAGAGAGTCTTCGTTTGCCATCACTGCCTATAATGGCTCCCCGCTCCATGGCGGTTATTAAATCCGATTTTGATCTTTCATAGATTCCTTTAAGCTCCTTTGCCTCCTCCTCCCTGTTTAATAATAGCGCAGCGCAATATGCCAGAGAATCTTCAAAAACTGTCCATATGTTGTGTGTATAAAATATCCCATAATAAGAATTGCCATTCATTAAACCTCCGTCTCCCATTCCAGCAGGCATCAGACCATATGTTAGGGATTTTTCACCGTTTACAAACTGCCTGGTTTTTTGACGTTCCTTATCCTGCCATTTTGAACAGGCAAGCATTTGAGGATAGCGCTTTTTAAGGAAAGCCGTATCGCGGGTATTATAGAAATGTTCCATTAGCGACCAGGCTTTATAGCCTGCCCCTCCCCACATTAAATGTCCCCATCCGCCCGGTTCACTCCAGTCTCCATTTGCAGTCTGGAGATCCCAACTCACACGGAATCCCAGTTCTGCATCCTCATGAAGTCCCATCTGATCAAGCGCTACCGTGGCAATTGCCGGTTCAAAATCACTAGGACAGGAACGGTAGACTTCAGTACCGGGCACGACCCCTATGTATCCTTTCCCGATCGGTTCACGCATGATAAAAATATCAGCCAGGGAAGCATAAAAGCCATTTACAATTCCGGAATCGGGAATCAACAACCGGCTTGAACGGCCAATTAATGTTTTCCATGTTTCTTTTGATTGATTAAATTTTTCTTCCCAGTCTATATTTTTCAGCCTGGCTGCATCCCGTGCAAAACTGTTGTATGGCCGGATTAGCCATGCTGTCCTGGTCTCTCCCGGTTCAAGCTCCCACTCCATATTCATTTGTGTAGTAACTACCGTGTCAACCGGAAAACGATCCGCCCCGATTCCCAGTACTATTATTTTATCAGCGGGGGCATTCCATCCTGCCAGGAGATAATCCGTGGGCAACGTATTATCTATCCATCCCGGGTTATAACCCTTCCATCCTCCCGGACATACAACCGGTATTTTGATCCGCTGGGAAATATTGCTCTTATTAACCAGTATGATTTTTACAATGGCAGCTGAATCAGCCCCGGAAACTTCCAATATCACAGTGGCATCCTTGTCAGTATAACTGTTCTTTAAAACCGGCAGGTATCCCTCTGATCGTTCCCAAGTGCTTTCACTAAAAGGTTTATCATTTATTAGCGGTTGTATACTAAGTTTCCAGTCAGTCCGGGGAACCCGAAAAGCGTCATATGGATAATAAACAAGATTATCATACGTCCAGGAAATATTGAGCTTACCCTTGTATAAATCGAGTAAGGTCTTATTGCTGTTATCAGGCAATGCAATTGTCAGTCGATGTGGTGTTGCGAAAGAGTAAAAAAAGTTCACCGGTTTGGTTTCCCATGAAAATTTCTTTTCCAGAATTTGTCCGGATTCATCCGAATAAGTATAGTGTATGGAATAGATATCTGGCCTGTCAAAGTTAAGTTCATAACTGAACTCGTTAACCTTTCCGGTATCCAGAGCTATTTTCTTCTCATTACGAAAAAATAATCCCCCTTGGGAATTTCCAATCTCAACTTTTAAGGAACCATTATGGCTCCTGGAATCTTTATTCTTCATCCGAATGGACAAACTTACCGCATTAGCATTTTCAGGTGTTTTCTTTGAAATGGAGTACTTGTCTAAAATCAGTTCCGATAAATTCTTTTCCTGAACAAATGCCAAATAGCTTTTTCCAAGGTCCTTTGATGTCGCCACGGCAATGCCTCTCTGGTCTTTCTTATTTACTGCACAGTAAAAATGGTACACGACGTTATTCCATTTCACCACAAAGGATTTATGCGCATACAGATTATCATATGGTTCCGAAGGTTCAACCAGGTTTTCACCTTTCCAGTCAGTCCAGTTGACAAGGTCATATGAACAGGCAAACCGGTTAAAGGCTCCATCCTTTCCATCCTTTTGCCAGAACGCGCCAAAGTAAAACATCACCCATGTATTGCCGATTTTCTGAATGACCGGGTCACCGGTAATTCCGCGATGATGGTCCAGCACCGGATCTTTCAAAAATCGCTTCCAATGTTCCATATCATCTGAAACAGCCATCCCTATCCGCTCCGCGTTACGGTTATTATTGAAACTGTCGCCAGCCGCATTATAAAACATAACAAAGGGGTGACCTGTCAATTTATCCTGATCCCGGATCACTGTGCTTTTAAATTGCTTGATGTTCTCCCACCAGCGGACATCCGTATCGGTTGACATCATGACCGGACTCGCAGAGGGATTCCAATGGTTGACATCAGCCGGGTCACTGGCATTGGTTGCGATACCTATCGACAACAGCCCAAGCTCATATCCTTTGGTTTTTCCGCCGATGTACGACATCCAATACCGGTCCCTGAATTTCTGCAATTCATAGCTTCCACCCCAGGAATAATCCTGCAGGGCAATATAACCGGCTTTCTGATCTGCATCCCATTGTGTGCTGTCGTCTGAAAATGAAAGGATACGTCCAAGGGTTACCCAGTCGAGCAGGTTGGCGCTTTTTGCAAGCCATGTCTCGTATCCCCTGCCGTCAAATACCAGGTAGGTCATATACCAGGTATCGTTTTTCCTGAATACGCTGGGACAGTCCATTTTTTTAGTATCACCGGGAGGTACCATTACAAGCCCGTATTTGTAAGGGGTTTTTACCTCATCGTAAATCTTCTGCATTTGCGCGTCGGGCACTTTGTCTGGAACGGACTGGGCCTGTGACCCGCCAATGAGCAGGAGCAGGAATGAAATAATCAGAAAATTCTTCATGAAAACTTATTTATCTCTATGAGTGGTTATCAAATTTAGAGAAAACAGCCAGGGCAATCAATTAACATTCTGAACATTCCTTTACATCTTTTGACCACCTTCCCGGGATAGGGTGGTCATGAATCTTTTGACTACCTTTATACTTTCTCAAAGGAAAAAAATGGAGGACTTCTTCAAATACGTAGCACCCGGGGAGGATGATTTGAGCTGGGGACTCTACCTGAATGTTGCGGGCAAAGCGATCATACCGCCGGGAATTGTCTATCCGAGTCCGAACCACCCGAGCGGGTACTATTTTACCTGGAACAAGGGCAGGATATTGCACGAATACCAGGTTATTTATATCACGGAAGGCGGCGGGATTTATGAAGACAACTCAGGTGAGTATGTCATTACCCCGGGATCGCTGCTGATCATACAGCCCGGTACCTGGCACCGGTACAAACCCGACATGAACACCGGATGGACGGAAAATTACGTAGGATTTAACGGGTTCATTGCAGAACACATGTTCAGCAATCCGCTATTGGCTGCTGCAAAGCCTATCGTTGAAATTGGCAGCCGTGAAGAATTCATCGATACATACTATAAAATTCACCGGTATGTTACGGAAGAAAAACCGGGATTTCAGCAGGTTTCTGCAGGGATGGTAATGAAACTTCTCGGTTACCTGATTTCCGCAGAAAAACAGACTAATTTTTCGGAATCGCGGATTGAGAAAATTATCCAGAAAGCCTGTTTTATGATCCGGGAAAATGTGGAAAAGGAGATTGATTTCAAGCACTATGCTGAAGGCAATAACATCGCTTATTCTTATTTCAGGAGAATGTTCAAACTTTATACCGGGCTTCCGCCAATGCAGTATCAGCTTGATCTTAAAATCCTCAGGAGCAGGGAATTATTGCTGTCAACCGACAAAATAATTAAAGAGATCTGTTATGAAGTCGGTTTTGAATCAGAGTTTTACTTCAGCCGTCTTTTCAAGAAGAAAATAGGTGTATCTCCATCTAAGATCAGGGCCCTTGCCCAAAACCCCCGGGATAGAAAAAAGAAGATCCTTCCCTTCTGACAAAAAATATTTTTCGTACTGTAAAGTAAACAGATAGCAAAAGAAAAACCGAAACCCGGTATGCAGGGTTTCGGTTTTTCTTTTCGACAATTCCAACAGGTGTATCCCTGTTATAGAGTATCAGAACCTGTATCTGACACCAAGGTCAGCCGTCAGGCCAAATTTCTCCTGGTAAGTGAGCCGTGGATCACCCCTGAGTCTTTGAGATTCCGTAAAATTGGTGAGGTTTGCAATATTGGCAATAACCTCGAATCCGGACACTTTTCCAATCTTGAATTTCTGGGTCAGCTGAAGGTCCCATCTGTTGAAAAATTCCTTTTGTGAATCCAATCGGGTAGCACCATGGTAGTTTACCCCTGTATAAATTAACCCATTATACTGGTAAGAAAGCCAGGCATTGAATCCTTTGTAGTTAAACCCAAGTGAAACATTGGCAATACTCTGGGGCTGGTAAAGCAAAGGGCCGGAAATAGTTGAGTCAATTCTTACCGGGGTCGGACGACCGCCTCCCGGAGGGGTTATCGACCTTATTTCGGTAAATGGATAAGTTGTTTGCGAATGTGAATAGGTGTAGTTGGCATAAAGGGTGAAGAAATTAAAAGGCCTGGGAAGATAGAAGAAAGAGGTCTGCCATTCCAATTCAATACCTTTAATATTGGCTTCATAGGGATGGTTTTCCCAAACGGTTACGTCAACCTTAGCTGCGTCAGGAAACGGATCAAGCAGGGGATCACCCTTGATACGCTGGTAGGATCTTTGCCATATTTTATTTTCCACTGTCTTATAAAAACCGGTAACCGATAACAACCCGATTTTTTCTCCATGGAACGTAAACTGAGCATCGTAACTGGTCCAGTATTCAGCCTTTAAATCAGGATTGGAAGACGAATGTGACAACGGTATCCAGCCTGTATTTACATACGTATTAGGTGATATTGAATTGAAATCAGGCCGGCTTAGTGTTTTCGTGTACGAGAAATGGGCATAAAACTTGTCAACCGGTTTTATCCTCAGGTGGATCATTGGCAGGAAATACTCATCAGACCTTGTGTCTGTGGTAACCTGTCCTGATAGAGGTTCATACAGGGTCGGAGGATATTGCGGGGGTAGCGCATAAAAACCCTTCATGTCGGCATTGGTACGTTCATACCGTAACCCGGGCATAAACATCACGTACTTGGTGATATTAAATTCCGGCATAATGTATGCTCCCATATATCTCTCTTTGATATCCTGGTCATTGATCATGCATGCGGGATAAGCCTGAACAAAGCTGACATTTCTATAGTCAAAGATAATTGGCAGGGCTTCGCCGGGAGGCATTTCTGAATAATACTTTGTAATGTCCATCCACTCGGAGTACATCTCGTTCATCCGGTCCATGTTAAAGTTATATCCAAAATTGTAGTCCCCGTTCAAGAAGTTATCTACTTTTTCATCTTCCAACCCGACAGCGGAAATATTACCAAATTGATTCAAGGTGATCCAATCGATTGAATCGGATAAAAATTGAGGTCCAATTACATTAACCCCGGAATTTTGATTGCCGGTGCCTACCTGGTCATCCCTGGTTCTATTTTTCTCCCGGTACATTCCCCCGAATTTGACAGAACCCTCTATAAATCCACCTATTTTAAATGGTACGGTTATATTCAGGTAACCAGTTGTGTTTTTATCTTCCGTTTTACTGTCCGCCCGGGCAAATCCATTCCACCAGCAATCCAGGAAATTTTCCGGATCATCTTTAAAAAGGGGTACAACCTGCGACGGGTCCATCCTCCGGATCTCCGGGGTGGTATTGTCCGTTGTAGACGCATTATTAAACGACCAGCTCCAGTTTCTGGCTCCTATATTTCCGGAAAATCCCTGTGAATAAGAAATACCGTATTCAGCCTTCATGTTCAGAAAACTTATTTTGGATTCACCGCTCAGCGCAGTCTGCAAAATGTTACTTGTATTATCGGGATAGCTATCAAAAGAATATCCCACGTTTCCCGCCCCAACCAGGTTATAGCTTTTTGACTGGCGGTCATATTCATTCTTTGATGTGTTATACATTCCGTACAACATGATCGTGGTACCCGGTGTTAACTTATAGTCGAGGGATACCATGGCCGACTTCCTGTAAACGATGGAAGATATATCGTTCAGCCATATGTTTTGAAGCATAATGTCCCCTTCCTTGTCAGACCCTTCAATAGTATACTGGGCACTCATGGTCTGGATGCTCCGGTTAACCCGCTCGGCATTGGCCGAAACCAGTACCCCGAGTTTATTATTGAAGAAACGGTTGCTGACTTCACCCAGCAGTTTATAGTTGCCGTAGTAATTGTTCAGCTGGTTATATCCGCCTTGTGCCATCACATTCACGTGAAAATGCTGGGGTGCTTCCCTCAGTTTCAGGTTAACGGAACCTGCCACAGAATTACCTTCCATATCAGCCGTAAGGGATTTGAATACTTCAACTCCCTGCAGGGCATACTGCGAAATACCGCTGATGTTCGTACCCCGGCCCTCTCCGCTTGTCGAGGCCATTTGTACTCCATTCAGGGATACTGAAGCATACCTGGGTTCCAGACCGCGGATAACCAGTCCGGTACCCTCGCCACCCGATCGGATGACCGAAATACCCGGCAAACGGCCGATGGCTTCCGTTGCATTCGCGTCAGGGTTTTCCTGCAACCGGTCAGGTGCTACCACATTCTTGATTGTATTGGAATTGATCTGCTGTTGAACTGCCTGTTTCTGTCCTCTTCCCTGGGCGGTGATCACCACTTCCCCCAGGGTCTGGATATCCGGAACCAGGGCAATATCAATAGCCGATTGAGTACCTACAGGTACCGTCTGTGACAGGTACCCGATAAAGGAATAAACAAGTACCGATTCGGAACCACTCACTAAAAGCGAATACCTTCCATCCACCTCGGTAATGGTACCTGTTAACGTCCCCTGCACCAAAATATTCACTCCCGGCAATACTTCACCGGTTAAGGCATCAGTTACACTCCCGTTAATCCGCACCTGGGATTTTTGCGCAAAAATAAGAGAAGTTGTACTGACGAATAATAACAACAACAAAATAAAACGATTTTTCATGTGTAAAGATGTTTAAAAGGTCAATTAATCAAGAAACAATACTAAGAATAAAGCTTTAGATTGTCAATATACTATTTGAACTATTATTTGTATATTTTATTCAAATTTATTTCCGGCTGTTTTCCTTCAATCCATTCATTAATGCTGCCATATGCACCGGTAGTTGAATCTCCTGTTTGGAGCCGCATCCCCGTCAATGCACAACGATATCGGATCCTTTAGTTCAGCCGGGTTATCACTCCATTTAAAATCAAATGCGAACTTATCTCCTCCTAACCCGAGCAGTTTACGGGGAACAGCAAGTTCAACCAGGTTGCCCTTGTATTTATAAGGTAACCTGGCCTTCTCAACCCAGGGATTTTCGGATTTTTTGGGATTGTACTCCATCAGGATGGTGATTTTGTCATCCACAACATGTTTATTGATAAGAAAATCATATCCATGCCATCCCGTTGAAGGGTCAGCATCAGCATCAATAAGCAGAAGCATCCAATTCTTACCGGAAGAAGGTGTCAGTGTCTTGTCCGTTTCGGCGCTGAAATAAACATTCCCGGCGTCCACAGCGACCTTTGAAGTAACGATGTCATTCCGGCCCGAGTTATTTGTATAGTGATTCCCGCCATACCCCTTGTAATCGCGGTGAAACACATCGCCCTTTGTATCCCTGTACTCCGTAGTTATAGCTTTCCAATCCGTAACTTCGCCATCGATCTTTATCGTTTGAAATCCCTTTAATTCGGGAATCGGGCGTATTCCTTTATAAAGCCGTATGTTTTCTGCCATCTGCATATAATAGTTGTCGGTATAGCCATTTTTCATCGGCTGGATGCAACGGTTAAATTCGGCATTATACTGGTCAACAAAGAAATATGAACTTTTACGGCGCATGAACGGAAACGAAACTCCGTCCAGGGGCGGATATTTTCCGGCAGTCCATTCATTCCAGTCATTCATATAAATGAACTGGGGATTTGCTTTAAGGGCTTCATCCCATCTGTCCTGGAAATAGATGCCATATCCTTCGGGATTCTTAACAACCTTGCCCAGCCAGGGTACATAGGCTGAATCCGGCATATCATGCTCGTTCAGGGCCGGCTCATCCCGTTCCCGGGTCCATGATTTCCCGACAAGGCTCGAAGGATGCTGCCCGGGTGTGACGGCTGCTTCTTCCCTTACCCCGTTGTGCAATGAAACGAGATCCATAGGATCCATGGCTTTTACCTGTTCATTCCCCAGGTCATACCCGAAACTCCAGTTATTTTCTGTGCCGACAAATCGTTTGCCTGCCCATTCGTAGTAACCCCACCACATATTTCTAAGGGTGAAAAAGCTTTTTACTTCTTTTGTATAATCCGTATAAAACTCTTCGGTATAATCGGGATCTCCGTAATGCGGATTATCAGGGTTGGTCTTCGCAGCTGCATCAAAATGGGGATTAGGATGTTTTACCCCGGTACCATTGGCGTCCACTGCAGGCGTATCATTATATAACAACAACGGATTTCCATCCCAGTAATACCAAAGATCACGAAACCGGTTGGCCTTATACACCTTATCATATAAATCCTGCACAACAGTAATCACTGGACCGTTAAATGCCCAGAAACAGAATTGCGGAACCTTGTTCCCCTCTGCAATCATCTTCTCCATTGTGGTGAACAGCACCTCCCATTCATCCCAGTACCGCACTGCATTTGTCACATCCATGATAAGCACATCCACACCGGCATCGGCCAGCATGGACATATCCCTGCGGATCACATACTCATCCTTGCTCAGGAAATATCCGTCTTCGGGCTCACCCCAATGATAAGATCCCTCCTTCCATGCCGGGTGATTTGCATCCAGCCGTGCATCAGGATGTTCGGCAAGTACCTTGGTCACGTCGCCGCTATAGGGACTTTTCAGATCGGCGTTGATGTCACTGTGCCATGTGATGTAAAAGATACCGACAACCCTGCGCTGGTCATCCTTTACAGGACCGGCATCACTTACCAGGGGCATTTTACGGCCCAGTGCATCCGTGGCGACCCAGGTGTCTGAAAACAGGTCCCTGACCTGGGCCAGCGCTGAATCAGCTGTTGCCACAAAGAAAAGTACGAGGACGAAAAAAAGGACCATCTGGTATCGGTTAATCAACTTTCTATTTTTCATAAGTTAGGTAATATTATGACATGGTGAATTCAAAATCGTTAAAAATCATTCATAAGCCCGTAAACAATCGAGCGCAATTTTGCCGTTTTTGCCTTTGATGACAATGGCATTCTTCTTTTCACCAAGGGAACGCAGTGAAAATACAACCTCGCTCTTCACCGGGCTTTCAGCATGAAGATCAATATTCCCGACTACTTTGCCATTTACAAGGATTTCAGCCGTTCCCAAAGAAGGCAATTTCGGACAATACAGGTCAAAACCCCTTCCACTAAAGCTCCACTTGGCCCTGGCCGTATCTGTTTTTGAAATCGCCCCGGTTCCATACGTAAATAATTCCTTGTTTTCAATGACATCCCAATCTTTCATATTTGAACCCGAATTCAGCAAACCCTCAGTATATAACCAATCTGTATAACCTGGCCTGCTATCCCCATTAACAATAAAGGATTGCATTTCAACACCGGAATAGTTCATGGCAAACACCCCGCATTTACCATAAATTTTTTGACTTGTTGATTTGTTGATTTGATGATTGATTGACGTGATGATTTGGTGATTGAGTGAGATTATTGTTTGTTGATTTATGTGCCGGATTTCCAAAAGGTTTTCCGGGGTTTTATGAAACGGACCCCTTGCAAGGGTGTCGGTCCGTCCGTCCGGGGAAGCTTCAAGTAAAAACCATTGGTCATCAGATAACTGCAACCGGGAATGGGATGTATACATGAGGGGATGCAATTCTGCGTCAGATTTTGGAAGGTCGGGACCAACAGGTGCCCTATAATTCCAGCAAAAAGCAATGGTGCCGTAATATGAAAAGGACGCTCTCAGATCAGGCTGGTTATAAAATCCGGAAAGTGCCGTGAATGAAGGGGCTCCATGACCTGTAAATACAAATCCGGTATCTTTCTGTGTGTTATTCCACCCGGTTTGAGCCAGGTTGATCGTTCCGCGATTCTCTTTATCCCGGCTGGGAAACATTACCTTAAACTGGTCCTGCCCATTTATAAAACCCGAAAACGTCTGTCCCCAGATCCCTTCATATTCATTTTCAGCCTGGATACTATGCCAGACAGAACCTTCCTTCCATAGCATCCATTTTCCAGGATTCATCACATCTTCGGATGAAACCCTGAAGATGCACTGGAAATTCCGGTTTTTGGCTACGGATGTGGCCGGGGCATAAACGGTATCATTATGTAAAAAAGTCGGATAATATTCAAGCAACGACGGATTGTAACGATCCGATTCGGTACTGTTCAGTAACACCGGGGCGGACCAGGGGCCCTGCGGGGATGGAGCGGATATGGCGGTAAGCCCCCAGCTGAAATAGGGCCCGGAATCCAGATCAAAAAGGATTACCCATTGATCCTTCAGTTTCATTAATGTTGCAGCGTAGCACCGGTTGAATTTGCCATTGTACGGTTTATCATAGAAATATTTGTTTGTAATGGCCGGCTTGCTGTAAATGCTATAAGGTCCTTCGGGCTTTTCGGAGACAGCCACAGCAATCCCCCCGTGCATAAGCCCTTTGATATCCCATGTAAAGTCCGATGTAACATAGTCAAATCCCATATAGTATTTCCCGCTGTCATATACGACAGATGCATCGGGTGCAAAAATAATTATGCCATCCTCTCCTTCAAGATGCACACTTTCATCCCTGAAAACAGGCCCCTTGTATTCCCATGTCTTTCCGTCATCCTCCGAACAATAGACAACACAGGAACGAGCAATATCCGATTTTCCTTTTTCCGTATCCATGGCATAACCGGTGCGGTATTCGCCTACATAAATATATTCATTTCCCGAAACCGGGTCTTTAAAATAAAAGCCATTAACAGGCCAGTTGAAAGGAGGAGTTCCGCGTTCTACAGGATTCTTTTCATATCGTTTGAAGGTATCGAACGAAGGGTCACCCAGCACGGGATGCCTGAGCCAGGAATCTTTTTTGGGCAATAAGGCAAAATCGTTTCCCGTTACTGTCAGCCAGGTGGTATAAGGCTCTCCGTGGTTACCTGCACTCGCATAATCAACCAGTTTTACAGCCTTCCCGTCGGTTGTATTAATGGATCCGAAAAACCAAAACCGGTCATTTTTTGTAAAATCCATGTTTTTTATAGCCTCCGCATCCAGCTTTAGTCCCGCCGCAGCTGAAGAAACCGTATCTATAGCCAGCAGCACAGGTCCGTAATAGACCGAAGTTTTGCCTTCGCAGCTGTTCTCACCAATCCAGAAATGGATGGACATGTCGAAATGAATATCTATGACATCGCCTGATTTCCAGGTCCGGTTTATTACCAGGTATTCTCCCGGGAACACATTTTCAACAGCTTTCCCATTAACCGTTACAGTTGAATTTGCAGACCAGCGGGGTATCCGCAGGCTTAATCCAAACAGCTCTTTTTTTTCCATGGAAAGAGTAATCTTAACGGCCCCATCCGAGGGATAATCGGTCTCCTGTAAAATCTTAATTCGTGATCCTGCAGGTGTTTTTGTCTCTGCATTTGACCGGCCGTAATAGTTGAGGTACAGGTTTTCCTTATCTGTCAGAACGGCCCATTCGGTAATCCCGCTGACCCCCCTGTTCCCGTTTGCCTGGCAGCAGTTGAGCTGCCTGCCGCCATCAAACCCATGCCCGGCAAGTTCAACAAGCGATGAAATCCTGCTGCCGTCGGAAAAATTCATGTAGGCAAAATCATGTGCGCCTATCAGACTGCCCATAGCGGCATTGTAAAAGGATAATTCAAGTTCATCGGCCACAGCCGGATTTCGGCTCAGTTTCAGGTATTCCACCGAGTAGGCCATCCATGCAACCGTGCTGCAGGTTTCACTTCCAAAACCGTATAAATCCCCGGTGGCACCTTCACCAGTTCCGAAACCACCGAAGTTATGCCTGTCATATTGAACTATACTTTTCCAGTAATGCTCCAGTGCATCAAAATACTCACCTTTGCCTGTAATCTGATACAGGGTTGAAAGGCTCATGAGGGTATGGAGGCTTTCCCATCTCCGCTGGTTACTCTGGTAAAATGCCTTACCCTCGGTGGCAGCTGTAAGCCAGTCGCAGGACAGGGGACGCTTCGTATAAAAATCATCGTAGGTAAGTTTCCATTCTTTCAGAACAATATATTCAGCGGCTTCAAGATACCTTTTGTCTCGGGTTTCCTGGTATAAAACAGCAAAGGCATGACTTATGGCAAAATTGCATTCCGCCCAGTTCTGGGAAACAAAGGTCTGATTTCCGGAAATAAAGTAATTATAAATACAATCGGCTGCTTTGACGGCAATCGCCAATGCATCGCGGTTGCCGGTAATTTTGTACCACTGGTATAAACCGTAAATGCAATGATAATGGCTCCAGGTGTCCCACTTGGCCGTATCCCCGTTAAAACGGGCTGCTTTGGACCAGGGCCCGAGGTACCCATCTGTTCCCTGAACGGATTTAAACATACTGACCATTTTATTTCCGGCTTCAAGGGTTGCCGGATCCCGGAATGCACGATAGGTCTGTGCCATCCCTGTAAGTATCTTACCCGGGAACTCTCCATGCCACATAGCCTTGAATAAGGTGTTTCCCTCCGGATTGGCAAAGGCAGCAAACATGTACGGGTTATCTTCCAGGACATGCTGCAGCCATGCCTGCTCATTGGATGCAAGCAAAGCTCCGACATAACCGCCCAGGTTCATATTGGTCATCCTGTTTTCACTGGCGTACGGAGATGGATTTTCGATCGCCTGTGAATATACCGGCACAGTCATCCAAAATATCAGCAGTATGAAAAACAACTTACCCATCCCCGATAATTTTAGAATCTGTACCGTACTCCTAAATCTATAGTCATTCCATAATTCTCCTGGTAATAAGGTCTGCTATCTCCCCGTAAGTGCTGTGATTCGGTAAAATCGCTAATATTGGCAATATTTGCGATCACTTCAAATCCGGTAACCTTTGCAATGGCAAATTTCTGGGTTAACTGAAGATCCCATCTGTAAAAATGGTCCTTAAGAATATCCGTTCTCGGAGCGATCCGATAGTTTCTCTGAATGCAGATTAACCCGTTATATTGAAACGACAACCAGGCATTAAATCCCTTGAAGTTATAGCCCAACGACAGGTTTGCGATACTCTTGGGCTGAAAGAGCATCGGACCTTTGGTTGCCGAATCTACCCTTGCAGTCTGGGGACGGCCGCCTCCGGGAGGGACAACCGACCTCATATCTGTATACGGATAGGAAGTCTCTGAGTGCGTATAGGTATAATTTACATACAGGGTAAAGTAGTTAAAAGGTTTTGGCAGATAATAAAACGAGGACTGCCATTCCAGCTCAACACCTTCAACATTAGCCTTATAAGGATGATTTTCCCATAGCGTAACATTAACCATTGCATTATCAGGGAATGGTTCAATGATTGGGTCACCTTTAATTCTCTGATAGGATCGGTTCCAGATTTTATCCTCCACCGTTTTATAAAAGCCCGTAACCGATAAAAGACCGATTTTGTCGCCATGAAATGTAAACTGCAAATCATAACTTTTCCACAATTCGGGTTTTAACTCAGGATTTGAGGCAGAATAGGTAAAAGGAGACCAGCCCGTATTTACAAAAGTGTTTGGGGAAATACTGTTAAAATCAGGGCGGCTCAGTGTATGCGTGTAAGAAAAATGAATGTAGAAAGATTTGGCCGGTTTTATCCTCAAATGGATCATTGGAAGAAAAAACTGATCTGACCGTTCTGCTGATGTGGAGTCGCCCGGAATCGGGGCGGAAACGGGCGGAGGATACTGTGGTGGCAAAGCATAAAATCCATTCATTGTTGCGCTGGTATTCTCGTAACGGAGACCCGGCATAAACATCACATATTTACCGATGTTTAATTCGGGCATAACGTAACCTGATGTATATATCTCATGGATATCCTGATCATTCAGCATGCAACTTGATACATTCTGTGAATATCCAAGTTTGGCTACCTCACCAACAAGCGGGAGGTATACCGCAGGCCCCTGTGTATACAAATAATCCGATACTTCCGACCATGTATTGGAAATCTGGCTCAGCCGGTCCATGTTGAAACTTGATCCAAAATTGTAATCGCCATTCAGAAAATCATCAACCGGTTCATCTGCGAGACCTTCCGCTGTTAGATGGGAACCACTGGTAACAACCCAGTCCAGTGAATCAGAAATTATCTGCGGCAAAAACTGATTAGCTCCGACATTCTGAAAACCCACCTGGTCATCCCGGCGCCTGTTTTTAGCCCTGTACATCCCACCAAATTTTATGTCTCCCGTAATCAGGTTACCAATTTTTACAGGAACAGTAAGGTTCATATAGACATTTATGTTTTCATCGCGAAGTGTATTGTCGGTCACTCCCAGTCCGGTTAACCAGCAATAGACAAGTTTACTCGGATCATCTGTAAATAAGGGGACAATTTCCGTCGGGTCCATTTTCCTGTGTTCTATATCTGTAATTTCCGATGAGGCAACATTCGTGAAATTAAAATCCCAGGATTTGGCATCCGTATTATTTGAATTTCCCTGTGAATACGAAACTCCATATTCAGCTTTCATATTAAGGAAATTAAGTTTAGATTCACCACTGAGCGATGACTGCAAAATATTTGTCACATTATTGGGCCGGCTTTCAAACGAATACCCGACAGAACCGGCCCCTGTAACTCCATAATTTTTCGATTGGCGCTCATATTCATTTTCAGAATTATTGTACATGCCATAAAAACTGAGCGTGGTGCCTGGTGATACCTTGTAGTCGAGTGCCATCAGGGCGGATCGCCGGTATACAATGGATGAAATATTATTCAAAGAAACGTTATTCAGCAAAATATCTCCCTCGGAATTTGCACTCTCGATTGCGTAAATGGCACTCATCGTCTGGATACTCCGGTTCACTCTTTCAACATTCGCAGTCACCAGTACACCCAGCTTATCGTTAAAAAAACGATTGCTGACTTCTCCCAGTAATTTATAATTGCCCCAATAATCGTTCAACTGGTTGTAACCACCCTGTGCCATCACATTTACATGGAAATTATTCGGAGCCTCCCTTAATTTGAGGTTAACCGTACCTGCCACTGAATTGGCTTCCATATCGGCAGTGAGCGATTTGTAAACCTCAACTCCCTGCAAAGCATACTGAGAAATACCGCTGATGTTTGTTCCCCTGTCATTGGAACTGGTTGAAGGCAGTTGCATTCCATTCAAAGAAACTGAAGCATACCTTGGTTCAAGTCCCCGGATAACGAGCCCTGTCCCCTCTCCACCTGAACGTATAACTGAAATGCCCGGTAGTCTTCCTATAGCCTCCGTTGCATTGGCATCCGGATTTTCCTGCAACCGGTCGGGCGCCACCACATTTTTTATTGTATTGGAATTTATCTGCTGCTGAAGTGCCTGCTTCTGCCCTCTTCCCTGGGCTGTAATTACAACCTCACCGAGGGCCTGGACATCCGGTTTCAACAGTATGTCATAAGTACGTCCTGAACCTACGGTTACTCTTTCAGTCGCATAGCCAATAAATGAAAAGATCAGGACGGATTCAGATCCTTTAACCATTACCGTATACGTGCCATCTGTACCGGAGATCGTACCGGTCAGCGTTCCTTCAACCTGGATGTTCACCCCCGGCAGGGGTTCACCGGTGGAAGCATCGTTTACTTTTCCGGAGACTCTTTCCTGGGTTTTATTCTGCGCAACAAGGAAAGAACACGAACAGCCAAACGTGAAAATAACACAGAACAGTAAAGTCTTCATAAGTATTATTTTAAAAGGATTTAGAATGAAAAAAATACAAAATATACCTGCTGAAAAAAGCACAAAGTTGTAATTACAAGTTATGGTAAAATTTTAACTGGCAGATTATTCATCACAGTTAAGTTTTATACATAATTGTAAATTTTTTATATAAAATGGCAGCCTTGAAACCAAGATGGCCCAAAATTTTAACACAGAGGTAATAGGAGGTGAGTTTAACGGGTCTTTTGAGGACGCAGAGCAATCTCATTGCATTCGATTTAACCGTTTTCAGAGTATAGAATGGTTTAATCTGCGAAATCCGCGAAAATCTGCGAGAAAAAAACTTTGCGCCCTTTGCGTAACACTCTGTGACCTTTGCGGTTTAATCCAAAAAACGCCGCCAGGCGTTCAATGTATTATTTAACCGAGTATACAAAATTGAATCGCCCGCCCGGTGCCGTATCCCCATTGACATAAAAATCCATGACGTTGCCGTTCTCCTGCATGTTGTCATTCCATTTGAATTCAATATCGATATCCTTACCGGTGAGATTTAGCAATTGCCTTTCCGCCATTATCTCCAGTTTATTTGCATTTACAGCAAACCTGGCCTCTCCGGCCACTTCCCATTCCCAGCGACCTCCGACATTCTTCTCTATAAATGCTTTCCTGCCCTTGGGATTCAACCGGTTGATCACAAAATCATACCCATTCCACCCGGTGGATTTATCGCGGTCTGTATCCAGGAATAACAGCATCCAGTTCCGGTCAGATGCGGGTGAAAGCGGACCGGCGGTTTCCGCATAGAAATACAGGTTATTCAAATCACGGGCTATTTTGGCCCCTGTGATATCATTGCGCCCGGAATTATTGATGTAGAAATCCCCGCCGTATCCCTTATGGTTCCGGTGAAGCGTATTTCCTTTATAGTGATTATAATAAGGAAGCACATTATCCCATCCATCCGCCTTACCGATCCGGATTGATGCCTCCGGGGACGGTTTTTCCGGCGCCACCATTCCTTTGAATCTTCTTACGTTATCAACAAGCTGCATGTAATACACATCTCCACGGTCACCCCAGCCTTTGACGGGTTCTATGTCGCGACTGCGATCCCAGTCAAATTCATCCGGAAATCCAATATAATAAGGCTTGTTGGGAGGCCAGTCCGCCACCCGTCCCGCGACAAATTCATTCCATCCCGTCACAAACACAAGCTCCGGATCGATTTCCATAGCCCTGTCCCACTGCTCCTGGAAATTCCAGCCATATAAGTACCCCTCCGGACGCGGATCCCAACCTTTCTTCTTGCTGAAGCTTCTCCCATATGTTCCGGGCTCGTTGAAGGCGCAAAAGTGCTCACCGCTTGCCAGGTTGGTGTTTTGGGATACCCCGACGGTCGCCTGCTCAAATCCGCCCCCTTCAAGCGGTACATACCCATTCTGGGGATGTACTTCAAGCCATCCCCAGTTGTCCTTTCGCTGGGGACCATTTACGTAATCGGGTTGCCCCGGCCTGAAAGTAAAAAAATCAGCAATCTCACGATCTTCTGCCGAATCGGTCAGATCCTCGGGTCGTGCCATAATACAGGGTTTACCTTTCCACATAAACCATAAATTACTGTGGCGACCCGGTTTATAAATATCAGCATACAGCATGCGCAACTGGGGACCGCCGTATTCCGGTGAGCCGAATGGCAGCAAAAAGGCTATTTTGGGCACGTTCACCCCATCCTTCTGCGCCTGGGTCCATACTTCCATAAGTACATCGTAGGATTCCTTCCAGGTAAGCAACAGATTGGAGCAATCGAAAAAGACGACATCAATTCCCGCATCTGCCAATAATTCCGCATGCCTGCGCAATATCCAGGGATCGGTGGTTTTATAATAACCGAATAACGGCTCTTCCCAGTAATAACGTCCCGGCGTTCCCCATGCCGGATCATCAAACGATTTGATAGCCTCCGGATGGGCCCTCATGATCTCCGTTGTATTGTTTACCTTGCTCCCGGGTGCCATGTCATAAATGTGCCACGACCAGTAAAACATGGCCACAAACTTATTATCCCGCCTGTTTCCGGCCTCCTCGCACGATCTTAATTTACGGCCCAGGGCATCAGTGGCAACCCAGGTATCACTGTGAACTGCCTGTGCCTTCATGCCGGAAGGTAATAAGAAACAGGACAGGGAAAAGACAATTACAATTTTTAAGACCGCTTTCATTCTCATTTTCATGTTTCCCTGGTTAAAACTTTGTTTTATATACAAAATTGAATCTTCCGCCCGGGGCTGTATCGCCGTTTATATAGAAATCCATGATATTCCCGTTCTCCTGCATGTTATCGTTCCATTTGAATTCGATATCGATATCCCCGGCATTCAGATTCAGGATCTGCCTTGGAATGGCTATCTCCAGCCTGTTGCTGTTGACTGCAAAGGGAGATTCACCGGAAGGTTCCCATTCCCATCTGCCTTCGATATTCTTTTCAACGGTTACCATATTGCCTTTCGGACTGACACGGTTCACTACAAAATCATACCCGTTCCAGCCGGTGGCCTTGTTCCGGTCAGTGTCCAGGAAAAGCATCATCCAGTTGCGATCGGTTGCCGGAGTGAGTTTTTCGGCAGTTTCCACATAAAAATAGATTTTGTCTGCATCCCGGGCTACTTTTGCCCCTGTGATATCATTTCTCCCTGTGCTGTTTTTATAATACTGATCGTTCTTTCCCCTGTGATCGCGATGCATGGTGTTCCCTTTGTAATGCCTGAACCAGGGTGCCACGTCCGACCAACCATCTGCCTTTCCGATCTTGATTGTTTTTGGACCTGATGCCAGTTCCGGGGTTACCATACCCTTATATTTCCGTACATTATCGATCAACTGCAAATAATACACATCACCCCTGTCGCCCCATCCTTTGTTGGGTTCAATGTCGCGGCTGCGGGCCCAGTCGAACTGATCCACAAAAGAAAAAGGGTTGCCCGTCCAGCCATGTTCCGGTAACCATTGTCCCGCAACATATTCGTTCCATCCCGTAATGAACACAAGTTCAGCATCGATCTCAAAGGCACGATCCCATTGCTCCTGGAAATTCCATCCATATAAATATCCATCTACACGGGGGTCAAACCCGTTTTGCATGCTAAAATTACGTCCGTAAGATCCGGGCAGGTTAAATGCACTGCAATGCCCGTTGGTAGCCGGACTGGCATTTTGAGACACGCCCACGGTCACCTGCTCAAACCGGCCATCCGGTTGTTTCACATAACCATGCTGGGGATAATTTTCAAGCCAGCCCCAATGGTCATTGCGTTTTGGACCATCGACATAATCAGGCTGTCCCGGACGGAATGTGAAAAAACCGGCAATCTCACGGTCTTCAGCCGAATTGGTGAGACTGTCGGGATACGCCATAATACAAGGCTTCCCCTTCCACATAAACCAGAGATTTTTATACCGGCCGGGTTTATACAGATCACGGTAAAGCTGGCGGAGTGACACCATCGAGTTGGGAACCGGCGCAAACGGAAGCATGAAAGCAACGGTAGGCACACGGACGCCGTCCTTTTGGGCCTTATCCCAGGTTTTCAGCAAAGCGTCATACGATTCCTTCCAGGTCATACTGCCATTTGTACAGTCGAAAAAAACTGCATCCACTTTTGCATCGGCCAGCATTTCGGCATGCTTGCGCAA
>JBGSSA010000117.1:0-31811 GCA_041737295.1 Bacteroidales bacterium | reverse complement strand
CAGGGTTTCGGATTGAAATCCCCGGATAGCATAAAAGAACCGTATGGAAATAGCCAGCACTGCACCTTTTGAAATGGTGGCAATAAATGTTGTAACCGGGGCGGGGGCTCCCTGGTAAACATCGGGTATCCACATATGAAAGGGTACCAGGGCCAGTTTAAATCCTATACCAACGAGCATCATTCCAAGGCCTATAACGAGCAGGGGTGATAATTCCGACCTGGCAAAATAGCTGGTTAAACTGGCAAAACTCATTGTACCTGTGGATGCATATATCAGGGCCATTCCGAACAATAAAAAGGCGGTTGACAATGATGCTATCATAAGGAACTTTACTCCCGCTTCCACACCATAGTCCCGGTGTTTTACAAAGGCAATAAGAACATAGAGGGAGATACTCAGTGTTTCCAGCCCAATGAAAAAAGTTACGAAATGGCTTGCCGAAACCAACACGCAGGCTCCCAGCGTGGCAACAAACAGCAATATAAAATATTCTTCGCGGTGTCCGCCGTGTTGGGTTAAGTAAACATAGGAAATAATGGTGATGAGAAGACAAACGCAAAGCAGGGCGCCTAAAAAAACAAGGCTGAAATTATCGATAACGAGCAGGGGGTCTATCCGGTGAGGAATATTCGGCACTATAAAAAAAATGGACACGAATGCTGCTGCAAACATGATGAGTGAGAAAGCGTAAATAACTTTCAGGTTTCGCGATATGGTGATGGTGAGCATCATGATGACCGGTGCACTTGCCACTATCAGCAAGGGAAGCAGGCTAATAAAATCTGTTTTGGTCATACTATCGGGAATATTTTTTCAGCTTTTTTGTTTTGGAAGACCTGATATTTTCATCGCTAAGCACTTGATCACCCTGCAATGTTTTCTTATTTAGCATCTGCCCGCTGCCATTAAGTGTTTTCATAATGGCTGGCCTTGCAGTGTTGATGACAGGCTGTGGAAAGAAACCCAGGTATACTATTACAATTACCATAGCGCCAAGAGTGAATGATTCCCTTAATGAAAGATCTTTCATTGGGGTATCCGAATTTCGTTTTCCATAAAACACCCGTTGCATGATACGGATCGAATACATGGTTGCCACCACCAACCCGATGCTGGCCAGGCAGGCAAACAGCACATTTGCTTTAAATACACCTGTTAAGGTGAGGAATTCTGCAACAAAATTGCCCAACCCGGGTAATCCGAGGGATGCCATGACAAATACCAGTCCGGTTGCTCCCATTGCCGGTGCCTGTTCCCACAATCCTCCCATTTTACGCAGGTCGCGGGTATGAATTCGTTCATACAACTGGCCTGCCATAATAAACAGGGCGCCTGTACTGATGCCGTGTGCGATCATTTGCATCACCACTCCCTGGTATGCCATTTCATTAAAGGCAAAAACACCGAGCACGATAAATCCCATGTGATTCACACTGGTGTAGGCAACAAGCCTTTTTAGATCTGTCTGGGCAAAAGCCAGGATAGCCCCGTATAATATGCCGGCCACTCCCAGGATCATGCCTGCCGGGGCAAATGCTTCAGCTGCATGCGGGAACAGGGGAACAACAAATCGCAATAAACCATAGGCACCGGTTTTGAGCATCAGTGAAGCCAGGATGAGGCTGCCTGCTGTAGGCGCTTCCGTATGTGCATCCGGAAGCCAGCTATGGAAAGGAACAACGGGCAATTTCACAAGGAATGCCGCCAGGAAGCCAAGCATGATCAGCATTTCCGCCCCCGGTTTCATTTCGGTACCGAGCAATTCCTGGTAATCAAATGTATAGATTCCGGTATTTTGGCCGTGAATGAGGTAAAGGGCAATGATGGCTATGAACATAAGCAATCCGCTGGCCTGAGTAAAAATGAAAAATTTGTAGGAAGCATAGATCCTTTTTTCATGTCCCCAGATCCCAATAAGAAAATACATAGGAATCAGCATCACTTCCCAGAAGAAGTAGAATAAAAACAGGTCCATAGAAAGAAATACCCCTGTAATTCCAGCCAGTATCCACATGATGTTAAAGTGAAAAAAGCCGGTTTTGTATGTTATCTCGCGCCATGATATTAGAATGGCAAGTATTCCGATAAAATAAGTCAGAATCAGCAGGAGAAGGCTTAATCCATCCAATGCCAGGTGAAGCCGGATGCCAAATAAGGGTATCCACGAACTCACATATTCGGTTATCCAGCCACTTTGCGGATTATAATCCCGGCCATAGACGGTCAGTATAAGCAGCAAATCAATTGTCACTGACACGAGGGAAACATAGCGGGATACCCCGGGATTATTTTTTCCGGCTAACCAGGCTATAACACCACCAGCCATTAAAACAAGAATGAGGTATACGAGTATCATATGGTAAGCATAAGGATCAGTACAATCACCAGACCTGCTGTTAATACGAGGGCATATACCCTGAGTTTACCGTTTTGTGACCGGGCGAGTAAAACATTAACATATTCAGTCGACAGGGCTATATAGGTAAAAATCTTATCGAGTATGTCGTTTTTGTTTACAGCCGAGATCCATTCAACGGGTCTTACAATCAGCCTGTCATACATCCGGTCGAATCCCCAGCCGTTATAAAAAAAGTCATTCAGCCGGTGCCGGGTAAACAGGGAAGGGAAGGCCTTCTTTTTATAATAATATACATAAGCCAGCCAGGCACCTCCAAGAGCAATAGCGGCAGAAATAACCTGGAACAGCCATTCAGGCATTGTCTCCCCCGTCATTCTGACATCCGGGAACAACGGGCTTACCAAATCCGAAAAGAGATGCATATGCCCGAAGTTTTCCGGCAACTGGATAAACCCCCCGGCCAGCGAAAGAAATGCAAGAACTACAAGGGGAATTCCCATCAGAATTCCGGGTTTGTGGCGGGGTTCAATCTTAAGTTCCCCGAAAAAAGTCAGAAAGATCATTCTGAACGTATACAGCGATGTGATGAGTGCCCCCGTTAAACCGGCCAGCCAGAGCCATTTGTTACCCCCGACAGAGGAAAGGGAATACCAAAGGATCTCGTCCTTGCTGTAAAAGCCTGCAGTTATCAATGGCAGCGCGGATAATGATGCACCCCCGATGAGGAAGGTGATGAAAATAAGGGGCAGTTTCTTTCGCAATCCTCCCATTTTGTGCATATCATGTTCCTCGTGCAGTAATAATATTACACTTCCTGCAGCGAGGAAGAGCAATGCCTTAAAGAAAGCGTGGATCATGAAATGGAAAATTGCCGCTGACCAGGCGCCCACCCCAAGGGCGAGGAACATGTATCCAATCTGGCTAATTGTTGAATAGGCGAGCACCCGTTTCAGATCATGCTGGTTTAACGCACTGAAACCGGCTATCAGCAGCGTTGCAGCGCCGATAATAGCCACCAGCATCTGTACAACGGGTGCCAGGCTAAACAAAACATGGGTCCGTGCTATAAGATAAACACCTGCAGTGACCATCGTTGCCGCATGGATAAGCGCACTCACCGGTGAGGGGCCTGCCATGGCGTCAGGCAGCCAGGTTTGCAAGGGTAGTTGTGCCGATTTGCCCACTGCTCCGCCAAGCAACAGCAGCGCTGCTATAGTGGCAAGAGGCGAGCCGGATTTCCATTGTACGGATGCCTGCTGCATCAGGGTATCTATATCCAGTGTCCCAAAACTGATAAAAAGGAGGAATAGCCCGATGATCATGAAGGTATCGCCAATACGGGTAACAATAAAGGCCTTTCGGGCTGCATTATTGTTTTCAGGCTCCTTATACCAAAATCCGATCAGCAGGTAACTGCACAAACCGACTCCTTCCCAGCCCAGGTATAACAGCAGCAGGTTATCTGCCAGCACCAATACAAGCATGGAGGCGACAAACAGGTTCATGTAGGCGAAGAAGCGGGAGAAGCCCTCATCATCATGCATGAATTCGACCGAATACAGATGTATCAATGCACCCACAAAGGTGATGACAAAACAGAAAACAAGCGAAAGGGCATCCAGTTTCAGGGTTATCCCGGCGGTGAATCCACCTGCATTCATCCAGGTATACAGGTTGGAAACGAGGGCTGTTGCACCCGGGTTTGCGGAGATATACGAGATCCCTGTAATAAGGGTAAGGATGGCTGACAAACTTACCGAGCCAACAGCAATTATGGCAACAGACCGGCGTGACAGTATGCCGCCAAGCAAAGCAAGAATCAGAAAACTGATGAGAGGCAATCCGGGTATGAGTCCAATATAGGCATCCATCTGTAATCGTTTATATTACTTTTTTATCGTGCAGCTTACTGATTGCGTCCGCATCGAGGGTTCTGAAATGGTGGTACATCTGAAGGATAAGGGAAAGCCCGACAGAAACCTCCGCAGCTGAAACCGTAAGAATGAAAATAAACATGACCTGTCCGTCTGCCTGCATCCAGTGTGATCCGGCGATTACGAAGGCCAGGCCCGCACTGTTCAGCATGATTTCAACAGACAGGAGCATGTAGATCACATTCCGCCGCACCAGGAAACCGACCAGCCCGATCAGGAAGATCATCCCGGCAAATAACAATTGAATTTCCATTGACAGTGTTACCATAATTTAAGCCTGTTTATTTTTTTCCGTATTTTCTACCCCGGGTTGTTTTACCAGAAACCGGTGAATGACCTTTCTTTTCTGTTTTCCAAGGTGATAAGCCCCGATTATGCCTGCCATCAGCAGCACGGCTGATATTTCCACCGCGATAAGATAGGTGGTGAATAGTGAAACCCCGACCTGTTTGGGTGTGATAATAACAGCCGTTGTATTCACCGAATGCAATTGCCTCATGGCATAAACAAGAAGGGCAAGCAATGTAAAGGCCAGAAGTACCGGAAAAACCCACATCCGGGGTTTAAGCCATTTATTTTCACGTTCTTCTGCCAGTCCAATATTGAGGATCATCACAACAAAAATGAACAGCACCATTATGGCACCTGCATATACGATAACTTCAAGTGCGGCTATAAAGGGAGCGCCTGAAATATAAAAAATGATTGATATCGAAAGAAGTGAAAGGATAAGGTACAGCAGGGCATGAATAGCATTGCGGTTCGTGATCGACATCAGCGATGAGATCAGTGCGATGGTTGCTGCAATTATAAAAATCGTGTTCATGCAGTGAATGATTTTAGTTGCTAATGAATCAGACTTTTTATATCCACCGGGGGTTCCTCGTTATCACCCGTCCCGGTATTTTTCACTCCCATATCCGCACCGGCTACCCTGTAAAAATTATATCCCGGATATTTTCCCTGTCCGCTGATCAGCAGGTGTTCTTTCTCATACACAAGGTTCTGACGGTCGTATTCGGCCATTTCAAAATCGGGGATCAGCTGGATGGCATAGGTAGGGCAGGCTTCTTCACAAAGGCCGCAATAAATACACCTTGAAAAATTTATCCTGAAAAACTCAGGAAACCGTCGTCCATCCCCATCTTCAGTCGACTGCAACGCAATGCAGTCAACCGGACAGGCGGCGGCGCACAAATTACAGGCAACACATCTTTCTTTTCCGTCAGGGTCCCGGGTAAGCACAATCCTTCCCCTGTAACGCGGTGGCAGGTAGGGTTTCTTTTCAGGATACCCCCTTGTTTCACGTTTATGGAATGCATGAAGGAATGTGATCCATATGCTTCTTAACAGGCTTATCATACCGTTCTATAAATTATAACTGCACCAGTAATTAATATATTGAGCAATACAAGGGGCAACAGGACTTTCCAGCCTAATTCCATCAGCTGGTCATATCTCGGACGGGGCAATGATGCCCTGATGAGGATGAACATGCAGATAAAAAAGAATGTTTTAAAAAAGAACCAGAAAGCAGGCGGCAAAAAGGCAGGACCCAGCCAACCACCAAAGAAAAGGGTAGCTATGAGCGCAGATATCAGGGTTACCCCCATATATTCACCCACGAAGAACATTCCGAATTTCATTCCTGAATACTCGGAATGATATCCGGCCACCAGTTCGCCTTCCGCTTCAGGAATGTCGAATGGGGTTCGGTGGGTTTCTGCAAGGCCGGCTATAAAAAATACTACAAAACCAACAAACTGAGGCAGTACAAACCAACCGCCGCGTTGTGCCTCCACGATATCAAGCAGGCTGAAGCTGTCCGCCATCATAATAACACCCGCAAGGGACAGGCCCATAAATACCTCGTAAGTCAGCATCTGGGCTGAACCGCGGATGGAACCCAACAAGGAATACTTATTGTTTGACGCCCATCCGCCAAGCACTATACTGTATACACCCAGGGAAGAATTCCCGAGGAAAAAAAGCAGGGCAATATTTGAATCAAGTACAATGAATGTGTCGGTAAAGGGTATTACGGCAAAGGTGAGCAGTATACTGCCAACCAGGATGCCGGGCGCCATGACAAAAACCTTTTTGTCAGCAAACGGAGGTATCCAGTCTTCTTTGAAAAAGATCTTTATCACATCTGCAATTACCTGCAGCAGGCCGAATGGCCCTACACGGTTCGGACCGTGCCTGTCCTGGAAAAGAGCCAGCAGCCTTCTTTCAACATATATCAGGCCTGCCGCGATTGTCAGAACGATCAACAAAACACCGCCTATGATAAATATATATTTCATTTTATAATTTTATAAATCAAATATGTACGGACAGGTCGAGACCTGTCCCTACTGACTCCCGACCACTCCCCACGCCGGCAGATCGATGAAAGGCATTTCCGGTAATAATATGGAAATACCCGCAATGCCGTCCGGAATATGGGAATCAGTGATGATCATAACTTCCAGTCTGGTTCCGCTTATATCGATCCTGTATACTTCTTTCTCCCTGAGCTGCAAGCGTGATGCTGTACCTGTACCGAGCAGAACAAAGGGTTTTGGAATTAGTTCAGCAATTGCTTCGCCATAAGCGCTAAGTTCTTCTGACCCGAAAATTCGATGAACCGGGATAAATAAAAGCTCTCCGGGCCTTTGTTCAAAGGGTTCGGGTGCATGGCCGGCAGCCTCAATCCCCGGAAGCAACCCGTCATCGAACAGACGTACACCGGGATTGCCATCCCAGACCGGACCATCAGGTTCTTTCAGGTATTTATTGATAGCCTGTGAGGAATTCCAGCCGGGAGACCAATAATAAGGTATGAGTCCGGCAGGTGGGTATCCCCTGTATCCTTCCATGCTGTAATCCATGGGCGAATCTTCATCCCCGGGTGGCTTGGGTTCGCTGACGTTCACGCCGGCATTCATGGCCGTACGGCCACTGAACCGATGTGTTTGCCGGGCGATCTTTTCATTATAAAACCTGAATCCTGCATCCGGCATACTGACCTTGACTGCTGCAAAGGCAGGATAGGCTTTTACAAGCGAATCAACTACATCATCAAATTTTTGCCACAAATGAATATTTTTACCGGAAAGGTTCATCAGCCCTGTGATCCATTCCCAGTCTTCTTTCACCGGGTCCCTTGCAGGCATAGCGCTGTAATATCGTTGTGCCCGTCCTTCATGGTTAACGAGAGTCCCGGCCGATTCGGCATACACTGCCGCAGGGATCACCAGATCTGCCTTCCTGGCCGTGGCATGCATTAAATGATCGAGCACTATGACATGCCCGCATTTTTCTAGAATCTTTTCTGCCTGCTGTTCCGGTAGTCTCCTGTAAAGGTCGTTTTCAAGAATTATCAATACCTCCGGCGGCTGTTTTTCAATTTGTGCCAGGGCATCGTCCAGGTGTCCGCCCCCCATCATGCCAATTCCGGCGCTATTGCTTTCAGGAAATGCGATGGCAATAGACAGTTTTTTGTTATTGGCGGCAAACGCCTTCCCGATATTGATTACAGCATCCAGCATCTCCCGATTTCCTTCCGTAATACCGGTGACAAGCAACGGATTTTTGGCTTCCAGGAGGGCTTTGCTAATTCTTGCAGCCAGTTCATTCATTGGTTTACCGGTTTCATTGGCTTCCCCTCCGGAAGACACCATCGCTGATGCAACAGCGAGGCCCATCCGGGCTATGTCATTTGGAGCAGCATAGAATGTTTCCTCAGCCACATCATCGAGTTTGGTTGTGAAAGGTGAAGCGATGAAAATCGGACTTTTCACTGCATGATTCAGTTCCCTGACCGCAGTATCATTCCATTCCGGTATACCCATACCGGCAGCAATGCCGATTGATTTGTTGCGGATACACTGGCGGACTGATAATGCCATCATGGGTGCCGTATTCGTAATATCTTCACCCATGATAAAAACAGCATCACATTTCTCCATCTCTTTCAGCGACGGCACATGCATAACACCTGAACGCAATATTCCCAGCGCTTTTTTTACAAGTTCATATTCCGTTGAGGAAATCCCATGGTAGAAATTACTCTTCCCTACAAATTCTGCCAGTGCAAAATTTGCTTCCAGCGATGCCCGGGGAGATCCAATCCCCATTAGTCCGTTTCCGGCAAGGGAGTCTGTAAGGCCTGTCAGCTGGTCGAGACCAGTGATCTCAGTAAGAAGGGATTTTTTTGATTCCCGCGTATGGATTTTCCTGATCCTGTCTGGGCTCTCTATAAATTCATACCCAAAGCGTCCCCTGTCGCAAAGGAAGTACCCGTTAATATCTCCGTGGTAACGGCTCAAGGTGCGCCTCAACGATCCGTACCGTTCGCTGAGAATTGTATTGCAGCCCACGCTGCAATGCACGCATACCGAAGGTCCATTGGTCAGGTCCCATTTACGTGTATAATGTTTTTTCAACGTTTTGTCGGTAAATACCCCTGTAGGGCATACCTCCGCAAGGTTTCCACTGAATTCACTTTCAAGAGTTCCATCCTGCATTCGGCCAAAATATAAATGGTTTGCTGATCCATATACATTCAGGTCTGTTCCTCCTGCAAAATCCTTATAAAATCTTACACACCGGTAACATTGAATGCATCGGTTCATTTCATGGTGAATGAAAGGACCGAGGTTTTGATTTGTATATGTCCTCTTTTTAAATACGAAACGCCTGTAATTGTGACCGGTCATCACAGTCATGTCCTGCAGGTGACATTCTCCTCCTTCATCGCAGATCGGGCAGTCGTGAGGATGATTGGTCATCAGTCCTTCCACTATACCGGCCCTGAATTCAGCTGCATCCTTATCATCGGTTGAAACAAGCATTCCGTCTGTTACCGGCTCCATGCACGACATTACAACTTTACCGGTTTTGTCATCCGGATTAGCGAATTTCTTAACGGCGCACTGGCGGCAGGCTCCAACTGATCCCAGGGATGCATGATAGCAAAAATAGGGGATATCGATACCCAGGGCAATGCATGTTTCGAGCAGGTTTTTGCCTTCCTTCACCTCGTAAATAATACCATCGATCTGTATTTTTATCATAGTCACCTCCATGGACAATTTTTCTCATGAATATGCCTCAGAAAATCATCCTTATAATACTTTAATCCGCTTTGAAGTGGTTCCATTGCCCCGGGAGCATGGGCACAAAAGGTATTGCCAGGTCCCATATAACGGGTATGAAACGACAGGATATCCATATCCTCGCTGGTTGCCGTTCCATCTTCAAACGACTGCAATACCCTTTCGCTCCATGGCAGGCCTTCCCTGCAGGGAGTGCACCAGCCGCAGCTTTCACGGGCAAAAAAACGGATCAGGTTTTTTATAAAAGCAACCGGACAGGTTTTATCATCGAGCACGATAATTGTACCTGTACCGAGGCGGCTTCCAACATTCCTTACAGATGAAAAATCCATTTTTGTATCCAGGTGTTCCGTGGTCATAAAATCAGTTGATCCCCCTCCCGGTATAATTCCGCGAAGAACATACCCGTCCTGCATGCCTCCCGCATGTTCTTCCATAATCTCACGCAAACTGGTACCCATAGGCAGCTCCCATAAACCGGGTTTTTTAACCCTTCCGCTTACACCGTAAATTTTGGTTCCGCCTTCCCCTGTGAGGCTGAGTTTAAAGAACCAGTCAGTTCCTTTTTCAACAATATGCGGTATCCAGCAGAGGGTTTCAACATTGTTCACCACGGTAGGCTGACCAAAAAGGCCGCTTGTTGCGGGGAATGGGGGTTTTGCGCGTGGAATCCCCCTTTTGCCTTCAAGAGAATTAATGAGTGCTGTCTCTTCACCGCAGATATACCGGCCGGCACTGCTATGAAGATAAAGATCGAGATTGTACCCGGTACCCAGGATATTTTGGCCGAGATAGCCGGCTTCATAGGCTTCTGCAATAGCCTTACGCAATACGATCTCGGCTCTTTTGTATGCCCACCGGATAAATATATAGGCCTTTTGCGCCTGGATTGCATAGGCTGCAATGATCATCCCTGCAATCAACAGATGAGGATTTCCCTCCATAAGGTATTTGTCCTTATAAGTACCGGGTTCCATTTCATCGGCATTGGCGATCAGGTATTTTATGCCTGTGCCATGTGCCTGTTTTGGCACGAGGCTCCATTTAAGTCCCGCAGGAAATCCGGCACCGCCGCGCCCCAGGAGGTGGGCTGCTTTTACAAGGGTGATCACGTCATCGGGGGACATTTCCTTCAATGCCCTTTTTACACCCCGGTATCCGCCGGCACGCTCAACTTCCTTAAATCCCGGGGGATTTGCAAGGTTAATGTTTTCAGTCAATGGAGTTTCCATAACCGCTATCTGTAATTGTCAAGAATCTCATCTATTTTACTGACTTCTATGTTATTATGTAAATCATTGTTGATCATCATTGAAGGGGCGTGATCACAGTCTCCCAGGCATGAAATTGGCAGAAGTGTGTATCGTCCGTCGGGAGTAGTTTCGCCGAAGCTGATTGCCAGTTTTTCAGAGATCTTCTTATAAACCGGTTCATATCCCATGATCATGCAGCTGATATTGTCACAGATAAGGATTATATTTCTGCCGACCGGTTTCCGGTAAATGCGTGTATAGAATGTGGCAATACTATCCACTTCATCGGCAGCCATTTCAAGTTCAGCTGCAATATCAGAAACCGCCTCATCAGAGATCCATCCCCTATGGTGCTGCACAATCTTCAGGGCGTCAATGCAGGCCGCTGACCGGTAAGGATAAAGCTTTACTTCCTCCTGTATTTCTTTTTTTTCTTTCGGGCTTAGCATAGTAAAAAGCATTTGTTATTTTCTGAACAACAAGTTTATTACCGATCCAGGTCAGCCAGTACAAGATCCATTGCCCCCAGGATTGCCAGCAGATCAGGGATTGTATATCCCCGGCTGATCAATGGCAGCATTTGCATATGGGCGAAGGTCGGGGTTCGTATCCGTGCCCTGTAGGGGGATGTATTGCCATCGCTGACCATGTAATAGCCGTTACTTCCTTTGGGAGCTTCCATCGGGATCATGGCTTCTCCCGCAGGGATCACCGGTCCCCAGGTGACACCGAGGAAATGGGTGATCAGGGTTTCAATATCCTGCATGGTTCTTTCTTTCAGGGGAGGGGTTGTCAGCGGGTGAAGCGATTTATAGGATCCGGACGGCATATTGCGGAGACATTGTTCGATAATACGGGTACTTTGCCGCATTTCTTCCATCCTTACAAGCGACCTGTCAAAACAATCACCATTCTTTCCAAGGGGTATATCGAATTCAAAATTCTCATATCCCGAATACGGACGTTTTTTCCTGAAATCGTAATCCAATCCCGCTGCCCGCAGTCCGGGTCCGGTTATTCCCCATTCCACTGCTTCCTTTGCCGTAAATGCCCCTATGCCGATAGTCCTTTCTTTGAATATCCGGTTTTGGATGGTTACCTTTTCGTATTCACGGATCTGTTTGGGAAAATAGGCCACAAAATCACCTACCATCTTTTCCCATCCATTGGGCAGATCATGCGCCACGCCGCCTATCCTGAACCATGAAGGATGCATCCTACCCCCGGTAATTGCTGATACAATGTCAAAAATCCTCTCCCTGTCATTAAAGGCAAAAAAAACAGGGGACATTTGTCCAAGATCCTGTGCATATGTGCCAAACCAAACCAGGTGATTGGCAATATGGAACAATTCGCACATCATGATACGGATCACCTTCACCCTGTCGGGTACTTCAATGCCAGCCAGTTTTTCCACCGACAGCAGGTATGCCAGGTTATTGATTACCCCGGAAAGGTAATCTATACGGTCGGTATAGGGAATATAAGTATGCCAGGTTTGTCTTTCACCCATCTTTTCCGCCCCCCGATGGTGGAAACCGATGTCCGGAATGACCTCTACAATATCTTCCCCGTCAAGCTGGAGAATAAGTCGAAGCAAACCATGGGTTCCAGGGTGCTGGGGACCTATATTCAGAAACATGTAGTCTGTATCCTCATTCTGTGTTTGAAGTCCCCATTCCTTGGGATCAAATTTCAGGTCATGATCTGCAATTTCCCTCATCTGGTCTTCAAGTATAAAAGGACCGGCTTCGGTGGCCCTTGCAGGATACTCTTTTCTCAGGGGATGGCCTTTCCATGTGGAAGGGAGCAGTATTCTGCGCAAATTCGGATGGCCGGAAAACCGGATGCCAAACATATCGAAAACCTCCCGCTCATACCAGTTGGCAGACGGCCATATATCGGTTATACTGCCGGTTTCAGGATATTCTCCCGTAAGCGGAACCTTTATCCGGATATCCTCATTCCGATCAAGGGATATAATATAATACACGACCGTAAAGTCACTCTGAGGTGTATCCTGTTTTGTTATTTTTCTGCGTTCATCGATGGCCGTAAGATCATACAGCATGTTGAACGGCCGGGCAATCCCGTTCTTCATAAACTTCAGCAGGTCTTTCACCTGGTCACCCGTAACCCATATAGTGGTCGTTCCATCTGCCGTAGCCTGTGTTTGCAGAATTGACGAATTGCCAAACCGTGTGGTGATTTCTGAAATCAATGAAAGCGTATCATTCATTTGAGAATGAGTTAGGTTTTCGGGTAGAAGGATGCCTATATTTCATTCATGGACCGGATGCTGCCCATTTTCATGCGATCGGGAGTTTTCAGGTCGCGGAAATTAATTTTGTCCGGACGTGTAATTCCCTGATTGCCAATCACCCAGCTCAGGGGTCTTTTTTCTTTGCCGATGGATTCCCTGAGCAGCAGCAACCCTTCGAGGAAGGCATCGGGGCGGGGAGGGCAACCGGTGACGTATACATCCACGGGAAGAAACTTATCCACGCCCTGCACCACGCTGTATATATCATACATTCCCCCGGAGTTGGCGCATGAGCCCATCGATATAACCCAGCGGGGCGCCATCATCTGCTCATAGAGCCGTTGAATGATCGGAGCCATCTTAATAAAAACGGTACCTGCAATGACCATCATATCTGCCTCACGAGGGGTGCCACGTATTACTTCTCCACCGAAGCGGGCAATATCATAGCGGCTGGTGATGGAGGTGGCCATCTCGACAAAACAACAGGAAAGGCCGAAATTAAAGGGCCAAATCGAATTTTTCCTTCCCCATCCAATCAGATCCTCCAGCCGGCTTAATACAACAGATTTTTGTATAGCTTCATCGAGACTGTCAGACTCGGGTTTATAATTTTCAGTGGGTTTGGTCAGTGTCCATTTCATAATTGCTGCTGGTTTTTATGTTTCAGAATCTTCTTTCCCTGGGGTCCGAAATCCAGGGATCCGATACCGATCTCGTAAACCAGCACTGCCAGCAATATTCCTATAAACACAAGTATACCCAGGTACCCGGCTATTCCCAGTTCACGGAATGAAATTGCCCACGCCAGTATAAAAACAGCATCGAGATCGAAAATCACGAAGAAAATGGCGATCAGATAAAAACGGGAAGAAAAGCGCAACCGGGCATTACCTGTGGGCGGGATACCCGATTCATACGGCACATTCGTCAGCTTTTCCGTGTGCCTTTCACCAAGCACCCAGGACAGGCCGATCATTACACTGACCAGTACAAGAACAATACCAGCATAAATCAAAAATGGCCAGAACACTATAGTTTGAAGGGTTATCATAGAATGAAAACTGATTTCTTACCTAATGTTTAAAAAATAACACTTCAAAGCTGGAATTGTTATTATGTAATCATTTTTGATATATAATTTGGGAATGGCATTATATAAAGGGGTGCAGACTGCCAGGATGAATTAATTAATTTTTCCGGCACGAAAATAAAGTGGAAAAACGATCTTACATTTTTTGAAAAGGTTATTTTTACGGTATAATTGTGTCAGTGTATAGATCATTCGAAATATTGATATTTCAGGAACCAAATCCACTTTCAGGTGAAAATTTTACTTGTTGAAGATGACAGCCAAATCGCATCCTTTGTCAAGCTGGGCTTGGCAAGCAACCAGTTCATGGTAGATGTGGCATATGATGGCGTTATGGGCGAGAAACTGGCCCTTCAAAAGAAATATGATGTTATCATACTGGATGTCATACTTCCGGGAATCAATGGATTCCAGCTTTGCCAGAACTTACGGAGCAATAATATAAAAACTCCCATCCTTATGCTTACATCACTGAATTCTACCGAAGATAAAGTGACAGGTTTTGAAAGCGGAGCGGATGATTATCTTCTCAAACCATTTGCGTTCCAGGAATTATTGGCACGGATCAGGGCATTAAACCGGCGTAATAATGAGATGATCCTCAATCCCATTCTAAAAGTTCTTGATCTTGAACTAAACACAGTTTCAATGCGCGTGAAGAGAAATGACAATGAGATCAAACTTACCACGCTTGAATATAAACTGCTTGAACTGCTTCTCAGTCATCCGGGCAAAGTATTTGACAGAATAGAAATTGCCGAGAAAATCTGGGGTACAACCTTCAATACGGGCACAAATTTTATTAATGTGCATATCAATTCACTCCGTAACAAAATTGATAAAGACTATCCCATTAAACTTATCCATACAGTTAAAGGGATCGGATATGTTGTTCATGATGAAGGTTAAAGATTTTAACATAAATCATTAATCTTAATCCTATCTTAATCTTATCCTAATTTAGACTTAATCTGATTTATACCCCGCTGTTATAATTTTGATTTAAAGTAACTGATCAATACGGTCAGATAACTAAAACAATTATTATGACAGCAGTTGAATTCAGCTACCAGTTGACAAGTCTCCATGATAACTTATCACGTTTCGCGTATTCTCTCACCCTTAACAGGGAGGACGCTATGGATCTGTTACAGGAAACTATGCTTAAAGCATTAAGAAGCAGAAGTCAGTTTACAGATAATACTAATTTCAGGGCCTGGACCTTCACTATTATGAAAAATACTTTTATCAATACATATAGAAGGCACCTGCATCAACGTACTGTATTTGACCGTACTCCTGATGCCCATTATCTGAGTCAGAATAAGGATACTTTTTATGATGTTCCTGATTCCCAGTATTCGGCAAATGAACTCTTTACAATGATAAACAGGCTTGGCGATGAATACAGGGCCCCTCTCCAAATGCACATTGAAGGATATAAATACAAAGAGATTGCAGATGACCTGGGCTTGAACCTCGGTACTGTTAAAAGCAGGATATTCTTTGCACGCCAGAAACTCATACGGGCCCTTGCCAAAGAAGTTATTGACTGATTGTCAGCGGTTTGTTAAAGGGAATAAGCATTATTGGTGGTCTTCCAGGCTGAGCTTAGTATCCAGAAGTTTTTCGAATGGCAGTGAAAATCTTAGTTTCCTGCCCACCTCAGCCGCTTCATTTACCGTGAATCCTTTATTCTTAACGAGGTAAGCCATCAGGAAGTCCGTAGCCCTTCCCCCACTTGCACAATGGAGAAAGACTTGCTCATTCCTGTTTAACAGAGCCGATAACGTGTCAAGTTTCGACGGTGTATAATCTTTCAGCCCATCGACCGGAATTGAAAAATATTCGAAACCCATTTCCCTGCAGATATTCACTTCATTGAATGCGCCTGAAGTGAAATCGGCATTTTCCTTTTCCGATCGGAGGTTTATTATTAGATGCACTTCCTTTGAACGCAGCCATTGCAGGGTTTCATATACGGGTTGTGCACTTATGTAATAATTCTTGTAATGATACAGATTTTTGAAATCGGGTATTACCTCAACGGAATCAATATTCACACGACTATCCTGGGCATTGAGATTTGATGAAGCAAACAACAGTGCCAGAAATAAGAAAATACACCTCATGATGGACTGGTTGAAAATTAGGTGTGAAAGATAACAAAAGATTATTGTTCGAAAGCCTTTTTCAGGATCCTGAGGTCGATTTTTTTCATTGGAAACAAGGCTTTCATAACCCTGTCGGATTTCACGGTGTCAGGGTCACTTATCCATTCGCCAAGCGAAGTCGGTAAAACCTGCCATGATACACCAAACTTGTCCTGAAGCCACCCGCACAACTGGGCCCTTACGTCTCCGTCACGGGTAAGTTTTCCCCAGTAATAATCAATTTCTTCCTGTGTTTCGCAATTAACCACAAATGAAATAGCCGGGGTAAATGTGAAAGCATGCTCCCTGTTACTGTCCATTGCCATAAATTCCTGGTCGAGGAGTAAAAATCTTGCAAATCTCACCGTGTTTTCCGGCTCCTGATCTCCGGCACCATAACGCTGGATACTGGCAATGCCTGATTTTTTAAAGATCGAAACATAATAGTTGATCGCTTGTTCTGCCATACCGCGATGATCCCCTGAGAACATAAGGCAGGGAGTTATTTTCTGGGGACCGTCTGTCAAAGCGAACTGCCATGATACGCCATATTTATCATTCACCCAGCCGAATTTCTCACTGAACGGATATTTGTTGAGATTCATAAGTATAGTACCCCCTTCGGATAATCTCGACCACAACAGGTTGATTTTCTGCTCAGTATTGCAGGTGAGGAAAAAAGATAAGGAAGGTGTGAATTTGAATGCCGGTCCGCCGTTTATGGCCACAAACTCCTGTCCATTTATGAGAAAAGAAATTGTCATAACCGATCCTTCCGTCCTTCCGGAGGCTTCTGCACCCCCTTCACCGTAGTGGGTCACCCTTGTTATTGTGTTTACTGATCCTTCCTGTTGCGAAAAAACAGATAGGTAAAAATTCACCGCTTCTGCGGCTTCTTTATCAAACCATAAAAACGGAGTGATTTTCTGTACTTCGATTTTTGAGGATGCTGCGGAAGCTTTCCTTCGTGTCCTGGTTTCCATAACGTATTTTTTTTCATAAAACAAATTCAGTCGCCTTAAGGTTCACTCTGAATTAAACTGCCCCGCTCATCATCCATTACAATCTTCAGATAATTGTCGATTTCCTGTTGCATCTCCTCCACATGGGAGATGACACCCACAATCCGGTTTTCTTTCCGCAGTGATTTGAGCGTGTCGAACACAATGGCAAGGGATTCCTTGTCAAGGGAACCAAATCCCTCATCCATGAAGAAAAAGTTCTGACTGGATTCAGTAATTTTCTGAATACTGTCCGCCAGGGCGAGGGAAAGCGACAAGGCAGCCTGGAATGTCTGACCACCGGATAAGGTTTTTACGTTCCTTATCTTACCGCCATTGAGAAAATCCCGAACCTGGAAGGTATTGTCATCCGTGACTTCCAGACTCAACTTCTGGCGTGTAAGTTTATAAAACCGTTCATTGGCTGAATGACATAACTCCTGTAAATACACAGTGGAAATATAATTTACAAATCCACTTCCCTTAAAAAGCTGTTTCAGGGTTTTGATGTCCTCACCCCTCAGAGCCAGGGCAGCCATCCGGTCCCTCATGCCGGTGTAAGCCAGAAGATCGGTTTTCATGGTATCCAGGTCACTGGCCAATTTGCCCACCTGTTGATTTTTTGAGGTTATTTCTTCCGAGGTCTCATTCAGCAAGGTGGTCAGCTGCCGGTGTGTTTCTTCATCATACTGTTTTTCACCCGTCTCGGAAGTAAGGGTTGACATTTGCCGGAGGGCAACAGCAAGTGACTGGCGGAAGGATGAAACCTTTTTCTTATCATGTTCAACATCCTGTTTCCGCGACAGAATATTTCTAATTTCAATTACTGAAGGAAATGCGGAGTTTTTTAATTGCTCTTCTATACGGGCAGTTATTGATTCCTGCGATTTCAGTTCTGCTGCAAGGGCTTCCTGGTTTGCCTGCAACGACACTGAGATAGTGTCACGGTTTTTATGCAGGTTAGTTAACCGGCTGTTGATCAGTTGAAAACTGGTTTCGGTATCCCTGTATTTCTTAAGGATATTTTCCCTGGCAAGGTTGATTTCTTCTACCGAACGGTCAATGAAATCTTCAGCTTTGAACAATTCAATCTGTTGCAGTAATGTGCCGGATTCAGTGTTGTTGGCAGTTAGCTTATGCCTGGTTTCATCTATGTTCCGGAGAAATTTTTCTTTCAGTTTTTCGCTTTCATCCAGTTGCTTGTTGAGCATTTCAAACTGGTTTTCACCTGCCTTTATTTGCGACATGATTTTTTCGGCCGACAGAAATGCCTTACGAAGTGCACTTTCCTCTTTGTATACTTCCCATTTGAATTGGCCAAGATGAAAGCTGATTTTTACATTCTGTTCCGCCAGTTTTAGTTGTAATTTTTTCAGAACATCATTTTTTGCCCTTATAGTTGATTCGGCTTCCCTGACTTTTTTCTGATTTTGTTCAATGCCGCTTATAAGGTTTTCGCAATCTGAGCGTTGCTGCCTTGTCAGCAAGAGCGCCTCGCCGACATTTTGTGTATTTAAAGGCAGCGGATGCGCCAGGGATCCGCATAACGGACAGGGTTTTCCATCCTCCAGATTCGCAGAATATTCCTCCAGCCTTGCCTGCAGGGACAGATGTTCTATTTCATTGCCAAGCCTGTCCCGAAAAATAGTCAGCCCGTTTTTTTTATTATCAAGCAGCTCCCAGGTTTTGCCCAAATCATTACTTTCGGGGATCTCACTAAAGCACTCATCAAGCCATAGCTGTGAATTGATTTTATAGATATCATCAATTTCGTTGTCCAATACACCGATTTCAAAGCCGGTCTCTGTTTTGGCAGATTCAAGCTGTTTCTTTATTGCGTACCATTCACGCACCTCAGAAAGCAATGACATATCAGGGTATTGCAGCTTCCAATTCCGGATGCTTTCCTTCAGTTCATCCTGAAGACCCCGGATTTTTGCTATTCCTTCCCCGGTTTCCTTTAAAATCTTTTCCGAGTGCAGTATGTTTCCTGATAATTTTCTTCCGGTATCCCGCAATTCATGCAGTTTTGAGATCTTCAGCAGTTCGCCGGCCTGCCGGTTATAAGTTTCCCTGTTTTCATACTCTGCTTTGGCAGCATCAAAATCCACCATACAAACAGAGATTTCCCCTTCTGTATGCAGAAGTGCAGCCTTGTACTCATCAATACTTTTCCTGAATCGTACTATTTTCTGTACACTATCTTCGGCAGATTCGAAAAGTCCCTTGAAATTTACCTGGCAATACTCAAATTCCTGTAATGACTTTTCAAGCTGGTCGAAAACTGCTTCCTGGTTTTTCAGTTGATTGATTGTATTTTCCGTTTCTTTTATCTTTATGAAAAGATCCCTTAATTTCCGGAACTCCATTTCTTGTCCTTGTTGAATGGCCCACTCAAATTTCTTTTTTTCAATTTCTTTTTTCAGCACAGCCAGGTTGCTTTCACATTCTTCAATCCGCGGCAGGCTTATTTCGCCGAGCTGGGCCATCTGACCTTCGAGGTGTTGAATCAGCTGGTTGTTTTTTGTTTCAAGCGATACAACCTTAAAAAATAATTCATATTTATCGAGGTTGAATAATTCCTTCATCATAACCGTCCGTTCTTTATTACCCAGTTGGAGAAACTCCTGGAATTTTCCCTGGGGAATAATAATGGTACGCTTGAAATTCTCATAGCTTAATCCGATAATGGATTCCAGTGAACTCAATTCAATTGGTGTCCATTCATTGTTTATTTTTTTATAGGCTGTATGTTCAATTGCTTTTACATCCTCAAACTGTCTGCTGTTTCTCCGGCTTTTCACAAGGGTAAGGTATTCGGTATCCTGTTTACCGGCGGTAAAGATAAATTCTATCAGCAGTTCGTTCGATTTCAGATTCATCATATTATAGTACCGGTTATCGCCGGTTAGGTTCAGACGATCCGTCCTGCCGTATAACGCATAGGAAATAGCTTCGAGGATGGCTGATTTTCCGCTTCCTACAGGTCCGAAAATTCCAAAAATATGCGACCTTGTAAGTCTGTCAAAGTCGATGACCTGCTTTTCCTGGTATGAATAAAGGCCCTGAAGGGTTAGTCGGATAGGAATCATAATTTACGAAGGTGAATTAATCCGGGTCGGTTTCAGACAACACCTCTTTCAATAGTCTCAGCAGGTTTTCATTGGGGTCCTGGCCGCGGGAATGCTTAAAATATTCGATGAAAAGATCCTCAATGCTTTTAGTAAGATCAATCTGGTTACCTGCTCTATCATTCCATTCATTCCTGTTTTTTACATCGGGAATGAGCATTACTATGCCATCATGGGCGGTATACAGACTTTTGCGTTCGGCGGCAGTGAGGTAAGTATCTGTTGCCATTGTCAGTTCTGCCAGGCATTTCGGGTTTGCTGACAGCCATTCTAACGCTTCCGCAACAGTTTCCGCACGTTTACGCAACAGGGGATGTCCTTTGCTCAATTCGATCTCCTGAACAACCGGCTGCATTGCAGGCTTAATTTCAGTGACTATAACATACTTTTTCTGATCAGCTTCGCCGAAGCTATATGAAAGCGGGCTGCCGGAATAAAACACGTTGCCGGAAAATGATCCTGCTTTTTGTTTTCTGTGCAGGTGACCGAGGGCTGTATATTGAATTTGCGGGGGGATATTCTCAGTATATATAACCTGAGCCCCGCCCACATGCAAAATCGGCTTTTCTTCTTCCGGTTCATCAGGCAAAGGGTCTCCTTTTTTCATCACCAGCAGGTGGGTAAGCAATATATTTACCCCATGCTCATCACAATGCATCCCGGCTAGTTGTTTCCATTTTTCCTCCAGCAACTTTCGGAGTTCTTCTTCTGATTCTCCGAAACCCAGATAGGTTTTTAGCCGGAATTCGTTGGCATATGGGGTGAGCAGGATTCTTAACGGTTCCTCAATCCCCGGCAGGGAAAGACATATAAAACCTTCTTCGCTGTTGGAAATGCCTAATCCTGATTCGAGTGTAAATTTGGTAACCAGGGAATTGGGATAACCGGCGAAAATAATTCCGCATTCACGGGCGAGTGGGTCAGGAGTTTCAATTCGTTCCGGGGAATCATGGTTCCCGGCAATGGCGATCACCGCGCGGGTTCCATTGGCAGACAGGCGCTTCAGTATCCTGTAGAACAGTTCAACCGATTCTGTTGGCGGATTGTAGGTGTCAAACAGGTCGCCTGCAATAAGAATTGCATTTACCTTTTCCCTTTCCGCTATTTCACAGATTTCCTCTAAAACTTCCTGCTGTTCCGCATGGCGTGAAAAATTGTTGAGGTATTTACCCAGGTGCCAGTCTGAGGTATGGAGAAGTTTCATTATTTACATATTCATGAAACATCAAATTTAGAAAATGTTGACCCAAATCAGGCATTTACCTTCTGCAGAATTTCCTCTTTTGCAATTTTAATGATGGCCCCGGCACTTTTATCAATATCCTCACGGGTTGTCTTCCACGACGAAACACTGATCCTCATGGCAGTCTGGTTTTGCCATGTTGTACCACCGCACCAGCAGGTACCCTCTTCCTGGATTCTTTTAATTACACGGTTGGTGATTTCCGTATCTCCGAATGAAACCAGCACCTGGTTCAGCACCACGTCGTTGAGGATTTTAAAACCGGCGCTTCTCAATTTTTCAGCAAAAACTGCTGCCAGGTCGCAGTTTCTGTTTATCATATCGGCAAGACCCTTTTTTCCAAGCATGCGCAGGGCTGCCCATACCTCCACACCGCGCGCCCTTCTTGACATTTCGGGTACATATACAAAAGGGATCCGGTTGCCTGTCTGTACCAGGTAGGAAGCATTTTGCGACATCGCCGCAGTTAACGCTTTGGCATCTTTTACAAAGGCAATACCACTGTCGTAGGGTATGTTCAGCCATTTATGGGCATCAGTTGCCCACGAATCGGCATTTTCAACTCCCCGGGTTAAATGTCTCCTTTCGCCGGTGGCATTGGCCCAAAGGCCAAATGCTCCATCCACATGCACCCAGGCATTTTTGTCATGTGCAATCCGGCATATTTCATCTGCAGGATCGAATGCACCGGTATTTACATTCCCGGCCTGGATGCAAACGATTGTGGGTCCCTGAAAATGGGGAATTAAGTTCGCCCTCATTCTTCCCTGGTTGTCGCAGGGTACACGGATTACTCGTTTCATGCCAAGTCCCAGGAGGCTCAGCGCCTTGAGCAGGCTCACATGTGCCTCTTCCCCGATGATTACATTAATTGGCGGAGCTCCAAACAGGCCATCCTCTTCCACGTTCCATCCCTGCCGGGCAAGCAACGAATGCCTGGCAGATGCCAGAGCCGTGAAATTGGCCATTGTCGCCCCGGTAACGAATCCTGCCTCTGTTTCAGGTGGAAGATGAAGTAATGAATTCAGCCAGCCGCGGGATATGTTTTCAAGGTAGGATGAAATTGGGGAAGATACCTCGAGACCGGCATTCTGATCCCAGATGCCGGCCATCAGGTTGGCTCCCACAGCAACGGGTAGCGAGCCTCCGATTACAAATCCGAAATAACGTCCACCGGTACTTGTAACCGTAGCAGGTGAACCAATCGTATCCAGTTCTTCAAGCACCCGTTCAGAACTTACCGGATGGTCCTGGAGTTCAATATTCAGTCTGTTCAGATTATTCAGTGCCTCCGGTGTGGGAAACACCTTTCTGGTTTCAGTATTTAATGCATATGCCTTAGCCTTTTCTGAAAACAGATCAATAATTCTGATCAGTTCCTTTTCATTGTATGCATTGTTCATAACCACCTGATTTAGGATAGGACGTTGTAAATAACAAATTACATGTGAGGGGTAAAACAGTTAAGATAGTAATTTGTTTGACAGCATCCATCGCCACAGGTGGCAGCATAACAGGATCAGGCCTTGGTTTTTCTGTTTTGTTCTATGAGCTCGTTGATCTCCTCGTCTGACATCTGGTCAATTGTACGGTCGTCATTGCATTCCCCTGTTTTGGGCATGGGAATGATTGTATCAGCCTCATATTCCTTTAGCAGTTCCAGGAGCCGTGATTCATATTTTACATGTGAAAGCAACTGAACTTTGTATTTTTCGATTTCTCTCCCAAGGGATTTATTTTCCTTCCTCAGCAGTTCAACCATCCTGTTTAAATCCTCAATTTCCTGCTTCATTTCTTCCATGTTTTTTGCTTAGATACATTTATACGCAGTTTTATGGAAACAGGATTCAATTTTTTATGATTTTTTTATAGCGCCAGACCACCGTGATTTAACAATAAGGGTTTACCCTTGTTATTCTAGAGAAAGATTTTACATAGGAAATGTTACAAAAACCATTTCGCCATGCATATACATGAATATCTTCAGCTGGTTTATCATAATGAACAGCAATTGGCAAAGGCCTTTTCAAAGGTGGCCAGGCTTCACCAGAATGAGCCCGAAATATATTATATGTGTTTAATGCTCGCCATGTGGTCAATTGAACATGCCAGGGATGTTCAGCCTTTTAAGAAAAAATATACATGGCCTGAGTCATCAACAACGTCGACAGAATGGTTAAACCCTACGATTTCAGATGATCCGCAAAACGGGGAACTCAATCTTTTACATGATCTGCACGGACTATGGCTTCAGACAAAAGAGATCGAGATCTGCTGGAGCGTATTATTGCAGGCTGCAAAAACCATCAGGGATGAAGAACTGGAAACAGCCTGTACAAGTATGGCTAAAGAAACCAAACGGCAATCCGACTGGCTGATCAGCCGTGTTAAAAAGGCCGCTCCACAGATCCTTGTTGTTACGGATTGATTGGAACACCCCAATACTTCTTTTTAAACCGCAACGCAACATCTACAAGGAGAATAAGAACCGGTACCTCAACCAGTGGACCAATAACTGTAGCAAATGCTACCTGGGAATTGATTCCGAAAACAGCTACCGCCACGGCAATTGCCAGCTCAAAATCATTACTTCCTGCGGTAAAAGCAAGAGTGGTTGTCTTCTCATACCCTTCGCCCATTCTTCGTGCGATAAAAAATGTACTGAAAAACATAAGGGCAAAATAAATTGTGTAAGGAACCGCAACACGCAAAACATCCATGGGCAGTTCAATAATTTTCTCTCCTTTGAGGGAGAACATGACAAAAATTGTGAAAAGCAGGGCTACCGGTGTCAGCCAGGATACCCCGGGTATAAACTTTTGAAAATACCAGTCATTGCCTTTTATCCTGCGAAGCAACAAACTTGTGACAAGTCCCGCCGCAAAAGGAATTCCGAGATAGATCATCACTGTCACTGCAATGTCATATATTGAAACCTGGATTACTGATCCCTTCAGCCCAAACAACCCCGGTAGCCAGGTGATAAAGATCCATGCATATACTGAATAGAGAAAAACCTGGAAAAGGGCGTTAAAGGCAACCAGTCCGGCTGCCAGGTCGGTATCTCCCTTAGCCAGGTCATTCCAGACAAGCACCATGGCAATGCATCGTGCAAGGCCGACAAGTATGACACCTGTCATCAGTCCCGGATGATCATGCAGAAAAAGAATGGCCAATAAAAACATAACCAACGGACCAATAATCCAGTTTTGCGTAAGCGACAAACCCAGCATTTTCGGATTATTGAAAACCAGAGGCAGTTTTTCATATTTCACCTTGGCCAGCGGAGGATACATCATCAGGATCAACCCTATGGCAATTGGAATATTGGTTGTGCCTGAACTGAATGAATTCCAGAAAGAGGTAATGCCCGGACTGAAATAGCCGACCATTACCCCTGCAAACATTACGGCAAAGATCCAGACCGTCAGATAGCGGTCAAAGAAGGAAAGTCGCTTTATTGTGGGATGCATTGGGTTATCTTTATCTTGTTGCCGTTACAGTTATACTAAATATGCCTTGTTTGCTTTCCCTGTATTCCCTTAAAGACGCTTCATCAAGGTAATTATTAAGAATATCGTCAGGAAGGATTATTTGCTTTTCCTTGCGGATCAGGATATCACGAAAACCTGCCTTGCGGATTGTTTCAAGGTATTCTTCTTTCTGTTGTGCACCGGAAACACATCCGGCATACATCACGGCCTCATTTTTCAACGCTTCCGGTAATGGTCCGGACAAGACCACATCCGATATACAAAAATGACCCCCAGGCTTTAAAACCCTGAATATCTGGGTAAAGGCTTTCTGTTTATCCGGAACAAGATTCAGCACGCAGTTGCTGATCACCACATCAAAAGTTTCGGAAGGCAGGGGCATTTCCTCTATATCTCCTTTTACAAATTCAATGTTCGTATAGTTTAATTTGGCCGCATTTAACCGGGCTTTATCCAGCATGGCATCCGTAAAGTCAAGTCCGGTTACCCTGCCATTTTCTCCGACGATAGCCCGGGCAATGAAGCAATCGTTTCCAGCACCTGAGCCCAGGTCAAGAACCGAATCTCCGGGTTTTAATCCTGCAAATTCTGTGGGCAGGCCGCATCCCAATCCAAGGTCGGCGTCCGGATTATATCCCTGCAATTCGCTATAGTCATCACTGAAGACCGTATAGTTTGAATCACCGCAACCACAGCCGCTGCCACAGCATGATGACTGGTTCTGTGCCTTATCCTGGGTGGCTATTTCAGCATATTTTTCTCTGACCACCATTTTCAACTCTTCTGCTTTCATAGTATTGGTTTTATTTGTTCAATATATAAATTGTAAAATGCATTTCTGATCTCATCCCGCACCCGGTGAAATTCGCTCATTATGAATTCATCAGCGCCCCTGGCGTGGGATGGATCTTCAAAACCCATGTGTAACCTGTTTTTCACTTTTCCGGAAAATACCGGACATGTTTCATTGGCATGATCACAAACAGTGATGACAAAATCCCATTCCTCATGGATGTACTGATCAACCATCTTTGGAGTGTGATGGCTGATATCAATTCCGGATTCCTGCATTACCTGCACGGCTGTGGGATTTACCCGCACGGCAGGCTCCGTTCCGGCAGAACGCACGATAAGGTTTTTATCAAATGATTGCATGAAACCATGAGCTATCTGGCTGCGACAACTATTGCCGGTACAAAGAATCAATATTTTCATTTTAACAGGATTTACAGCTGATTTCCATATCTTTTATCTGCTCGAAAAAATCACCGAATAACTTCAATAACCGGTTGATTTCGCCACCACAAAGGCAGTAGTTGATTTTCAAGCCATCAATTTCCCCATGGATAAGCCCCAGTTCTTTAAGTTCTTTGAGATGCTGGGATACGGTACTCCGGCTAAGCGGAAGCTGGTCGGAAATGTCGCCTGAGATGCAGGTTTTGGTCTCCGCAAGATACTGCAGAATGGCCAGCCGGGCAGGGTGCGACAGTACCTTGGTAAACCGTGCAAGCTCCTGTAGTTCCGGAGTAAATACTTCTGTTTTGATCATAATCTGAATTTATGTCGTATAAATCAAACACGTGTTTAATGACGTAAAAATACGACATTAATTTTTCAATTGCAAGTTTGTGGAAAAAAATCTGATCTCCGGGTTAAATTCAGGCTATTACCTGTGGCGCAATTCAATATTATTATCATATGCCTGGCATGTATCGTGACAATTGTAAAAAATGTTAGCTTTGATACTGATTAAGCAGGTGAATTCACTGAGTGTCAAAGGAGGAACAGGACATGGAGCGGCAGAATCACCCATTTTTTAGCTATTAAGGAAGATATATCAGAAAAGAAGAAACACTTATGAAAAAATCATGGCTGGTTCTCCCAATGTTCTTTTTGGCCCTGAGCTCGATCGCGCAGATCAGGTTGCCCCGGTTGATCAGCGATGGAATGATTCTGCAGAGAGAATCGCCGGTTACCATATGGGGATGGGCCTCACCGGGTGAAAAGATCCGGATGGATTTTAACAACAGCCATTATGAGACCGTGTGTGATTTGGAGGGATCATGGAAAATCAGCATTCCCCCTGTTGCTGCAGGTGGTCCTTTTGAAATGACCTTAAAAGCCAGTAATACGGTTGTAATAAAAGACATCCTGTTCGGCGATGTTTGGGTATGTGCCGGGCAGTCGAATATGGAGTTTATGATGACGAGACTATTGCCCCTGTTTGAAACAATAATTCCCGGTACCGGTAATCCGATGATCAGGGAGTTCAAAGTTCCCCAGAACTATGATTTCAAAGAAGCCAGGAATAATTTTCAGGTAGGGGAATGGCAGAAGGCTACACCGGAAAGTGTTCTTAAATTTTCAGCAGTAGCCTGGTATTTTGCCGATGAATTATATAAAAAATATCATGTTCCGGTTGGCCTGATCAATGCCAGTCTCGGGGGTTCTCCTGCTGAAGCCTGGATCAGCGAGGAAGCGTTAAGGGAGTTTCCGGCTTATTACAATGAATTGCAGAAATTTAAAAATGACTCCCTGATCATGCGAATAGAAAGTCAGGATAAAAAAAGATCTGAGGAATGGTATGCATTGCTGAATTCAAAAGACGAAGGACTAAAGGATACATTACATCCCTGGTATAAAGGCGATTTGCCGTCATCCGGATGGAAAAGCATGGACATCCCGGGATATTGGGCGAATGGGCCCCTTGGTGAAGTGAACGGGGTGGTGTGGTTCAAAAAGGAACTGGATATACCGGCATCGATGACTGGTCAACCTGCCCGGTTGGTACTGGGATGTATAGTAGATGCGGATTACGCATATATAAACGGCGTGCAGGTTGGAACCACCGGTTACAAATATCCATCACGAAAATATGTTGTTGCCCCGGGTGTTTTGAATGAAGGAAAAAATACACTTATTCTACGGGTAATAAGTAATCAGGGAAAGGGTGGATTTGTCGGGGACAAATCATACGAATTGGTTACCCGGGATGAGCGTATTGATTTGCAGGGAAGCTGGCACTACCGGTTAGGAGCGGCCATGGATCCGCTGGCAGGTCAAACCTTTGTGCGATGGAAGCCGGCGGGATTATTCAATGCCATGATCTCCCCCCTTATAAATTATACAATCAAAGGTGCAGTGTGGTACCAGGGTGAATCAAACACCAGCCGTTATGATGAATATACAAAACTGTTAACAACACTTATCGGGGATTGGCGAAGCAGATGGGGCCAGGGAGATTTTCCATTCCTGTTGGTTCAGTTGCCTAATTTTATGGAGTCTAAAGACCAGCCGGCAGAAAGTGAATGGGCTATGTTCAGGGAGGCACAGATGAAAGCTTTAGCTTTACCCGCAACGGGAATGGCAGTGACATATGATATCGGCGAATGGAACGACATTCATCCGCTAAATAAAAAAGAAGTGGGTATAAGGCTGGCACTGGCAGCCCGCAAAGTAGCCTATGATGAAAGCGGTGTGGTTTTTTCAGGTCCCGTTTTTGATTCTTTCAAAACAGACGGCAATAAAATAACTATCTCATTTATCAATACAGGAAGCGGTTTAATGGCAAGGGGAGGAGAGTTGAAGCACTTCTCTGTTGCTGGGGCTGATGGTAAGTTTGTTTGGGCAAAAGCCATAATTGATAATGACAACGTTGTGGTTTGGAGTGACGAGGTCCGGCATCCGGTTGAAGTCCGGTATGCATGGGCTGATAATCCTGAGGGAGCCAATTTATTTAACAGGGAAGGTTTGCCCGCAGCACCCTTTTGGATTTATTGATTTGTTGATTTGGCGGTTATTTTGATTTAAAGTATTTATATACTTCAAACCAGGCAATGCTGATCAAGCCTGCAGCCGCACAAAGGAGGGTCTCTTTCATACTGATTTTTTCAAAAAGAAAAAGGTTCAACAAGAAGGGAACATTCAAAATGAGGATGAGGAAAAATATTGCCCCGCCTACTACCCATTTTACTGTTTTATTTGGTAAAAGGATGATTTGAAAGAAATTGGAAGTCCAGGAGCGATTTGATATGATGATCGCAATATTGGAGGCAATCAGCGTCACAAAGGTTAAAGCCCTTACTGCCTTTTCCGTATGACCTGTTTTAAGTCCCACAAAATAAACAAGCAATGTGACGATCAATATTCCGATACCCTGGAAACAACCCAGCAGTATTTTATTAATTCCAAAAAATGGTTCGTTGATATCTTTTGGCGGCCGTGACATAATGTTCTTTTCCTCCCTTTCGGCCTCAAAGATAATGGAGCAGGCAGGGTCGATGATCAATTCAAGGAACACAATGTGTACAGGCCAGAGAATTAATGGCATATCGGCAAATAATACCGGGATCAGGGATAAACCTGCAATGGGCACATGAATGGCAAAAATATATTCCAGCGCTTTCTGCAGGTTGTCAAAAATACGCCTGCCCATTCTGACAGCTCCCACAATGGATGCAAAATTATCATCCATAAGTACCAGGGATGAGGCTTCCCTTGCCACATCGGTACCCTTTTCTCCCATAGCAATTCCAATGTTTGCAGTTTTTAGGGCAGGTGCATCGTTCACCCCATCGCCGGTCATGGCAACAATCTCCCTGTTTTTCTTTAACGCATTGACGATAATTAGTTTTTGTTCAGGAACAACCCGGGCAAAAATATTGACATGTTTTATCTTTTCGCAGAGTTCATCTTCGCTCATTTCCCTGAGTTCGCTACCGGTAATGCATAATTCCGGATTTTTTAATCCGATATCCTCTGCAATGTTTTTTGCTGTTACAGGGTAATCCCCGGTTATCATGATAACACGGATACCCGCTTTATGGCATTCTTTAACCGCATCCGGTACATTTTCCCTGATGGGGTCAGATAATCCGATAAGGCCGACAAATTCAAATTCAAAATCATGCTGAATAACCGGTAATATACCCGGATCAACAATAGCTTTTGCAACACCAAGAACACGCAGGCCTGCAGATGCCATTTCAGCAACGGATTGATCCACCTTTTCAGTTGCTTCGGCATCCAGGTGACAAAGGTCAAATATTGCTTCAGGAGCACCTTTTGCGGCAATCACTTTTCCCTGGTTACCCTTGCTGATAAAAACCCTCGACATGGCAAGCAATTCCTGGGAAAGGGGATATTCTTTTTCCATTTCCCAATCATTGTGAATATGTTCCGTATTTTGAAGATACCTTTCACCAACCAGGGTAATGGCTTTTTCCATAGGGTCGAAAGGATTTACCTGGCTTGATAATATTCCGTATTCGATGATCTGATGAAATGGTTCAGGAAAATCAGAATTTGGAGTAACTGTAAAGAATTCACTGCCATTGAATAAACGGGTAACCGTCATTTTATTCTGGGTAAGTGTTCCGGTTTTGTCGGTACACAATACTGTTGCGGAGCCCAGTGTTTCGATGGCTGCAGGCTTACGCGTCAGAACACTCTTTTTCGACATTCGCCAGGCGCCAAGCGCCAGAAAAACGGTAAGGACCACCGGGAATTCTTCGGGGAGCATAGCCATAGCCAGGGTAATTCCTGCAAGGAAGCCCTTCAGTAAATCACCCCTGGTTAAGGTATAGATAACTATAACAAGAACACATAATAAAACCCCGATTATTGCAAGGCGTTTAACCAAAACGCCCATTTCTTTTTTTAATTTGGTAGGTTCTTCCTTTACCGATTCAAGGGCCATCCCGATTTTTCCTATTTCGGTCTTGATACCAATGGCAGTCACCCTTACAACCCCGTTACCCTGAACGATCATTGATCCTGAGAAAACAAGGGGTATATCATCGCCACCCGGGGTAAACAGGGAATCCCCCTCCTTGGTTTCTCTTTTTCTGACCGGAACCGACTCACCGGTAAGAAGCGATTCATCAGCCATAAGGTTGACGCATGACAAAACCAAGGCATCTGCCGGAACCCTGTCGCCTTCCTGCAAAACAACAATATCGTCTGTAACAACATCCCTGCCGGGGATCCTTCTTTCAATACCATTTCTTATTACAAGGGCTCTTGGACTTGCCAGATCCTTCAATGCATCCAGCGCTTTTTCAGTCTTTTTTTCCTGGTAGAATTCAATTCCCATAATCACAAAAACAAAGCCCATAAGCATCAGACCTCCCTCTACATCACCCAACAAAAGGTATAGAGTTCCGCAGGCTACAAGCAAAAGAAACATAGGCTCTTTCACAACTCCAATGGCAATTTGAAATATGTTCCTGGGCTTTGAGGAAGGAAGTTCATTAAACCCCTCTTTTTCAAGTTTTATTCTGACCTGTTCTTCAGTTAAACCGCTAAACTTGTCAGCTTTAAATATTGTTGCCATCTCCTTTGTATCAATTATCTGATCTTCACAGTCTTTTAAACCCGGTTGCGATAACTTCTGTCATCATGTATTGAAATAAAACATCGTAAACCATGCATGAAGCTATAGTTTCAAAAAATCAATAATATCCTTTTTTCTCCCCTTGATTACTAATCGCATATCTTTATCGAGGACTAAATCGTTGTCAATTTTTTCAACGTCAATTGCTGACCATTTTTCAAGAGAAGGGGTAGAGAGTTTCTTATCCGGAATCTTCAACGCCAATATGGTAATGTCCTCCAATTCTTCCGGATCAAGCTGGGAAAAATTTTTGCCAAGATATTCCTCCGGTATGCTGACCTCCGCAACTTTAACATCATCGGTTATGTTATAAATACTCCAAACTCCTTCCATGATAAGCTTCTCGGCAAAAACTACCGCCGTGTCATATTCGGGATTTATGGTATTT
>JBGSSA010000023.1:0-12060 GCA_041737295.1 Bacteroidales bacterium | reverse complement strand
CGGGGATCGTATCCTTCCCACCATTTGCCCTTGCCATCTTCAAGTGTCAGATTCCCATCGTATGGCACACCTTTTTTGTCTCCTTCCTTGTCGCTGCCAAAAGCGGTTTGCCACCACCACCATGTGTATTCATGATGGAATGTTACGCCGAAACGCATATTGCCGGAGCGGCATGCTTTAGCCCATTCGCCGAGCAGATCTCGTTTGGGACCTATATTCACTGAATTCCAGGGATGATACCGTGAGTTCCACAAATCGTAATTATCGTGATGCACTCCCTGTATCAACAGGAACCGTGCACCTGCATCTTCATAGATCCTGGTGAGTTTAGCCGGGTCGAGTTTGACGGGATTCCAGTCGCGCAGGACTTCCTTGTAACCCACCTCTGACGGATGACCGTATCGTTGAAGGTGATTTTCGTAGGCAATCTTTCCGGGTTTATAGAGGTTACGCGCATACCAGTCGCCGCTTTCGCCAGCAGATTGCGGACCTAAGTGAACCCAGATACCGAACTTCGCCTCCCGGAGCCATGCCGGTTCGCCGGGATAATTTTTTTCGATAGACTCCCAGGTCGGCTCAAACGGACCCGGGGCAATCGGGATATCCAATTTCATTTCGGGAAAGGATTCCCAGTCGCCCATTGTTACACTGTCTATGGGTTGCTTTGCCGGAATGCCTGGAAATGGAGGAAGCACAGCGGGGGAAGCACCGGGGTTTGCCGGTATTGTTGAATTCTGGGCATGGAGGCCGGGAATACAAGTAAGCATTACAATGAAGGCTAATACACTATGACTGACAGTTCGTTTCATTATGGAACTATTTTATTGTATTGAAATTTTAATTGACTTTAGATCTTTTGCATCGGAACTGTTCCCATAGGATACCTCATATTCTCCCGGCGTCACAGCTATTTTGTGCTGGCTCCGGTCGTAAAATTCAAATACTGAGGGTGAAAGGGATATGTTGGCCATTTTCGTTTTCCCGGCTGAAACTTCAACACGCTGAAATCCGCGAAGGGTTTTCAGCGGGCCATCCACGTCGTTCACTTTGCGTACATAAACCTGCACCACTTCGGTTCCATCGCGTTTGCCTGTATTTTTAACAGGAATTTTCATGTCGATGGTTTCGTCAGCGTTTATGGCGGTTTTGCTTAGTACTGCATTGCCAATTTCAAAGTTTGTATAGCTTTTACCATATCCGAATGGGAACAGGCAGTCTGTTGTATAACGGTAGGTGCGGCCTTTCATCGAGTAATCCTCGAAATCACCCAGGTTGTCAGAGTTTCTGTAAAAAGTAACAGGTAATTTTCCTGACGGGTTATAGTCGCCAAACAATACATTAGCAACGGCTTGTCCGCCCGATTCCCCGGCGTACCATGCCTGGAGTATTGCGTCGCAGGATTGGGTTTCAGGGTCGAGGGCAATGGCTGAGCCCGAACAGTTTACAAAAACCACTTTTTTACCGGCTGCTTTCAGCGCTTTTAAGCAATTGCGCTGAACCGCGGGCAATTCAATATTGGTGCGGTCACCGCCCTTGAAACCGGGGTAAGAAACCGGCATTTCTTCTCCTTCGAGGCGGCCTGAGATCCCGCCGACAAATACAACCGTTTCAATACCTTTCAGCCTGTTAATCAGTTCAGTATAATCAACGTCCACTTCTCTGCCAAAATCGAATTCAATGTTGGCTTGCCAGTTATTGAGCTGCGCGAAACGGATTTCAATTTTGTAGGTTTTACCGGCCTCTACCTTAAGGGGAATCCTTGAAGGCAGGGTACGCCAATTGTTATACATTTGAAGCTGCTGACCGTTAACAAGCAGTTCGAAATAGCCGGTCGCTCCTCCTTTAAATACCAGCTCCTCCGATACTTCAGGTGTAAATTCAGCTTCGAATAATGCCGAAAATCCCTCAAGCTTAACACCCGGGGCAAATTCATGTTGCCCTGCAGTTGTCATTTTAATAGGGTTAGTCAGATGAACTGTTGTGATTGCTTCGCCTTTACGGTCGGGATTATTCCAGTAAGCAGCCTTAAAACCTTTCATTCCTTCAAACGAAAGCCGGCCGAAATAGCTTTCGGTTACTTTATCCTCCACGAGGTCGCAGCCTTTGTCATAAAAAATCCTGTTCCCGGGGAGTTTCGTTTTTATCCCGTCGAGTATGGTGATCGTTTGAACAGGAGTACCGTTATAGTTACCCCACAGCATCACGTCGTCATTGGCATTGGGTCCTATAACGGCAAATTTTCCGGCCGATTTTGCCAGGGGCAGTATGTTGTTATTGTTCTGAAGCAGCGTCATGGTTTGAAGGGCCATTTCGTATGCCAGGTTACGGTGTTTCTCGTTATTCAAAACAGATGCCGGAATCTGTGCCCACGGTACGATGGCATCGTCGTCAAATTCGCCGAGGTCGAAACGGCCACTCAGCACGCGCATCAGGCTCCGGTTGATATCTACTTCTTTAATTAAGCCTTTTTCGACCCCTTCCGGCAAAGTCTTGTAAGGGTAATTCTCCCAGACACACTCCACGTCGGTACCGGCAAGAACGCCTTTCGATGCGGCATGCACGGGTGTTGAAGAAACCTTGTGCGTTTTATAAAAGTCGGTAATGGCTCCGCAATCCGACACCACGATGTGGTTATACCCCCATTCTTCACGCAAAATTTGTTGCAACAGACGAGTACTGCCGCAACAGGGCTCATCATCCAACCTCTGGTAGGCGCACATTACCTGGCGCACATCGGCTTCCTGCACCAATGCCTTAAAAGCAGGCAAGTAGGTTTCGTGAAATTCACGCGGATCCAGGTTGTTGAGGTTTAGCTCGTGGCGGCTCCATTCTGGACCGGAATGTACTGCAAAGTGTTTTGCACAGGCCAGCAGTTTTCGGTACCGGGCATCGGCAGGGCCCTGCAATCCTTTTACCACCTGTACGCCCATGCGCGATGTAAGGTAAGGGTCCTCGCCATACGTTTCCTGTCCGCGTCCCCAGCGGGGATCCCGAAAAATGTTCACGTTAGGTGTCCATACCGAAAGGCTCAGGAAACGCTTGTTTTCATTACCCATTTGCAGCCATTGATGATATTTCGCCCTGGCTTCATCCGATACGGCATCAAATATCCGGTAAAGCAGTTCATCGTTGAACGAAGCGGCCATTCCAATGGGCTCGGGAAAAACGGTGACATTGTCGTTGTTGGCATATCCGTGCAATGCTTCGCTCCACCAATTGAATTTTTTAATACCTAACCGGGGTATGGCATCGCTTTGATCGCACATCAACGTTGCCTTTTCTTCAATGGTTAACCGTGAAATCAGGTCTTTGGCTCGTTCTTCAGAACTGAGATCCGGATTTTGGAAAGGGTATTGCTGGGCCCAAATACAGGATGTAAGCAGCATGCCGGAGACCAACAACAGGATTTTTTTGGTTTCAGGAAAAAGTCTCATTCCTCTTCTTTATTTTATTGATATTCTTATTTTCTAATTACTTCAGATGATTGCCTGGCTGTTAATTTCCACCCATTCTCAGACCTGATCCATACATTGGTAAACCTCCTGGGTATCCATTCTGCCTGGTTAGCTGTCATATCAGCAGGCTGCTGCAATTCTTTGCCCATAACAATGGCAATGTTTTCATTGAACGTTATTTTTTCAATAATTCTTTCAACTTTCGGGAACTTATGGCCACTTTTCATCAGGGCAAAAATCTTTTCCGGTGTCACGATTTCTCCATTAGGATTGTTAACCACGTAGTTCTTCGACCATATCTTTACTAATGAAGTTGTGTCTTCCTTTTCCAGCAATTCTGTCCAATGCTTTTCCAGTCTTCTGATTTCCAGCTCATCATTGGGTTGTCCTTTGGCAAGCACAGAAGCAAAAATGGAACTTAATACAATAAGAAGACTAAACCAGACTGTTTTCATAATCGTAATATTTAAATATTTAATATACAATATGTAAGTAATTGGTTATATTATTTTTGCGATACATAAAAGGTCACATTTTCTCCATTCCAGCAATCTTCACTCCCGGGTAACACATTATCGAAATTCTGTATATTTCTAAAACCCTTTGATGCAAGAATCGAAACCATTTCGCTTTTTTTGTAATAGTGACTCCAGAAAATATAGGTTTCGACCATATCGTTCTCACCGATTACAGTGTGGTGTTCCGCAAGTACCCCGGCCTCAGGGTAATGGTATCCGTTCGAAAGAACAACGTAGGGTGTGTTTTTCCAGAATCCGCCTTGTTGTACCTCCCATGATGGTGAAAGAATTTTCTTATCAAGATTTTTTTCATTAACAACATCGCATATAAACAAACCATCTTTCTTTAAAGACCTGTAAATGTTTTCCAGCACCTTTTCCCTTTCGTCCGGCAACAGGACACAAAAATCGAGATAAATCAGGATTACAAGATCAAATTGATTTTCATAATCCAAATCCAGGTAATTTTTATTCAGGTATTCAATATCAAGTCGTTTTTCTTTGGCTTGATTGATTGCGTATTGAATCGAATTTTCAGAAAAGTCAATACCAGTTATTACATGTACTTCCCGTGCAAATATTTCGGCATAAAGTCCGGGGCCGCATCCCAAATCCAAAATTTTCATATGGGATCTGTCAGCCTGTTTTAAAATCCATGTTGCAATCAGTTCAGTTTTGTCTCTGTTTCTGCTTGCAGCGTCATTGTTGGAATTCAGATGTAATTCAAGCAATTGTCTGGAAATATACGGATCTGTCCACATAACAGATGTACCTTTCTCATACAAGGCAGGCTTGTCCGACAGTTTTTTTATCAGTTCAATATTCATTGATCAGTGTGTAATCACACGTACCAATATAACCAATTTTATCCGGTCCTATCTCTTAAGTACCTAAATTTTAAATGACGTTTCTCGCAGATTTTTGCAGATTAAGAGACATCTAAATTCTGGAAATGTTAATCGAATGTAATGAGATTTCTGCGCCCTCAATATAGCCTGGTTAACAAAACTTCCTGAACTCGGCGGTAAAATTTTTATTTATTCCCTGTAAAGCAAATTAATTGCTATTAATCAACTTGATACCGGTTAAATCTGCATTCCCGTTTTTCAAAAACGCGTAGGTCATCTGATCTGCCTGGCAGTCAATAAACCGGATCCGCTTCAGGCTCTTGTTTTTAAAGAAAGTGTTAAGAAGCGTTGAATTCTGGAATGTCACCTTTGTAAATGCGCAGTTTTCAAAATAGCAGTCATCCAATGTACTCGTGAAAACTAAATCAACAATGGCAGTATCAATAAAAGAGGTGCGGTTCCACAACGCGTTAACAATTGTATTTCTCTCGAAGCCACCCGATTTAAACACCACTCCTGTAAAATCGGCACCGGTAAAATCGCAGCCGTAAATAAAGCTTCCTGAAAATTCAGTTTCTTTCAGTGAACAGTCCTTTAATACATTGTTGGCTAAGTGGGAATTCTGAATGTGGCTGTTGCCAAAGTCGGAACCTGAAAAGTCACACCTGTCTATATTATTGCTTTTTAGAAGAAGACCAGACAAATCCGATCCGATAAAATGGCATCGCTGCATGTTGGAGGAACTGAATTTTTCATGCAGGTTTTTCAACCCGGAAAAGTCAGCGTCCACCCAATTCCCTTGTGACATATCCCAGTTTAGCTTTTTCTTCAGCTTTCCGGAGGGCAATTCATCCGATTTTGTAACCGCGGGCTCAACGGGGGTTATTTCAGTGGCTGCAGACTGGAAGTTCTCTGAGAAATAGTTAAGGTCAACGCCCAGGATTTCTGCAAGACGATTTAACGTAATAATGTCCGGCATGGATTCTCCGCGTTCCCACTTTCCGACTGCCTGTGAGCTTATGAATAGTTGCTGGGCAAGCCGGGACTGGGATATAGTTGCTTTTTTTCGTGCCTCGGCAATTTTATTGCCAATCATTTTAGTAGTTACCATAAGTTCTTTTTTTTAGTTTTTCGATGGAACAAAGTTATGTGTACTCCTCATCGGAATCAAAAAAAAACATAAACTTATGGTTGTAATATGGCTACTTATTGTTGTTTTCAACAACCAACGGTAGTATATTCAAGTTATACCTGTTACATGTCCCAAGTAATACATATTTTAGTACATATATCAGAACATGAATAATTTTTATGATTTCATATAGAATTTCATTGTTTTTTTATTTAACCCAACTGGCATAACTTTTCAACTCTAAAATTGAAAGGCTGCAAATTAATTTACCCCGTGTATAGATTTTTCATCCGGATCGTAATAAATATAAAGAGTTGGTATCTATTCCTGCCCGCAATTAAAAACCAGGTTGTTTTCCAGATCGATTGTTGTCCTTAAAACAAGATCTTTAAAATAAACCTGCTGATCAAAAACTTCTATATATTTAAATTTATTGGTCTTTATAATTCAGGTAATAATTCAAGGTTACTTTTCCTTCACCAGCATAGCCGGCATCTAATACTATCTGTTTTCCTCCTAAAATATCGCCTGGCCAGATATCTCCTGTTTTATTATAGGTCACGGGTACTGCTCCTATCAAATTCCAGGTTGGTCCTCCAATGAACTCATCATCAAATTCATATGCAATAAACTCAAGGTTAAGTTTGTCCCAGGATGGATCGGTATAGAATGTTTGATATATAGGGATACTCATTTTAGCATCAGCTTCATATTTTGGAATATAAACTTCAGTTATTCCGTTAATCTTGATATATATTCGCCATTCTCCGCTTCCTACTTCATTATCCCTATTTATATATACCGTTGTAAAATAGATTTTAAGAACATCTTTTGGTACTACAACATCGCCTTTAGTACATCGTACAGAACAACCCATTCTTTTTGCATATGCAGTACGGTCAATTTGATCCGAATTACTCGCAATACCCCTGTACCATGCCAATTCGCTATTTTTGGCAGTTTCTGTGGAAGTCCACCAATCTCCGCTTATATTCATATTGGTAAAAGTTCCATTAGTTCCGTTGCGATAACCGCCTGCGCGTGCAGTGAATCCTGTTTCATTGGTAGCGTTTTCGTTTGCCTCCCAATGATTTGTACCTGTTTCTTTCAATTTATTCGCTTCATGGGTACCTCTCCATCCTGTAGCATCTGACTGTTCGGAAGTTAGTCCGATATTTTTCTCCAGAAGTTTCCATTCTTCGTCTGAAGGAACATGCCAACCGGAAGGACATAATTTATTTGTATTAACAGCAAACCAATTGTATAATGCCCCGGAAATGTTTTTATTTACTTTATCATTCTGATACCAGCAATACAAAGGCATTTTTAATAATGTTGCCCATAAATTGCCATCAACCTGTAAGGAAACATTTTGAGCATCATTGTATTTTGTGGTTTTCAGATTTTCCGCCATCCATGTCTGGTTTCCAATCTCTACCACCGGGTAATGATTCCCGTCACCATCAGTACAATCCATGAAATTGAAAAAAATCGTTTTATCTGTGGCAGGAATATCGGTTACAACCGTTCTGTAATTTCCGGAGATAGCCGTAAATTTAAGGCGATCACCCTCGTTAAACAACATTACAGGCTCATCGAAGTTGTTTTTTAGTTGAGGAAGTGCATCAGGGTCTTTAGACCCTCCTAGGTAATTGATATGCAAGGATTTATTTTGCTCCGTCCGGCTAACCGCTTTCCCCGAATAATTATAGTTTTCCGATTTCACTTGTATTAAGTATATTCCGCAGGATAGACCGACTATGTCAAAGGAATGCATTCCAACCGGCAAATTAAATATCCGGTGAAGTAATATTTTCCCCGAAACATCATATATTGCTATGGATACACTTCCTGAAGCAGGCGCAAAGAAATTTGCAGTCACATTATCGTAAGCCGGATTCGGATAAATCATAAGAGAAGAAGGTAAACCGCTTGTATGGCTTTGGGCAGATGTAAGTCCAACCAGTTTTAATTTTTCGTTCCCGCCAAGGGTAATTTTTGTCCCCTGGGTAAGGTTTTCAACCTGGACAATTTCAATTACCATTGCTGCGCCTACTCCTGTAAAACTAACAGTATAGTTTTGCGAATGGGAGTATAAAGCGCACATCATAAATACAAAAAGAATAAAAATTTTTCTCATGGGTTTTGGATCTGTTTGGTGGTAATGCTTTTTTTAAATCATATTTTGCTAATTGAAATTGTTTGTTTATTGTTTCAGCTTCAATGCATAGTTGGTGGAATAAGGCTTCCCGTCATCGGCATATGAAACAGCGATGAAATATTTTCCTGCAGTCAGGACTGCGGTGCTTATATTTTCATTGCTGGTTGCGCCAATGCTTTCCCCTATAGTCGTTTTCATATCTTCAGATATCAAATACAGATCGAGATCTGCATTCGGATCAGATGCCGACAATGATATTATGACCGAGCTGGGTTCACCTAAACACAACACATATAAATCCTCAAGCCAGTCTTTAAATCCGCTCGTAAAGGACATATACCAGGAACCGTAGTTGTTCCTGTGATTTAATTCTTCCTGGAAACATACGCTGCCATTGACAGTTAATTTCTCATAGTCCAGCATCTGTGCATGGTAATCGTACATATTCATGTCACCACCTGATTCAGCGACAATAATATTCTGTCCGGAAAAATCAACCAATCCCTCTTTGCCCTCCGCCCCGTTACCACAATCAAGTGAGCCAGTTCCTCCGTCACCCCCATCAACATCCAGATCTGTACCATCCTGGTTTATGTTAAGTTGATGGACAGCAAAAAGATTAATTTTTCCTGCATCACCTCCTGAGCAGCCACATTTCATTGAGGATGAGATATAGGAATAACTTCCCGATCCTCCACCGGCACTAAGTCGATTGTTAACATAAATATTGGCTGCATTGATTGTGAGATTCCCTCCATCCGTTCCATAACAGCTGTTGCATGTGGAACTGGCTGTTTCACCTTTGCCTGAATGGCCGTCTAAATTAATTCCTGCGTTTATTATTACATCTCCGGTGGCATTCAGGGTCAGGTCCGGCCCGTCAAAATAAGGAGAACAGGTAGGATACTCCAAATAGATACTTCTATTAAGGGTTATGTTTGTTGCATGAATGGTAACAGAAGACTCTGATGATGGAATCTCTAGACTTCCGTTTATCTCGAGATTTCCAAAATTAAGGTTGGAATTAGCATTTATTAAGTCCTGAAGTGTACCTCCGTTGAATACGAAATTTTCTGCAACAGCTGATGTTAAAAGAACATCTCCAAGGCTTAAGGAATAACTGCTGAGTGCAATTCTTTTGGTTTGATAACTGTTATGTGAAATCAGAAGTGTGTCAATAGTAGCCAGGGTATTTTTTTTCAAATTCCGTGCAGTATTCTCAGCCGAATGAGCTGAAGACACTCCGTCTGAGTTGCTGAAATATTTGTAATTGAAATAGTCCTGTCCGATATTAACTCTGAGGATCAGTAACGAAGAGTTGATAATGACAATATTTCCAATAGTGAAATCATGATAACCTGATAGTGATTTGAGATTGACAATGTTTTTTAACAATTTTCCCGTGATGTCATAGACGTCTATTCTGACAGGTTCATTTTCACAGAATACCTTAATAATTCCATTCTCTATTATACATTTTTCATTTTCAGGAATATCACCAATTCCTGAAGGTATCGAACTCAGGTTAAAAGTGCCATTGGCAGCAGAATAGGTCAGTATATCAGGGTACTTTTTCAGTCTTATCAGTGCATCGCTTATCAAATCTCCGTTACTGTTTATCACTGTACCTGAGATGTTGACAGTTTGAGATGGAGCCCAAAGAAACATGAAACACATTACCAGGGCAACTAAAAATCTTTTGTAATGAGTTGTTGATTTTTTCATGGCCGTTTGGTTAGTTGTAATTTTTATGTGTCAAAAGTTGCACAAGGATTTATCGGGGAGATTATCGTCACGTGATGGGTTGTCTGCGTCAATTGTTCGATGTTTTAATGGAACGGAGTAGTCTCCAGACCAGGGGAGCTACATGGGAAATATCTGTCTTAAAGCGTTCCGGCGATAACTGCGCTGGTTATCATTACAGCCAATGATGAACCTAAGGCAGCAGCATACCAGGTCTGCTTGCTTTTTTGTTTTTTTACTGTCTTAATATAACAGTCTTCATAGAGGTTATCTGCAGAATTAACCTTTTCAGGATAACTCAGCTTGTTTTTGGCGGGTGGGGTTGAGGCAATTACAGCGGTACCGACTAACCCTATTGGTATGAATAATCCCGTAGCAAATCCTCCAATCCTGGCTCCCCGGAAATCTGTATTGGATATTGCATCTACCATGCCTTTGGTACAACTTCCCTGAGGGTCAATATCACTCCTGCCAACTGTAAGAGGGCCATCTTTCAGGTAAAACTTTTTATTGGGCAATTCTACAGGAATTACTTCCTTTCTTTTAATGATAAAGAGGATGTCCTCATAATTAAGCATTTGTTTGCTGCCTGCCTGGTTTTTAAATTCCAGGTTGGTCAATGTACCTTTGAATTTGGCATAGTCTATTTTTTCACCTGTTTTCAGGAAAATTACTTTGTTTGGCTGGGCGTTCAGGTGCATAAATACACCACATAGGCTAATTATGAATATGATCTTTTTCATGGGTTTATGGTTTTTTTGAATTCATGACTAGTGGATAATATCTAGTGTAAAGTAACGCTAAACAAGGGCCTGGTACATATCAGTATAGTTGCAGATTGTTATAATATCGGGGGCATAATTGTTGTATTGTTGTAATCTGGTTGCATGTTAACCTGACTACCATCTCGGGAGGGAGAAATGGAAAAGATTATACACTACAGAAAGTCCGGGAAAAAACCGCAAACATCGGTTAAACACACCTGGCAGAATGATCAGATGCACCTGGCGCTTTTGCCAATCAGGGCGATTCTCATGCTTTATAGGGATTCAGGATCACAACGGGGGCAACCCCATTTTTTTCCTCATTGCAATAAATCTTGGATGAGAACGGCATTTTTTAAATGTAGGATCAGCCAATATAAATGGCTGTAACAGCCCATCATTAAAACGAGATTCGAGGATATCAAGTGCAGTTTCATTTTCGTCCAGCAGGGCATAATAGTAAGCTTTTCTGAATTTCTGTGAAAAGGTTCCTTCTTTTAACTGCCAACGCAGTAGGCCGTTTATACCCCCGATGGTATATACGCTGTCAACTTTTGACGGATACCAGTTGTCGGTAATTTTAACCATCTTTTTAAAACTTGCGAGAGCTGCCTGTTCATCCTTCAATGTCAAATGTATCCTGAAAGCAATAAAAACCGGATTGTATTGATCATTTACAAGTCCCTGGCATATATGATTTTCGCTAAGAGCCTGTTGGTATTTCCCTTCTTTATAAAACAACAAACAGCTGGCGTACCGAATGATATAAGAGTACGGATCGAGCTGGACGGCCTTGTTCAGCATATTCCTGGCTTCCTGCAGATTCCCAAATGTGCTTAAGAATTCGGAATAATATTGATAAGCCGGAGCATGGTTAGGCTTAAGTTTGATTGCTTTGATGAATTCAGTTCTGGATGCTTCGAACTCCAGGTCATATTCGTTGTAGACCGCGCCCAGAATCGTATGCGCCTCGCCCATGTGCCTGTCCAGATCCAATGCTTTGAAGGCAAGGTAAACTGCACTGTCTCTGCCTATTTTTCTTTCTATAAAGTCATACCATGTAAGAATAAAATATGAATCTGCCAGTTCGGCATATGCCAGTGCATAATTCGGATCCTCTGCAATCGCAAGTCTGAAGTATCGTACACTGGCAAAAAGATCCTCCCGGGTCCTTTTATTCAGATGATACCGCCCCAGTTGTTTGTATTCAAATGCCTTGGGATTATTAGTCTGATTATGTTTCAGGCTAATCGCCTGTTGGTCATTTAGTACGAAGGATAATTCCGAAGCAATCTGTGCGGCAATCTCACTCTGCAATTTAAAAATCTCACTCAGTTTCCTGTCATATTGTTGTGACAGGATATGATCATCCTTGCTGGCATCTATCAACTGAATATTGATTCGAATATCATCCGTTTCCCGTTGAACAGTTCCTTCCA
>JBGSSA010000009.1:0-17679 GCA_041737295.1 Bacteroidales bacterium | reverse complement strand
AGTTGTGAAAAGCCCATCCACAAGGCAATTCCGTATCTCATAAAACCTGAAGAGATTAATCCGGGAACATCCAATTTCTATGCATCCACTTTTTTTGACGGGGAGGAGTATTGCAGTATCCTTGTGAAAAGCCATGACGGACGGCCGATAAAGATTGAAGGCAATCCGTTGAGTTCCTTAACAAGCGGAGGTACCAGCGCCCGGGTACAGGCATCCGTTCTGGGGCTGTATGATAATGACCGCCATCATACCCCGTTACTGGATGGAAAAGAAATATCGTGGGAAAAGGCTGATTCTGATATCCTGGGAAAGTTAAAGGAAATCCAGGGCAGAGGGGGGAGGATCGTACTGCTTTCTTCTACGATTATCAGTCCGACGGCAGAAAATATTATCCGCGAATTTTTAAAGGGGTATCCGCTGGCCAGTCATGTTACCTATGATACGGTTTCATGCAGCAGTATTTTGCAGGCCAACCAGCAAACCTTTGGTGTGAAAGCACTGCCTTCATACAGGTTTGACAGGGCCGATCTCATTGTCAGCTTTGGTGCCGATTTCCTGGGCACCTGGATTTCCCCGGTGCAATTTACGGAACAATATGCCGCTTCAAGGAAATTAAAGGATAATAAAGGGAATATGAACCGTCATATCCAGTTTGAAACGGGCATGAGTATCACCGGATCGAACGCCGATGAGCGGTTCCCTATTAAACCTTCCGAGGAATGGGCCATTTTAACCGGATTGCTTCAATCCGTCACAGGCAAATCCGTCGAAGGAACAAGCCCGGTTTCGGATACAATCCAAAAACTTGCCGGCGAGTTGAATCAATTCCGCGGGAAAAGTCTTGTAATTTCAGGATCCGATGATTTCAGTACTCAGGTACTTGTAAACCAGATAAACCAGGCGCTGGAAAATTACGGTAAGACAATCGACATCAGTAAACCGGTTTATCTGCGAAAGGGGACAGACTCCGAAATGCTTGCCCTGGTGGAAGACATGAATAATGGAGCCATACAGGCATTGCTGATCGTAAATTCAAATCCTGCCTACCATTTTCCCGATGCGGAGAGATTCGTGAACGGGCTTAAAAAGATGGAACTCAGCGTGTCATTGTCGGGCATGACGGATGAGACTTCTTCGGTATGTCAGTATGTTTGTCCCGCCAGCCATTTTCTTGAAAGCTGGGGAGATGCAGAACCGGTTCAGGGTCAATATAGTCTTCAGCAACCCCTGATCAACCCGGTTTTCAATACGCGACAATGGGAGGAATCCCTGTTACGCTGGACCGGAAACCAGGCTGTAATGCAGGATTATCTGAAGGCATACTGGCAGGACAATTTATTTTCAATGCAGCCGGAGAAAAAAAGATTTTATGATTTCTGGGTTTCCACCCTTCAGAACGGTGTTTTTGAACCGGTGATGAGTGAAAACCCTGTTCCTCAATTCAGGGATATACCCGGATTACAGGCACCGGAGATTGCAAAAGGTGTTGAACTGCACCTCTACCAGTCGGTTGGAATAGCTACGGGACGGCATGCGAACAACCCGTGGTTGCAGGAATTACCCGATCCGGTAACCAAGGCGGTATGGGAAAACTATGCAGCGGTATCCCCTGCTTTTGCCGCTGAAAATGGCCTTGAGGATTATGATGTTATCGAGATCGCGAAAAAGGTATCACTGCCGGTTCTGATCCAGCCGGGACAGGCCCATGGGACCATTTCAATCGCACTGGGTTACGGGCGCAAAAATTCAGGTAAAGTTGCCGAGGGAGCCGGAGTCAATGTGTTTCCCCTTGCATCTGTCGTTTCAGGGAATATACGGTTCAGTGGGAACACGGTTGCATTTACCAAATCAGCGCATAAACATACGGTTGCCCGCAGCCAGATTTATAATGTGATGGATGGCCGCCCGATTGTACGTGAATCAACCCTTGAAGAATATCACAGTAACGCTGAAGCTGGTAATGAGTTGCATAAGGAATTTGAAAAGAAAAGTGTTTCACTGTATCCGAAACCGAAATATGACGGTTTCCATTGGGGTATGTCGGTTGACCTGAATTCATGTACGGGATGTGGTGCCTGTATCATTGCATGCCAGGCTGAAAATAATATCCCGGTGGTTGGGAAAACCGAAGTCGCAAAAGCCCGGATCATGCATTGGATCCGCATTGACCGTTACTATGCCGGAAATAGTGAAAAGCCAGATGTAGTGCATCAGCCGGTGGTTTGCATGCATTGCGACAATGCCCCCTGTGAGAATGTATGCCCCGTTTCGGCTACACCTCATAATAATGAGGGTCTTAACCAGGTTGCCTATTCGCGTTGTGTGGGCACAAAATACTGCATAAACAATTGTCCTTATAAGGTGAGGAAATTCAATTGGTTTCAATATGCGGAAAATCCGAAATTCAACTATCACCAAAATTCAGATCTGGGCAGGTTGGTGCTGAATCCGGATGTGACCGTCCGGGAGAGAGGGGTTGTCGAAAAATGTTCCTTCTGTGCCCAGCGGATCCAGGAGAAGAAACTCCAGGCCAAACTTGATAACCGGGTGCTTAATGGCGAAGAGGTGCAGCCGGCCTGCGTTCAGGCCTGTCCTGCAAAAGCCCTGACATTCGGGGATCTCAATAACGAAGCCAATGCTGTGGCAATCAATAAAAAGAACGACCGGAATTATTTCCTGCTTGAAGAGCTTCATACATTACCTTCCGTCGGATACCTGACAAAAATTCGCAACCGAAAAGCTAATATCACTGATTGATGAGTTACGCAACAGAAATACGAGGACCCCTGGTACTGGGAAACAAAACGCTTTCCCAGGTCTCTGATGATATTGTGGCCCCTATCGGTCAGCAACCCGGCATATGGTGGTATATAGCCATGTTTGTGGCTTCCCTTATGCTTGTGTTCGGAGGGTATGCCCTTTATATTACCCTTACGGTCGGAATTGGCACATGGAATGTAAACAATTCGGTTGCCTGGGGATGGGACATCATAAATTTTGTATGGTGGATCGGAATCGGCCATGCCGGAACCGCATTTTCCATTTTCCTGTTGTTGCTGCGGCAAACCTGGAGGACATCCATCAACCGTGCAGCAGAAGCGATGACCGTGGCAGCCGTAATTTGCGCCGCCCTGTTTCCCCTTATTCATATGGGGCGCCCCTGGCTGTTCTTTTTTATCGCCCCCTATCCGAATACCCGCGGACCTTTGTGGGTTAATTATAACTCACCGTTGTTCTGGGACTTCATGGCCATTTCGGCATACCTTCTGATATCGGCGTCTTTCTGGTATCTTGGAATGATCCCCGATTTCGCTACCATTCGTGATAAAGCCACATCCAAAATAAAAAAACTTGTGTATGGTGCCCTCAGCTTTGGCTGGACAGGATCTTCACGTGAATGGATGCGTTATGAATCCACGGGTTTTGTATTAGGGGGTATCGCGGCCGTATTGGTAGTTTCAGTACATTCCATCGTCTCAACCGACTTTGCTTCTTCTGTGATCCCGGGATGGCATACGACATTGTTCCCGCCCTATTTTGTGGTGGGGGCCATTTTTTCCGGTTTTGCCATGGTGATGACGCTGATGATCCTGATACGGAAGATATACAAATTCCAGGATTATGTGACAAGTTCTCACCTCGATGCCATTGCCCGCATCCTTGTTTTCGTATCCCTGATCATGGGTACAGCGTACCTTACAGAGATTTTTGTAGCCTGGTATTCAGGAAATGAATATGAAGCATTTCTACTTTTTAAGAGTCGCATAACCGGCAAATATGCGTTTGAATTCTGGGCCATGTTCATTTGCAATGCCATTATTCCACAGTTATTCTGGTCGGAAAGAATCAGGAAGAACCTTACCCTCGCGTTGATCATCTCGCTTTTCATTAACCTGGGCATGTGGTATGAACGGTTTAATATCATTGTAACCTCATTGAGCCGCACGTACCTTCCGTCTGTATGGACTGAATACAGCCCTTCTTACATTGAGGTGGGCCTCTTTCTCGGTACAATCGGATTGTTTGTCTGTGCCGTACTGCTGTTTTTCCGGTATGTTCCCATGATCGCCATTCATGAGGTAAAAAGCGTTCTCAAGCACAATGAACGGGAACATGCCATGATCGAACCAAATTCAGATGCCCAATGAAATCAATGAACAAATCGATAATCGGTGTTTTTGGCAGTGAAGAATCCATGATGGATGCCCTCTGCCGGCTCATGGCTGATAATCTGGAGCCGACAGAAATATATACTCCGTACCCTGTTCATGAGGCCCTCAGGGCATTGAAACGCAGGTCAAGGATCAGCTGGGCTGCCTGGTTTTATGGATTCTTCGGTGGAATTGCCGTTCTGGCATTCCTGTATTATACTGCAGTGATTGATTGGCCGTTGGATTATGGCGGAAAACCTTTCAATGCGTTTCCATCCTTCATCACGGTTACCCTGGTGCTGATCATATTGATCACAACAATTTTTACGCTGCTGACTTTTTCAGTCCGGGCAAAAATATACCCGTTCAAAAAAGCCATGATCCCAGATGAACGGGTTACCGATGATAAATTTGTTATTGTGTATGATGCGGACAAGTTTGACAGGGAACAACTTTTAGCCTCACTCCGGGATGCAGAGGCAGAAGAAATAATAGAAAAAAATATTGTATGAAGCCATTATCGTTATTCATTTTTATCTCCGTGTTGGGATTACTTGCATGTGACCGCACAAATAATGATCCGGGGTATGACTATTTTCCGGATATGGCTTATTCAAAAGGATTTGAAACGTATTCGGAGAGTAAGGTCTTTTCTGATGGGAAGACCCTGAGAGAGCCCGTTGACGGAACAATTCCACTGGGTATTGTGCCCTATCCCTATGAAAAAAACGATACTGACAGGTTACTGGCTGGTAAAGAACTCCTTAATCCCCTGGCTGTAAATGAGGCAAACCGGGAAAGAGGCAGGATTGCCTATAACCGTTATTGTATTAATTGCCATGGTACTGTCGGAGACGGCAATGGAAACCTGTTTACTTCGGGATTGTACCCATTTAAGCCTTCCCCGCTTATCAATGAAAAGGTGAAAAATATTCCCGATGGGGAAATCTACCACGTTATTTCGGTTGGACAGGGTGTTATGATGCCCTATGAGGGTCTTATCAGGCCTGATGACCGGTGGAAGATCGTGATGTATGTAAGGGAATTGCAGGGGAGGTAATAGGTAGTTTTGCAGTTTTGCAGTTGAAAAAAAGGAAATTGCGCAGGGCGCATAAGGTATTGTAGAAAATTAAAAATTGTAATTAGCTAATTGTAATGGATAATCACCAGTCACCAGTCACCAGTCATCAGGCACCATTCCCGGAAAACCGGTTAAAAATTGCCCCTTGGTTCAAATACCTGTGTTATGGCCTGGCAGGGATAGGCATAGTTGCCTTTATTGCCGGTTTCCTGACCAATCCGGAGCAGACATGGGCTAATTACCTTGTCAATAATTTTTATTTCCTTTCCCTCGCCATTGGTGCTTCTTTTTTTATGGCACTCCAGTACATCACACAGAGCGGCTGGTCATCGGGTTTCAAGCGGGTACCTGAAGCCATTGCATCATATATCCCGGTTGCAGCTGTCTTTTTTCTGATCCTTTACTTTGGTCTCCATTCAATCTATCACTGGTCGCATCCGGAAGCTGTAGAAACGGATGCGATTATCCGGCATAAAGCTCCTTATCTCAATCCCCTCTTTTTTATGATCAGGCTGGTCTTCTATTTTGCCTGCTGGACCATCATGACACGGTTTTTAAGGAAGCTTTCGGTAAAGGAGGATCTGGAAGGCGGGCTGAAGTATTTTCATAAAAGTGAATTCTATTCCCGCATATACATCTTCATACTGGCGGTTACGTTTTCACTGGCTTGTTTTGACCTGATCATGTCAGTGGATGTTCACTGGTACAGCACTATTTTTGCCTTCAAAAATTTTGCTTCGGCCTTCTACCATGGTTCAGCCATTATTTTGCTGATTACGGCTATCCTTTATAAACAGGGACATTTCCCCTTCTTTACAAAGAATCACCTTCAGGACATGTCCAGTTATGTGTTTATGCTGTCCATCATATATGGCTATCTGTGGTTTGCACAATTTATGCTTATATGGTATGGCAATATTCCCGAGGAAACGATATATTATTCGGTGCGATGGGAAGGTCAGTGGAAATTCCTGTTTTATGCCGATATCATCGTCAACTGGTTTATACCGTTTGCAGTGCTGATGCCTAAAAAGCCCGCCCGCCGCCTGAAAATTGTAGTGCCGGTTGTAATCATTCTTATGATAGGGCACTGGATTGATCTGTATCTCCAGATCATGCCCGGTGTTACCCATAAAAATAATTTTGGCTTTATTGAGATTGGCACATTCCTGGGTTTTGCCGGATTGTTTGCCCTGGTAATTGCAAAGACCCTTTCTTCGGCAGCACTTGTGCCGAAAAATCATCCCTATCTCGCGGAATGCATGGATCATCATATTGCATAATCCCTGAAGCTTATGTTATGGAGAGTAACCATTCTAAATAACATCCGGATAAAATCTCCGGTGGGGTAAAGTTGAAATGTCTGTTCTATCTTTATGGTAATTTAGAATTGAAAAGCTTGAACTTATCAGACCTGTTCGTTAGATCCGAAATGCTTTATCATTATTAATCCAACATCTATGGCATCATTAAATCCGTTTGCCGGACTGCTGGGCGAGAAAAATGCCGCCCACCTTCTCCGGAGGGCTACCTGGGGGCCTACCCCGGCTGATATCAAATCATTTGCTGAAAAAACTGTGACAGAGGCACTGGATGAGTTGTTTGCCCTTCCGCCGGTCCCTTCTCCCCCGATTGATCTGAAAACCGGGGCAACATGGGTGGCGCCCCCCGCGCACCCGGTTGCCATAGAATCGGTCAATAGTGAGCAGGACGTGCTGTTTACTTATTTTAGGGCCTGGCATATCGAACAAATGCGCCTCTCGGGAAATAACCTCAGGGAAAGGATAACCTACTTTTACCATACCCATATTCCCGCAGCCTGGACGGTGATCGGGAGCAGTGAAGCCCTGTATTATCAGAATATGCTATTCCGGCACTATGCTTTCGGAAATTTCAAGGAGTTCTTTAAAAAGATGTGCCTCGACAATGCCATGCTCAGGTATATCGACGGGGAGTCAAATGACAAGGACAGTCCGAACGAGAACTTTGCCAGGGAAATGTTCGAATTATACTCGATCGGCAGGGGACCGCAGCTGGCAGAAGGCAACTATACCCATTATACGGAAAACGATATTAAGGCGGCCTGCCGTGTCCTTACGGGATGGAGTTATGATGATACCTTCAGCTATGCCGACCCTGATACCGGCATCCCGGCTGGGGAACCTGTAACTGAAGTTTCGCAGGGACTGCCTGCCACCCAACTGGCTGCAAGACACGACAAGGACCCCAAAGTTTTTTCGGCAGCCTTCGGAAACAAAACCATTTCTCCTGCAGTAATCATGGAAGATCTTGCCACAAAGGATGCGGCAATCGGAGAATATGATGAAATGATCGAAATGATTTTTGCACAGCCCGAAACAGCCCGGTTCATATGCCGCAAACTCTACCGGTTTTTTGTCTATTGGGATATCACGGCAGAGGTGGAAAGCGATATCATCGGTCCGCTCGCCACCGCTTTTGCCGGCAGCCAGTATGAAATGGAACCATTGCTCCGGCAACTCCTCGCCAGCCAGCATTTTTTCGATACCGACACGGCACCCACGGCGGACAATTCCATCGGAGCCATCATCAAAAGCCCGCTTGAAATCATCGTGGGTTCACTTAGGTTTTTCAACGTGAACATGCCTGTGACGGGTGCGGACTTGTATAATAAATCATACGGGAACGGGATCCTTCCCATGTTGTTCGAGCAGGGACTTGACTTTTATGAGCCTATCGATGTTTCGGGGTACCCGCCATACAGTCAGCATCCCAGCTACAACCGGGTATGGGTTACACCCAATGCTATCGGCAACCGGTACCATTTTTCAAATATCCTGATGGGAAGGCTGGATGAAGGCGGTGACTACGGATTTAAGCTCGATATCCTCACATGGGTAAAGAATCCTGAAAATATTCCGGATCCCTCAATTGCTTCAGGCATAGTACAAATCCTCACCAGGTACATGCTTGCTGTTGAGATTGATACAGACCGGTACAACTACTTTCTGAACGATATCTTTTTGGATAACCTGCCAGCTGAAACATGGGTTTCAGAGTGGTCTCTCTACGAATCATCGGGTGATGATGCGGTGGTGCGGGAAAGGCTTGAAACCCTTGTGGCATCTTTAATGCAAACACCGGAATACCAGTTATTTTAAACTCCAGGCCATGAACAGAAGAATATTCCTCCGCAATCTCAGCCTTGCTTCAGCAGGATCAGTAGTGCTGGCCGGTGTACCTGTCAGACTTATGGCAGGCAACAGCAGTCTCAAACTGGCCGCTGCCAGTGGCAATGACAATGTCCTTATTTTCGTGCAGCTGCATGGCGGCAACGATGCACTGAATACGCTGATCCCTGTAAGCCAGTACGACAGCTACTATAATTTCCGCGCCAATATTGCCATTCCCGCAAGCGGTCCACGGAAATATATTACAATCGACAACAGCCTCGCACCGGAGGACCAGGTCGGATTGCATCCCGATATGATCGGTTTCAAGGAATTATACGACCAGGGAAAGGCAACTATAGTCCAGAACGTAGGATACCCTGACATGAATATGTCTCATTTCCGGGGACGCGACATTGTTTTCGAAGGCGGCGGGGCAACGGACAATTACTCTTCAGGCTGGATGGGCCGTTTCCTGAATCATGAATATCCGGGGTATCCGACCGGGTATCCCAGTGAGGCCATGAGCGATCCGATCGGGATCGAAATGGGAAATGTCATGTCAATCGCCTTTCACCGCGAAGAAGGAATACCTATGGGGATCAATATTCAGAATCCGGAACAGTTTTATAACCTGATCACCACGGTGGGGGTGGAACCCCCCATCCTTTATCCCGACAGTCACGCCGGCAACGAGCTGCGTTACCTGATGGAACTGGAGAAGAAATCAAACCAGTATGCCGGACGCCTGAAAGAAGCCTATGACAACGGGAGCAATTCCGGCATCTCGTATCCGGAAGCTTATCCGCTCAGTGCCCCCGAGCCCTACCTTTCAAACCCGCTATCGGGTCAGTTACGCCTGATAGCCAGGTTGCTGAAAGGCGGTTTGAAGACCCGGATCTTCCTGTGCAGGATCGGAGGATTTGATACGCATGGCGAGCAGGTAGAAGATTATGATTCCACCCTGGGCACCCATGCCGCTCTCCTGTATCATCTTTCATCGGCAATCAAGGCTTTCCAGGACGATATGGCGGCTATGGGAATCGAAGATAATGTACTGACAATGACCTTTACCGAGTTTGGCCGTCGCGTATATTCCAATGGCAGCTATGGTACCGATCATGGTTCGGCCACACCGATATTTTTATTTGGAAAAGGACTGAAAGGAGGGATACTCGGGACAAATCCCGACCTGAACAACCTGAATGGGGGTAATATTCAATATTCAACCGATTACAGGCAGGTGTATACCTCGGTGGTTCAGGACTGGTTCGGGGCATCTGATGAAGCTATGCAGGCCACAGGATTTGATGAGTGGGTGAATCAACGCCTTGACCTGATTTCGGGGATAAGCGGGGTCAGGGACGATCTGCGGAACCGGAAAACGGGGTTGAGTTGCTATCCGAACCCGGTGATCAACAGCACCGTTGTCATCTATGCGGTTCAACAGCCATCGGCTGTGAGTATCCGCATATACGCTGTCACAGGAAAGGAAATGAAGCGGTACGATACATGGGCCAATACATCCGGCCGCCATGAATATACTGTGAATCTCGGGGATTTGAACCCCGGAGAATATATACTCGAGGTTAGCAGTCCCCAATTCAGGGAATCGTTAAAACTGATCAGGAAATAGCATGTCGGCTGATGCCTGGCATCAGTCAACAGGAATATCCCCCGGAGCGACCTTGAAAACCGCAATGCGCGGGAAGCGGCCTGCTACATAGGTTTGGGCCAGCACTGCCAGTCCATCGTCATGGGTACTGATCAGTCCGGCAACCTTAACCGGATTTGTCGAGGAAATATTTTTCGTTGCCAGCAAGTTGCCATCGGCTTTATTGAAAAAATACAAGACAAGGCTGTTTGACTTTGTCTGGCTGGCAAATACCTCAGACTCGCGGTTGTGAAAGGTGGCGGTAATCGATTTAACCGAGGCATCTCCCGCCAATTCGGACAGGTGAATATCGTCGAATTCGTCTGCCCCCTGTGTGCCGTTCTGATCAAGTTCAACAGAAGGAAAGATATAATTTTCGCCCATATAATAGCGCGACAGGGCAAATCGGGAACCGTCGAGATACACCATGGAGCTTATCGCAGCATCGTCCTGGTAGGTGTTTACCTGTCCATCGCGGCCACCGCTTGCCGGGTTGGCAAATATAAGGGTCATGGTGTAATTGAAAAAGCAGTTTACCGCATAATGCATCGAAGTGGATTCTCCGGCCTGGAGGATGAAAAACGGAAATTGTTTCCCGGTTTTTTTCAGGTGAGTTTCCACCTGGTTTTTGAAATCCTCGTTGATGTTATAGCTGGCCTGCCATTCCTGTTCATCCGGTGAAGAATAAAGGGTAAGCTCCGAGGTGCGGGCAATCCTGTCAAAAGTAAGCACCAGGAAATCATCGTTGCTGGTCGCATACAGGTAAAGTGGATATTTGCCGTCCAGTTCCTTCACCTCTGCTACACTGGTGGCATTCTCATCAACTTCCATCAGTTTTGTGTTCTGGTTGACGGCATCCATGCATGTGAACCTCCAGGATGATCCGCTGGGGATCAACGCCGGTACTGCACTGCAATAGGCATCATCTACAACGAGTTCGCGGACCAGTGTTCCCGATTTATCGGTTTTCATAAGGCGGATTAACGGAAAAGTGCTCAATGCCGTATCGGTGTAGACCGAAAGGACAAGAAACCCGCCATCACCCGTCTGTACCATATCAATGGGGTAAAATGACAAATTCATATCGGGATGGTCATATACAATTGAGAAGCTGTCCGATGGATCGGAATTGCTTTTTTTAATATCACATCCGGTAAGGAAAACAGCTGCGCCACTAATGATTATCGCGCTGAAAAGCCCATGGATAAAGGGTTTACGGTTCATGTCTTTAACGTTTACGGTTATTGGGTGCACATTCAACGGCTGATCCCCTGCCTTTTCCGCTTCCCTGTGCAGTGCTGCTGTTAATTCTGAACAACACCCCGATATTGAATACCAGGTTATCGAGCTTAAGGTTATCAGGTGCATTGTAACTGCTGCCAACCGACTGTTGGTTCGAAAATCGGGCTGACTCATTGACAATGTTATGCAGGCTGATATAGTAATCTGCCTCTGCAAAAAGTATGACCCGGTTCAGTTCAACTAACAATCCGATGCCCGGAAATGTTGCCAGGCGTGTTGTTATATAATTGCCTGAAATATCTCCCGCCGATTCATTTTCTCCAAGGTTAATTGCCACGTCGTCGATATACTGAACCGTTGACGATTGCGTGCTGCCCAGCGCACCGGTCATCATTCCATAAAAGAAACCCGCAGCCAGGTAGGGTCTTATCTGACCTGTTCCAATCTCATACCGGATTACAACCGGAATTTCAAAGTACCGGAGATTATCGGTAAATTTCGTGGTGATCTCTATGCGGTCAGTGGCCGTTGATGCATTGTACCATGTTGATCCGGCCCTGTATTTCATAACATAGGAACTGAATGTAGGTTCGATCGACACAAGAAAGGATTTCCCGACCCTGATCATACCCACAAAGCCATACTGATATCCCGTATTCCGGAAGAAGGGGTCATATTCTTTCTTTGCTGCACTGGTTCCGTTTCCTCCGAGGGATTGAATGACTGAGAACCGTTGGATTGGGATTACTACTGAAAAATTGACACCGCCTTTGAATCCAATAAGCAAACCGTCACCAGGACCGCCGGATGAACGGCTCAGCGCCTTTCCTTCAAACGGAGCGGAAGCGGCAACTGTAATATGAAAACACACAAGAAGCTGAAAAATGAGAAAAAGATGTCGCATGAACATTCAACGGTTTCGATGGTGAAATATTGCCTGAATAAATGCCAGATATCCTGAAAATACTCAACATTGAATGCAGACAGTCAACTTGTTATAATATATCTGCCTGACTTGCTGCAAACCCCGCATTATGTGCGGGAAGTTTTCCCGGCTGTACATATATTTTGCAAATAGCGTGAAGATATTATTTTTACTGCGATAAATAAACATTTTGTACCTTGAGGTTCGTAACGGGAACTATTTTCGACATACCTATGCTAAAAAACAGAATAAAATTAGTCCTGATATTGAGTATGATACAGGGAATGCTTTTTTCGCAGCTTTCAGTAATGAATTCTGATTATGCTGACCTTGTGAATCCGCTTATGGGTTCCCAGTCGGTATTTAGCCTTTCCAACGGAAATACATACCCGGCGATTGCCCTTCCCTGGGGCATGAATTTCTGGGTTCCGCAAACCGGCAAGATGGGAGACGGATGGATTTACACCTATAATTCAGAAAAAATCAGGGGTTTTAAACAGACCCATCAACCCAGTCCCTGGATTAATGATTACGGGCAGTTTTCAATACTCCCTCAGACCGGGAAGCCCGAAATTGATGAGGACGCGAGGGCCAGTTGGTTCTCCCATAAGGCGGAAACGGCGAGGCCCTATTATTATAAGGTATACCTGGCTGATTATGATGTTTCGGTGGAAATTGCACCCACAGACCGTGCAGCCTCCTTCCGCTTTACTTTTCCGGAAACAGACAGTGCTTATGTACTTATTGATGCCTTCGACGAGGGGTCATATGTTAAAATTCTGCCGTCAGAAAATATGATTGTCGGATATTCCACCAAAAACAACGGGGGGGTTCCGTCCAATTTCAGGAATTATTTTGTAATTCGCTTTGACAAACCTTTCAGGGAGGCATCGGTATGGAGTAATAAAAGCCTCGAAGCTGATGTTCTTGAAAAGAAGGATAACCATGTGGGAGCCTTGCTCCGTTTCTCCACACAAAAGGGGGAGAAAATTCATGCCATCATAGCATCTTCATTTATCAGCCAGGAACAGGCTCTCATTAATCTCCGGGAGATCGGCCAAAAGAATTTCGAGACTGTTAAGCAGGAGGCCCGGGACACATGGAATAAAGAGTTGGGCAGAATCAGCGTTGAAGGAGGAACTGTCGATCAGCAACGGACTTTTTATTCCTGCCTGTATCGTACCATGTTGTTTCCCCGGAAATTCTACGAAATAAATGCGGAAGGTAAGGTGATGCATTATAGCCCGTATAATGGCAGGGTACTTCCCGGTTATCTCTTCACCGATAATGGATTCTGGGATACGTTCAGGGCAGCATTCCCGTTGTTTAACCTGATGCAGCAGGAATTGAGTGCCAATATCCAGGAAGGCCTTGTCAATGCCTATCTCGAAAGTGGATGGCTGCCTGAATGGGCCAGCCCGGGACACCGCGATTGCATGATTGGTTCAAATTCGGCATCCATCGTTGCAGATGCCTGGTTAAAAGGCGTCCGTGGATATAACATAGATACCTTATACAAGGCCATCCTTAAAAATTCGGAAAATGAGGGTCCGTTGAGTTCAGTCGGACGAAAGGGTGTGAAATTCTATAATGAAAAGGGATATGTACCTTATAATGTTAAAGTGAATGAGAACGTGGCCCGCACGCTCGAATACGCCTATGCTGATTTTACTATCATGCAGCTGGCCAGGGCCCTGGGCCGACCTGCTGCCGAAATTGATAAATTTGCCGCCAGGTGCCTGAATTACCGGAATGTTTATGATCCGTCAACAAAACTAATGAGGGGAAGAAATCTGGATGGTTCATTCCAGGCACCTTTCAGTCCTTTCAAATGGGGAGATGCATTCACGGAAGGCAACAGCTGGCATTATACCTGGTCGGTATTTCATGATATACAGGGGCTGATCGGCCTTATGGGCGGAGAGAAGCAGTTTGTCGGGATGCTCGATTCCGTATTTATTGTCCCTCCTGTTTTTGATGACAGCTATTATGGATTTCCAATTCATGAGATCAGGGAGATGCAGATCATGAATATGGGGAATTATGCACATGGAAATCAGCCTGTACAACATATGGTTTACCTGTACAATTATGCCGGGGAATCTTATAAAACACAATATTGGGTACGTGAGATCATGAACAGGCTCTATACCCCGGCACCGGATGGCTATTGCGGAGATGAGGATAATGGCCAGACATCCGCATGGTATGTGTTTTCAGCCATGGGCTTTTACCCGGTTTGTCCCGGTACCAGTCAATATGTTATCGGAGCCCCGCTTTTCAACAAGATGACCCTTACCCTTGAAAATGGGCACACTGTTGTTATAAATGCTCCTGAAAACACTGATGCCAACCGGTATGTAAAATCCGTTACACTCAATGGCCAGGCATGGTCAGGTACCTGGCTCAATCATGATCAACTGATGAAAGGCGCTGTAATTGATTTTGAGATGGTTGGTTCGCCGGATAAGCAGCGATTGTATACACCATCCGATTATCCGTATTCATTCTCCGGTACCCGATGAACCGGTAAAAAATAAATTCAACCCCGATGAAAAACCTGTTTCTTTCCCTGGCCATAATTTTGCTGACAACAAGTTCAGTTGCCCCTGAGGAAAAAAAACTGATTAAGGCAAATGACTTGGCAGCCGAAGGTTTTGTTTTACCGGTTTATTCGGAGCTTCCTCCGGGGGCGATTAAGCCCGAAGGGTGGCTGCTTCAACAGTTGCAGATCATGCGTGACGGAACCACAGGACATCTTGATGAAGTATATGAAAAGATAAGAAACAGCAACGGTTGGTTGGGTGGCACTGGTGACGGTTGGGAGGAAACTCCCTACTGGCTTGATGGCGCTGTTCCCCTTGCCTGGCTTTTAGGAGACAAGCCTTTGCAGGAAAAAGTGTTGAAATATATCAACTGGACTCTTGATAATCAAAGGCCGTCGGGTTATTTCGGTCCTATTACGAAGACAGAAAAAGAAAAAAGCAATTTCGTTGAGATTGCAAGCTGTGCCCAGGGGGAGGACTGGTGGCCCAAAATGCTGATGTTAAAGGTTTTGCAACAGTATTACATGGCCACTGGCGATCCGCGGGTGATTCCTTTTCTCAGTAACTATTTTAAATACCAGCTTGCTGTTCTGAAAGAATGTCCGCTCGGTCAATGGACCGAATGGGCTGCTTCCCGCGGAACAGAAAATATACTTGTTGCCCAATGGCTGTATATGATCAATCGTGACCCCTCACTTCTTGAACTGGCTTCACTGATTGAATCACAGTCTTTTGCCTGGAGCACCTGGCTTGGGAACCGGGATTGGGTAATGGAGGCTGCGGCACATCAGAACAAGACCAACTGGATGCACAGGCACGGGGTGAATGTGGGAATGGGATTAAAAGCACCTGCCCTGAATTACCAGCGGACCGGAAATCCAACGTATCTCTCGGATCAAAAGACAGGATTTCGGGATCTGATGCTTTTGCATGGTCTTCCAATGGGAATTTACTCCGCCGATGAAGACCTGCATGGAAACAATCCTGAACAGGGCACTGAACTATGTGCCATAGTTGAGGCTATGTATTCCATGGAGCAAACCATGGCCATCACGGGCGACGTTGAGTATATGGATGCACTGGAAAAAATGACGTATAATGCACTGCCCACGCAAACCACAGATGATTATAATGCAAAGCAGTATTACCAGATTGCCAACCAGGTGCAGGTAAAAAGGGGCATTTTCAGTTTTTCCCTGCCCTTTGACAGGGAAATGACAAATGTGTTCGGTATGCGCAGCGGCTATACCTGCTGCCTGGCAAACATGCACCAGGGCTGGACAAAATTTGCGTCCCATCTTTGGTACGGTACCTCTGACAATGGACTGGCAGCCCTTGAATTCGCCCCCTGTGAGGTGAATGCCCGGGTAGGTTCGGGCAAAGAGAAAGTGTCTATTAAGGAAGTCACCGGATATCCCTTTGATGACAAGATTATATTTGAGCTTAGCGCTGCCCGGGAAGTTGAATTCCCTTTTGTAATTAGAATTCCGGGCTGGTGCGGCGAAGCAGCATTTACCCTGAATGGAAAAGAACTGCGGCGTGAAAAGGGAGGCCAGGTTGTTCGTATCGAGCGCGTGTGGAAAAACGGTGACATCCTTACAGTACAACTGCCTATGCAGGTTAAAATCTCGGAATGCGGGCGCAATTCAAGATCAGTTGAGCGTGGGCCGCTTGTATATGCCCTGAAACTGGAAGAGCGATGGGAAAAAGGCTACAATGAAACGGAAGGAGATTATTTTTGTGTTTATCCTGTAGGAAACTGGAACTACGGTCTATCCGCAAAAGCTGTAGCTGACCCCTCGAATCACTTCGAATTCAAAAAATTGTCCGGATCTTCGCAGTCATCGTCAGGGTTTGTCTGGAATCTTTCCCATGTACCGGGCGAGCTGGTCACCACCGGTCGCCGAATTCCTTCCTGGCAACTGTATAATGATTTGGCCCCAATTCCTGTAACTGACAGAAACGGCCTGTTCAAGGGTGTAGTAAATGATACAATTGAAACCATTACACTTGTGCCCTACGGATTTACAAAGGTGAGGATTGTGGCTTTTCCAATAGTGCCGTAAACCGGAAGTTTAACTGAATATGTTCAGAGGAGAAGAAAACTCGCTTTTACAACAGATGATCAGGGGAGATAATTCGGCTTTTTCAATTATCTTCAAAACCTATTACGTTGACCTTGTAATGTTTGCAGGGACATTTGTAAAAGACAGGCAGGCAGCTGAAGAGATTGTGCAGGATGTCTTTATCCGCCTGTGGGAAAACAGGGAAAATCTTTACATCACTTCTTCACTTCGTTCTTTTTTACTTAAATCGGTTCAAAATAAGTGCCTTGATGCCATCAGGCATTTGAAAATTGTAGACAGTTACCAGGAAAAGCTACAGAATCATCCGTTATTGCTGGAAAACGATATGGAGAATTACGTGTTATATTCGGAACTCGAGGATGATTTAAAGAAAGCCCTGGAAAAACTTCCTGAAGACATCAGCAAAATATTTCTGCTAAACCGGTTTGAAGGACTGACCTATCCGGAAATCGCGAGTCAGCTTAACATTTCGGTGCGGATGGTTGAAACGCGCATGGGCAAGGCACTCGCCATGCTGAAGCATTACCTGAAAGATTACCTGATCACCATTCTGCTACTGTTAGAAACGCTGCGTTAAAATCCTGAAGCGCCTTCGGCGCACAAAATTTAACCGCAGAGTGAGCAAAGGTTTTGTTTGCCGGGCTTTTTTGAGGACGCTGAGAAATCTCATTGCATTCGATTAACATCTCCAGAATATAGATAATCTTAATCTGCGAAATCAGGTGCGCCACGAGGCGTGCGTATATATAGTAGTAAATAATACCTTTAAGGATGAAAGAGCCTTACAACCCAATTTGCCGTTCAGGTTGAAGTCCTCCTGACACATAGTTAGGAAACGAGCTGT
>JBGSSA010000248.1:0-13457 GCA_041737295.1 Bacteroidales bacterium | reverse complement strand
CAGCATTTCACAGCCTATAAAGTTTTCGGATGGCAATATTACACTTCACAACGTGTTTGCCTATCGTGAAAATTCAAGTGATTTTCTTAATATCAACAGCACTTTCAAGGGTTACAGCAATGATTTTTTTATCGCCTATTCACAGCCCATTTTTACGTATAACAGGTTGAAATTGCAACTGAAACAGCTTCGGCTTTCGCTCGAAAACGCCACCCTGAGCTATGCCATTCAACGATTGTTCCTTGAAAAACAGGTAACCCAGTATTTTTATATGGTGTATCAGCGTAAAATGTCTGTTGATGTGGCCAGGGAAGAACTTAAAAATCAGCAGGTCAGTATGGACATTATCACAAGCAAGGTAGAAGGGGGCTTGTCAGCGCGTGAGGAAATGGCACAGATCGAGCTGAACCTGGCAACCAGTATTTCCAGCCTGCAAAATGCCGAAGTGGAGCTGGCCAATGCAAAGGACAATTTTAGCGAATATATCGGGAAGCCATTGAATGAGGATTTTGAAATTGAGGCAAATGTTGAATTTGCGGAGGTGCTGGTCGACCTGGATAAGGCAATAGAAAACGGACTTAAAACACGGATGGAACTCAGGCAGCGGGAGATCAGTCTGGAGACCAGTAAGGATGATCTGACTGTAGCCAAATCAACAAATGAATTCGATGGCATGGTAAATCTTTCAATGGGATTAAAAGGTGAGGATCCTGCGTTGAACAATATTTATGAAAAACCTACCCGATCGCCTGCCTTTATGCTGACATTCAATATACCTATATGGGATTGGGGTGAAAGAAAGTCGAAAATAAAGGCGGCGGAGGCCGGCATCCGGATACAGGAAATTAATCTCGAAAGTGAACGGATTAGTGTGGAAGTCGGGATCAGGCAAACATTCAGGAGCCTGCAGAATCTCAGCACGCAAATGGACCTGGCACGCCAGAATGTAAAAAATGCCCAGCTTACCTATGATATAAACCTTGAACGGTATAAGAGCGGCGATCTGACGAGTATGGATCTCGGACGTTATCAGAACCAGCTTTCAGAAAAAAAGATGAACCTGGCCAATAGTCTGATCAGTTATAAAATTGAACTTTTGAATATGAAGATTCAATCACTTTGGGATTTTGAAAATAATACGAGTTTTGTACCGAAAGAGGTGCAGGAGAATTTGGGGGATGAATAATGTTGATAGTTGATGGTTGATGGTTGATGGTTGATTGTTGATAGAGGATGCTGGATGTTGGTAGATGGTGGTATCCCCCGCTGGCGGGGGTAGGGGGTGGACTACCAATTTCCGATTACAAGTTACTGCTGATCGTAAATCGTAAATCGTAAATCGTAAATCGTAAATCGTAAATCGTAAATCGTAAATCGTAAATCGTAAATCGTAAATCGTAAATCGTAAATACGAATAACATAAATCTTACAATATGAAACAACAAACACTCCTCCTGATAACCGTGATACTGCTCGGAAGCTGCAAGGGGAAACAGCAGGATCTGAGCAAGGACATTTCAGTTCCGGTTACCATTTCCGAAATTCAGCCCCGGTCAATTGAGAAATTTATAGACATTACCGGAACGGTGAAGCCGGTTAAGGAGGTTCAGCTGAAGTCGGACATGAATGGAAATTATCAGTTGCGGATCAACCCGGTAACAGGAAGACCATATGTTCTGGGCGACCGGGTTACGGAAGGAAGTGAAATTATAGAGTTGCAGGATAAGGAATATGAGAACAATATCAAAATAAATTCCCTCAGGCTTAACCTGGAGATCACTAAACAGGTATTCGACAAGCAGCAGTCCCTGTATGAAAAAGGTGGGGTTACCCTGAGCGAGTTGAGGAATGCCGAGATCAATTTTATAAATGCGCAATACGCGTATGATGATGCCCGGCTAAGGCTCGGGAAAATGATCGTGAAAGCGCCATTTTCAGGTGTAATTATCGACCTTCCCTATTATACTCCCGGGGTAAGGATAGATGCAAATATGAATCTTGTCAGGATAATGGATTTCAGCAAACTCATTATGGAAATCAACCTGCCTGAGAAAACTATAGACCAAACCCGGTCAGGACAAGCAGTGAGGATTTCCAATTATACCCTGCCAAATGACACGCTGTTAGGCGTTGTTTCGCAACTATCCCCGGCCATTGACGGAGAAACCCGTTCCTATAAGGGTACTATTCTTATAAACAATCCCAAATTGCTACTGCGTCCCGGAATGTTTGTAAAGGGAGAGATCGTTGTGGCTTCTGCAACCAAAACTATCGTGATCCCTAAAGATGTCATCATTTCAAAACAGAGAGGAAACAGTGTATTTATTGTTGACAAAGGAATCGCGTACGAGAGGGTCGTTGAATTTGGTCTTGAAAATCCAAAGGATGTCCAGATCATCTCCGGTTTGAGTTTAAATGAAAGGCTTGTAATTAAGGGATTTGAAACACTTCGTGATCATTCAAGGGTGAAAGAAATGAAATAACCGGATATGAAAAAAATTGTACAGTTTGCTGTTCTCTATCCGGTGACCATAACGATGATCATCCTGGGTATTTTGCTGCTGGGCTATATTTCCCTGCGGAAGCTTAGCATTGATCTGCTTCCGGAAATTAATGCCCCCCGGATTTTCGTGGAATTAAAGGCCGGTGAGAGACCGCCTGAGGAAATTGAAAAACAGTTTGTGGAAGGAATTGAAGCACTTGCCATACGACTCAAAGGCGTCTCGCAGGTATACTCCACCTGTATGGTAGGAGCGGCAAGGGTTAAGGTGGAGTACAACTGGGGAACGGATATGGATGATGCCTTTCTTGATCTGCAGAAGGCACTTTCAACCTATGGTCAGAATGATGACATTCAGAGTTTTGTAATAACCCAGCATGATCCAAACGCTTCACCGGTAATGCTGATCGCTATGTACAATCCGGAAATCACGGATATGAATGAATTGCGCAGGACAGGTGAAAACTACATTCGTAATGAACTCATACGACTTGAGGGGGTAGCCGAAGTAACGCTTTCCGGAACCGAAGAAAAGGAAATCGTAATTGAAACCGATCAATATAAACTTTCTGCATTTGGTCTCACAACTGAAAACCTTGTTCAGCAGATCATGAGCATGAACCGCAGTGTCTCCGGGGGAAGCATTGTTGAAATGGGTAAGCGGTATACTATAAAGGGTACATCCCTGCTGGCTGATCAGAATGACCTCGACAACCTGGTTGTCACTTATAAATCCGGCTCATCAGGAGTTACATCCCCTGTGAATGCTGCCGCCGGAGCTGCATCTTCCGGTGTTGTATCTGATGATCGAGTTCCGGTTTTCCTCCGTGACGTTGCACGGGTCAGCTTTAGTAATAAGGAGCCTGATAACATAGTCCGGATTAATGGCAAACGATGTGTTGGTCTCTCTGTTTATAAGGAAACAAGTTTTAACACGGTGAAATCCGTAGAGGAAATTACCAAATCCCTTGAGTCCATTAAGAAAGCCCTGCCGGGTTACCAGTTCACAGTTGTGCAAAACCAGGGAACATTTATTACCAATGCCATTGACGAGTTACGGAATTCGGCCTATGTCGGAGCCTTACTGGCAGTGATCGTTCTTTTCCTTTTTCTTCGGCGTGCAGGGCTCACTGTGATCATTGCCTTTGTTTTGCCGGTTTCGATTGTGGCTACCTTTTCTTTGATGTACTTCAACGGGCTTACACTGAATATCATGACGCTGGGCGGACTTGCCCTGGGGGCAGGGATGCTCCTCGACAATGCCATCGTGATCGTGGAAAATATATTCCGGAATATGGAGTTGGGTAAATCTGTGAAAGATTCTTCCATTCTGGGAACTACGGAAGTAGCGGGGGCCATCATTTCATCAACAATAACTACCATAGTTGTTTTTCTTCCCATTGTATATCTTCATGGTGCTTCGGGAACCCTTTTCAGGGACCAGGCATGGACGGTGGCTTTCTCCCAGGTGGCTTCCCTGTTTATTGCCATCCTTGTTATTCCCATGATGTTCCATTGGATCTATGCCAGGCGGCCCAGGGTTAAATCAACCGATTCGCTTAAATTCACCTGGTATGCCGGTTTTCTTTCACGTATGCTTGATCACCGCAGGCTGGTTGTATTGGGCGCATTCATTGTCATTGCCGGCACGATTCTTATACTTCCCCATGTCGGGAGCGAATATATCCCCCAGAGCGGAACGGGTGATTTCAGCCTTGACATTAAGTTAAAAGAGGGAACGCAGCTCGACCGTACTGAGGGTCTTGTGAAAAATCTTGAATCGATGCTGTATGAAATACTGGGAGACAAAGCCGATATTATTTACAGCCAGATAGGGCCTTCAGAAAGTTCAAACTCGGAAAAATCTGTTTTTCAGAATCAGAATACCGCCTCAGTGAAAATCAGGTTGAAACCTTCAGCCATTGAAGGGTCGGAATCACTCATTGCGCGGATTAGCATGCTGGCAGATTCGATTCCCGATGCGGAAATATCGCTCATTCGAAATGAATCGTCCCTTGAATCCACCCTCGGCACCGACGAATCCCCCTTGTCAATTGAAGTGAAAGGCAGGGATATCAAAATGCTGGACTCACTGACCTCGCAGATTAAACAAAATATCTCAGGCCTTCCCGGAATTTTCAATCTGAAGACCAGTATTGAGGAGGGCGCTCCGGAAATGGACGTGGTCATCGACCGGTATATGGCCTCATATTATAATCTAACTGCTGAAGGAATAGCAACCCAGCTCAAGGATATTCTGATGGGTAAGAATGCCGGAAAATTCGAAAACGGAGGGGAACTGAGCGATATAACCGTCCGGCTCCCCGAGTTGAGCCTTTCAGAATTCAATTCCATTTTGCTCAGAAGTGGAAATAAGGAAGTGCCTCTGTCTGAGGTAGCCCGTATCCATAAGTCCGTTTCCCCAAAACAATTGCTTCGCATCAATCAGAACCGGATCGGCACGGTCACCGGCGATATCGACAGAACAGCCGCATTCGATAAAATCATTGGCCGGGTGAGAGAGAAAATTGGTTCAATTGTTACTCCTGATGAATACGAAATCAATGTTACCGGTGAAGAGGAAAAACGGGCGGATGCCATGCGAAACCTGGGTTTTGCACTACTGCTGTCAGTTGTCCTGGTTTATATGGTCATGGCTTCACAGTTTGAGTCGCTCATTCACCCTTTTACAGTGTTGCTGACAATTCCTTTAGCGGGGGCAGGTTCAATATGGGCATTTTTCCTTCTTGGAAAATCGCTTAACATTATGGCCTATATCGGAATCATCATGCTGGGAGGTATTGCCGTGAATAATTCGATCTTGCTTGTGGATGCAATCAACCAGTTCAAATTGCAGGGATTGCCGCTGAGGGAAGCTATCATCAAAGCCGGTCAGAATCGTATCAGGCCTATACTTATGACGAGCCTGACTTCAATTCTGGGTTTGGTGCCTTTAACACTGGGAATCGGTCAGAGTGCGGCACTTCGATCACCAATGGCTATTGCCCTGATATCCGGTTTAGCTGCATCTACTGTCATGTCGCTAGTAGTTATTCCTTGTGTATACTACATATTCGACCGGTCAAAGAAACATGCTTCAATAGAACAACCCGTTTAATTTACGCATATGCAATTCCTGATAAAGCGTAAAGTACTCATTTCAATGTTTTTCGCAGCAATCACGTTGCTGGGCGTTTTTTCGTACAGGCAACTGGCAGTGGAATTACTTCCCAATACACAGATTCCTTACCTGTTTGTCCAGGTGGGAACCAGCCTGCAGGTTGATCCGGGATATCTCGAAAGCCAGGCTATCATTCCAATTGAGGGGGCAATCGGAACGCTTAAGGGAATTGAAAAGATAGAATCTTCTGCGGACCAGCAACAGGGTATGATCCAGATTTCATACCGGCAGAATACCAATCTTAAGTATGCCTATCTGAAACTGATGCAGAAAATTGAGGAAGTGAAAAGAAAGCTTCCTGCTGATTTTTACGTACAGGTGATCCGGTTTGATATTGAGCAGCTGAATAATATGCTTATGACCGTTCAGGTCAGGGGCAGCGGGGGAGTGGACCGCGTAAGGGAAATGGTGGACCGGAATATTGTAAACCGCATCCGGCATGTGGATGGCGTTGCGAATGTGGCGGTTTTTGGCGGGCGTGAAAAATCCGTTGAGATCACCCTGAATGAGGAAGTCTGTCGTTCCTATGGTATCACGCCGGCCGATGTAAGAAATGTATTGAGCCAGAACAGCCGTTCAAGGACCTTTGCCGGCAAGGTTACTAAAGATAATCAGCTCTGGTTTGTGAATGTGATCTCCGAATATGATGATCTGTCGGATATCCGTGAACTGGTGATCATTCCGCAGGGCAATATTACCCTTAAGGATGTTGCCGATATCCGTTTTGGTTTCAAAACCCAGGATACATACAGCAGGGTAAATGGCAAGGAAGCTGTTACCCTTCAGCTGACCAGGGATACACAATCCAATCTGATCGACCTGTCACATCGGGTAAAGGCTGAAATAGACAACCTGAACCGGGAACTGAAGGGCAAGGATATTGAAATTGTCATTCAGAATAATTCTGCCGACCGGATGGAGAAAAATATCGACCTGATCATAAACCTGGCCCTTGTTGGGGGGTTACTTGCCATTTTTATACTCTGGATATTTTTGAATAATATTTTTCTTGTACTGGCCATCGGACTGGCGATTCCCATTTCGGTATTCAGCGCATTCAATTTTTTCTACGCGGCTGGCATATCCATTAACAGTCTGACGCTTCTTGGGATGGCCCTTGCTATTGGAATGCTGCTGGATAACAGTGTGGTGGTGATGGAAAATATTTACAGGCTTGCCTCAAAGGGTATTGACATTGATACTGCTGTGACACAAGGTACTACTGAAGTCTGGCGTTCTATCATGGCTGCCACTCTCACCACAGTGGTTGTATTTCTTCCGTTCGTTTTTTCCAAAAATTTCTTCGTTGGAATCCTGGGCAAAAATATTGGCATTTCCATAATTTCAACCTTATTGGTTTCAATGGTTGTGGCTATGATGCTGGTGCCCATGGTCACACATGTTTTTCTCCGCATCCGGAAAAAGGATCATGTTACAGGCTTCACCAGGATTCCTCCACACAACCGGCTGATCCAGATATATCTTGTTTTATTGAAAACCGGTATGCGAAAACCGGCTCAAACAATTATCGGTGCGCTGGGCATATTTTTCCTAACCCTTATCATTACCCTTGGACTTAGCTTCATCAATAAGCAGGAACCTGAGATCATTAATCTTACTTTTTATGTCACTATGCCAGGTGGCACGACCCTGGACAATACAGATATCCTTGTTTCGGAAGTTGAAAAACGCCTGGAGAAACTGAAAGAAAAACAGGATATCATAAGCCAGGTATATGAAGAAGAAGCCGAAATCACGATCAGCCTGCAGAAGGAATTTAAAAAGGTGCGCAATTTTTCCATACCGGAAATCAAAAAGGAGATCCTCAACAGCGTAAATGGTCTTGAACCGGCAAACTTCAGCTGGGATCCGCCCGTATCAGCCCGGAAATTCGGTGGCCGAGGGAGTGAGGGAATGGGAATGGAAGGGTTCCTGGGAATTGGAAGCAATATTGAGAAAGTGATTATAAAAGGTGAAGATTATGACCAGATTGTCAGCCAGGCTAATCTCATCAAATATTATCTTTCTCAGCAGCAGTCGGTCAATTCGGTAAACATTAATATCCCTTCAGCTGAACCGGAGATTTTAATGGATTTCGACAAACAACTGATGGCGATGTACGATATTCCTGCATCATCGGTTTTAGCTGAACTGAATTCCTTTCCGCAACAATTTTCGAGTGGTGTTAATTTTAAGCAGGGCAATGACGAATACGATATCCGGATAAGGATGGAGAAACCTTCGGAACAAAAGGAAAGAAACCTTGCTGACTTGAAGGAATTGCAGGTAAAAGGAAGAAATGCCACCCGGTTCGAATTGCAGAACATCAGCTCATTCAATTTCAGCAGCGGGATACCTACAGTGAAAAGGGTAAATCAGCAACGGCAGCTCGAAGTTGAATATTCGTTTTTGAATGAGGTGAATGATGATAAGGATCTGCTGACGGCGGCCCGGCTGGAGGTAGATGGCCTGCTTGCCGGTTTGAGGGTCCCGCCGGGTGTAGCCTTTGAAATCAAGCACGACCAGCAGGATTTGAGCGATTTCCGGTTTCTTATACTGGCTGCATTTATTCTTATTTACATGATCCTTGCCTCTGTTTTTGAGTCATTTTCAAAACCAGTAGTACTAATTTTTGCCATTCCCCTGGCAGGGATAGGATCACTGCTTGCATTGATATTAACCGGCAATTCCCTTCTTAATCCAAACACACTCACCGGATTTGTTATCCTTATCGGCATCGTGGTCAATAATGGAATCATATTGCTCGATTACTCAAATGTGCTTCAGAACAGGGGATACACTCCGTCCCGATCACTGATTATGGCCGGACTGGCCCGGGTACGTCCTATACTGATCACATCCCTTACCACGATCATCGCCCTGTTTCCGCTGGCTATGGGGAAGGCCGAATATGTGACAACTATCGGCGCTCCGTTTGCAATTACTGTTATTGGCGGACTCGGGTTAAGCACGATTCTTACACTCGTTTTCATACCCACGATGAACTCGGGCCTTCAATCCTCACTTCAATGGCTGTTCAGCCAGAACAACCTTACAAAGGTCATGATCCTAGCGGCCTATGTTTCAGGCGGAATCCTGATTTATTATAAGGTAGATACCCTCGTATGGAAAATGATTGATTTTATCCTGCTGATCCTGTTGGTTCCGGCTGCCATTTTCTTTATAAGGAACAGCCTTCGGAAAGCCAATGAAAAACTTATTGATGAAGGTACACCCCTGCATATCCGGGTACGTAACCTGGTGAAAATTTATGAACGCGACAGCCAGTTTGTCCGTGAATGGAAATCCGGATTGAAGATCAGGGCACGTCTCGGACTGTCAGCCTCTTATACAAAATGGCGTGACTTTACATACGTTGTCTGGCTTCTGCCTCTCATTGGTTTTATGATTTACTTTATCTATTTCTATCTTGAAAGCGGGTTCTGGTCATTTTTTATGCCGGTGGGCCTTTACCTTATGATCCTTTCGTTGGTAAATCCCTTTATAAGATTTACCTCTTTGCATACGGATCGTCGCGGAATGAAACTGATGAACAGGCTGGTAAAAGGAATTTATAAACTGGCTTTTTGGGGACTTCCGGGTGTATTTTTCCTGCTATTTTACCAGAAATTCAAGCTGATTGGATTGCTGATCCCCGCGATATTGCTCGCTTACCTGCTGATACTGATCAAAGTTTCATCCGATAAATTGTATGGGGAAAAAATTAATATCAATCGCCTGACAGGCAGATTTAAGGGGGTACGAAAGGCATTTTTCCGTTTTGTACAAGTAATTCCACTTATCGGGAAGAAAAAGGTACCCTTTAAAGCCCTGAAAGGTGTTTCCTTTGAAATCGAAAACGGGATGTTTGGATTGCTGGGTCCGAATGGTGCAGGTAAATCCACGCTGATGCGGATTATTTGCGGCATACTGGAACCCAGTTACGGACAGATCACAATCAATGGCATTGATACGAAAGTGAAGCGGGAAGAATTACAGGGACTTATCGGTTACCTTCCGCAGGAATTCGGCATGTATGAAAACCTTACAGCATGGGAATTCCTGCATTACATCGGTATTCTAAAAAAATTATATAATCGAAAGCTGCGTGAAGAGCGGGTGGATTACGTCCTGAATGCCGTGCACATGATAGATCATAAGCATGAAAAGATCGGTTCCTATTCAGGCGGCATGAAACAACGGATTGGTATTGCCCAGATTCTGCTCCACCTGCCACGGATCCTGGTTGTTGATGAACCTACGGCCGGTCTGGATCCGCGGGAAAGGATCCGGTTCCGGAACCTGCTGGTTGAATTAAGCAAGGAACGGATCGTTATCTTTTCTACCCATATTATTGAAGATGTGGCCAGTTCCTGCAACCAGGTGGCTGTTGTGAAAAATGGCGAGGTCAGGTACCTCGGTGAACCGGTGCAGATGGCACAGATTGCCGAGGGTAAGGTTTGGACAATTGATATGGACATGGCTGCATTTGAGCAGTTTAAGGAAAAATTCGTTATCATACATCATATGCGTGATGGCGATATAATCCGTGTCCGCTGTATTGCCGATGAATCTCCTTTTGATGGTGCCCGTTCAGTAAAGGCTAACCTCGAAGATGCCTATTTGTGTTTGCTGATTAAAACCTGAAACGATGCGGATAAAGGAACAAATTATGCTGATCGGAACCATTGTCCGGTATAACCTGAAAATAATATTTGCAGGACGGTTTCTCTATTTTCTCCTGGCAGCCTGGCTGTTCTTTTTGCTCATCATTGGCCTCATGCTGTTTTCAGAAGGAAATGCAGATATAACCGACATATATGATACGCTTATTTTTCCGGGGATTCTGATCATGTTCTATCCCATTGTTTATAATATACAAAATGATAAAGATGCGCGTATGCTCGAAATTGTATTCGGACTTCCCGATTATCGCTACAAGGTATATCTCCTGCGTTTCATTATCACGTTGTTTTTGCTTGTCACACTTATGCTGCTTATGGCGTTTTTCGCTTGGTTTTCTGTTGTGAGGATCCCTGTGTTTAATATGGTTTTACAGTTAATGGTGCCATTGTTTTTCCTTTCCTGTCTGACCTTCCTGTTTACAACTATTCTTCGGAATGGAAATGGTGCAGCTGTGGCTATGGTGATCATAGGCCTTGTATTTTTTATCCTGAACGAACCGCTGGAAAAAAGCAAATGGAATCTTTTTTTAAATCCTTATAATATACCTACAGACATGAATCTGACGATCTGGATGAATGTGGTTCATCAAAACAGGTTAATTATGATGATTGGTTCAGTTATTGCCTTGCTATGGGGACTTATTGGCCTGCAGCGACGGGAGAAGTTTGTTTAAAATGCCGTGTTTTGCAATAAAATATGTAATTTTATATCTGAGTCAAAACTAAACAAACTAATATGAACCCGTCAAGAAGAACCTTCATTAAAACCAGCGCAATCGCCATCGCTGCAACGGCAATTATCAATAAATCGGTTTTTGCTTCCGCTTTAAAGCCCGACCTGGTTGGTGTACAGCTGTATTCAATTCGTGAGGATATGAAAAATGATCCCCTCGGTTCCCTGAAACAGATAGCGGGGATGGGTTATAAAAACATAGAGCACGCCAATTATGTGGATCATAAATTCTATGGTTATCCGGCTGCTGAATTTCGGAAAATTATTGACGGACTTGGATTGATAATGGTTAGCGGCCATACCGTTATGGGAGTGGAACATTGGGACAGTGCTAAAAAGGATTTTACTGATGCATGGAAAAAAACTGTAGATGACGCAGCCATCCTGGGACAAAGTTATGTAGTCAGTCCATGGATGGATGAAAGCCTGCGGAAAACCTATGACGATCTCAATAAATGCATGGATATTTTTAATAAATCAGGCGAGCTTTGCAAAAAATCCGGGATGAAATTCGGCTATCATAACCATGCTTTTGAATTCACCCAGGTATTTAATAATGAAAAGGTATTCGATATAATAATGCGCAGGATTGATCCGGACCTGGTTGCATTGCAGCTCGACATCGGCAATTTGTATAACGGGGGTGCCAATGCATCGGAGGTAATGAAAAAATATCCGAACCGGTTTGAGACCATTCATGTAAAAGATGAGATTCCGGCTACTGAAGGCGAGGAAAAATATGTGAGTTGCATTCTTGGCAAAGGCATCGTGAATGCCAAAGAAGTGATTGACATGGCAACAAAATCAGGTTCTGTAAGGTCCTATATAATTGAACAGGAATCTTATCAGAATATGACACCCATGGAATCCGTTAAAGAGGATCTGGCCGTTATGCGCAAATGGGGATATTAAAAAAATAGTTATTTTTAGCGATTAAAACCTTACTTCCAAATATGATATTTATGAAAAATCAATTCGATCTGAGCGCGTCACAATTAGTTGATATTGCAAATGATTTAGCGGGAAAAATTGAGGCTGGTCTGAAAAAGGACGGTACTGAGATCAAATGCCTTCCAACTTATATTCATCCAAAGAAAGACGGAATCAAGGGAAAAGCGACCGTATTTGACCTTGGAGGCACCAACTTCAGGGTAGCCACAGTGGAAGTAGCTGAGGAAACTTCTATTACAAGTACAGCAGAAATGGATATCACCGAGATGAAGAAAAAGGGTTTTACCCGTGAGGATCTGTTTGCCCGCCAGTCTGAAGTACTCAGCAAGTTGAATGTAACGGAAAGATCACCCATCGGATATTGTTTTTCATACCCTGCAAAATCAATGATTGATGGTGATGCGGAATTGATCAAATGGACCAAAGGTGTTGGTATTCCCAAGATGGAAGGAGAAGCTATAGGTATGCCTTTGTTGACTTATATGAATGAAAAATGCAATCATAATTTTTCAGCCATCAAGGTGGTTAATGATACTATCACCAGCCTGTTTGCGGGTTTACTGAACCCTGGATTTGATGCATATATCGGAATTATTGTCGGAACGGGCACCAATATGGCATCCTTTTTCCCTTCCTCATATATTCCCAAGCTGAAGGATATGAAAGGCTGGTCCGGCGATACGCCAATTAATCTGGAGTCAGGTAATTTTCATCCGCCCCATCTTACCTCATTTGATGAAATAGTTGATGCCAAATCGGATAACAAGAGTTTTCAACGGTTTGAAAAAGCTGTTTCCGGGATGTATCTCGGTGAGATATTTAAGGCAGCTTTTCCGGGTGACAAGTTCGATGATAATTTCAGTGCTGTGGATCTCAGCCGGATGCTCAATAATCCCGGAAATTACAAACCTGAATATGTCGAAGTGGCTTTCCATATTTATGAAAGGTCCGCCAAACTGGTTGCGGCCTCATTGGCTGGTCTGGCAAAAAACCTGCATGCTGCTGATCCCAACTTGAAAACGATCCAGGTGCTGGCGGAAGGTAGTCTTTACTGGAGCAAAATGAAAGCAGGACGCGAATCCTATGCTAAAATAGTGGATTCACACCTGCCTGTTATCCTGGAGCAAATGGGACTAAAAGGGGTGGCCGTTAAGGTGGCTCAAATGGAAAATTCGAATATGATAGGCGCCGCCATGGCAGTGTTGTCCTAACCTGATAGAATCACAGTTCAATTGGTTGCTCCGGAATTATTCCCTTGCGGATATATATCGGACGGATATACTTCCGGAGCGACTTTCTTTTTAGCTCAAATATTACCCCGGAAATAATTGTAATTATACCGCCTGCAAGCATTGTATACGGAATGCCTATTCCGCTGGCAATTGAACCAGCCATCAGGTTTCCGAT
>JBGSSA010000214.1:0-11228 GCA_041737295.1 Bacteroidales bacterium | reverse complement strand
TTAAGCTCAAAAGCTTTGGTTTTGAGAGATTGAAAGGGGATAAAAAGCATTTGTATTCAATCCGCATTAATGATCAATATAGGATCGAATTCGAATTAGATAATGAAGTATTGAAACTTGCTGAAATTGTAACTATCGAGGGACTTTCAAAGCATTATGAAAAGTAGTTTTTAAGTTTATTTGTGAAGGTAATTGAAATTGCAAATTCTAATACTGTAAATCAAAATGTCAACCCATAAGGTAATAGGTCAGAATGGAAAAGAACTTCGCTCCAAGGTGTTATTACACCCGGGGGAAGTATTGGAAGAAGAGCTGGAGGCAAGAGGTATAAAAAGATCTGTCTTTGCTATGGATTTAAAAATATATCCGTCGCATTTTTCGAGCATATTAAAGGGGAAAAGGGATATAAATGCCTCAATAGCTTTGAAACTGGAAAAAGCGCTTGATATCAGTGCAGAATTTTGGGTACAGCTTCAGGCAGAATATGATTTAAAGCTGGAGCGACAGAGATTGCATCATGCGAAAATTGCTTGATTGATCTTCATTGCTAAGCTAATCCGACCTATGGAAGGAAGATAAAACATATTGGAAATGACTGTCAACGATTTAATTAAAGTTTTACAAACCCTTCCGCCCGATTTAACGGTGGTAAATGAAGGGTATGAAACAGGTTTTGAACCAATAAAGAGGGTGTCGATAATTGAGGTTGATGAAAACAGAAGTCACGAATGGTGGGACGGTAAATTTGAGAAATCAAATAAGACCGGAAAAATGAAAGTTGTATATCTAGATAATTCATATTTCAATGAATATTATGGTCTGCCGATATACTCTACAGTTGATGAAAAGCAGTATTCCCCGGTTTTTGAAATTAAATACCCCTGATCCATGAAATCAAAATCTGTTATTTTCTCAATTGTTATGATATTGACTGTAATCGCATGCGAAGAAAAGGATGCACCTGTTTTGGAAGGCGATATCCATGGCACAGTTTCACTTAAAGACGCGTATGGCTTCCCGATATCAGATAAATCAGGCGTACAGGTTCAACTTACCGGAGAAAATACAGAACTTGAAACGACAACTGACAGCAACGGGCGATACATTTTTCAGGATTTACCTTTTGGAAAGTATTATATTAACCTGATAAGAGAAAAGTATGTCGGGGAATACCTGAATTTCTCAATCAGGCATATTGGTGGTGACGCGCCTACTTCAATCAGCCAGGTTATGAATGAAGTCCCGGCGTATTATTATGGTATCGACAGCATGACATATTACCGGAATAATTTCAATATCTATATGCATGTCATTGACACAACCAAAGCGTTTGCAGATTATACAAATTTCTATGTACATTGTTTTTTCAGCCAGTCCCCGGATGTTTCCTGTGAAAATTTTGAGAACAGCTTTATGTGGATGGCATCTCCTGATATATATTATTCCTTCTGGTACGGTTATAACTATTTACTGAATGAGTATACCGGCACTGTATACTGCCGGATATACCCTCAAGCCGATTACTATGATAAATGGGAAGGTGCTACTGCAAACCCTCATCCCATATATCCCGAAACCCTTGGACCACCTTCCGAAGTATTTTCTTTTACCGTTGAAGCGATTACCAAAACCGATCCTGAAACTTACAGGATTTATCTTGTAAACTAGCCCCTTACAAGGCACCCCTTTTCTGTACTTACAAAATATTGGCCTCCCTAGAATTATTTTAAAAACCAGGTTCGACCGACATTAGATTCTTTTTATCATTAAATACATTTAACTCATCAAAATTATTTGAGGTTTTGTCCTAAAATTCATAAATTCAATCAATTAATGGCACTCCTAAGGATGGGGTTAAACCCGATCCGGTTTTTTTCCCCCATAGGTCTTTTTAAAAGACCCCTATAAGAAGATTTCAAATATTATTTAGAAGAGAAATCCTTTTTGCAATGAAAAAAATCAGGCTGCTCTTAGTGTTGCTTATACTCTGCATTCCATCAGTCGCCCAGATATCAAGCGATTCAATTACTGATGTGGATGGAAATAAGTATAATACCGTTATTATAGGTGATCAGATATGGATGGCTGAAAATTTAAAGACTACCCGGTTCAATAATGCAACTCCAATTCCTTTAGTGGAGGATCTTTCTTATTGGCCAGCTATAAATACACCCACTTATTATTACAATGTTGATGATTCTGCCCACCATATGTATGGTGGCTATTATAATGGTTATGCAGTGAATACCGGCATGCTTTGTCCAGGCGGGTGGCATGTCCCCTCTGAGGATGAATGGAAAACACTGGATGCATTTTTAGGAAGCAAGGAAGTGGCCGGCGGAAAACTAAAGGAGAAAGATACCCTTCATTGGAAAGCACCAAATATGGGCGCTACCAATGAAACAGGATTTACAGCACTTCCCGGTGGACATCTGTATCAGAATTTTAGCAATGTAGGAACATTTGGTTATTGGTGGACTTCAACTCCATATGTATCCAATTATAAATGGATCAGAACATTATCTTACGGTTCTGAGGACATTGGTCGTCTTGGAGGCAGTGACAATGCTGGTAATTCAGTGCGTTGTATAAAGAATAATCCGGATACTATTGATTTAAACACCGGGCTACTGGCTTTTTACCCTTTTAGCGGAAATTCCAATGATGAAAGCGGGAACGAACATAACCCAGTCGTCGACAGTGCTGCTCTTACTTTTGACCGGTTTGGAAATGAGAATGCAGCCTGCTATTTCAACGGTCAAAACAGCAATATTACCATCAATGATTTCAATTTAAGTCAAAACCAGGCAACTATTGCCTTATGGGTTAAATGTCAACCAGACTCAGGCGAACAATATTTCATTTCAAAGTATGAATACATCAGCCAGGTTGAATTGCTAATGGGTGCCGAAGGCAACAAATATACCTATACATGGACGATTGGAAACCAAATCGTAACTTTTATTGATAGCGAGGAACGTTATCTTCTTGATCCGGAATGTACCCGGTTTGATTTTCTGGTTTTAAACTATGATGGTGACAGGGTTCGGTTTTATATCAATAACACATTAATGGATACGAAATTTTTATCCGGGCCCATAAAAAATAGTAACGTTCCGATGATATTTGGAAATAGTCAGGCTTATGATGATAAAGAATTTAAGGGTACCCTTGATGATATTAGAATTTATGACAGGACACTAAGTGATTCTGAATTATTTGATCTTTATTATGAGGGTAATTATCCTTCCCCTTTACCCACAATACTAACCAGGGAAGTAACTTTCATAAGCCAGTCAACAGCAACATCCGGAGGCATACTGAATTCTGCAGGAACATCTCCGGTTAATTTAAAAGGAATTTGCTGGAGTACTTTTCCTGAACCCGATACGAATGACTTTAAAATAGTTTTCAGGGGAGACAATTATAGTTTTAATGTTGACCTAACTGGTTTAATACCAGATACCAAATATTACCTGAGAGCATTTGCAGTAAATCAACAGGGTGTTGGTTATGGCGAAGAGATGTTGTTTACAACATTACCGGAATTAGCATATGGCTCTGTTACCGACATTGACGGAAATGCATATAGAACTTATAAAATTAACGGGTTCAACTGGATTACGGAGAACTTAAGAGCAACAAGGTTCAATGACGGGACCCCAATTTCAAATATTACAGGCAATTCTGAATGGGCTAACGCTATAGTTCCCGCTTACAGCTGGTATGACAACGACTCCGGAACATATAAGGACATGTATGGTGCATTGTATAATTATGATGTTGCTATTAATGAAAAGAATATATGTCCCTCAGGATGGCATATACCCACGCAGGTTGAATGGGATTCGCTTTTCTATCTGGGTGAAACTATATATGAAGAACAACCGGGGGGACATTATCATAATTATGCAAGTTTGCTCCAAGTCGGATCCTGGAGATGTCCGGCGACCAATGAGACCGGATTTGGTGCTGTCCCTGCGGGAGTTCGGCAGGGATTATTTTACAGCATGGAACCTTTTGGGGTATTCAAACTGAAGGATGTTATTGCATACTTTTGGCTCTCCACTGGGGAAAGCCGTTTTTTAATAGTTGATTATGAGTTTTCGCTGGGTCACGAATTATTCTTCTTTCCTTCAAATAAAGACGGCTATAGCATCCGATGTGTACAGGATAATCTCTCAAAAATAGGAATTACAGATACTGTTGCGCTGAAAAACACCCTGTTTGATATTCCTGTTTATGCTGATCATATAACGGATGATGTAATTTCATTCCAGTTCGATTTAAATTACAATGAAGATATTATTCAATTCATGGAATACGACACTACAGGTATGCTTTCCTCCGGAGGCAATATTGAGGTGAATCCTGTTGATGGTAAATTATCTTTGGCATGGGCTCGACAGACGGCATTGCGCGATTCAGGGATTTTGCTCAAACTGAAGTTTAAAGCACTGGAAACTGGTACAACATCTATCGATTTATCCAATTGCCTGGTTAACAGTGACACAATTGGTCTCATTGATAACGGCCTTATTACTGTTTATCCTGCTTATGGAGATGCCGACAGCAATAGCGCCATCCAGGCTTATGACGCTGCTCTTATTCTTCAGTACAGTGTGGGACTGGATCCGTTGCCCGAAATGGATCCTCTTCCCTGGGAAGAGTGGAGAAAAATATCAGCCAATGTGGATAGACAGGGTACCGTTACGGCTTATGATGCATCGCTGATCCTGCAATTTGCGGTAAACCTGATCAATGAATTTCCTGCAGAACAGGCAGAAATGGATACCCAATTAAATACTGATATATATGTTGCCGTTGAGGAAAATAATCTTGTTTTCCGGGCAAGCGGAGAATTGTTCGGGTTGAATGTAAACATCGATAACAGCGCTCACATATTGGAATACCCTGACATTCCGGCTTCCGGTATGATCAGTGCCATAAATATTACGGAAACGATATATTCAATTGGCCTGGCAACTCCCTATCCACCGGACGAAAATGAAATAATTATGAAAATACCCCTGCATGCCATAACGGATAGTGTATTGACAATTGATCTTCTCCTCAATGGAATGTCAAAACAAACAACGATCAGCATACCAACAAAAGCCAGTGTATACGTTTCGGAAACCATTAACTTCTACCCGAACCCTGTACAAACGGTTCTATATTTTAGGAATGCTCATTTTAATACATCTTATGCCATTTATGATCTTCAGGGAAGAAAGCTGCTTAACGGGCTTTTGATTAACAGCCAGATTAATGTCGGCAATTTGGATTCAGGATTCTACACAATTGTAACTATTGATGAAAAGGGCATTAGAACCGGCAAATTTATTAAAGAATAAACAGCACAAAACTGCCGGCTTTCAGCTTAGAAATCCAATAAATTTTGCACTTTTATATCCTGTTGCGAAAATGATTTATAATTCAAATGTAAAGCATATGAAATTGTTTAATGTCTTAACCCCGATGTCTTGTCTTTTTCTTATGATTTCCTGTGGCGGGCCATCCAAAAAATACCTCGACCCTGTAAATCCTGATGCATCTCAACAGGCAAAAAATCTGTATCATTTTATACAGGACGTACAGGGAAATCACACGCTTTCAGGGCAGCATAATTTTTGTGGCAAAGGGTCTGCTTATTCCGATCAGATGGAGAAACTTACCGGTAAAAAGGCTGTGATCTGGGGATCAGACTTCAGTTTTTGCGTGGAAGGAACCAACGCCATGGATTTTCAGCATTGCGGACCAGCCAACCTTCCGGCTTTAGAATGGAATGCTTCTAAAAAAGAGCGTGATTCATTGAGGGCTGCCCGGGAAACGATATTTCTTGATATTTCGCTTGACGAAGCACGAAAAGAGATGATCAGTGAGGCTAAAAAACAATACCACGAAGGACGTATCATTACACTGATGTGGCACGGTTGTTTCCCGACAGACGGAGATTGCTGCGACGGATCTTCAATATGGGCAATGGAAAACAGGCCCTCGCCTTCAAGATGGGATTCACTTGTAACTGAAGGTACTCCCCTGAATGACGCCTGGAAAGAAGGGGCTGATAAGATCGCCGCGTACCTGAAACAATTACAGGATGAAAATATCCCCGTTTTATGGAGACCTTATCACGAGATGAACGGTGTATGGTTCTGGTGGTGCAACCAAAAAGGTGAACAGGGATTCAAAAAGCTCTGGATTATGATGTACAATTACTTCACCCAACATCACAACCTGAATAACCTGATTTGGGTATGGAATACAAATGCCCCGCGGGATATTACCGGGGATGAAGCATGGGATTATGAATTGTTTTATCCCGGGGACAACTATGTTGATATCCTTGCTGCAGATGTTTACAGAAACGATTATAAGCAATCGCATCATGATGACCTGCTGACGCTGGCAAAAGGAAAACCAATTGCGTTGGGTGAAGTCGGGGATATACCTACTCCGGAAATATTGAAAGATCAGCCGCAATGGACATGGTATATGCCATGGGCATGGATACTGTTTGCAGCCAATGAACCTGATAAGATAATTACACTGGTGAATTCAGAGCAGGTCCTTACATTGGATGAGATTAATTTTGATAGTACCACGGGCCAGTATTCCGTTAAAAAGTGATTGTTCGTCAAAATGAATATCAAAACTTCTATTTTATTCTTTGCCATATTACTTGTATCTGGCAGAATGAGTGCTGAAGCCCAGGTATCTTTTAGTTCTTTCGAAAGAGCCGGACTCCATCCTTTAACACACAGCAAGCCGGCTGTTGATTTCTTTGAAGGGGCATTGCTGGGGAATGGGGCAATGGGCGTTGTGGTAACTACCCGTCCCGATGCTGTAGTGCTCTATTTTGGGCACAACAATGTCTGGGATATCCGCATTGCAGAAAATAACAAGGAAAGGCTCGGTACTTTCAAAGATGTTTTTAATCGTGTAAAAGCCATTCCTGATACCTTAAAAGTTCTTGGTCAGGATAAATGGTATAACGATTACTCTGATATGGCTCGCGAAAACTACTCGAAGCCCTATCCACGGCCATTTCCTTGCGGATCGGTACTGCTGGGCTTCGACCGCCGGAATGCTGAAATGATTGGACACCGGCTGGATATTTCCGTCGGACTTTGTGAAGTTTACCTGCTTACCAGAGATCAGAAAAAGATTACCCTGCAGATTTCTACCGATATGACCAATGATCGGCTTTGGTTCCGGTTGGTCGATGAGCAGGGAAACCCCTGCGAAAACATTTTTGACCGGGTTCGGGTGATGCCCGATCCTTCCACACCTAAAGAATTTCCGAAGACTAAAATTGAGGAAGATTTATCAAAGGGAATGCTCTCCTTTCGACAGACTTTGCCTTATTCGGAACCGGATAAATATGATACAGTGAAAGGGCATCCCAGGGACAAAGCCTTCCGCCTGATTGCTGCCCTGAATTGTTCGCTTGAAAAACGATCAAGAATTAACTGGGACGGCAACGAGGAGAAGATGATTAAATTGGAAGCAGGTATCAAAAAGGAAATCGGATTTGTGGGTTGCATCACACTTCAGGAAGGATTAAACAGTGATATCGCTATTGACTTGCCCGAAACAGAAGTTCCTCAAACCGATAAATATCAGGCTTCCATTCTGAAAAGTCAACAACTATGGAAAGAATACTGGAATAAATCCGGGGTAAGACTTGGCGACCAGTTTCTGGAGCGCATCTGGTATCATAACCTCTATTTCCTGAATTGCGCCACAAAAAAAGAAGCCACCACGCCCGGCCTTTTTGCCAACTGGAGCTACAATACCATTGGCACAGCCTGGCATGGTGATTATCACATGAATTACAATACACAACAGCCGTTCTGGGCGACTTTTTCGAGCAACCATCTGGAGAAAAATCTGCCGTATGTGAACCTGGTTGAGCGGCTGATTCCAGTGAGTAAACGCTGGGCAAAAGAGTATTACGAAATGCCCGGAGCCTATTTCCCCCACAGTGCCTATCCGGTTGACATGACCATGAATTCTTATCCGGTTCCGGACTGGGGCTGGGAGATTTGTGAAACTCCCTGGGCTGTGCAGGGTTTGTGGTGGCACTATCTGTATTCGGTTGATACCGAATTTCTCAGGACCCGTGCCTACGAGCCAATAAAGGCAGCTGTTGAATTTCTGGTGGCATATATGAAGCGACCTGAAGCAAGCGGACCACAATGGAAAGACGACAAATTCCATATCTTTCCAACCGTTCCTCCCGAATTGTACGGACTTCGTCCCGGATTCAAATACAATTACGATTGCAACGTTGATCTTACACTCACCAAATTCATTTTCAAGGCATTTATTGAGGCATCCCGGGTTTTAAATCTTGAAGCCATGGAAAAAGCATTGCTTATCGATGTAAAGATGATTCTGTCGCGCTTTCCGGAGTATCCTACTGCCGTTTCGAAAGAATATGGCAAAGTGCTGGTTTCCGTACCCGGAGAACATGACGAGGTGGTTTACAACTGTCCCAACCCGCTGATGTCGGTATTTCCGGGCGAAGATTACGGACTGCATTCCGATTTGGAAACCAAATTGATATTGAAAAACACATATTTAAATCAGCAAAACGAAGGTGGAAACGACCTTGTGTTTATTAACCTGCAGGCCGCCCGCATCGGAATGCTCGATCTGGAACGGTTTAAACGTCAGGTCAATTATTGCCTGCTTCCCAACGGAACTACTTCCGACCGGGTAATGCAAGTGCACGGCCGTTACAGCGACGCAACTCCTTACGGCTATATGGACTTGATGGGTATCTGGTTCGAAAACTTTGCCTTGCCGGTTGTGGTCAATGAATGCCTGATGCAAAGTTATAACGGAACCATCCGGCTTTACCCCAACTGGCCCATGGATAAAGATGCCGAATTCCATAACCTGCGTGCCGCTGGAGCTTTTCTGGTTTCAGCTTCACTGAAAAATGGACAGCCGGGTAAGATTGAAATTTTCAGCGAGGCAGGAGGGCTTCTGAAAATAATCTTACCATGGAAATCAGGAGGAAGTGTTACCAATGGAAGTGGCCACAAGATGCTCCGGTCGAATGTGGTGGAAATGCAAACTAAAAAAGGCGAAACAATCGTTTTTGAACTTTGAAAACGATGAAAAACCCGGGCATTTCGGGATACAATTCCAATCCTGCTTTAGTTTTCACTATTTTAATTTTTGACAAGCAGTATTTTAACCGGCCCCATCAATCCCGATTTTAATAGAGGCGAATTCGCGTTGTAGTGTTTGTATGTAGTGAAAGTATACCTCCCTGATGTCCTTGGTTTACTATTAATCAGCCATTCCGGCCATTGCCCGTTTTTAATTCCGTCGTCCGGTTTTTGTTCATCGCCAATCAACCGGTTTGGCCATAAGTTGGCCACTTCAATGTCAATCTGGTTATCACCCGGAACAACTGCATCTGTAATTTTTATACGGAAAGGAGCAGTCCAGACTACACCCATATCTTTGCCGTTCACATGAATTCGCGCCAGGTTGTTCACTTCTCCCAGGTCAATATAAATATCAGTCTTTTTATCCGCGATACTGCTTTCAGGAAGTTTTATGGTATTCCGATAATGAGCAATTCCTGAATAATATTTTATGCCTTCTTCCGGTCTTGAAGTCCAGTCAGCAAGTTTATCGAAGATAACATTTTCAGGTCCTCCCCATTTCGGGTCGAAAGATACCCTCCATGGATCGTTCACTTCAACTAAAACTTCCGGATGGGCAAAATTTTTCCCTCTTGCTGTGCTGGCCGGTTTTGCTTTACCAGTATGGTTGAAAACAATAAAAAAACTTTCGTACCCATCAAATTGAAGGGGTATTTGTATCTGCCCTTTTTTAATTTCGAAGTCAGGAAGATCCCTGGTTTCACCGGTCATAGGATTCCATAATTCGGGTGTTCCTTCGCTAACCCGGAATGTACAATTGACATTTATAGCATCGTTGGTTTTGTTTGAAACAAAATAAATATCACCGGAGGGGATCTTTTGATGTGTATATCGCACAGGGCCATTTGATTCAAAATCTTCGGGAATCCCCAACCGGCGTAGTATAGAAGCGGTGGCATCATAGGTTGGATACAGCTCAGGCAGGTTGATTCCGGACAAAGAACCGCCCCAAAAAATTTTACCCTTTCCCGATTTCCGTTCGGAAATTTGCAATGGTGCGGAAGTCGCACCCCAGATGGATACGGATTTCGCAGCTACCTGCTTGTCGCATTCGGGATAATTCACCAGGCTGGGTGATTTTCGTGGAGGATTTCCAATAATTACAGCACCGTCGTTCACCAATGATTCAATTTTATTCTGTAAAGCCGGAGTCATGGTTTCAGTGCCAGGCAGTACAAGGGCGTAATACGACGCCCCTGACGGGAATACGATTTTGCCGTCAGTAACTGAAGATTTCATTAATTGGGAAGGCGAACAGCCATCGAAGTTATAGCCTTTCCGGTCGGGAAGGAATGCATCGTTGGACTCACCCGGAAGCATTTCCTCATTGGCTGTTAGGACCAACGATTTGTCCAGTACAACTCCTTTTGTCAGAGCAGAAGTTGGGGCACGGAATACCTGGGGTGCACCTTCAGGAGTCAGATACAGAATGTCGGCTACTGTTTGTCCCTGTTGCAAAATATACTGACAACGGGATACATATTTATGGTAACTGTCGACCATGGGCCACCAGGTCTGATTGCGTTCATGATGCACACCATAAGGCCCAAACGTCATCCCCGGTTTCAGGCTGTCATTGAGTGGCTGATGCTGAAAAATAACATACACGAATTTATTAATTCCGGTTGCAAAAGCCCAGTCACCCTGATCTTTCATTGACCCGGGATATTGTGTCCAGGCATCGAGATAGGCGGTGAAAGCCTCGGCAGCAACAACCTTCTTTCCTTCGATATGGGCAATAGACGCCACCTCAATACAACTGAAAGATGCATTGAATCCATAATCTTTGCTCCAGAATTCACACATCGGAACATCAGCCACTGCACCCAATTCCATGTCGGCTGTAGGGTTCATATCGTATGGCTCAATGGAAAAGCCCATGTTGTATTTTTTCGCGTATTTTTTGAGATGAACTGCGTGGTTTTCAAGAACTAATTCCTGGGCTGTCAGGCGCAAATCCCATAGAAAACGTTCGCTTATCTCCAGGCTTTCAACCACCAGGCCCGAATAAACAGGATAATAAGGGAGCGGATCATA
>JBGSSA010000168.1:0-13498 GCA_041737295.1 Bacteroidales bacterium | reverse complement strand
CCCTCCTTCTTTTCTGTTTTTAACGGATATATCCCCATTGTGAAATAGAATGGCATTCTTAACAATTGATAATCCCAGTCCGGTTCCCCCACTTACGCGCTCTCTTCCCTTGTCAACCCTGTAAAACCGTTCAAACAACCGGGGCATATCCTGCTCTGGTACATTCTTCCCGGAATTATAAAACGAAAAATAATAATGGTCACGATAATCAAGGTACATATGAATACCCATTTCAATATGTTTTCCACCATGATTTATAGTATTCTCAATCAGGTTTCTGAAAATGGAATATATCAGAACCTGGTTTCCTTTAATTTCTATTTCCTCTGGAATATTCAAAACAATATTGATTTGATTATCAATAATTTTTAAGTTAAAATCATCTAATGCATTAGTGATAACCTGTTTTAGGTTTACGTTTTCAACAGGGTACAATTTGCCGGCCTCCTCAATTTTTGTCAGAATAGCAATATCATTGATCAGATCAGTAAGGCGACAAGTTTGCAAATAAGCCTTGCGAATGAATTCAAACATTTTGCTTTTCTCCATTTTGTTGGAAAGTACTGTCTCCAAAAAGCCAGAAATAGAGCTTACCGGAGTTTTTAATTCATGAGCTATGTTCCCGGTAATCTGCTGTTTGAGTATCTTCTGCTTCGATAATTTTGTAGTATCCCGGATGATGACTTCGAAGCTGCTGTCTTGATAAATAATGCACTTTACCTTGAAATATTTATTGTTCTTTATTACATAGATTTCGTATGATAGCGGAATTAATGGTTCAGCAGAATTTACAGAAACATACTTATTAAAAAAATTTACGAGAGGTGAAAAATCAGATATTGTGAAGAAACTTTCTGCGGCGTATACGAGTTTGTCACTGATGTGGGTGATATACTGGATAAAATGAGCGTTATTGATGATTACCTTTTTATCTTTTGTAAAGATTGCGATTCCCTCCTCAAGCAAAGTCAGGTGGTGGATAAACTTTTCATTTTTTGACAGGATCTCCCCTTCCGATATGCTCTTTGTCCGGTAAGCACTTATTATTTCAGGTATGATCAAAGGAATTTCAGTTTTTGACCATATGGGGGTCTCATAGAGAGATTGGGAGGGATTCGGAAACATTGCTTTGCCTTCCCGAAATTTAAGAACAAAATAATTATATGCAATTGTGACAAGAATCGCAAAGAACACGAAAAAAAGAAAAATGACAGGAATATGTAAAAAGCTATCAGGCTGAAGAGCTTTTCTCACCTGATCAAGAATCAACGTGAAAATCAAACAGGAAACTGAAATAAAAGCGAGATGCCGGGATTTGAGTGTGGGATTGAACTTCATATCATTATGACCGAATTAGAGATCAAAACTGAGCATGAACCTTCAATTACACAAGCCAATTAAAAATGTTCAGATTCAAGTTCAGATATCCTTATGTATCTGTTACTATTCACTCATGCACCCGTGATGTTTTTAAATGCCCGGCTATGCTTTGAGGGCTATTAAAAGAACGCATTTCAAAATCAACTTCCATGTCAAACAAGGAAGCGGCGGGACCAGAGCGAACTCTTAACCTGACATGCCAGGATAAGGATACTAATTCTCTTTAATAAGTTTTAGTTGCTGCTCAAGGTTTTCAATTTGGAGCTGTTTTTGAGCCTCCAGCCGATCATTGATTACCTTATTTAATTGTATCAAATCGGTATAGGAAAGCTTTTTAGATGCTTTGAGCGCTATTTTAAGCTTATTTCCGGGAGCTTTTGGCTTTACAATCTTTTTATCAACCTTCTTACCTTCTGATTCTTTCTTAGTCATGGCTGGGTTCTAAATTACAATTTATAGTGGCTTATTTAACTGGCTGTTTTAAAATGCACAAGTTACCAGGATCATATTACTAAATAGTTACATTTTCGTTAAGATTAGGTTACAACTTACATAACGCTGGCAAAGAATGAATAACCGATGGAAGGCCCACAGTGTCTGAACTGCAGAAATAAAGTAAGATTTAAAAGATTCGTAACAATTTCTTAACATGAGGCTCAATAAAAAATAGTATACTTGAAACTCTCAAACTTCAATTTAATGAATTTCAGGGCTTATCTCGTTTTCTTATGTTTTCTGGCAGGCCCCGTGTGCAGTAATACCCATATTTCCACTGTAAAATTCGATTACCTTACTGTAGATGATGGGTTATCACAAGGAATTGTCCAGGACATCATGCAGGATCGCCGGGGCTTTATGTGGATTGCTACTCGCGATGGATTAAACCGGTATGACGGAAAAGAATTCAGATACTTCAGACACGACAGGAATGATGCAAATAGCCTGGCATCAAACCTTGTCTATTGCATAAATGAAGACCGGGAAGGAAATATCTGGATCGGATCGAACGGGCTAAACCGCTACGATCCATTGCTTGGACGGATGTTTAGAATACCTGCAAATCCCCTGAACCAACATGATTTTCATGGCGGGTGGGTCTATAATATTGTCAACGATCCTGACGGAACCATATGGATGGCCTCAAGCAATGGATTGATACATTATAATCCAAAAAATGAACAATTCACATACTATACGCATAACGCCTCTATCCCTGAAAGTATAGGCTCAAACCTTGTTTATGATATATGCATCTCCCAGGATCTCCGGATTTTTGTTGCAACAGATACTGATCCTGTTTATGAATTCAACAGAACTAAAAATTCCTTTATCCGAATAGAATACAAAGATAAATACAAGGGCAATAATGCTTTTAAAAGGATAAAATGCGATCAGAATGGACTGTTATATATTTTTTCTGAAAATGCAGGCCTGCATATTTACAATCCATCCGAACATAATTCCCGGCTCGTCGATGTTAGTAATGGGTTGAATGTGAATACAATAAAATCAATTCAATTTTTAAGTGAAGAAGAGGTCTGGCTGGGAACTGATGGGGGCGGAATTAATGTTTTCAACCCGGGAACGGGAAAATTCATCTACCTGAAAACTGATACCAAAAATGATAAATCACTGAATGGAAATGCTATTTACCAGCTTTATAAGGACAAGGACCAAAATATCTGGGTTGGCCATTTTGGTACAGGGATTAGCATTTGGAAGAGGAACAAGGAGAAGTTTTTGTCCTACAGACATAATCCCCTGAACCCGGCATCTATTAACAAAGAAATTGTTTGCGCCATTTTTCAGGATAGCAAAAGAAGAATCTGGATTGGCCAGGATGGCGGGGGATTGAGCCTTTTTAATGAAAGCACCCAATCCTTTGAGCATTTCAGGCATACTGGTAATGATCCCTTTTCACCAGGTACAGATGTAATACTTACGATAAATGAGACACCGGAAGGTAACCTTTTGCTGGGCACGTTTGCGGGGGGCATGATGGTATTTAATCCTGAAAACAGGAAAGTGATCAGAACCTTTACAACAAAAGACGGCCTGTCTTCAGATAATATCTGGTCGATCAGAAAAGACAGTCGTGGCAGATTCTGGCTTCTTACCCTGAGGGGTGGTGTGATTTTGTTTGATCCGAATTCCAACACATTTAAAAGCTTTGTTTCAGGGGGCCCTGATCCTGGAATGTGTTCGCAGGACCTGATTACAATGGCGGAAGACAATGAGGGAAATCTATGGTTCGGAACCGACAACAATGGGGTTTGCGTATTTGATCCGGTTAAGGAAAAACTGATTAAAAATTATACTCATAACGAAAAGAATCTGAACTCACTTTCTGATAATTCCATCCGGTCAATCATCATTTCAGGCAAATTTGCATGGATTGCGACTAATGGAGGAGGACTGAACAGACTGGATATGGCCAGCGATTCATTTAAGGTTTACACTATTCAGGATGGTTTATCTTCCGATGCACTAATGGGAATTTTACAGGATAAGGGGGGTAACCTGTGGATCAGTTCAACCCGGGGCCTTATGAAATTCGATCCGAAAACAGAAAAAGTAATCACATTCGATAATTCGGATGGTATCCAGGGAAGCGAATTCAAATACAACGCCCAGGAGATGCTGATCAATAACCGGATGGCTTTTGGCGGCGTAAATGGATTGACCTTGTTTAACCCTGACAGTATTAGGTTCAGCCCGGTTGTCCCGGAAGTCGTTTTTGTTGACATTACCATACTCGACAAACCTGTAATTCCCGGAATTAAGGGATCGCCATTGGATACTGACATTGATTTTGTAAAAGCAATGACATTGCGTTACAACCAATCTACATTTACGATCAGATTCGCGGCTCTTGATTATAACGCACCGGAAAATAACCGGTACAGTTACAAAATGGAGGGATATGACAAGACATGGATCAATGCCGGTAACAATAACAGTGCTGCATATACTAATCTCAGACCGGGCAAATACACTTTTCTCCTGAAGGGATCAAACAGCGATGGGATCTGGAATGAATCCGCCAGGCAAATTGAAATCAGGATCAGGCCTCCCTGGTACAGGACAAAACTGGCCATCTTAATAATTATCATGTTAGCGGCTTACCTGATATGGAGGTTTTATAAACGGCAACGGGGCAAGCAGGCTATCCTTGATAATCAGCTTTTACAGGAAAGGATCAGTTCAGCCCAGCTTCAATTGGAAACGAAGATCCAGGAAGTTGAGAGCCAGAAAGAAGAAATTAAAAGACGCGATCTGGAGGAACAGGAAATCAGGTTTTTTACAGAAGGAACTGCGAAATTCAGCGATATTATATCCAAACAAAGACGAAATGTTGATGGTTTTGCCAATGCCCTTATATCCGACCTGGTCAAATATGTTAATGCCTCCGTGGGTGTTTTTTATATTCTTGAAGATGAGGATCCCTCCAATCCCTTGTTGAAAATCATTGCCGGCTATAATTTCACTCCTCATATTCATGGCAAAGATAAATTTGAGGTTGGAGAAGGATATATCGGTACCTGCTTTAATGAAAAAAAGACTCTGAAATTGGACGATCTTCCGGATAAATTTGTAATCCTTGCTTCCGGTTTAGGTGAAATTTCTCTTCGCCATTCAATTCTGGTTCCTCTTATCGAAGACAACAAATGCTGTGGTGTAATTGAAATCGCTTCAATAGACAAATTGCCGGATTATAAAACCGGTTTCATTGAAAAAATTGCCGGATCCATAGCTTCCGTCATTACAATAATGAAAATCAGTGAAAGAATCAATAAAGCTTCTGATAAGAATGAAATAGCACAATGATATAGTCATTACTTCTTCAGGCTCTTTTTGACTTTTCTTTTAAAATGCAAGCTTAGTAATATACCGGCAATGATCAGGGTTGTCCAGTTAATGGTTATCACTGCAACTTCGAATCTGTATTCACGATGAATGCCATATATAATTGATATCAAGACCAAAGAGATACAGGCTAGTACAAAACTGACTATAAAAAGAAGACGGATAAATTTCTCAAGTTTTTTTGTACTCCTGAAAACAGGGGAAATTATAACAAAGGAAATACTCATCAGTAAGAAACCTATTTCCTCAAGCGCAATAAAAACACCATGTGGATTATACTGGGAAAATAGCGCAACTCCTTCGGTTTCCCCATGAATAAGGCTGGCCTGGATAACAAACACTTGTATGAAATAGTTCGCAATAAGTATAACAGCGGCTGAAATGGCAAAAATTATACCCAGTTGGCCAAAAATCCTCTTTCTCCCCGGTGCATAATAACGAATGCACGTCATCAGGATGAGATATGCTAAAATCATTAATATGGCAGGATACATCCAGAAATAATCCCTTGGAAATCGTGATACACTTTCTGTAAAGGGATACTGAATGCATAAATCTCTGCAAAACGGACCTGACACAGGGGGAGTAAAAAGTGCAATAACAAAGGTGACAAGAGCTATGAATGAAGTAATTACGGCGACATACACACCATAATAGGATGCCCTTATCCTGTTATTCATGTGTCTATGCTTATTATAGTGCCCGAAATAGCTAACTTGTTTTGATATCATTTGGTTTGATGTTTATTAACAAATGTAATCCGCTGTTAAAGCATGTGAGTATCCTTTACGTTAATTTTCTGTAAATTAATTGTAAAGTTATCTGTGCAATAAACCGTTTGAGGTTGATTTCATTTAATTGAAAATAGCTTTTCAATCGTGGGAATCAAGTTTTACATCATTTAGATCTCAGGCTCTTCAGATATTCCAATAGCCCATTATTCGTTATAATGATTTCATGATCAATTTTCTTAAGCTCCTTTTTTTGACGGACTTTCAAATGACTGATCAGCTTATTGTATTTCGAATGAACCTCCAATTTATCACTGGCATACTTCTCCACTGCAAAAGAATGAATGTATTCCAGGAAAATTTCTACATCATGCCACTTCCCAAGTTTTGTACCCAGTTTTTTCAATGGTTTAAGATCGAAATTCTTTTTCCTGCAATCATCCTTTGAAAACAACAGTTGGAAGAAAAAATATATCTCCTTGATATTGGATCTGATTTTGTGATATCTTTCATTATCAGATCTTTCAAATACCTGAAATTCAGATTTTTTTACCCTTTTTTTAATGAATTTGACGGCTTTGGCAAACATTCTTTTCTCATTGGCTTCTTTTAGGATCAAATACATCTTACTTTCAAATCTTTTGATGCCGTCAATATCAAAATTTCTAACCTGTTCTGCTAAAACCGATTTTGTTTCTGCGATCCTGTTATCAAGATAATCAAATAATTCATCGAGTGACTTGTCCGACTTGATCCTAAATCTGTCTGACAATTTTTTGCTAACTTGAATTTCCCTGATGATCCCGGTGTTTTTATAGATTGCATCCAGTATTCTGATCTGATCATGGATATCTGTTTTGCCTCCAAATTCTGCCAAAATGAAATTATTCATTGCCCTGATCTTTTTATAGGCAACACGCATGTTGTGAACTGCATTTTCATCAAAGTTTTCTATGAGTGCAGACAAACTTCCCGTTACCTCTCTAACAAGCTTCCGGTAGTACTTAGCAAATGAAATCATGCGTTGAAAATATCTTCCTTAACTGTGATGGCAGTTTTCCATGCTGGAATTACAAGCAATGGCTCTAAATTTTGCAATTATTTCTTTGGTTTAACTGGTTTCTCAATGGTTTTAACCATCTTCTTATTACTCCCGGTTTTCTTACCAATTGCGGGAGATTTTTCTTTCCGGATTTTCTCCGCCTTAGGTGGTTTTGAAGGCTTTTTTTCCTTTTTAAGGCTTTTACCGGCTGCCTTGCTGCTCTTTCTCAATTTTACAATCCCCTCTTCTAATTCCAGGGTTTTGGTTTTCAGGAGATCTTTAAGCTTTTGTACATCTTTTTGTAAAACTGTGATTGCCTCCAGGTCAGATTCAAGGGTTTGGAAGGTACCTGATTCTTTAAGTTTCTTCGCATTTTCGGCCTTTGATTTTATCGATTTGATGCGACCGTTCAGGGTCTCAATTTTTGAATTGATGGTTTTATTCTTCATAATAATAAAATAATTGTAAAGTTACTTAATTTTCAGAATATCAGCAATGTAATTGATTAAATAAAGAAGGACAAATTCTAACGACAGGCATACAAAACCTTTTTATTCACTTGCTTGTTATATGTGGATATATGGTAAAACCATTCGCATATAAAAGGGTTCATCCGAAAGATTTCCGGGTAAAGGTGGGTTGGACTCAAGAATTGCCAAAACATTAAACTTATTGACAACACCGGCTAAGATCTAATCAATTTAAGTATGAAAGATCGCGGAAATTTTGATGTGATAATCGTAGGCGGCAGCTATTCAGGGCTAGCCGCAGGATTGGCCCTGGGCAGGGCGCTAAGAAAAATCCTGATTATTGATAATGGTAACCCTTGCAACAGGCAAACCCCTTATTCCCACAACTTCATAACCCAGGATGGAAATACTCCACGGGAAATTGCAACACTTGCCAGGCAGCAGGTGGAAAAATATGATACGGTAACTTTTTTCAACGGTACAGCCACACGAGGAACCAGGAATGAAAATGGTTTTGAAATTCTGACCGGATCAGGTGAATCCTTTCTCTCTAAAAAAGTAATTTTTGCGACAGGTATAAAAGATATAATGCCGGATATTGCCGGATATGCTGAATGCTGGGGCATTTCAGTACTTCACTGCCCGTATTGTCATGGATATGAAGTAAAAAATGAAAAAACCGGTGTTTTGGGAAACGGTGAATTAATTTTTGAATTTTTGAGTCTTATTTCAAACTGGACAAATGACCTCACCCTGTTTACCAATGGAACACCGGCTTTAACAGCATGGCAAATTGACAAAATCAAGATGCATAATATAAGTATTGTTGAAACGGAAATTGAAAAATTCGGGCATTCCAACGGGTATCTGCAAAACGTTATTTTCAAAGACGGTACATCATCATCTGTTAAAGCCCTCTACACAAAAAGTCCTTTTGAACAACATTGCACAATTCCCGAAACCCTTGGTTGCGAATTGACCGACCAGGGATACATTAAGACTGATCCCCTGCAAAAGACCACGGTTCATGGTATTTATTCCTGCGGTGACAACACTACCCGCTCGCGCTCGATAGCATACGCAGTGGCAATGGGCACTATGGCCGGGACGATGGTCAATAAAGAAATGATTGAGGAGGAATTTTAAGCCAGGATGTTGTGTGTGAATCATGTAACATCTATCCTGAATTGTATAACGTTAACCGGATAGAGGTGCCTTATCTTTGAATACCTGATATATTTAAATAAAACCAACATGAAAACAACAACATTAAAAACCTTAGCAAAAAAAATCTTATTCAGTATTTCTGCTCTCCTGATGATTTTTTTATTCGCATCCTGTTCTAATAAGGCAGTTTTTCAAACTTCCTCAGTTGTCCCGGCTGCCAGGGGTTACGTGAAAATGAAAACAGACAAGAATAACAATAACGTTATTCAAATACAAGTATCAAATTTAGCCGGGGTAGAGAGATTGCAGCCTGAAAAAGAAAGCTATGTCGTATGGATGCTCACGGATCAGGACATTACCAAAAATATCGGCCGGCTGAACAGTTCAAAAAAATTAAATGCAACTTTTGAAACGGTTACTTCATTTAAACCGAAAAAAATATTCATAACCGCCGAAAATGATGAAAATAATCAATATCCCAGTCAGAAGATTGTTTTAACAACTGATACTTTTTGAAATAATCCAATAATCAAAAAGTAAACCTCCCGGATATGCTTTTTTAAGCCTATTCATATCCTTTATCTCATCCTTTTGCTTGTAAGATTGCCCCCGGGCGCCACCCGGGGTTACCTTTTTTATAGCCATGGCAGGCCCTTTTACTATTTTGTCTTTTCAAGGATTTCTTTTACAGCATCTTTATGTACAAGGAAATCCATCATTTTCAGTTTTACATAATCCTCAGAAAAGAAATAGTATCCGAATTCCTTTGCATTGGGATCGTTGTTTCTCGACCCGGCACTTGAATCCTTGACAAGGTACCAGTCCTTTCCATCCTTCTCAATGTAACCAACCACATGCATTCCATGATCATCGGTGGTTGTATTGTTTGAAAACCTGAACTGCCGGGCATCATCATTGATATTGGCTGAAGCGATGTCAAAATCGGGTACGATGGCACACTGGGTTTTGCGATCAAACCCTGCCTCTGAAACGTCTCCCCCGATACTCATGCTATATCCGGTACGAACCGCATTTTTCAATGCACTCATATACACGTCCAGCGGCACATTATAATAATCCGTATTATGCCACCAATTATCCGGAACCTTATATTCAACCTGTTTGTAAAATGGTTCCTGTTTGTAGGAAATAATATCCACATAGTCATCGGGGTTTACCCGGACAACATTTTTCAGATATTCTGCCGGTGTCATCTTCATTCCGTTAACACTTACTTCAGTGGGAGGTACGCCCATATAATGATTCATAATGGATCTGATCGTTGTCAGTGCCCTTTCTTCATCCCATGCTGATGTGGTTTTCAACGATTCAAGGTAGCTTTTCATTTCAGACACCATTGTCTCATGGTTGTGGTATTTTCTTCCGTTTAACAGACCTGTATAGGCTTCCGCAGGCACCACGCCATATTTTTTCCATATTCTTATTACTGCATTGGCCTCGGAACCCTCATCGAAATTTGAATTTCCCCTTTCCTGCACGTAACGCCTTGCTTTCTCAACATATTCCCAGTAAACAGTGTATATCTCCGAAATCTTAACCTGTATCTTATTCAGACGATATGCTTCTGATTCAAAAAAAGATGTGGTGGAAAAGCACCAGCAGGTACCCGTGTTTCCCTGAGAAATCGGGGAATTATGCCAGAACTGGTTCCTGTAAATGTCGAACTTGTTGGGCAGATCAAGTCCGGACAGATCCGCAACAAAATATCGCTTAACAGCCACAGGGGTAACCTGGTTGTTCACTTCCCTGTCATCACGCAAAATACTGTTCTGATAAAATCCCGGTTCGCTGTTGCGAAACATGGCCTTGTCAGGTTGTTGTGCTGCCAGGGATAAGGCAATTGAAACCAGGACTATAACCAGGCCTGAAAATCTGAAAAGTCTCATAAATAGTTGGTTTTTAAAATTGACAGGTTGAATGTAAGATATTTTTCAATCCACGGTGTGATAAGATTCGCTATTTTTGCATTTCAATTAAAAGTAGGCCAACCGCAGATAGAAAATCCTGTTTTACAAAAATTCAACCAATGAACCGTTTATACCCGCTCAAGTTTAAGCCCATAATAAAAGACAAAATTTGGGGAGGCACCATGCTAAAGACGGTCCTCAACAAAAAAACAAAAACCGAAAAGGCAGGGGAAAGCTGGGAAATCAGCGGATACCCGGGAAGTATCTCACAGGTTAAAAACGGATTTCTTGCCGGAAACAGTCTGGAAGAATTGATAGAAGTCTATATGGGCGACCTTGTAGGCGACAGTGTATTTGAAAAATTCGGAACCATGTTTCCATTGCTCATCAAGTTCATACATGCCAATGATGTATTGTCAATCCAGGTGCACCCTGATGATAACCTGGCCCGTGAGCAATTCGGTTCATTTGGCAAGACGGAAATGTGGTATATTATTCAGGCTGAAGCCGGGTCTGAAATGACTGTAGGCTTTAACCAGGCTGTTACGAAGGAGTCTTACCTCAATCACCTGAATAATAAAACCTTATTATCCATTCTTAACAAGGAAAAAACGGCAGCCGGAGATGTATTCTTTTTACCACCCGGTCGTATACATGCCATTGGAGAGGGCATCCTGCTGGCTGAAATTCAGCAAACATCGGATGCCACCCTCAGGATCTATGATTTTGACAGGGTTGACGAAAAGGGGAACCCGCGGGAGCTGCATACCGAAAAAGCACTTGAGGCTATTGATTTTAAGGAATATCCGGCTTACAAGACCAATTATTCAAAAGTGCCCGATCAGCCCAATTTGTTGGCAACATGCCAGTATTTTACCACCAACTATTTTAATCTTACCCGGATAATTGAAAGGCAATACCATGAAATCGATTCCTTTGTCATATATATGTGCCTGAAAGGAAAGGTCACCCTTGTGCATAATACAGACGAGAAGGAACAAATGGTTACAGGGGATACCATTTTGTTGCCCGCAGAAATTAAGAAAGTGCAGCTTATACCCGAAGGGGAAACGAATTTGCTTGAAATATATATTGAAGGATTGCCCGCAAAAGGAAATTTGGATGCTATTCTGGACAAAATCTTCTGATGGAACTTCAAAGTGTTAGCTTTATAAAAAGCAGTCCCGATCTTAAATCCTGTCCCCCGGCCAGGTTTCCCGAGTATGCTTTCGCCGGCCGATCGAATGTAGGCAAATCATCCCTTCTGAACTTTTTGCTGAATGTAAAAAATCTGGCCAAAACCTCTTCCACACCGGGTAAAACAAAGCTTATCAATCACTTTTTGATCAATGAAAGCTGGTATCTCGTGGATTTGCCAGGCTATGGGTATGCCAAAACCGGCCGCAAAACCAGGGGAAATTTTCTCCCGGTTATTGGTGAATACCTGCTGAACCGCGAAACCCTGGCCTGCCTTTTCATCCTGCTCGATTCAAGGCATCATCCCCTCGACAATGATCTTGAATTTATTGCATGGGCCGGTGAAAAACTATTACCGATTGCCCTGATCTTTACAAAAACCGACAAAGTGTCGAAGGATATGCTTGCAAGTAACCTGGTCACCTATAAAAAAACGCTTCTTCAGCAATGGGATGAACTTCCTGTAATATTTACCACCTCTTCTCTTCAGCGTGCCGGTGAAAAGGAGGTTCTAAGGTTTATTGAAAAAACCAATTCAGTGTTTAATAAGGGACAAGGGACTAGGGACAAGGGACTAACGTAATCTTACAGCCGTCCTGGTACATTCACTGTTTTAAAATTTTTACCGTGAAGCAAGTCTATTTTGAACCGATATTTTTTACATTTGCACCACTGCTTTAACCCCGAAATAAGGATTTCATGAAAATAAAAGCCCCTATTAAGTTCTTCTCTGGCCGCGCAAGTCATTATCTGGCAGAAAAAATCACGAAAAGTTATGGAACTGAATTGGGAAAAACTTCAGTCCTGGAATTCAGCGATGGTGAGTTTCAGCCCTATTTTGAGGAATCCGTTCGCGGCTGCATAGTTTTTATTGTTCAATCCACCTTTCCGCCATCAGATAACCTGATGGAACTTCTCCTGCTGATTGATGCAGCCAAGCGTGCTTCGGCATACCAGGTTGTAGCCGTAATGCCGTACCTGGGACTTGCCAGGCAGGACCGTAAAGACCGGCCCCGTTGCAGCATTGGTGCCAAACTCGTTGCTGACCTGCTAACAGTGGCAGGTGCCGACAGGGTTATGACAATGGACCTTCATGCAGACCAGATCCAGGGATTTTTCAACGTCCCTGTGGATCACCTTTACGGATCAACCTTGTTTGTTCCTTATATTAAAAACCTGGCACTCGATAACCTGGTGATTGCAGCCCCTGATATGGGTGGAACCAAGAGAGCCAACGCCTATTCAAGGTTCCTGAATTGTGAAATGGTTATCTGTTACAAGGTTCGGAAAAAAGCCAATGTGGTTGAAGAGATTAAGGTCATTGGGGATATTAAGGATAAGAATATTGTGATTGTTGACGATATGATCGATACAGCAGGAACAGTTTGCCTGGCCTCAAAGCTAATGCTCGAAGAAGGTGCTTTAAGCGTACGGGTGGTTTGTTCTCACCCGGTTTTGTCCGGACCAGCCTATGAAAGAATCGAGAAATCGGGTATCACCGAGGTTGTTGTTACCGATACGATTCCCTTGCGGGGACACTCCGATAAGATCAAGGTCCTTACAATTGCTGATCTCTTTGCCGACGTGATTCACAAGGTGTATAAGTATAAATCGATTACGAAGAATTTTATTGTGTAAAGCAGGCTTCTAGGCTGCTAGGCTTCTAGTCTGCTAGTTGGGCAGCCAGGGAACGAATACTCACTATTTAAAATGTTA
>JBGSSA010000143.1:0-12453 GCA_041737295.1 Bacteroidales bacterium | reverse complement strand
CGGAAAAACAACGTACTTGCATCCCATGGTTTTATGATCGTCAAATACCTTTCCCCATGCTGCCAGGGTTCCTTCTGCATCTTTTACGTCAAATTTTGACCGGGCATGGCTTGAAATAATTTCAAGGCCGTGCTTTTTTGCCAGGGCGGAATAGTCTGCCGGTGCATAACCAGCAACAGTTCTTTTGCCGGCATCGTAATTAGAAATTTCCATTACAACATAACCGGCTTCGGCAAGTGCGTTGAACGAGCCTTCAATGTCAGTTTCAAGTCCTTTTACGGAATAGGTTGCTATTCCCATGTGTTTCTTCGGGCCGGGAGCACCGGACAGGGAGGATGATGCCGTGAATAATATCATCACAGCCACCGCACATAAACATAATACGTTTTTCATAATAAATGTAATTTTAAAGTCGTGTATATAAAAGGGATCCATATTTCCGCACAATCTGCAGACTTCCCCGGATACAGAAAACCTTTCAGATCATGTTACAGTTTCAAAATTAATATCTTTTTTGATATTCCGTAAATATTACGTAATATTAAATTTTATTAGTTTTCACCTGAACAAGTTCATTCCTTATTAAATTATTTATTAATCGATTTTATATGGCTAAAGAAAAAATCAACAAAAGCGGTTCCGGGGACCGGGACCTGACACGGAGGAATTTTCTGAGAACAACGGCTGTTGCATCAGCTGCCTTTACTATTATTCCAAGTGTTGCCATGGGCAAAAAACTGGGATACCTGGCACCCAGTGATACGCTAAATGTCGCCCTTATCGGGGCCGGTAACCAGGGTGCCGGGGATATCAGCAGTATTTGCAAGGCTGAGGTTGAAAATGCCCCCCAGGGTATGTTTGCCATGACATCCAAACCCGGCACCGAAAAACTGGTGGCAGTTTGCGATGTAGACTGGGGTTATGGACCCGTCAAAAATACATTTGCCAAATTCCCGGGTGCCAAAAAATACAAGGACTGGAGGAAAATGTTTGATGAAATGGGCAAGTCCATTGACGCTGTTGTGGTTGCCACAGCAGATCATAACCATGCCAATCCAACGGCTACGGCAATGACCCTTGGCAAGCACGTTTATTGTGAAAAACCCTTGACACATACAATATATGAATCACGTTTATTAACCAAACTGGCCGACAAGTATGATTTGGCCACGCAGATGGGAAACCAGGGTTCCTCAACCGATGGTGTCCGCCAGGCTTGTGCATGGGCATGGGCCGGTGAAATAGGTGATGTAAGGAAAGTTGATGTATGGTCGAGCCGGCCGATATGGCCACAGGGCCTCGATACACCCACTGACGTTCAAAAAGTACCTGATACATTGGATTGGAAACTTTGGATCGGCCATATGCCGTTCCGTCCATACAACAGCGCATACACCCCATGGAATTTCCGTGGATGGTGGGATTTTGGAACGGGAGCTTTTGGTGATATGGCATGTCACAACATGCACCCTGTATTTAAAGTACTGCAACTGGGTTACCCGACTTCGGTTCAGGGGCAGTCAACAACCCTTAAAAAGGATTCCTGTCCTCATGCACAGATTGTTAAAATGGTTTTCCCGGCGCGTCCCAACCTTCCCGGCATGGCACTGCCCGAGGTAGAGGTAACCTGGTACGATGGCGGTTTTCATGCAATGATCCCGAATGTACTTCCTGAAGGTAAAAAATGGGAAGGTGAAGGTTGCGCCATATACGGATCGAAAGACACCCTTATCCTGGGCAGTCATGGCAGTTCTCCCTACCTTCTGTCAGGCAGGACGCCAAAATCCCCTGAAGTACTGCGGGTAGTTCCTGATAACAATCATTACCTCGATTGGGTAAGTGCATGCAAAAATCCTGATCTGCGTAAAAAAACCGCTTCGCATTTCGGCGAAGCCGGTCCTTTCAATGAAATTGTATTAATGGGTGTTTTGGCTGTCCGCTTGCAGAAACTTGGCAAAATTCTCCATTGGGACGGACCAAACATGCAGTTTACAAATATCTCCAATGATGAAAAGGTTTCAACATGGTCGGAACTGTTTGATATTGGCAAAATGATGGCTGCCGCAAATGCTGCTGCCAAATCAGGCGCAGGTGCCAAACCTCCTGCCGGAAGTATACCCGGCATGCCCGGCTACGTTGATCCCAGTGAAAGAAATGCAAAGGAATTTGTTGCTTCTATGGTAAAACACGAATACCTGAACGGTTTCAGATTGCCGGATATGCCCGCCTAATAATGAGGTAAATCTGAATACGCAACAGGCTGTTTTAAAAGCAATTCCGGGTGAAGACTTCCCCGGAATCTTTTGAGACAGCCTGTTTTATGTACAATGCTGCCGACCTTACCGATAAAAAACCCTATTTTTGATTGTCAATCAAAAAAATAAGCCTCCAATGAAAAATATAAATTGTTCCTCTTTCTGCAACGTACACGCACTCAAAGTACTTGTTGCATTTTTCTTTATGCCGGTGTTTTTTACCGGTTTAACCGCCCAGACCAACAATCAACCGGCGGTAATCGGACACTGGGATCTCACGGTAGACATGGGTAACAACAATTCCGTTCCCTCCTGGCTTGAAGTAAAACTATCGGGAATAAAAACGCTGGTGGGTCATTTTGTCTCCGATGCCGGAAGTGCCAGGCCCATTTCAACAGTAAATGTTGTAGGGCAGAAAGTGACGTTCAGTATTCCTCCCCAATGGGAATTCGGAATGAAAGACCTTGTATTTGAAGGAACCCTTGAAAACGATAAATTATCCGGGACAATTACTCTTCCTAATGGACAGCAACATCCCTTTACCGGCGAAAGGGCGCCCACACTGGTAAGAGAAAAAGCTCCGGTATGGAATAAGCCGGTAAAAATTTTTAACGGCAGTAACCTTGACGGTTGGGTTGCTCAGAAACCCAATAACCAATGGGTTGTTGAGAATGGCATTCTGAAAAGTCCGAAATCAGGATCCAACCTTCTTACATCAGATAAATACCAGGATTTCAAACTGCATATTGAATTCCGCTGTCCCAAAGGAAGCAATAGCGGTGTGTATCTGCGCGGAAGGTATGAACTGCAGATTGTAGACAGTTATGGTGAAGAGCCTTCATCCATTTATCTCGGAGGTATATATGGGTTTCTTACACCCAATGAAAACCCGGCCAAAGTAGCCGGCGAATGGCAGACTTATGACATAACGCTCGTGGGCAGACGGGTTACCGTAGTGGCTAATGGCAAAACCGTAATCTGTGACGCGATTATTCCGGGCATTACCGGCGGGGCATTGGACAGCCGTGAAGGTGAACCGGGACCGCTTTTACTACAGGGAGATCATGGCCCGATTGAATTCAGGAACATTGAAATAACAACAGCAAAATAGTGCTATTTTAATTTGCCAGCGCCTCAGAAATTTTTCCCCAGGTAACAATTTCATTTTTTGAGAGGATAGTATGGTCAACTATCATACCCTCTGTGGGCATCATTGCGTAAATCCGCTTTGGATTGGTGTTAAAAATTAAACCCTTTTTCCCTGATTTTGTTAAAAACTTCAGGTATGACTCAAACTTAGCGCAATGTTTGCAATAGAAGCTACAGGTATTCAAAAATCCTTTGGAAAGAAAAAGGTGCTGGACGGACTTGATCTGAAAATACAGAAAGGAAATATTCATGCGGTGTTGGGACCGAATGGTTCCGGAAAAACAACGCTGATAAAAATACTGTCCACCTTATTGACAGCAGACGGGGGTAACATAAGAGTCGGGAATTACGATGTTTCGGAACATCCCGAAAAAGTAAGGGAATGCATCAGCCTCACGGGTCAAAATGCTTCGGTAGATGAAGAACTAACCGGGTATGAGAACCTGTACCTGTTTGCACGGCTATTGGGTTATCCCGCATCAGAAGCCAGGGAAAGAGCCAATGAGCTCCTGTCCGCGTTTGATTTGAAGGAATCAGGGAATAAACTTGTAAAGAGCTATTCTGGCGGTATGCGCAGGAGACTTGATATTGCCGCCAGTATTGTAAAAATCTCTGACATACTTTTTCTGGATGAACCTACCACCGGCCTGGACCCCCGAAGCCGCAACAGCCTGTGGTCCGTAATTCGAAGTCTTGCCCGCAAAGGGACTACAATATTGCTTTCAACACAATACCTTGAAGAAGCAGAACAACTGGCTGACAAAATTACCGTGATTGATGAAGGAAGGGTAATATCAGTCGGGACAAGTAATGAATTAAAAGCTTCCATAGGGAATAACATGCTGCATGTGCATTTGAACGGGGTTGAAAGGCTTCATCTTGAGCAGGTCCTCGGAAGCATTGAAAGCCCTCATGCCCAGGCAGATCATGAAAGTAAAAAGATATCATTCCCGGTATCCGGACAAAAACAGGCAATCGCAATACTTGGTGATCTTCAGAAAAATAACATTGAAATTACTGCCTTTAATCTTTCCCGGCCTGATCTGAATGAAGTATTTCTTTCTTTAACAGGAAAGTTGAAAGAAAATAAAACCGACCAGGAATACCATGATGACAAGGAAGCTGAAAAGGAAAGCACAAACGAATTCGTTTCTCAAATTCTCCAACATGCAAAACCATATCATCGTTCCGGAACATTAAGCAATAAACTGATGTTCGGCTGGAGAAACCTGATCAAGGTGAAACATATACCCGAGCAATTTATGGATGTACTTATCACACCTATTATGTTCACTTTCATGTTCACCTATATATTTGGTGGAGCGCTGGCCGGATCTACCAAGGCTTACCTGCAGTTTTTCATTCCCGGTATTCTTGTACAAACACTCACATTTAATGCCATGTATGCCGGGATAAACATCAACAATGATGTGTCGAAGGGTATTTTCGACCGGTTCCGGTCCATGCCCATCTGGTTGCCGGCTCCCCTTTCCGGCATCTTTATAGGTGACTTTTTCCGACACCTGATTTCGGGGATCCTGGTCCTGCTGTTTGGGTTTATTCTGGGTTTCAGGACGCCTGCAGGTATCCCTGCACTGGCTGTTTCCTTTATCATTATGATTTTCTTTGCCATGAGCATTTCATGGATTTTCATAATCATGGGACTGACCATGCGCAGTGCTTCCGCGGTAATGTCATTTGGATGGCTGATTTTAATGCCCCTTGTATTTATGTCCAACATCTTTGCAGAACCGTCATCCATGCCCCGGTGGCTGCAAACATTTATTTCGTATAACCCGCTGGCATGGCAGGTAGATGCTGTGCGGGGATTGCTAGCCGGCACATCCTCGGGCCGGGATATAGGTATAGCCCTGGGGGCATCCGCCGTAATCTCGCTGGTTCTTTTTCCATTAACCGTATGGTTTTATAAAAAAGAAAGATAATATCAGATACTGCTGGATGCCGGATGCTGGATGCTTGATGCTGGATGCTGGTAGATGGAGGTATCCCCCGCAGGCGGGGGCAGGGGGTGGATTTTAGGCCATCCTCCCCCTACCCCCTCCAAAGGGGGACAATGTCCCGAACCGCCGAACTGCATGATTGCATGACTGCATGACTGCATGACTGCAAAACTGCATTATCTCAATGATGGTCTGCAATCTGCCACCATCGTACCGTTGCCCAATATCCTGCAATGAAAGTTGCCCCCAGGATAATATAGCTGGCAACCCGGAGTTGTAATCCCTGAGTATCCCCTGATACGGAAAACAGACCTGGTATCGCCCATGGAAAATAAGGCCCAAGGCCAATAAGCCCGATGAATTGTGCCAAAATCATTGTGATAAATACAAATCCCAGGGGTGCCATAATACCGGTTCCAATTCCGGCAAGATAGGAGACCGGGGAACATAGCAGCAGTGTAAGCATGGAGGTAATCAAAAAACAAAACGTGAACCGGTGAAACAGTAGTGTTGACCAACCGGGCAATTGAATTATCAGTCCAAATAGTATGCTTATACTGAAAAGTAATAATGCCAGCAGGATACACCAAAGAAAAACAATTACAAATTTTCCCAGCACAATTGAAGACCTTGGAACGGGCAGTGCCAATATATCTTTCAGGGTCCGGTCCATATGTTCACGTCCGAATACCCAGCTTGTTACAAAGCCAAAGCCGATAAGGCCTATTGAAGCCATAACCTGGCTCAGCAAAGAAAAATAACCCGGCCAGTCATTTTCCCCGAACAATTTTGCCTTCGTGCCAATCATTCCAAGTTTACCGGCAAAATCCGGATTTCGGGCTACAAACATCATCAATCCCATCATGCAGGGAACGATCGTAAAAACAAGGAGTGTCACTAGCAAAATCTTCGATTTGCGGGCTTTTAAAAATTCCACATAGATCACCGCGCCGATACTTTTCATAATCATTACTGTTTTTCTGCAATCGTTCTTAAAAAATAGGATTCGAGATCTTCCTCAACCACCTTTAAAAGCGAGGGAGGAACCTGGTTATGGACAAGCAATGTGGCCATCGTCTCAGGATGTGAGATGTACGATTCATCCTGAACCTCAAGCAAGTTGTCAATCGTATCAGTCGAAGCAATTCCATTCTTTAATAAAACCGACTTTGCCTGCCTGTTATCCGGGGTATTTATTACCAACCGTTTCCAGCAAAGCTGTTCCAATTGCTGTGTATTGATTTCACGCATCAGATTTCCGTTATGAATTATGCCAATCCGGGTGGCAAACCGGGATATTTCACCCAGAATATGACTTGATATAAAAATCGTCGTCCCATGATTATGCGCCAGGTCATTGAGCAGTTCTCTTACTTCGAATATACCTGCCGGATCCAGACCGTTGGACGGTTCATCAAGAATCAGGATTTGAGGATTGTGGATCAAAGCTTTTGCCAGTCCCAATCGCTGAGAATTCCCAAGGGACAGGGTTTTCGCTTTCCGGTTGGCATACTGCGTTATCCTGAGCTTGTCCATGATGGATTCCACACAATCCTTTTGCGACAGGGACCTTAATCTTCTGATGATATCCAGATTTTCCTTTACAGTGAGGTCGGGATATGAATAGGGAATTTCGACCAGGTACCCAATTTCCTTCCATAATTCAGTGTTGCCGGAATAAACTTTTTTACCATTTATTAAGGCAATACCCCTGGTAGGATTTATCATTCCCAGAAGCATTCTGATTGTAGTGGTTTTGCCGGCCCCATTCAAACCCAGAAAGCCATAGATCTCGCCTTTTCGCACATTCAACGAAACATCGGAAACGGCAAGAACATCCTTATAATTCTTGGTTAGTTGTTCCGTCCTGATTACTGCTTCCATCCTTGTAAATTTTGCATACCGAACATTCGGTCTGGAAATATAAAAAAATCAACCTTTCAAGTTGCTGTAAATTGTATCAAATGCGTTGGACAAAAAATCACTGTATGCAATTGGCTTGTCATTATTGATAAAACGCAGGAAAACCCCATCCGTGCAATACAAAAACAATTCAGCTATTTCTTCATCGGATGAAACACTTTTTATCTCGCCCTTATCCCTGGCGATAGCAATAATATTTTTCCAGGCATCAACATCCCTTTTATGAATTTCAAGTTCTGTTTTAAGGAATTCGGGAAAGCGGCTTACTGCTTCAAAAAGGATCAGAAAAAAATTGAAATTTAAGGAAGCCTCATTGGATTCGGCTACCATACTTCTCATTTCACCGAGTGAATTATCAAGGTATTCAATGTATTGTTTATAGAATTTCTTTAATGATACCTTATCGAAGGTTGAATAATTAATCGCCCCCATCGAAAAGAACATACCGGCAATTTCTTTAAACAATTCTTCCTTACTCATAAAATAATGATAGAAAGCGCCTTTTGAAAGTCCGGTTTTTTCAACTATTTCACGCATAGTAACATCCCTGTAGCTCTTTTGCAGAAACAGCATAAGAGACGTTTTAAGGATGTAATCTTTGGTATTGATCATAAACCGACCGTTTGGTTTGCAAATATAAACGATTTTATTAACAAATGAAAGCAGTTTAATTGCTTTCCATATTTTGCATTTCAAATATTTATGGTATCCTGCCCGTTTGTTTTATTATACTCATGAAAATACGAGGCCATTTTAAACTACCTGCATGTTTAAAATGTTTATGAACGTATAAATCTATAAATGATTTGTGTATGAAATGGCCTGTGATCCTCTTAATGGGCTTGATCCTTGCAACACCGGATGTAAAAAAAGAATCCCTGACTTCAGGTACGGAAAATGCCTCTTCTGACCAATGGGAAGTTGTCAGAAGCAATAATGGCGTTATCACCTATGTACGATGGATCCATCATACTAATGGAACCAAAACCCGCGAACGAAAGGGTGATATGCAGGTAGATTGCAGTCTTGACAAAACTGTTGAAGTCTTAACCGATCCGGGTGAAACGAAAAAATGGATGTCGGGAGTTTCAGAAAGCTATATGCTTTCAAAACCCAATCCTTCAGAATGGTATACGTACACATTATACAACATTCCCTGGCCCTATAGTAATCGTGACCTGGTATCTGCTTTTACACTCAAAAATAATCCCGGCAGCAAAACAGTGATCATAACTATAATAAGCAGGGCTGACAAGGTTCCACCCAAACCCGGAATTGAGCGACTGAAGGATTACAGTGCAACATGGACGATTAAGGAAACTGCTCCCGGGAAAGTTCGTATTGTTTTCAGCGCCATATCAAATGCTCCGCTGATGGCTCCCCGCTACATCCAGGACCCGGTTATTGAAAAAACGTTCCATAACAACCTTGTACGGTTAAAGGAATTGTTGTTAAAATAAATCTGCATGAGCAGCAGAAAGGAGATTTGAAGAGGATCAGGAAATCGGAAATTTTTACAGGAAATCAGAACCTTATCGATCACCGGACGTATAGTAGGCTATCCTTGTCCGATTACCCCACCCAAACATCCTTAATGACTGTGATTTTTATCTGATCAGGAACCTGACACAGCAGTTAGAACATTAGTTGAATCCAGATATGCAGCGCTTCGGAAGATGTTAAAGTCAAAAATACTTCGGTTTATTGCAGAAAAAGAACTATTTCTTTTTCTTATTCAGATCATTGCAGCAACTGCAATGTATGGCTGGCTTTCAGGAAGAATGATCCTGGCGTCCTATTCATTAAATTTTGTTCCTATTGCTCCATCCAACATTTCAATTGTCATCCTGCTAACCACAACATTCCTGATCAAACTTAAATCGGATAACAAAATATATGTAAAAGCAATCACAGATGCCCTCGTCATTATCCTGGCCCTGTATTGTCTTATCATTATTCTCCAGTATTATCTTAACCTGAACTGGGATGTTGAAAGTACCTTCATTAAAAATCCTGAACGGATTGGCCAAATACTGACCGGACGGATGTCTCCGATCTCCTCTATGGTATATATTCTTATTTGTATTGGAATCCTGGGAACGGATCAGCGAAGTCAACCCTGGTTCAAATACCTTGGCGGCGGTTCTTCCCTGTTGTCATTCACAATAACATCCATACTGCTTATTGGCTATCTTTATAAGGCACCCCTGTTGTATGGAAGTAAAATTATTCCGGTATCATTGCCTGCAGTAATCTGTTTCTATTTGTTCAGCATTACCCTGCTCCGGGCGTATGATTCGAAATACTGGAATTTTAATCTTTTTACAGAAAATAAAATTACCAGTCTCCTGCTAAAATCATTTTTACCGGTAGTCGTTTTTTTGGTGATTTTACAAGGGATTTTAATAAACTATTTTCCGCTGGTCCGGAATAACTCCACCCTATCCATAGCCATTGTTTTATTAATCATTGTGGCAATAACTATTCCGGTATTGATAAGGATTTCGGCAATTATCGGGAACCAGATATTCAGTGCAGAACAGAAGCTTAAAGAAAGTGAGGAAAGATTCCGGTCAATTATGGAAAACTCCGCCGATGCAATTTACATTGTCGATCAGAAAGGCCAATACCAGTTTACCAATATGGCTGCTTCGGATATGCTTGGTTTCACGGCAGAAGAATTCAAAATGATGACAATTGCGGATCTTGCCCCTCCGGATGCGTTGGAAAAACATATGCTGGTATTTACCAAATTACTTGCTGATGGCAAAGCCTTTGCAGAGATTGTTCTGTTGAAGAAAGACGGAGGATATATTTCAACTGACCTGAATGCTGTGCTATTACCCAATGGCCTTGTATATGGCAGTTGCAGGGATATTACAGAACGTAAGAAATCAGAACAGGCTCTTAAGGATAGCGATACCAAATACAGGATGATCGCAGATTACAATTTTGACTGGGAATTCTGGCTGACAAATGACAATTTGTTCCTTTACAATTCACCTTCCTGTGAAAGGATTTCAGGTTATAAACCGGAGGATTATACCGATAACCCGGAATTGATTACCCAAATTATACATCCGGATGATCTTGTGAAATATAATACACACTTTAGGCCTCTGGATAAAAGCGAAACCTGTGAAGGAATTGATTTCAGAATTATTACCAAATGGGGGGAGGTACGCTGGATAAATCATGTATGCCAGCCCATATTTGATGACAATGGCGTTCAAATCGGAAGACGCGGCAGCAACTGTGACATAACCAGGAGAAAAAATGCAGAAGATCTGATCCTGAAATTAAACAGGGACCTGAATGATCTGAATCTTAGCAAGGACAGGTTTCTTGCTATCCTGGGACATGACCTGATAAGTCCTTTTAATGTTTTGCTTGGTATGTCGGACGTACTTGTTAAAAAAATACATACAATGGAGCCCGACAAAATCACAAAATTTGCCGTTAGTATCAACAAAACGGCCATCAACACTTATAAGTTACTGGAAGACATTTTAATGTGGGCAAAAGCCCAACAGGGGAGTTTTACTTTTGAGCCTCAGAAACTAAATCTCGAAGCTGTTTGCCGGGAAATAACTGATCTTCTCATTACAAGTGCCGATGCAAAAAATATCAGGATCGATTTCTCCAATCTTGAAAGGATTTTCATATTCGCGGATATTCATATGGTAAAGACAATTTTAAGGAACCTGCTATTGAATGCCATAAAATTTACGAACAAAGATGGCCGGATAAGTGTAAGTGCATTACAAAACCATTCAAAAATTACAATTACAGTATCGGATAACGGGATAGGAATTAAACCCGAAAACCTGTCAAAACTTTTTGATATTACCCAGGTAATTACAACAAAAGGTACTGCCAAAGAAGAAGGAACCGGACTGGGATTGATACTGTGCAAAGATTTAGTAGAAAAACACGGGGGGAAAATCTGGGTGGAAAGTGACCCGGGAAAGGGAAGTCAATTCAGGTTTACCCTGCCCATGCAGGTGGAGTAGTTGATGGTTGTCAGTTGATGGTTGATTGTTGAGGGTTGATTGTTGAGGGTTTTTTTGTAACTTGGATGTTGCTTATCCGAATAAAATGAAGCATTTCCCGGCTATTATCATAGGCATACTGCTCAGTTGTACCGGTTGTGAAAAGGAAAACAAGGGCATATTGATCAATCCGCAGGATTCACTTTTCTTTAACGGGATCTTTGTCACAGCTGCCTATTACGGTCAGGTTACCCTCCTTATTGATAACGGATCCTATGAATTCAACACTACCCTTCCCAACGGACGGGGTGCCGGAAAACTGATTGTCGGTGAAAACAAAATTGAATTTAAAGATACTTTGTTTCTACCCATATTGCCTGTGTACGGATATGCCTTTGTTCCAAGAGGCACTTACTATTATGTGTTTGATGGCAATACCCTTGAAATCCAAAAATACATGCATGGCGGAAAAATAATGTACCGGCTGTTTCTTGACACACCTGAATTGTAATATTATTCAAGAACCACCATACGGGTCGTAACCGAACTGTTTCCCCTGGTCATACGGCAAAGATAAATTCCAGCCGGCAAATCGCCTTTATTGAATTCCAGATCGTAAGTTCCGGCGTTCCTGTGATCGTCTATAAGGATGGCTACTTCCCTGCCCCTGGCATCAAACAAAGAAAGCCTCAAATTGCCCGGCACAGGTACATTATACCAAATGGTAGTGTTCAATCGAAATGGATTGGGATAATTCCATAATACCTGGTTTACATTTCCGGAAGGGATATTTTCATTTTTTGTGGGTACCGAAAAATTATAGGCTGCAATAGATGCATTTGGAATTCCGGCTGTAAACAATTCACGCGGACCCGCCACAAATAATTTGTCGCCGGCAACAGCCAATTCACTGGCACCTGGCCTAATACCGCCTCCAATTTCATTCCATGTCTGTCCGTCAAAATAGGCAATATTGTTTACTTCGTTATTTCCGGCCAGCGGGAAACGGCCCCCGGCTATAAAGCCAGTACCGTAAGGTTCTATTTCATAGACAAAAACATCCTCTCCTTCAATAGCCTGCTGACCCCCTGCCGGTATCCATTTTTTGTCTTCCCATTTCAGTATTCCATATTTGCTGCCTTCAAATTCCGTTATAAGTTGTCCGCCAATATA
>JBGSSA010000113.1:0-14267 GCA_041737295.1 Bacteroidales bacterium | reverse complement strand
CATAACCTTATAATAAACTCCATAAGATGTAAATTGGTGAATAGAGTATTTGCTGTTATTAAAAGACAGTCACCTTATGTGAATATTTATCAGCAAAATTTCAATTAAAAAATTTGCATATATCTTAGAATTCAGAACTTTTCAACTGCAGAACTGCATGACTGCATGACTGCAAAACTGCAAAACTTACTTCTCCACAACTTCCCGTCCAAAAGGATTCAATGCCAGTGAGGCCAGTTTGAAATGCTGGCGGCCCCAGGGTATGCCAACAAGGGTGATGGTGAGCAAAAGTCCCATAGCCAGGTGCGAAAGGCATATCCAGAATCCTCCTACGAAAAGCCAAATCACATTCATTAAAACATACAGGCAACCTGAACTGGAACCGGTGTATCGGGTGGTATAGCCAAAAGGCCACAGGGCCAGCAGACCAAGTTTCATGGTTTGCAGACCGAAAGGGATGCCAATGATTGTGATCATCATCACAACACTGGAAACAAAATATTCAAGGGCAATTATAATTCCCCCGAATAGCAGCCAGATCAAGTTACCAATTGTACCCATATTTATTTTTTGATTTGTTGATTTGCTTCGCCCGCCATAGCTTCAGCGAAGGCGGGATGATTTGTTGATTTGTTGATTTGAAGCCCAGAAGCCTAGTAGCCCAGAAGCCTAGAAGCCTTTTCTTCATCCCACCATATTCAGATCAATACCCATAGCTAAAAGGATCAGAATAACGCCCCCCACAATGATCCGGTAATAGCCAAACACCCTGAAACCATGTTTGGTGAGAAAGGTAATAAATCCTTTTATCGCAAGCAAGGCTACAATAAAAGCCACAATATTTCCAAGGATCAGTATTTTGATATTGCCGGCATCAATGGCATGGTAAGTTTTATATAATTCAAGGACGGTAGCCGCCAACATGGTGGGTACTGCCAGAAAAAATGAAAACTCTGCCGCGTTTTTCCGCGTTAACTTCTGTGTCAATCCGCCAATGATTGTCGCAGCTGCCCGGGATACCCCCGGAATCATTGAAATTACCTGGAAAAACCCGATTATAAATGCCTTAGGATAGGTAACCTGCTGATCTTCGGCGGGTTTTTTAAACCAGCGGTCGACAAACAGAAGCACAATACCTCCCAGCACAAGGGATACAGCCACCACTTTTACATTACTGAGCAGGCTATTGATTGAGTCATTCAGAAGCAATCCGAAAAAAGCTGCCGGGATAAATGCAACGAGGAGTTTCAAATAAAAATCAAACCGGTAACTGAACTTTTTCCAGGCTGTGCCTTCAATTTTTCGCCCCCTGACCGGCTCAATAAATTTTCTCCAATACAGAACCACAACCGAAAGTATGGCCCCGAACTGTATGCAAATTGTGAACAGGTTGACAAATTCGCCGGGTTCCACCCCCAGCAACTTTTGTGCAATGATCATATGACCTGTACTGGATATCGGAAGAAATTCCGTTATTCCTTCCACGATAGCTATTATAATGCTTTGCAGTGTATTCATTTCGTTTTGAAGGCTGTTTAAATTATAAGGTTGTAAATATACTCATTACCGGCATCCGGAAATATCTGCAATTAAAACATAAATACTATAGCTTTGACAAAGAATTCCGGTTAATAACATGAAGATTTCCCTGCAGGCAAAAATTGGTATGCTGATGACGCTGGCCATTCTGATCATCTCGGCCACCGGATATCTTTCGTTCCGGAGCCTGTCATCCATCGTGTCCTCCATCCAGGTAAAATCCAAACCTGATATGAGGCTCGTCATCATCCGTGAATTGACAAGCGATCTCGAAAAAGCCGAAAACAGCGTTCGGATGTTCATCCGTACCCGCAAGCAGAAAGATGTTACGCCATATTATTCAACTATCGCGCTGTTTGACAGTAAGATAGAGCGTCTCCATGATGCCAGTCTGGAGGATACTGTCCTGCTGAACCAGATCGATACTATCCGTAAACTGATGGAGGAAAATATTGTTAACTGGAACCTGATGCTTAAACTCTATCACAATGATTCAGTGGATAACTACATCCGCAAGCTGTCAGCCCGGATGGCCGTAGCCGCATCAAATGACAAAGAAAACGAGGGAAGCATACTGCGGCGTGTGTTCGGGAAAAAAGCAATGACTACACTCGACCAGAATAAAATCATCCAGGATCTGAATACAATTGAACGACAGGATAGCATTAATAATTCCCGGTTACTGGCTGCGGAAGCACACCTGGCATCAACGGGCAATGAAATAAGGGAACGGTTTTATATACTGATTTCCAAAATGGAAGAAGAGGTGAACAATTCTCTTAAAAGCAATGCCGCGGCAGCAGACAAGCTGGCACTGCAGACATATCGCTGGCTGGCGGGCTTTACAATCCTGGGGAGTTTGCTCGTAATAGTAGTACTTATAATTGTTGCCCGGTATGTTCATAAAACACGTGCCTATGAGAAAGCGCTCATAAAATCAAAGGAAGAGACCGAGAAACTGGCGCAAATGCGTGAACAGTTCATGGCCAACATGAGTCATGAGATCCGCACCCCGGTAAATGCCATTTATGGATTTTCGGAGCAACTGCTTTACAGATCTTTTGATGACAAGAACCGGCAGATTTTGCAAATAATAAAATCCTCTTCCGATCATCTTGTAAAACTTGTAAACGACATTCTTGATTTCTCGAAATTGCAGGCCGGCAAGATCGTTCTTCAACCCACTCATTTTGAAATAAAGAAAGCTTTTGAGGAAGTTCAGCTTCTTTTTGAAACAAGGGCATTTGAAAAAAATACGAGATTGTATCATACGATCAGTGAATCAACCCCGCCGGTCTTATTCGGGGATTCATACAGACTCAAACAGATCCTGTTCAACCTGGTAGGCAATTCCGTGAAATTCACAAAGGATGGGGAGATTCATTTTTCCGTCGATATTCAGAAACAGGCGGCTGCCGGATTTAACCTTATCGTAAAGGTGTCCGACACGGGCATTGGAATACGCGAGGACATGCAAAAAAAGGTCTTTGAGGATTTTACCCAGGAAGAGATGGATACAAGCAAGAAATACGGGGGAACAGGGCTCGGCCTGTCCATTGTAAAAAAGCTCGTGGAATTGCATAACGGAACACTTTCCCTTGAAAGCAAAAAAAACAAAGGCACCATTATTACCTGCAGCATGCCGTATGCAAAAGGAAATGCAAAAATGTTGCCGGCGCTGGTACCCACTCTTCAAATCCCCGATCAGTTTAAGAGGCTTAAAATACTGATTGTTGACGATGAAGAGTATAACAGGCTTCTGTTCAAGACCATACTCGACAGGTGGAAGGTTCAGTATGATGAAGCCGAAGACGGCCAGACTGCAATTGAACTGGTGAAATCAAACCGGTATGATATGGTGTTTATGGATATCAGAATGCCACAGCTCGACGGTCTCACCTCGACCGGATTTATCCGTAAAGAACTGAAACGTAGTGAGGAAGAACTCCCTGTAATTGGAATTTCGGCCACACACACGGCAGAAGATATCCAAAAATACAGGAATGTGGGAATGAATACCTTTTTGGCCAAGCCTTTTACGGAAAAGATGCTGCTTGACGTGATGTCACTTCTGATGAAAGTGGGTCCTGTTGAACCTGCACCGTTTACCGTCCTGGAAAAACAGGAAACAAATCCGGATATTGACCTTTCCGATTTGTACCACCTGGCGAATAACGACAAACCATTTATCAGGATTATGCTGGCACAGTTTATTGAAAGCACGGAAAGGGGGCTGGAGGAAATCAGGAAGTCTGTTGAAAAGGGAGAAACAAAAATAGCTGCGGATACCGCTCATAAAATATCTGCGCCATGCAAACATGTTGGTGCAAATGTGCTATATTCCGGTTTGAAATCCATCGAAAAATTCAATGGCGGGAATAATGGCCTTTCCGACCTGAAAATACTATTCAGTGATTGTAAACAGGAATTTGATGTTCTGAAAAATAAACTGGAGGAGCATATATTGAAAATGAGCGACAAATGACAGGCAATTCAGTAAAAATTTTCGTTGTTGAAGACAATGACTGGTACAACAGGCTGCTGGTGCATACCCTGTCGTTAAATCCGGATTATGAGGTAAAAAGTTTTTTCAATGGCCGGGATTTTCTGGCAGCCCTGCATGAACGACCGGATATTGTCACACTTGATTACAGGCTACCCGATAACACCGGAGATGAGTTGCTGAAACAAATCAAGCAGCTTTACCCGGATATTCAGATTATCCTGATATCGGAACAGAATGATATCAATACTGTTGTGGAACTGCTGAAGATGGGAGCAAAGGATTATATCCTGAAATCGCAGGACATCCGTGACCGGTTGCTGAACACTGTGCAGAACATCCGAAACGAAATGGGACTTGTTAAGCAAATTACCGAGCTTCGGCGGGAGGTACAGAAGAAATATGATTTTAAAAACAGCATTCTTGGTGACAGCCCGGTGATGACCCCGGTGTATGAATTGATCGAAAAAGCCCTGAATACAAATATTACGGTTTCCGTTTCGGGTGAAACAGGGACCGGCAAAGAACTGGTGGCCAAAGCCATTCATTATAATTCCAAAAGAAAGGACAAGGCATTCGTTGCCTTCAATGTGGCGGCTGTGCCATCGGAACTTATAGAAAGCGAACTGTTCGGACATGAGAAAGGCGCCTTTACCGGGGCTTCATACCGCAGAATCGGCAAGTTTGAGGAAGCTCATGGGGGAACGCTATTCCTGGATGAAATCGGGGAAATGGATACCTCGTTCCAGGTTAAGCTTCTTCGGGCCCTCCAGGAAAAAGAGATTGTGCGGGTGGGTAGCAACCAGACAGTTAAAACCGATTGCCGGATCATTGTGGCAACCAACAAGAATCTCCGTGAGGAGGTAAATAAGGGCAATTTCCGGGAAGATCTGTATTACAGGCTGCTTGGACTGCCTATTGAATTGCCACCCCTCCGGCGGCGGGGCAATGACGTTCTTATTCTTGCCCGCTATTTCGGGGATATGTTTGCCAAAGAAAACGGACTGGTTCCAAAAAAGATCTCTGATCAGGCTATGTCTAAATTGCTTAACCATACCTACCCGGGGAACATCAGGGAATTGAAATCAGTTATCGAACTGGCAGTAACCTTATCGGATCATAAGGAGATCCAGCCATCTGACCTTGTATTTGATACCTATCAACAAAGCATGGAGGTAACCGAAAAGGAGTTATCCATGCATGATTATGAACTGAAAATCCTTAAGTCTTACCTCAACAGATACAATAATGACATCAAGCTGGTAGCGGAAAAGCTGGAGATCGGAGTTTCCACCATATACCGTATGATAAAAGAAATCAAGTAACCCCTGTTCTTCCCCCTCCCAAAATGAACCGCCAATTCTCAAAATGAGAAATATGGCGTCCTCCCAAATATCTAATTTACTCATTTTAAGAATACTGTAAAATTGGAACGATCCTTGAATAGATTATGGCTCTTACAAATTTGTATTTGAAAATAATCAGGAGGATAATTATAATGAGAAATGAAGAAATAAACGTTAATGAAAATACCCGCAGTGAAGGAAGCCGCGCCCTCGTTATTGGCTTGATGATAGCATTAGTACTTGTTCTGATCATTGGAACAGTTGTTGTTTCAAAAAACAATAAGAACAGAGCCGCCGATGCCCTTTTACTCCAGAATCAGAAACTCGAAATGTCAAACCAGCTGAGTCAGCGTGATTCCATTATTAATGGCTGGGTAACTGCTTTTAATGAAATCGAAAGCGACATCCAGAAAATTACGGCCCGGGAACAGATTCTTACCATGCAATCGAATAATCCTGAAATATCAAAGGATAAAAAGGCCGAGATCATCAAAGAATTAGCTTATGTTAAGGAAATGATCGATTCAAATAAAAAGAAATTGTCCTCACTAAATGCGCAATTGCGTAATTCAGGTATAAAGATAGCCGGTCTGCAGAACCAGATTGACACGCTGAATGCCAATATAGCCAGGAGGGATAGTGAAATGGCTGTGTTGAGAACTGATCTTGGAAACAGGGATGTTCAAATCGGAGAGTTGAATTCAAGGGTAGGAAACATGACGACTGCCATACAGAGCGACAGTGCAAAAATCAGCCAACAAACAGCTGAAATGAACAAAGCGTTCGTAGTTTCAGGTACTTACAAGGATTTGAAGGAAAAGGGAGTAGTAATAAAAGAAGGTGGAGTACTTGGTTTGGGCAAGAAAGAATCCTTACAGGAAAATTTCAAGGATGACAACCTGTTTACCCAGGTTGACATTTCAACAACGAAGACAATTCCTGTAAATTCAAAGTCAGCCAAACTGGTTACGGAACATCCGTCCGATTCCTATAAAATGGTAAAAGACGAAACCAATAAGATTATTGCCTATATTGAAATAGAGGATCCGGCTTCATTCTGGAAACTTTCAAAATATGCCGTAGTTGAATTAAATAAATAATCACCCTCAAGTTAGAGGATATCACGTTATCAGATTTGAGATCACCGTTAGCCGAAAGACCGAATGCCGTTATTTGAAAAACAGATTGCCCGTTAGTTGTCATTAAGAACCGTTAGAGTGAAGAGTATCCGTTAGAGGTTAGGTTAATGTTACAGGTAATAGAAAATGTTAGAGGTTATGTTAAGTTACTGGTTAAAGAACACGTTACAGGTTAATAATAAGTATTGATTAAAGAACACGTTATTTGATTGAAATTTGCAGCGTAACACCTGCAGTGGGTTGACCGTTAGTGAAATAATTCCGGTCAACCCATTTCTTATTTTAGGCTTCTCGGCATCTAGGGAACAGCCGAGCAGCCCACTAGAAGCCTGGAAGTCTATCAGCCTGGAAGCCTAGAAGCCTAGAAGCCTAGCAGCCTAGAAGCCTAGCAGCCTAGAAGCCTCTCTTAGCCTAAAGAATAAGTTCCGCCAGTGTGGTCCTTTTTAAAATATCATAAGAAGTATCCCTTACTTCCTTAAATACCTTTCTAATTTTGCACTGGGATTCATCCTTACAAAATTCACAAGGCTGGTAAGCCTTCTCCGATACACAGTACATCAGTGCAATGGTACCTTCAAAATGCCTGATGATTTCAGCCAAAGTTACTTCTTCGGGCCTTTTCAGCAGGTAATAACCCCCTTCTTTGCCAAGTTTGCTGCCCAGTATCCCGAGTTTTCGCAATTCAAGCAAAATATTTTCAAGGAATCTCTGTGGAATTTTTTCATCCTCCGCAATGTCCCTGATGAGAATGGGTCCCTTGCCGAACTCCCTTGCAAGTCGCGTCAGCGCGACAATCGCATACCGTGTTTTTTTGGAAAGTATCAATAAAAATGTGTTAATTTTATACAAATATAAGTATTTATACCTATTGAGTTTGGGCTAATGTGCTGACATGATTGTTGGGCCCACGGTTTACTTTTGTACACTATTCCGGTAGACATTATGAATTAATACCAACCCCATATTTTCGCTTTCATGAAAAAGTTTTTCATAATTCTCATGTTGGCCTCGATTGGAAAGGTTAATGCCCAAACCACGAATGACATACTTAATTTGCTGGTAACAAATAAATCAATTTCACAGGAGCAGGCTGACTCAATCAGGGCTGATGCAGCCATTAAACAACAGGAGACAGATGCCGGCAAAAAATCATTCTGGCTTGCTGCTGCACGTCAGATGCAACTCACAGGCTATACACAGATCCGTTATCAGATTTTGGATGAGGCGAATAAAAATAACGGGTTCGACATCCGCAGGGCCAGGCTCGATCTGAGAGGGAACCTGACACCTTATTTCGGGTACCGATTACAGACGGAATTTGTGGATAAAGCCAAAATTCTTGATGCCTATGCTGAAATTAAAATTGCGGAATACTTTACGATAACGGCCGGCCAGTTTAAAATACCCTTTTCACTTGAAAACCTGGCCTCTGCAAATAAATTCGAAATGATTGACCGGTCCCAATCGGTGGAAGCGCTTGTTGCACGGGGAAAAGATGTTATCGGAAATCAGAATGGCCGTGATATTGGAATTCAGGTTGGCGGAGTCATTTTTAAAAATAAAAACGGAGCCTTGCTGGAATACAGGCTTGGGGTTTTCAACGGCTCGGGAATTAATGTGGCGGATACCGCCAATGAAGCAAAGGATGTCGGTGGCAGGGTCATAGTTCACCCGGCAAAGGGACTTTCATTCGGCGTATCGGCGTATAACGGATGGGATAAGGCTATTAAACCCGATGAAAATCGACAGAGCCAGGTGCGTAACCGTTTTGGCGTGGAAGGAAGTTATGTAAATCCCCGTTTGTCAGTAAGGGGGGAATATATCCAGGGTCAGGACGGTGTAACTGACCGCAGCGGATGGTACCTTCAGGCTGGTTATTTTATTGTCCGTCAGAAATTGCAGTTTCTGGCAAAGTTTGACACATATGATCCCAATACATCATCAGAAGATAATATATCCACATTTTATGTAATCGGTGCCAATCTTAATTTTAACTCATGGTCCCGGCTACAGGCTTTTTACACATTCCGGGAGGAAGAAGGTACTGCTGTCAGCAACAACTATTTCTCACTACAATACCAGATTGGTTTCTAACCGCCTAAATCCATCCAAATGAAAAAAATACTGAGTTTCTTTTTTGTTCTGGTCCTGGCCTGTAATTTTTACACTGTCCGTGTAAACGCGCAGGTAAAACTCAAAGGGCAAATCAGTTTATCCGGAGCTTTTGCCCTGTATCCCATGGCCATCACCTGGTCTGAGGAATTCAGGAAGATTCATCCCGATGTACGAATTGATATTTCTGCCGGTGGTGCAGGTAAGGGAATTGCTGATGCCCTGAACGGCATGGTAGAAATTGGTATGGTTTCAAGAGAAATTAATCCCGAAGAATTGAAAAAAGGGGCCTACCCGATTGCTGTCACCAAAGACGCTGTGGTGGCGGTGATCAGTGAACAGAATCCTTCCCTTCAGGAACTGCTTACCAAAGGTCTGAAGAAAGATGCCGGCAATAACATATGGATCACGGGCAAAATAAAATCATGGTCACAGGGTTTTGGCGTAAAATCATCAGCACCGATTCATGTTTATACGCGATCAGATGCATGCGGAGCAGCTGAGATGTGGGCTAAATTCTACGGGAAAAAACAGGAAGATCTGTTGGGAGTTGGTGTATTCGGTGACCCCGGACTGGCCCAGGCGGTAAAAAAAGATCCGCTGGGTATCGGATTTAATAACATCGGTTATGCCTACGATGCCACCACCAAAAAACAGTTGAAGGGTCTCCGGGTAATACCGCTCGATTTGAACAATAATGGTAAAATTGATCCCGATGAGAATTTTTATAATTCCATGAACGACATTATTGCTGCCATTGCCTCGGGAAAATACCCCTCACCCCCGGCACGCGAGTTATATTTTGTTACCAAGGGCAATCCGAAAAATAATAAAGTGCTAACTGAGTTCATCAAATGGGTTTTGAGCGACGGGCAGAAGTTTGTGTATGCTGCGGGTTATATAGCACTTCCGAAAGAAAAAATAGAGATAGAACGAAAGAAATTACAATAGAAGCTTATGCAATATAAAAGAGCTTTGAAGGACAAATCCGCCCGGCATATCATGCTGGGCATTGCTGTTTTTGCCATGGTGTTCCTGCTGGTCATTGGTATCGGCTTGTTTTACAAAGCATTACCCATCATGCGTGAGAAAAGTATCTGGACCTTGCTCTCTTCGGGCAACTGGAGACCGTTTAAGGGTGAGTTTGGATTTCTTCCTTATATCATAAGTACTCTTTATGTTTCGTTACTGGCTATTGCCATTGCTCTTCCGCTTTCACTGCTGACCAGTATTTATCTTTGTACCTACGCATCCAAAAAATTGCGGCAGTTTTTCCAGCCATTTATTGATGTTTTGTCGGGCATACCTTCTGTAATCTATGGCGTATGGGGCACACTGACAATCGTACCCTTTATTGCCGATAAACTGGCTCCTCATTTTGTGGAATACTCTTCAGGATATACCGTGCTCGCAGGAGGTATAGTACTCGCTGTAATGATACTTCCCCTGCTGATCAGTGTTCTGGTTGAAGTATTCAAATCCATTCCGGCAGAAATGGTGGATGCATCGCTTCAATTGGGTGCCACCAAATGGCAGACTGTTAAAAAGGTCGTGCTGCGAAAATCTTTTCCGGGAATTATTGCTGCCATAGTTCTTTCAGTCTCCCGGGCTTTTGGCGAAACCATTGCCGTACTGATGGTATGTGGTAATATAACCATTATTCCCCATAGCCTTTTTGATGCATGTTATCCTCTTCCCGCACTGATTGCCAACAATTACGGGGAAATGCTTTCCATGCCATCCTATGAATCGGCATTGATGCTGGCTGCATTCATGTTATTCACCATTATCGTTTTATTTAATACAATTTCAAGGGTGACATTGGTGCAAATTGAAAAAAGATATCACTTGTAAAATTTTTTATTCATCAGATAAGCATGAGGTTAAAGAAACTCGAAGAAAATTTTTTCAAAGTGCTGATGATTATTGCAGCATTGATTATCATGGCAGTATTGATATATATTGTCGGCACGATTCTATATAAGGGACTCCCCTCCCTTACCTGGGACATGATTACCAAACTTCCGGGCGGAGGATTCTACCTGGGTAAGGAAGGCGGCGTTTTAAATGCCATCATGGGATCGTTGCTTATTATTGCGGGATCACTTATAATCAGCATTTTCCTAAGCATTCCCGTTGTCATGTTCATCAATTTTTACCTACCGAAAGGTTCCCTGTTTGCCAATATCACCCGTTTCACCTTTGACATTCTCTTTGGCGTGCCATCCATTGTTTATGGTGCGTTTGGCTTTGCCCTGATGATTTATCTGGGCATACGGGCGTCATTGCTTGGGGGCATTATTACAGTTGCCATGCTGATCATGCCCATTATGATGCGTTCACTGGATGAGGTGACAAGGCTGCTCACGAGAGATCTGCCCGATGCTTTGCTGTCACTCGGAGCCACAAAATATGAAATGACCAAGGTGGTTCTCCGGCAGTTGATGCCGGGAATTGTCACTGCAGTTTTGCTCGCTGTAGGACGAGGCATCGGAGATGCTGCTACTGTTCTTTTCACAGCCGGTTACACGGATAATATTCCGCATGCACTGAGTCAACCCGCTGCGACACTTCCCCTGGCTATTTTCTTTCAGCTGGGAAGCCCTGTTGAGGAAGTGCAAAACCGGGCTTACGCATCAGCTGTTATATTGACTGTCATCATTCTGATATTGAGCTTTTCTGCCCGGTATTTCAGTTCGAAATTCTCAAAAAATAAGATTTAATTATGAAAGATATATATATTGAAACCATGCAGGAAAAATCAATGTCCGGCCGCATTCAGGAAAACCATCTTAAACCTGTGACTTCTCCGATTTCAATGAGAGTAGAGCATTTAAATGTACATATCCGGGACCAGCATATTTTAAAAGACATTAACCTGGTGATTCCCGAAAAAAGCATAACATGCATTATTGGTCCTTCCGGTTGCGGCAAATCAACCTTCCTAAAAGCGCTGAACCGGATGCACGATGAAACGCCCGAGGTTAAAATAAAGGGAAGCATTTTCGTAAACGATGTGGATATATATGGCTCAAAGGTGAATGTGATCGATACGCGGAAGAAAATGGGACTGCTGGCCCAACGTCCATGCCCCTTGCCCATGTCAATATTTGACAATGTCGCTTATGGGCCCAGGATACATGGACTTAAAAAACGGAAGGCGTTGAATCAAACCGTTATTCAATATCTCCAGTATGTTGGTTTATGGGATGAGGTGAGGGGAAGGATCAGAACCCCGGCCACGCGGCTTTCCATAGGGCAGCAGCAGCGACTTTGTCTTGCCAGGGGACTTGCCATCGAACCTGAATACATTCTTGGAGATGAGGCCACCTCAGCTCTGGATCCGATTTCCACCAAAAAGATTGAAGAGTTATTTATTAAACTTAAAGAAAAATACACCTTAATACTTGTAACCCATACTTTGCGGCAGGCCAAACGAATTGCTGATAATATTGTATTTATGTATTTGGGTAAAATCATAGAATCGGGCCCCACAGACGAATTTTTCAACAACCCGAAGAAGCAGCTGACAAAGGATTATTTATCAGGAAGCTTTAGTTGAAAAGTTTTGCAGTTTTGCAGTTTTGCAGTTTTGCAGTTTTGCAGTTTTGCAGTTATGCAGTTTTGCAGTTCTGCAGTCCTTGCGACCCCGAAGGGGTCAGATTTCAATAACCGTGGGTGACAACCCACGGAAATCAACAAATCAACAAATTCTCACTCCCCACTCACTTCAAATATATTACCATCAGTCATCCGGTTAAACTCAACCTGAAAACCTTTTTCTGCAAGTGATTTACCAGTCGCCTCATAAATAACGTTTTTTCCGGGAGCTTTGTGAATTGTATAAGTCCTGTCAGGAGCCAGTCCTGTAATAAATACAGTCCGGGAAGATTCCATTGCCCCCTGCCTGAATACACCCATAATACCTCCTTTCCGGGTATCCGTATTAATCCGTTGCCAACCGTCCCACGCACCCTCCCCGGGTTCCCAAAATCCCGGCAGATCTTGACGGAACGACATATAATCATATTTCTCCTGCATTTGCTGCATCCAATCCGACCAATTCCTGATTTCGGCTCTTTGTTCCCCCGATAATTTCCGGGGATCCCCCAACACTATCGGCAAGGTTCCAATGAGTGATTTCAGGCTAAAAAGGAAATCCGTATTATCCATAGCCTGGTTGCCGATTACTAATGAGGAGGCAGGCATAGCGGGCGTTCGCCACCAGGCCATCTGGCGTACACGCAAGGCTCCCACGGGAAAATCCTCTTCAAAATTTGAAAGCCAGTTTCCGTCTGCATGCATGGCAAATGCAAAGTCCTGCATCTGCAATTTTCCTGCAGTTTCAAATGTGCAGTCAATAAACAAGGACGGGGCTTCCTTGTGCAATTCATCAAATAACCGGAGCACCCTTTCATAAATTACTATATAGGATTCCTCACGATCCCTGTGATATGGGTGATGGCTATCATAACAGCCGGAAACCCGTGGATCTTCAACATATGCACTGGTAACCACCGAAAGGTCAAGTTTTGCATAGGCCAGTCCGTGTTCTTTTACAAGGTCAATTATGACTTTTTTAATGTATCCAAACCATTCTGTTCCAAAGCAACTTGTATAAAAATCAGAACTGTCAGTCACGTAGTGCAGGTTCCCCGGACTATTCAAGTAATTTTTAACAAACCATTCGGGGTGCTCTTTAAACACTTTTGAATCAGCCGTTGCAGAACCTATACTGATCCATAAACCCGGTTTCATACCCAATGAACGTATATAATCAAATGTGGATTTCAAATCCCCGGGAAACTTCTTCCTGTCCACGAGCCAGTCACCATAATTCCCTCCCCAGGGCTTGCCCGGGGTATTACCTGAATCGTTCACCTGCCAGCCATCATCAATAACAAATTCCTGTATCCCACACTCTGCTGCAGCCAATGCGATGTCGCGAACCAGCGAATCATTGACAAAAGTCCTGAAAGGATACCAGGTATTGTAAACAAACTGTGGCTTATGGTCTAATTGTGACAGACGGATTCCCATAAACTTCCGGACATATTCATTCACCGTGGTATTCATGACTTCACTTGCACTCCCGGATTTGTAGAGTGCCAAGAAAGTGGAGGGGCTTTTCCAGGATTCACCCGGTTTTAGCCATTTTCTGAACGGGAAATCCTGTCCGGGCAAGGTTGTACCGGCAGATAAATGTTCCGGGAGGTGGTAGGCGATGCGCTTGAGAACGCCCGGCATTTCATTTCCGACCGCCATTCCGGCCTGCAATTCATGATCATGAAATACCACAACGGCATCATCCCAATTGCCCTCAAAATTTCCGATATGTATTTGCCTTGCATATTTCTGATATACCCAGGTGGAAGTAAGATTAAACCGGGTATTGAGATCTTCTATGGTTAATGCCTCGATGTAATGGTCCTGTTTTCCATGATTTGATATTGTAATGGATTTTCGTATGAGTGGCAAACCAGGATACAACAGATAGGTTAATTCCACCCGGAGGGAGTCATTCCGTGACATCCTGATTTTTGCTCCCTTTCCTGAAAAGTCATCACCGGCAGGAACACAATCGATTAGTTTCCAATCCGACAACCCATTAACCGGATTTCCATCAAC
>JBGSSA010000097.1:0-23473 GCA_041737295.1 Bacteroidales bacterium | reverse complement strand
CGGCCAGGATGAATCGCTTCACATGGGTGCAGGTGCCGGTATCCATATCGTCATGAACCAGAATTTCATCGTTGCCGTGGATTATGGCCGCGCGCTGGATAAGGGTGATGGAGAAAGCGGATTGTATATTGGATTGAATTTCTTGTTCTAGAAGCAGGTTGTAGAGTTTTGCAGTTCTGCAGTTTTGCAGTCGTGCAGTCGTGCATTCAGGACCGCTTCGGGGGGAATGTAATCGTAAATAGTCAAATAAACAATACATGAAATCCTTTAAATTCACCCTCACCCTGTTAGTGATGGTATTATTCATCGCTTCGTGCAAATCTCACGGGGCTTCAGAACCCGCCGTTTTGACTCATGAAATGAGAATGGTTGAGAAGGATTTGCTCCCCCCTTCTCCCCCACCGCCCGCAGAGGATGGTTCACAAATGGAATTGATGAATTCAATAGTTGAGGAACCAGAACCTGCCCAAATAAAGTTTACCCGGAAGATCATCAAGGATGGCAGCATGGAGATCAGGGTCAGAAAACTGGAACAGGGGAAGATTCAAATCGACAGCCTGGTTAAAAAATTTCATGGGTATTATGCCGGGGAAAGCTATAACAACCAGGATTACTCCCATGATTTCACATTAAAAATCAGGATTCCTTCCGAAAAATTTGAATTGTTTATTGCACAGGCAGAATCTGCGATTGGTGAATTGGTTTTCAAAAACATTTCATCCAGGGACGTGACAGAAGAATTTATCGACCTTGAAACCAGGCTGAAGAATAAAAAAAATTATCTGAACCGGTACGGTGAATTACTAAAGCAGGCAAAATCCGTGAAAGACATCCTTGAGATTGAAGAAAAAACAAGAATCATCGAGGAGGAGATAGAAAGTACGGAAGGGAGACTGAGATATCTCAACAACCAGGTCGGTTTTAGCACCCTTGATCTCCGGATCACTAAGAAGAATGACTATAATTTTACCTCGCAAAATGAGGGGAGTTTCATTGACCGGTTAAGGCTGTCCCTTATAAAAGGCTGGTATGGTCTTGTTAAATTTACCCTGTTTGTAATCCGTATCTGGCCGTTTTGGATCATTGTTTCGTTGATATATTATCTTGGAAGAAGGATACTGCAACGAAGAAAGAAGAAATAGGGGCCTAGGGGCTTAGGGGCTTATTCCCTTAGACCCCTAAACCCCGAAAACCCAAAAACCCAAAACCCCAAGAAGCCATTTTTTCAACAACCTGTAAATAAAAGGTAAAAAATTTCCTCGTCCCAATAATTAGCTTATTTTTGTATTGATAATCTATTCATTTTTATATTTTTATTCTATGAACATTTATGTAGGTAATCTTCATTTCAATGTCAATGAAGATGAATTAAGGAAAGCTTTTGAAGAATACGGCGAGGTAACATCAGTTAAAATCATTTCCGACAAGTATTCCGGCAGAAGCAAAGGTTTTGGTTTTGTAGAGATGCTGAATGACAAGGAAGCTCAAGAGGCTATTGAGAATCTTAACGGTACCGAGATTAAAGGACGCAGTGTCAACGTCAATCAGGCCAGAGAGAAAGAAAATAATTCCGGGGGCGGAAGGAATTTCAGATCAAGATCTTAATTTTTTCTGGGAGCAGGGTCCTGCCTGCATCCGACTTCAAACTTCAAAGGGGGTAGCTTTTACTTCAGGTATGCAAAAAAACCTAACCCGGTTTAGTATTACTAACCAGGTTAGGCTTTTTCATTTATATAAGATCTAGTCCGGTCAGCATAAGCTAACCGGCTCAGATTTATTCATTTTCTTAGAAGCTGAAATCCACTCCCAGGCCAAAGAACAGATTGTCCTTGTAATACGTATCTGTAACAGGAATATTATTGCCATTTAGACTATGTGTATAATCCTTTGTGTCTTCCTGATAAGCTGTGTACGCACCTCCAAGATTTAGCATCAATCTTTCTGTAAATTTATAACCCAGCCCAAAACCGAAAGTATTTGAAGTCAAACTGAAGCTTAAATCGGATTGATAATCTTCACTTACGCCTGTATTTGCATGAAGATAGCCTCCGCTAACTAGAAGTTTCTCAGTTATGTTATATTCGAGTCCGGCAGAAAATTCAAAGTAATTGTTATCAATAATGGCATCATTATCAACAGGCTGGCCCTCGAAGGTTTTACCATAATTTGCATTTTTATCAAAATAGTAATGAAATCCAGCGAGAACTTTAAATTTAGGTAGAATTGAATAACTAGTTCCAATTGAAAACATAGCTGGTAAATCATTACTAGTTTTCATACCATCAGGAAACATAGTTATAGGTGTCGTTCCAGAATATCCTAGAATAAAGTCACTTGTGGTTTCATTCTCAACTTCAATTTTGGTTATAAATTCATACTTCAGTCCAATATTGAGCTTTTCGAAACTTATGTTTACACCAATAATTGGTGTAAAACCAGATCCTTTTTGTTCAACCTCTACCTCTTGTCCGGATAAGAGATCAGCCTTAGTTGCATATCCTGCACTTGCCTGATTTAGTGCCAAAATGGCTTGTTCATTAGTTAAAGCTGATGCATTGGGGATTCCCAATGCGGTCAATCCTCCTGCTAAAGTTGGAGAAACTGCATCAGCGGCATCTATTATTCCATTATCAATTGCAGTCTGAACATTAATTGCTTGATTGCTGGCTACAGCAGCAGTTCCGTTTAAGAGGTCCGGAGCTGGTACCCAATTCTCTCCCATCAAGACATCTATGCTCTTTAGATGTCCATTATAAGTATTTTTTCCGGTAACGTATCTCAAACCTGCATAAACAGATATAACATCGTTAATTTTATAAGTAAGACCACCTTGATAACCAAAGAAAACAGAAGTGCCCTTAAGATATGCATCTAAACGATAGTCAGTTGCTCCCTGCGCTGCATAGGATGGCACTAAATCCGAGATAGGTAATTCAAAAGAGGGTAAACCAGTTTCGAGTGTAGCACCCCCACCACCGCCAATAGGATTAAATCCAAAGGATACGGCCAATTTATCTTTTTTCCATGTAGCATAAAAACCAGGAAAAACAGGTGCTGTTACATCTCCTAAGAATGTTTTTGGAGATGGACTTAAATAGTTATAATTGCTAGTAACATCTTTGCTTTGAAAAATTGTTTGTGTATTCAGCGAAAAATGAAAGCCGTCAGAAAGCTTGATTAATCCTGCAGGATTGAAATAAACTGCATCGGCGCTGGTAGAAGCATCTCGGTTTAATGTCCGCACCCAGGCTGCACTCTGGTTGGTATTGGTTACTATCCCACCGCCAAATGCCATGGCTGCAAGACCTGCGAGGCCAGTAATCAGCAAAAGTTGTTTTTTCATATGAGTTTTCTTATTAGGTTAATTTGCGAAATATAACCATTTCCCTGAACTATGCAAAAAAGTGTTATCAGACTCAGTGTCTTGAACATGAACAAGTTGAATGTATAATATTCTAAATGTGTAAATTACGGGGTATTTGCATATATCGAAATAGTTGACTTTATCTGGTTCGGACAGGGTTTAATGGTTCTGCAGTTTTGCAGTTTTGCAGTTTTGCAGTTTTGCACATCTCCCTTTACAAGATGCGGGGGAAAACAATTCAGGTAAACAGGAGATGGCCTGAAATTTAAACGCAAAGCCTGCAGAGTTTTTTTTCGCAAAGCGCGCCAAGTTGAGAGGTCGCGAAGAAATCTCATTGCATTCGATTAACCATTTTCAGAATATAAATTTGTTACTCTGCGAAATCTGCGAAAAACCCGTAATCATCAATCAAAATATTCCATGCGATCCCCATATATTAGCTTATACAATAAATCTTTTCTTACTTTGTGGTCAGATTTAAAATTCTCATTATAAAAAAAATAATGGCACTGCATAAACCCACTATACCGAAGGGCACACGCGATTTCGGCCCCGCTGAAATGGCCAGGCGAAATTACATTTTCGATGCCATACGCACCATTTTTAAACAGCATGGGTATCTTCCCATCGAAACTCCTGCCATGGAAAACCTGGATACCCTGCTTGGAAAATATGGTGAGGAAGGGGATAAATTGCTTTTTAAAATTTTGAACTCAGGAGATTTTATGGCAGGAATCAACCCTGCAGATTTAACCCCTAATCATCCTAATGCTCTTTCCCTGAGGATCTGTGAAAAAGGATTGAGATATGATCTCACGGTGCCATTTGCCCGTTTTGTTGTACAGCACCAGCATGAAATTGAATTTCCTTTCAAAAGATACCAGATCCAGCCCGTTTGGCGTGCCGACAGGCCGCAGAAAGGGCGTTATCGTGAGTTTTACCAGTGTGATGCAGATGTGATCGGCAGCAATTCCCTGCTTAACGAGGCTGACCTGCTTTGCATCATCGATGAGGTTTTCAATAAACTGGGTGTTAAAGTCAGGATTAAACTAAACAACCGCAAAATATTGGCTGGCATTGCAGCATATATAGGGCAACCCGAAATGTTAACCGATATCACCGTAGCCCTTGATAAACTTGAAAAAATCGGTTCTGATGCCGTGATCCGGGAATTGGAGATGAAAGGCGTGTCAACACAAAGCATACTTAAGCTCGAACCTGTGTTTTCTATTTCAGGTACAAATGAAGTGAAACTGGCAAGTCTTAAAAAACTGTTCAGGGACAGCGAAACCGGACTTAAGGGGATTGAGGAAATGGAATATTTACTGAATTGCATGCGACCGACCTCCCTGAAATCTGAAATTGAACTGGATATATCTTTGGCACGGGGACTTCATTATTATACAGGCACCATAATAGAAGTAAAAGCCATGGATGCTGAAATCGGAAGCATATGCGGTGGGGGTCGTTACGATGACCTTACCGGGATTTTTGGCTTGAAAAATATTTCAGGTGTTGGCATTTCCTTTGGTGCAGACCGAATCTATGATGTAATGGCCCTGTTGAATTTATTTCCGGAAGATACAGCAGTGTCATCCAGCATCATGTTTGTAAATTTTGGTGAAAAGGAAAGCCTGTATTGTTTTACCCTTCTCGCAAAACTGCATGAAGCAGGAATTGCAGCCGAACTCTATCCCGATTCATCCAAGCTGAATAAGCAGCTTTCATATGCCAATGCCCGGCATATTCCCTATGTTGTAATGGCCGGAGAAAATGAAATAAGGGATGGCATACTTACAGTCAAAGATATGACTACCGGTGAACAGCATCCTGTAAAGCCTGGGGAGCTGGCTGAGTGGATCAATAACTTTTAATCTCAATTTCAGCACTTTCCACCCCCTTCGAGGTGGCAGTTAATTTGATTGTACCGCTTTCGCGGCCGGCGCGAAGGATAACAAGGCATCTTCCCTGCCATGCTTTCCGTTGGGGAAGTGTATAACTTTCCAGGCTTACCGGGTTGGCATTCCCCACTCCCACAATTGTGGCAGGACCGGTTACAGCAAAATTTACAAGGTTTTCAGCCCTTGGATTCCGGATTCCATTGGCATCCGTAAGTTCTACTGTTACATACCAAAGATCCTGGCCATCTGCACGCATTTCCGTTCTGTCGCCGGTGATTTTTATCCTGACAGGTTCTCCGGCTGTTACCAGTTCACATTCTGCTATGGGTTTTTTCCCTGAATAACCCACTGCCTTGAGGGTACCCGGCTGATAGGGCACCTGCCAGCTTGCCATAAACTTTGTTTTACGATTGACTTCTTTTACCCCAAGTGATTTTCCGTTCAATAGCAATTCCACTTTTTCGCATGATGAATAGACCTTAACTTCCAGGGGAAGGGATTCGCTTCCACTCCAGTTCCAGTCCGCCACATCGTCAAACCAATGCCATTTCGACCACGATTGCCTGTTGGGGTTTTGTGCAAAAGAAGGAAATGCCGGCCTTACGAAAACTGACAGCTGATTATTTTTCCATAATACATCGCGATAAAATGACTGGGGCCTTTTCCATCCGCAAATATCCAGGTCACCACAATAAGCCAGGTTCCAGGGAAAAAAGCTTTGTTCCTGCCAATAACCTCTCCAGCCGATACTCGCTTCACCAATATAGTCAAAGGCTGTCCATACAAAATCCCCGATCACCCAGGTATGATCTACCACGTCCATCCAGCTTTGAAAAGCATCCAGGGGATAGGATTCAGCACCGTACATTATCCTTTCGGGAACCCTTTTATGGTCGGTTTCATACAGATCGGGCTGACCATGATCACCTCCTGCGGCATAATTATATCCGGCCACATCAAGGGTGGCAAAATAAGGGTCCTTATCCGGTTTCAAATCATTTACTGCGGAAGTCACTGGTCTTGTCGGATCAATATTTCTTATAAAATCACCCATTGTTTTTGCAAGGAGCACCACCTCCGTGGTGTGCCGGTTGGGAATTTCATTACCAATACTCCACATGATAACAGAAGGATGATTCCTGTCCCTTTTTACCATGCTTTCAATATCCTTCTGCCACCAATCCGGGAAATACAAATGATAATCATGCGGGTTTTTTTCATCCTTCCACATATCAAATGCTTCATCAATAACGAGCATGCCGAGCCTGTCACAGGCATTCAGTAAGGCCGGGGAGGGAGGATTGTGGGAACAGCGGATTGCATTATAGCCGTTCGCCTTCAGCAGCTCAACTTTTCGAACCTCGGCACGGTCAAATGCTTTTGATCCAAGCGGTCCATTATCATGATGAATACACGCTCCCTTTAGTTTAAGCGGGGTTTCATTCAGTATAAAACCAAGAGCCGGGTCAACTGAAATGGAACGTATGCCAAAATTGGTTTCCTGCAGATCTGTCTGTTTCCCTTCCACATATATCTCAACACGGGCTGAATAGAGAGCCGGATCGTCAACAGACCAGCGACGGGGATTTGTTATATCAATATCCTGACTGACTATTGATTTATCACCGGCATTTAAAGATAGGATGGTTTCTGCCTGACTGACTTCAACTCCCAGGGGGTCAAAAATACGTGCAACCAGTTTTACATCCCCGGCAGATTTACCCTGGTTGAAAACTTCTGTTTTCAGGCTGATCTTTGCAGATGATACACTAATAGCTGAAGCCGTAATCGCTGTTCCCCATAATGATAAGTGTATGGGTTCGTTGGCTAAAAGCCACACATGCCGGTATATACCTGAACCGGAATACCAGCGGCTGTTCTCCCCTTCGTTCCGCACCTTCACGGCCAACATATTTTCCGCGCCAAATCGTATATATGGAGTAATATCAACAGCAAAAGAAGTATAGCCATACGGGTGACTTCCAAGGGAATGTCCGTTCAGCCAGCATTCCGCATTCATATAGATTCCTTCGAACAAAACGGTGAGAATCTTCTCCTTCATATCATTGCCAATAAACAGCTTTTTACGGTACCACCCGGTTCCACCTGTTGTAAACCCGCCATTTGCCTGGCTGATAGCATCGCGGTCAAAAGGGGAATAAGTTCCCGGCAGGTCTTCAATACTCCAGTCGTGAGGAAGATCGACAATTCGCCATAAAACATCATCAAATTCAGGTTGTTCCGCGCGCTGTGCCCCCCCGCGATGAAAATACCAGTGATCATCGATAAGCACAGGCTTATCAGAAAATGACTGGCAGAATGCCGTGTAACATGATAGGGCAGTAAAAAAGAGAAGAATCCGGATTTTCATAATGATCAGAACAGGCCATTGATCAGGTTTCTCTCTGCGGCCACCGGGAACTTGTCATCGGGTGCAAACCATGGTTTACGTTTTATCCATTGGCCGCGGGTGAAATCAGGAAAATCAACGAGCGAACCACCCCGGGCCACAGACATTTCCGACAATGCCGAAATGGCACTCCAGGCAGCTGCATCATAAGCATCCAGCGGTACTTCCTTTTTACCCAGGACAGCATCGTAGAAATCATACAGCATCATAAAATCCATACCTCCGTGTCCGCCACCTTCTGCTTCCTGGCCTCTTTCACGCCAATACCTGTGATCATAGCGGGTCATCCATTCTGCCGAATCATCCCATTCATGAGGCTTCTTTGTTTTTCCTTCCACATAAACCGTATCCCCGTCATTATACCACAAGCCATTGGTCCCCTCTACTCTAAAACCAAGTGAATATGGCCTGGGCAGATTTGTATCGTGTGTAACAATAATGGTTTCCCCATTGGCACATTTAATCATTGAGGTAACAATATCCCCCAGGTTAAACTGAATATCAGCAAAAGGGTGTCCGGCCCCCCCATTGTCAACAATAAACTTATGCAGTCCCCGGGATTTGGTGGCCATGGCAGAAATCGTGAGGAACCTGTTTCCATGGTTGATATCAAGGTAATTGCCAATTGGGCCGATTCCATGAGTCGGGTAAAGATCGCCGTTTCGCCTGATGGCATGCAACCCTCTCCATTGTGCCTCGGAATAGGATTCCTTGCCCATTTTAAGGGCACCGCCTTTTTCGTAATTGTAATTCACGCCGTCATTAAATTTGACTGCCCGCAGATCATGTTCATAACCGCAGCGGCAATGGATCAGCTCACCGAAAAGATTGGTCCTGACCATGTTCAGTACCGCCATAACATCGCGCCGGTAACATACATTTTCAAGGATCATCAGCTTCATACCCGTTTCTTCATGCACATTGACAAGGTCCCAGCATTCCTCCAGGGTATTTGCCGCAGATACTTCAACACCTGTATAAGGAACACCCGCCCGCATTGATGCTACAGACATCGGAACATGCCATTCCCAGGGCGTGGAAATGATCACAGAATCAAGCTGCTCATTTTTCAGCATAGCTTCAAAGGAACGATCGCTGCCGGTATATACTTTTGGTTCCTTTCTGCCTTTTCCAAGAATGATCTTTTTTGTCTCATTGATTGCATTTGGCTGAATATCACAAATTGCAACAATTTCCACGTTTGGAATAGATAATGTGTCATGAACATGACTCCTGCCCCGACTTCCCACTCCAATAAAACCGGCACGGACAATCCCGGAGTTTTCAGTTTTTTTAACGTTGTTCTTTTCATCCTGTCCGGCAAGCAGATCACCGCCGGTTATGGAGAGTCCAACTGCAGAAACCCCTGCAAATGCACTCTTCCGGATAAAATCTCTCCGGTTGCTTTTCATAAATTCAATATTAGAGGTTACAGATCGTGTAATCAATTCAATTCAAGCATAACGACTGAGGCAGGAGGTAATTTAATTGTCAGTATATTATTTTTCAGTTTGGCAGTCGTGAAATCCATTGTCCTTATCACATTGGGATTTTCAAAAGTATTATGTGCATTCAGTTCTTTTGACGTCAGAACTTTTCCTTTAACAGAGCCGGCCTGAAGGCCCCGGATATCAATGTTTAACTCTATTTCATTATGCGGATCGGCTTGTGTAAAAGTCACATGAACGGTTCCTTTTTTATCGCGTGAAGCTGATGCCGTCACTGCAGGAATCGATTTACCCTCGAATACATATTCCGGTGATTTGAAGGTAAGCGGGATAAGGGCAGCCTGCTGATGGACCTTATACATTTCAAAAATATAGTAAGTGGGGGTCAGAACCATTTTGTCCCCATCCGTAAATATAATAGCCTGAAGCACATTCACCATCTGCGCTATATTTGCGCCCCCTACGCGGTCGCAATGATTATTGAATATATTCAGGTTAATTGCAGCCACCAGGGCATCACGCAGGGAGTTTTGCTGAAACAGGAAACCCGGATTTGTACCCGGCTCCACATCATACCAGGTACCCCATTCATCCACCATCAGGGCAATCTTTTTTTGAGGATCATACTGGTCCATAATGCTGGAATGCCTTGTCACAAGCTCCTCCATATATAAGGTAGCTTTGAGGGTGGCAAAATAATCCTTTTCCGAAAAGCGGGTAGCAGAACCCTTATTTTCCCAATTGTTAGGAACCGTATAATAATGGAGTGAAACGCCCCCCATCATATTGCCGGGAATATTTTTCATGAGGGCCTCGGTCCAGTGGTAGTCGTTTGTATTGGCTCCACCAGCAACCTTAAACAACCGGTTGGCTCCATAATTACGGCAATAGGTGGCATATCGCTTATACTGATCCGCATAAAACTCAGCCGTCATGTTACCTCCGCAACCCCAGTTCTCATTTCCCACACCCCAGAGGCTTACCTTCCAGGGCTTGTCCCTTCCGTTTTTGCGGCGCAATTCCGCCATTGGACTTTGACCGTCGAAAGTAATATATTCAACCCATTTCGACATTTCCTCTACTGACCCGCTTCCCAGGTTCCCGCATATGTAAGGTTCGGTACCAACCTGTTCACAAAGATCGAGAAATTCGTGGGTACCAAAACTATTATCCTCTACCACCCCACCCCAATGCGTGTTTACCATTCTTGGCCTGTTTTCACGCGGGCCGATTCCATCCATCCAATGATATTCGTCTGCAAAACATCCACCCGGCCACCGGAGATTCGGGATACTAAGGTTCTTAAGCGCCGCTACCACATCATTCCTGATTCCGCGGGTATTTGGAATAGCAGAATTTTCTCCCACCCAGATACCTCCATAAATGCAGTGACCCAGGTGTTCAGAAAAATTGCCATAAATATGACGGCTGATTGTATCCTTTGCCATATCCGCATTGAGGATAACCACGTTTGCTTTCTGGGCGATCAGGACAGATGGTGCGAAAATTGATACCAGGAAAAATACGGAAAATATAATTCTTCGAGTCATAATGATCAGGTTGAGGTTAGTAGAGTTATCAGAATTTAGTCATCCAGGCAGACGGGACTTTTTCCCTTATATTTTTCAGTTCCAAAACTGCTTCATCTTTGTCATCGAACGAAGTAAAGCAAACAGCGAACAAGTTCCCTATTTTTCCAAATTTCTCCGCCTTATAGCCAAGAAGCTTTAAGGAAGTTACAAGAGAATCTGCATTGACCTCATCGCGAAAACAACCTGCCACGATATAGTAGCGGGAACCGGGCGATGAGGCGCTTTCTTTCAAGTCTTCACCGGGAATTTCACCATAAACGATGGAGCTATCCAAAGCAGCCGCTTTTACTGAATCGGCCAGCTGATCGTATAGGGTATCTGAAATCATTGTTGTAACTGATTTCCCTGCCGGCGCATTTTGTGTCTTTTTTCTAAAAACAAACCATCCAAGGATAACTGCATTTATAAATAATATTATCAGTACCCAGGCCAGAATCCGGTTTGTTGATAAGGGATTAGGTTTGACAGATGCCCCTGTGTTTCCTGCGGCAAAAGACGACCAGTTATCCGGAAGACGCTCAGGTTCCATTTCCTTTCTTATACCAGCAACAGCAGCATCAACTGCTTCCTGAGTAAGAACACCTGGCTCTGCAGATGCCGCTTCAACAGCGACCGGTTCTGTAGCAAGTTCTGTTGGCACAACCGGTTCACCGGATGGTGCTTCAACAGCGGCCTGTTCAATTGCTGCTTCCATTGGCACAACCGGTTCAACAGCGGCCTGTTCAGTTGCTTCTTCCAATGGCACAACCGGTTCAACAGCGGCCTGTTCAATTGCTGCTTCAATGGCCGGCTGAGGTTCAGCGATGGGAAGGTCAACAGCCGTGGGGGGAATATCGGGAGGAAGTTTTTTCGGTAACTTTTTTGGGGGTGAATTCTTAGCTTTAGCGGGTGCCTTTGCAACTTTACTTTTTTTCACTGAAGCAGACCTGGTTTTGGGGGTATGAGGAGTCTCCTTCTCAATAAAACCCGGGGTCTCCGGTTTCTCCGGTTCTGCTGCAATCTTCTCCGGCTCAGCAGTTTCATTTATTTCAATTTCAATAATTTCAGGCGCTTCAACAAAACTGATTTTGCCACTGCTGTCCTTCCGAAGGGATCCAAGCCCTTCAATGACCATTTCACGACCGCTTGCCAATAGTTTTGATCCGTCTTCGGCAAAAGCGGCAACGCGTTGTTCGGCTATATCAGGGTCAATTCCTTCGGTTTTGACAATGAAATCGATCAGAATACCGTCATTGTAACGAAGAAACTCATTGAATACGATGATCCTCGGTTGTTTCTGCCTTATGATAAAAGCGCCGAAATCAGGTATGATTACCCTGAGATTATTATTCAACAGGGCAATAATAGTATCTTCCATTACATAGAGAAATTATGGGGAACAAATCTGTTTTCTAAAATTACACCAAAATATCAATTTTAAAGAAATTTATGAGTCAGAATGCATGTAAAATATTAACAAAAAAGAAAACTAAAGAAAATTGAAACAAGTCACGGGTAAAATAGATTTTTGTTGCTATCTTGCGTTATGGGGTTAAACCAGAAAACCTGATTACATATGAATTCAAAACAAATTTTGGGAATTGACATTGGTGGTAGCGGAATAAAAGGTGCACCAGTTGATCTTAAAACCGGTAAATTGTTGGAGGAAAGATATCGCTTTCCAACTCCCGAACCTTCGTCACCAGAAAAAGTTGCCAAAACAATTAAGGACCTTGTCAGGTATTTTAAATGGAAAGGACCTATCGGCTGCGGTTTTCCTGCAGTTGTTCAGCATGGTGTGGTGCGCACTGCCGCCAATATAGACAAGTCGTGGATAAATACCGATGCAAGAAAGCTGTTTAATGAAGTGACAAAATTACCTGTATGGGTGATCAATGACGCGGATGCAGCCGGACTGGCTGAGGTTAAACTTGGAGCAGGTGCAGGGTTTAAGGGTGCTATTCTGGTTCTCACCATCGGCACAGGAATAGGTTCGTCCTTGTTTATTAAAGGTAAATTATATCCGAATACTGAATTCGGCCACATTGAATTTAAGGGAATGGATGCTGAAACATACGTTTCAGATGCGGCCAGAAAAAAGGAAAATCTCAGTTGGGAAGATTGGGGAACCCGGTTGAATGAGTATATTTCATTCCTGGAATTTCTTACTGGTCCGGAATTGATCATTCTTGGCGGAGGAGCCAGTAAAAAACTCGAATTATTCCAGGGACAGCTTAACCTGAAGGCAAAGGTAGTACCTGCCCAGTTCCTCAATGAGGCTGGAATTATTGGTGCCGCAATGGCTGCCAAGGTTAACCTTAAGAAATAACCTGATATTTAAAATTTTTGCGCCGATGAGCGCAGTGATATATACAATGGACGCATAGTTTTTTTAACTGGTGCCCATTTGTATTAAAATTTTTATTAAATTTGTCTATTATTAAAAGAGAATAATTCTCTTTAGAAATTTATTAGCCATGACAACCAGGGGAATCAGGAACATGATAGCGGAGAAGGGTCTCAAGGTAACCCCTCAGAGGATAGCCATCCTGGATGCAATAATTAAACTCAATAATCATCCGACGGCTGAAAACATAATTGAATTTATCGGGAAGGAACATCCGAACATTGCGACCGCAACAGTTTACAAGGTACTGGATGCCCTTGTTGAAAATAAATTAATTAAGAAAGTTAAAACAGACAGAGATATAATGAGATACGATGCCATGATGGAAAAGCATCATCATTTATACAGCGCCGAATCGGACAGGATTGAGGATTATTTTGACTCAGATCTCAATACACTTATTGAAAACTATTTCAGTAAAAAAGCGATTCCTGATTTTGAAATTGCGGATATTAAGCTCCAGATCATTGGAAAATTCAACGATAAAAACCAACATTAATACCTGCTTTGTGCTGACCCGTTCGTCTCAAAAGGGTGAATATTAACCTTAAACGTACATAATATGAAAGAAAGAAGTATTGAATTACTAAACAAGGCCATTGCAGATGAACTATCTGCCGTACACCAGTACATGTATTTTCATTTTCATTGTGATGACCTGGGTTACGATTTGCTGTCCAACCTGTTTAAACGCACAGCCATTGAAGAAATGATGCACATTGAAAAACTGGCCGATCGCGTACTGTTTCTTAAAGGTGAAGTTGAGATGAAGGCGTCCGAAGATGTTAAAAAAATTCATGATGTGGCAAAAATGCTTGAAATGGCTGCAAACATGGAAACCGGAAGCGCACGGGATTACAACGATTGGGCAAATGAATGCTCTAAAAATTCCGATTCAGTTTCGAAAAAATTGTTCGAACTGCTTGTAGAGGATGAGGAACGCCATTTCGATCAGTTTGACAAGGAGAATGAAAATCTTGCAAAATTCGGAGATAAATATCTTGCCCTTCAATCAATCGAAAGAAGCAAGACCATTGCCGCAGGCAGACCCACAGAATAAATATTAATTTTTAAATAATACACATATGGAAGAAAATCAATTTATTGCAATGCCAAGAATAGGTGATCCTGCACCGGTTTTTGAAGCAGTTACGACCCAGGGGAAAATTAATTTTCCTGGAGACTACAAGGGAAGCTGGGTTATTCTTTTCAGCCATCCTGCTGATTTTACGCCTGTCTGCACCTCGGAATTTATGACTTTCGCATCAATGGAACAGAAATTTGAAAATGCAAATTGTAAACTCGTTGGACTATCTGTAGATGGTCTGTACAGCCATATTGCATGGCTTCGCACCATCAAAGAAAAAATCGAGTACAAGGGTATGAAGGATGTCGAGGTCAAATTTCCATTGATTGAGGATATCACGATGGAAGTGGCAAAAAAATATGGCATGATCCAACCGGGCGAAAGCAACACCAAGGCAGTGCGGGCTGTATTTTTTATTGACCCCAAGGGCATAATCAGGGCAATTATTTATTATCCTTTGAGTCTTGGCCGCAACTTTGATGAATTGTACAGGGCGTTGATTGCCATGCAAACAGCCGATGCCTTTTCAGTCGCCACCCCGGCTGACTGGTATCCCGGTGATGCAGTGATTGTACCTCCTGCAGGTTCATGTGGTGTAGCCAAGGATCGTATGGAAAACAAGGATGGAATGAAGTGTTACGACTGGTTTTTCTGTACCAGGGAAATAAGCAAGGAATCAGTACTGAAAACTGTATTGAAAAACTAAGTTAACCCAGGGTGGAAGAATCCTTCCACCCTTTCTTTTTTTTTGCAGTTATTTTATTTGGCTTCAAAGGGAATCCGGTTGATGATCGACCTTCCCAGGGTTATTTCATCCGTGTATTCCAATTCATCCCCTATTGAGACACCCCTGGCGAGAGTTGAAAATACAGGGTTATAGGCGTTGAGCTTGCGAAAAATATAGTAGTTTGTAGTATCTCCTTCCATGGTGGCGCTCAAGGCAAGGATAAGTTCACGCACATTCCCGGTCTTCATCCGTTCTTCCAGGGAAGAGACATGAAGATCTGCCGGGCCCATTCCATCCATCGGAGAAATAATTCCTCCCAGCACATGATACACACCCCGGTACTGCTGGGTATTTTCAATGATCATCACATCCTTGATGGTCTCCACCACGCAAATCACCGAATGGTCCCTTTTAGTGTCGGCACAAACCGGACAGACATCATCATTGCACATGTTCATACAAATCCTGCAATACCTTATCTCACGGCCAAGGCGGGCAATGGTATCTCCAAACTTTTCAAGTGCGGCCTTATCCTGCCGTAACAAATGTAAAACCAACCGCAAGGCGGTTTTATGACCAATTCCGGGTAAGGTTGAAAATTCATTTACGGCATCCTCAAGGAGCCTGGAAGGATAACTAAAATTCATGTTTTCATTGTATTTACCGGTATCTGCTTAACCTTGCTGCGACAAAAATAATCTAATTATTGCGTTTTTTTAATTGATTGTTTTCACTATTCTTGCAAAGAAAAGGATATCTATGAATCCATGGATCTTATTAATGATAGTGGTTTTGTACTTCGGTACCCTGATCACCATCTCAATTATTACAAGCCGCGGGGCTGACAATGCCTCATTTTTCGTAGGTAACCGGAAATCACCCTGGTATATTGTAGCTTTTGGAATGATCGGGACTTCCATTTCGGGAGTTACCTTTATTTCCATTCCGGGAGAAGTGGGCGCCACGGCTTTTTCGTATATGCAGCTTGTACTGGGCTATTTCCTGGGTTATATGGTGATTGCCAATGTGCTCATGCCACTGTATTACCGCATGAACCTTTCATCTATCTATGTTTACCTGCAAAAAAGACTCGGAATCCATAGTTATAAAACGGGTGCCTTTTATTTCCTCGTATCGCGGGTCATTGGCTCTGCCTTTAGGCTTTACCTTGTTGCTATGGTCATTGACAGCTACATTCTGTCTGCCTTTGGGGTACCGTTTTGGTTAACTGTTTTTATTACAATTGCATTGATATTTGTATATTCCTTCAAAGGAGGTATCAAAACGATCATTTACACGGATACCTTTCAGACAGTTTTTCTTGTTCTCGGTGTGATTCTTTCCATTGTGCTGATTTCAAAGGAAATGAATCTTGGTCTGGCTGACATGATTCAAAAGGTACATGAAAGCCGGTATTCCGATATGTTCATCTGGGATTGGAAGCCAAGAAATAATTTTTTCAAGCATTTTTTGAGCGGTATGTTTATCTGCATTGTTATGACCGGACTTGACCAGGATATGATGCAAAAGAACATTTCATGCAAAAACATTGGCGAGGCTAAGAAAAACATGTACTGGATGAGCAGTATGCTGATCTTTGTCAATATTCTTTTCCTTTCCCTCGGTGCGTTGCTTTATTTATTTGCTCATTCGAAGGGCGTAATTATTGAAAACTTTACAGCCCAGCCGATGGTGCAGGGTTGCCCGATTTCATTACAGAACCCGGGCTCGGCGACATTCACGTGCAGTTCAACTGACCAGCTGTTTCCGTTTCTTGTGTTCAACTACCTGCCTGCATCCGTCGGATTTGTTTTTATCCTTGGTCTGCTTGCAGCAGCTTATGCAAGTTCCGATTCCGCGCTGACATCGCTCACTACATCTTTTTGTATAGACTTTCTTGGTTTCAAGGAAGATAACCAGCGAATGCGTACTCGTACCATGGTACATATCGGGTTTTCGCTTCTCCTGTTCCTTGTGATCGTTGTTTTTAAGGTGCTTAATAACCAAAGTGTTATCAATTCCCTGTTTACCATCGCGGGATATACGTATGGACCCTTGCTGGGTATGTTTGCTTTTGGAATCCTCACAAAATACCAGACCAATGATCGGTTTGTTCCCTATATTTCAGTAATATCCCCGATCTTATGCTTTTTTCTGAACATGTATTCCGAGCGATTATTCGGAGGGTATAAGTTCGGGTTTGAGCTCCTGATCATCAACGGGCTGTTGGTGTTTTTAGGATTGTATCTGACACGGAAAAAAGAGCTCACGGATTTTAGATGATTGCCAGGCTTTTTACTCGCAGATTTTCGCTGATTTCGCTGATTAAGAGTATCTAAGTTTGGAGTGGTTAATCGAATGCAATGAGATTTCTCTGCGTCCTCTATAAGCCTGGTAACATCCTGGTAAACAAAACTTAGCGTTCTCTGCGTTTAAAATTTTGGCTATCTTCTTTTTATCCGGAATAATGTAAATTCCCCGTATATATAAAAACCCCGCTGTTCGGCGGGGTTTTATTTGCATTATATGATAAAACTTCTTAACTACCTCTATTTCAGTCCGTTCCTTACAAGCAACGCTTCAACAGTTGGTTCCTGGCCCCTGAACCGTTTATACAGAACCGATGGATCTTCCGTACCCCCGCGTGACAGGATATTATCCTTAAAAGCTTTGGCTGTTGCCTTATCAAATATCCCATTCTTCTTAAATACCGAAAAAGCATCTGCATCCAGCACTTCGGCCCATTTGTAGCTATAGTATCCGGCTGCATACCCGCCATCGAATATATGAGAAAAGGCTGTATTGAAGCATGTACCCTCCACCTTAGGGAAAAGTTCTGTTGACGCCATAGCAGCCTGTTCGAATTCAGGGACAGGTACTTTCAGCGAGTCTGTCAGCGTATGCCAGGCCATATCATTAATTCCGAAACTGAGTTGGCGAACCGAGGCATAGCCACTATTAAAATTGCGGCTATCCAATATATTATCAAGTATATTTTCGGGCATCTTTTCTCCGGTCTGGTAGTGAACAGCAACCTCGTCGAGCCACTCTTTTTGTTCAGCCCAATTTTCCATGATCTGGGATGGCAATTCTACAAAATCGCGATAAACATTTGTGCCAGCCTGGCTCATATAGGTACATTCGCTTAACATACTATGAAGCGAATGTCCGAACTCATGCAAAAGGGTCCTTACCTCATCATAGGTAAGCAATGAAGGCCTTGTTTCTGTCGGTTTTGTAAAATTCATAACCAGTGAAACATGGGGCCTGAAATCCTCACCCTTTAATTTGAACTGCTCCCTGTAATTGGTCATCCATGCACCGCCCTGTTTGCCATCGCGCGGGAAAAAATCCAGGTATAATAAGGCCACAAAATCCTTGTTTTCATTAAATACCTGGTAAGCCCTGACGTCAGGATGGTATACTGGTACTGCCGTATCAGGAACAAATGTAATACCATATAGTTTCGTAGCCAGTCCGAGCACTCCCGCTTCAACCTTTTCAAGCTGGAAATAGGGTTTTACCATTTCATCCGTAAGTGAAAACTTTTTGTTTTTAAGTTTTTCGGAGTAATATGACCAGTCCCATCGCTGCAGTTCAAACCTTGCGCCTGATTTCTGGGCAAAATCCTGAACTTCAGCATATTCCTTCTTTGCAACGGGCATGGATGCGTCGAGCAATTCCTGTAAAAAAGTACTTACCTTTTCGGGAGTTTTTGCCATCCGTTCCTCCAACACATAATCGGCATAGGTTTTAAAACCAAGAATGTTTGCCAGGCGCAACCGGTTTTCAACAATTTTCCGGATCACTTCCTGGTTATCCTGGTCATTGCCATGAAAGCTCCTGGAACTATTTGCCCTGTATAATTCCTCACGCAATTTGCGGTTATCTGAAAATTTCATGAATGCCAGGTAACTGGGTGCTTTTAGAGTAAAAAGCCAGCCATCCAGATTTTTGGATTTGGCTTCCTGTGCTGCAGCTTCCTTAACATAATCAGGCAATCCGGCCAGATCTGCTTCATTTGTAATATGCATCTGGTAGGCATTGGTTTCTGCAAGGAGGTTTTCTTCAAACTTCAGGGAGAGCGTGGATAGTTCAGTTGTAACTTTCCTGTATTCGGTTTTTGCCTCATCTGACAGGTTTGCCCCGTTCCGTATAAAAGCTTTATAGGTATCATCCAGCAATTTTTGCTGTTCGGAATTCAATTTCAGGTTATCCCTGCTGTCATATACCTCTTTCACTTTTTTGAACAAGTCCTGATTGAGGGTAATATCATTATAATAGGCAGTCAGTAAAGGCGAAACCTCCTGGGCAATTGCCTGAATTTCCTTATTGGTCTCAGCCGAGTTGATGTTAAAAAATACTGCCTCTACGCGTTTAAGCCGGTATCCGGCATGTTCAAGCGCTTCAATTGTGTTTTCGAACGTAGGCTTTTTTGATGACTTAATAATCTTATCAAGGTCAGCCCTGGCTTCTTCAATGGCATTATCAAATGCCGGTTTATAATGCTCAGGCTTAATTTTGTCGAACGGCACAGCCTGCAAATGGGTATTAAAATCAATCATAAGCGGATTATCAGATGTTACTTTTTTTTGTGAACAGGAAAAGAGCACGATTCCTAAAAGGATCAATCCTGGTAAATGGTTTTTTTTCATGGAATTCTATATTTAAGCATTTTTAAGGGTTTGGTACAAAGTTCGCAACAATTTATAAATTTACCAAAAAACAATCCCGCATGAATAAAACCATTCTATTGGGTCATGGCAGCGGCGGACTCATGACGAGTGACCTGATAAGAGATCTGTTCCTCAGGTATTTTAACAACAGTACACTGGATAAGTTGTCGGATTCGGCAATTTTAAATATTGATGGCGCCAGCCTGGCATTTACAACGGATTCTTTTGTTGTGGACCCGCTGTTCTTTCCGGGAGGTGACATAGGCAAACTCGCTGTTTGCGGAACCGTTAACGATCTCTGTGTTTCCGGTGCAAAACCGCTCTTTCTGAGCGCCGGGTTCATAATCGAAGAAGGGTTTTCAATGGTTGAACTTGACCTGATTACAGCCTCTATGGCACGGGAAGCCGAAATTGCGGGCGTGCAGATTGTAACTGGCGACACTAAGGTTGTTAAACGCGGACAGTGCGATAAATTGTTCATCAATACATCCGGAATAGGATCCATTGAAAAGAAGCATGCATTGATTGCCGGGGGCTCGCTCATTCAGCCGGGTGACCAGGTTCTTGTGAACGGATTCCTGGGTGATCATGAGATGGCTATTCTTTCAGCCCGTGAGCACCTGGATTTCGAGGAAGCTATTTTTAGTGATGTCGCCCCTCTGAATAGCATGATAGCACAACTGCTTGAAGCCGGGATCGAAATACATTTTATGAGAGACATAACCCGCGGGGGTGTTGCCACCATCCTTTCTGAAATTGCCTCCGGCGGAAAATCCGGCATTGAAATAGAAGAAGGCTGGATACCGATACGAGAACAGGTTAATGGCCTGTGTGAGATTTACGGATTCAATCCGTTATACCTGGCTAATGAAGGAAAGGTGCTGATGATTACATCCAGAGAGTCTGCAGGCCGGGCTATTGATATCATGAAACAGACTGATACCGGCAAAGAAGCGCGGGTGATCGGAAGCATCAGCAGTTTAAATCCGGGCAAAGTAATTATGAAATCAGTCATTGGAGGCACCCGCCTGATTGATAAACTGGCAGGTGAACAACTTCCCCGCATTTGTTGAAAAGAACCGGAAAATATGCATGAATTCTCGATCGTTACCAATATTATCGACATAGCAATTGGATCTGCCGACCAGAATGGGCTGAAAAACGTCACTTGCGTTGAAATTGAGATCGGGAAAGCTTCCGGTATCGAGCCATCAGCCATGGAATTTGCATGGGAATCTGCATGCAAAAATACAATGCTGGAGAATGCAAGGCTGGTAATGCACTTTATTCCGGTGCGGCTGCAGTGCCGGTCATGCGGAATACAGTATGAACCCGATGAAATTTACAATCCTTGTCCTGCTTGCGGAGAAATAAATGCCAAAATTTTGTCCGGAAAAGAATTGAGGGTTGTGGCTATAGAATCCTGAAGTATCGTCATTTTATTATCTTTACAACAAATACTGAATAATATGTGTGATCACTGCGGTTGTACAGATGAAGGCGCAGGATATACAATCCTGAACCCGGCGGGGAAGATACATAGTCATCATGGCAGCCTGTTGCAGCATGAACATGAACATGATCATGGCCATGCACACAGCCATCCGCATGACCATGGACATCCCCATGACCATCCCCATGGCCAGGGAGAGCATGTTCATGATACCCCGAGGAGGGTGACAGTTGAAAAGGACATCCTTCACCACAACGATATACTTGCACAGCGCAACCGTGGCTATTTCGAAGCGAGAAACATGCTTTGTCTGAACCTGGTGAGTTCACCGGGTAGTGGTAAAACTACATTACTGGAGCGTACAATCCGAATGATTTCCAACCACACGGTTTATGTAATTGAAGGAGATCAGCAGACATCGCTGGATGCAGACCGGATACACGCTACCGGTGCGCCTGTAATCCAGGTGAATACCGGGAATGGCTGTCATCTTGATGCTGATATGATCCATAAGGCAGTACAGGAATTGAACCCAACACAGTCTTCAGTTCTTCTTATCGAAAATGTTGGAAATCTCGTATGCCCTGCCCTTTTCGACCTTGGTGAACGCTTCAGGGTAGTAATAATAAGTGTTACCGAAGGCGAAGACAAACCGCTGAAATATCCAAATATGTTCCGGACTGCACATGTATGCATCATCAACAAGACTGATCTGCTTCCTTATATTGATTTTGACCTGAAAAAGTTAAAGGATAACGCTCTAAAGGTTAATCCCGATCTGACTTTTGTTGAACTATCCGCGAAAACAGGCGAAGGATTTGAAGGCTGGACGGGTTGGATGGAAAAAGGGACAAGGGACAAGTGACGAGGGACAAGTTAAAAAGTTTTGCAGTTTTGCAGTTTTGCAGTCAGTTCTCCTTCAGATGTAGATTCTTTAAAACCTACAGCCTAATAGCCTAATAGCCTAATAACCTGCAGCCTTCAGCCTTCAGCCTATTGCCCTATCTTCTCTTCCTGAAAAACTTCTTTTTCTCCCGGGGCCTGGGTTCTGCAGATTCCCAGGATGGGACGGGACCAATTGCACCAGGTGGTTCAGGCTTAGGAATAACCGTCTGAATCAACATTTCTATCTTCTTGAATTTTTCCATATCCCTGGGAGTGACAAGGGTCACAGCCTCACCTTTCGTATTTACCCTGGCTGTCCGCCCAACCCTGTGAACATAATCCTCGGCATCATGGGGAACATCATAATTGATCACCATATTGATTTCCTTTACATCAATCCCCCTGCTCATTACGTCTGTTGCTACCAGGATACGTATTCTTTTTGCCCTGAATTTGCCCAATACCTCTTCCCTCCTGTCCTGATCAAGATCGGAAGAAATCCCGTGCGATGGAAATCCATGGCGGTTCAATGAGGAGACAATATCAAATATTTTGCTTTTGGTAGACGTAAACAGCAGAATACTGTCATAGTTTTTACGTTCATCAAGGAGATTTATCAGTAACCTTGTTTTTTGCTCATCAAATACTGCATATGCTTTTTGATCGACGCCTTCAACAGGTTTTGAAATAGCAAGCGATATTTCAACAGGGTGGTGCAGGATCCTCTTAGCCAGTTGACGGATACTATCCGGCATTGTAGCACTGAACATCAGGGTCTGATGCTGTTTGGGGAGGTACGAAATGATGGTCTGTATATCTTCAATAAAACCCATATCGAGCATTCTGTCGGCCTCATCCAGCACCAGGTGCTTGATATGGTTGAAATAAATATCTCCCATTTTTAAATGGGACAATAATTTTCCCGGAGTTGCAATGATGATATCCGTTCCGTTATGCAAGGCAAATTTTTGTGACTCCCAGTCACTTCCGTCACCTCCTCCATATATGGCCATCGAACCGGCAGAAATGAAATAGGAAAAACCCTGTATCTGCTGTTCAATCTGGATAGCCAGTTCACGGGTCGGAACAATGATAAGGGTATCGATTGTATTCTCCTTTTTACCAATCAGCTTATGCAGTACCGGTAAAACATACGCGGCAGTTTTACCCGTACCGGTCTGGGCACAAGCTATAAGGTCCCTGTTTTCGAGAATGACCGGAATTACCTGTTCCTGTATCGGAGTTGCGGTATCAAAGCCCATATAGGATATGGCTTCCAACAATTGCTCATCGAGCTTGAGTTCTGCAAAATTCATAAGAATGCAAAAGTAGTTTTTTTTCTGCAAGAATTCCCCATTTTTTAAGTTCCTGATTTTTTGAATACCGGGGGAATTTGGTCATAAGTTGATTTGTTGATGTGCTAATGTGCTAATGTGCTAATGTGCTAATGTGCTAATGTGCTAATGTGCTAATGTGCTAATGTGCTAATGTGCTAATGTGCTAATGTGCTAATGTGCTAATGTGCTAATGTGCTAATGTGATAA
>JBGSSA010000053.1:0-3443 GCA_041737295.1 Bacteroidales bacterium | reverse complement strand
TTTTGCTGGTAGCCGATTAATGACATGAGGCTAAGTGCAAAAACGAGAAGAATGCCACTGGCAAGAAGAGTTTTAACGCGAAAAGATTTCATATTACCTCCTATTTTTCTTATTTATTTACAAAACTCGTACCCAAAATTAGTGTAAATTTTTTTTTCTTTATGGAAATATCCATATATAGAAATATCTATTTCTGAATACCACCGCATATTATTTCCAGCTAATCAATGTACATCTACCCATCCGTTGATCATACTTTTAAAATTGGATAATAAATTTGTTCCCAGCAGGCAGAAATAAATATGTACAATAAGGAACATGGATAAGATGAATCCGGCAAGGATATGAATCAGATCAGTCAGAAAGAGACCACTGATGCCGAATATTTTGAAAATAACAAATTCGGGAAAAAACAATCCGCACCCGGTAATCAAAATTATGGGAACCAAAACATACATAACAGAGATATATGTAAAATGCTGTAATGGATTGAATTTTCTTTTTTGGGAGACCGGGAATGGAGCTTTTGCCCCTTTGAAAATTCCGGAAGTGTAATACCTGAATTGTTCAATCAGCCTGCCACCATAGTTTTTCCTTGAAAATTTGTAGTGTTTCCAGTTTTCTGAAAACCTGTTCGTAAAGATAAAGAACAGATAATTGATGACAAGTAATAAAGCGCCTGTATTATGCATGGTGACAGCTATGTCAAAACGGATAATGGGCCGTTCCGGTCCGGAAAATTGCATACTGAGCCCGCTAATAATCAGAGACAGGCAGAATATTGCATTGGACCAATGCCACAAACGCACCCATAAAGGATAAAGATACAATTTCTCAGCCATGTCGTTTATTTCTTTTCTTAGCAATCCTGAATAATATAAAATGAACCAGAATAATAATAAGTGTAACAAAGAAGATCATAATGCTGATCCTATTCAACAAAATATTTCGGTTTGCTCCGATAACAAAGGCATTGTTCAGGATAATCGCATTGAGAAAACCTGCCTGCGTTCTGTTTTCCTTTGACTGAAACTTGTAAAGGGAACTCATTAGCAGGGAATTTTGTGAATGGCATTCAACGCAAAGCTTTACGGCGTTTTCCTTCGGCATTATTCGATGGGCAACCATAAGACTGTCATTCGGCCTTGCATGGCATTCAATGCATCTGACCTGGCTGAAGTGCGCGGCCTGGTTAGGAAGCCAGTCATGTTTTTCAATCAGGTTGATTTCTTCTCTGCCGGTAAGCAGTTGAAACCTTTCAAAATCGGAGTGACAATGAAGGCATATCTGATTATCATAAGCAATGGACTGGGTAATATTTTTGGAATCCCTGATGCTGATCTTATATGAATGAGGGTTATGACACTTCCAGCAGGTGAACTCTTCAGAGTTGGCAGTATAATGAACACTTTGTTGAAATTCCTTTTCAATTTCCTCAAAATTAAACTTGGCATAATTATCATCATTTCCATGACAGTCAAGACAGGTATACTTACTTTCCATTCTGAGGTGCCCGGGATGTGGAAAAGAATCATACTCGGAAGCATGACAGTCGGTGCAGGCAAAAGTTTTATGATTGGCCGTATAAAACTCTTCCCTGTGAATCAGCCTGTCATCGCACATCGCATCGGTAACATTCATATTGGTTACCTTGTTAAAATAGGTATACTTGGAACTGCCATGACACCGGAAACAACTCTCATTTTGATCGTAGAACTCAGCAGTGACAAATGTCTTCCCGGTTATCGTGTCCTGTGCGGAGCTGATATATTCCGATGTAAATACCAGGATTAGCAGCAACAACAACTTATACAGGACAGACAACTCTCTTCTCTGAACTATTCTCATAAAGAAACCAATATTTAAAACTTGACAGTAATGTTGAAACCGAATTGAAATTCTTTATTCTGGTTATAGGTCAGATTCCGCTGGTAAATGATGTCTTTGTAATTGGAAACGAAAATCTGAAAAGCATGGGTAGCTGAGGCAATTTCAAAACCCAATCCAAGATTGGGTGTAGGATCGGATTCATTGTTATTATGGGTGAAAGGCAGGTCATACTCAACAATAATAGATTTATTCCCCCAGAACGTGACCTTTCCGCCAAATGATGCTCCCAGGGTAATGGTATTAAGTGTATCTGCAATACCATTATAATACGACATTGCCGGAGCCACCTGGAACGAAAACACTTCATTGAACTTCCTTGAAACGATCAACTCGGTAAAATAGGAGAGACGATGGATAAACTTATAGCTTTCTTCAGGGCCGAAGTTCTCTTCGCTCCTGGCGTCGATGACCATATTGCCGTAATAACTCAGACTGAGAGGCATGCTGTTTGATCGGGTTTGTTGCAGAATGGCATATTTCCATTGTATATCCTGCAACTGATAATTCGCCGTTGATCCGATCCCGACCATGATACGGTCAGTAATTCCGTAATCGAGTCCCAACCTTGTGTTGGCACCACCATAGATTCCAAAGATATCGGATATGCCGTTTTCCATACTTCCGAATCTATGGGAGATCAATAAATTAAAGGTTCCTTTAAAAGGAGATACTACGGTTGGGTTATCAATGAGCACGTTCGTATTAAACGGCGATCTTACCGGACGATTGTCTTTTTCCTGGATGGAATCACTCTGGGCAATTACATTGCCATTGATTGCACTAACCAGTATTGACAGGTAAAGGAGAGTTTTCAGTGTCTTCATAATTATGGTAAACTTTAGAATGATTACAGCAATTAGTTTTAGTTATTCAGTGCTCCCTGGGAGATCCATTGAAGAATTTCCTGCTTTTCTATGTCACTGGTCTTTGGTGCATGAGAACTGCCGGTAATTTTTTTATAGAGCTTCGATCCGGCAGGATTTGTGGAATCGGCGGCGCTCACAAATTCAGGAACCAGGGATTCATAGGCAGTTTCCGGATTTAAGTCAAGGCTTTTTGAAGGAGGATGGCATTCAACGCAATTTGAAGTAAGTATAGGTTGAATATCATTTGCGAAACTACGCTCGGTATCCGGAATGACTACTGGTTCGAATAGCACTTTTTCGCAGGCTACCGCGAAAATCAGGCAAAGTGGCAGGATCAGCCATTTCGTTATTTTTCTTTTTTCCATGTTCATATATTGTGGAATATTTTGTGTGCGTTTACTGATTGCTATGTTTTTCAGGTGCAGTAAATGTATCATATTATAGTATATGTATATGTTTCACTTAGACGACATTTGATCATGAATAAAAAGATATATGTCTTTTTTTTACCGATATTTATCGTAGGAATGTAATATTTTTGCCTTATTAATACCCTTGTTATTTGAAACAATTAAAAACAACAGAGTATGACACAATTTCATAAATCAGTTTTTTGCGTCAATTGTTATAAATGTAATGAGCGGATTTCTTTATTTGAAAATTTGACTGACGGGGAATTGGAGGTTA
>JBGSSA010000024.1:0-13969 GCA_041737295.1 Bacteroidales bacterium | reverse complement strand
GCTGCAATCCAACTTTCAGAGGTCCTTGCCGATCTTGCCCTTACTCTGCTTAGGTTGTAGCCATTCTTACCCTGACCAAATTTTCCTTCAACCTCATTTCGCATTCCTTGTTCCATTCTGTATTTTCTTTTTTGATAGGATGTTTGGCTTTTAGCTGATGGTCTTCCTAAGGGTTTGCCTGAGTATCTGATTCCCAGCTCTTTCAACCATTGTCGGTTTTCACGGTTACCATATATCTTATCCGTAATAATAACCTTCGGATAATATCCGTTAAGTCTCTTATAATCTTCTACTTGTTTCTTTAGATCCGTGCTTTCATTGTAGGCCTCCCAGCTTAGTGTATTGATCCGGGCAAACCCGTTTTGTATGCTGACACCGAGCTTTGCACCAAATTCAACCTGGGCTTTGTCTTTTCCTCTTACAATGGGCCTTACATAAGGCTGGTAGATGTTTACAATGCGGTTATCAACACTATGAATGTGTTCTTTATACATCTTAGCCTGTTGATCATAAAGATGCTGTATCACCCAAAATATTCTCTGGTCCCTGGTTTCCAATGGAAAGCTCATTCCCGGCGCTTTGTCCAACAACCCGTTAATGCTCTTCAGGTTCCGTCTTAGATACCTCAACTGTTGTCCTATGGATTTGCGCAGTTCGTTCTTGGTCTTGTTCTTTTTCTTTGCCACATTCAGATATTGTTTCCTGGCTAACCGCCTGTATGTGCGAGGCTTTTCGTTAATATTAAGTACGTTACACAGTTCATCAATGATCCTTTCACTCTCTTCTCTGCTTCTGGCCAATAGACCCAGGTCGGTGGGATAAACAATCATCTGATCAGCTACTGTGGCATCAACAATTAACACACCTTTGTTTCCTTTTGGCTTTTCTTCCACTTCATTCTTTTGGGTATCCATCCCTTTGGGACCCGATGAAGCTTCATCTGTTATTTGGTTGGGCTGTGAACCTGAACTCTTATTATCACGGTCATCATCAAGGTCTTTCCTGGCATCTTCATGTTTTCCCTCTGAGGTAAGTATGATCTGCCGGGTCATGGCGTCAAACTTATCTGCACCCAACCGGTACCTAAGGGTAGTAAACAAAGAGCGATCAAATACATCATTATATGTATATTCCTCTAAACCAAGAAAATACTGCATATACATGTTCTCACTGATTGTCTCAATGGTCTCCCTGTCATCCAGTTTCAGCTTGTGCTTGATGATCATGGCTCCTATCACTATCCTGGCATCGATGGCCGGTGCACCCTGATCACTGCTCATGGAGCGGTAATAGATACTTGCCAAAGCATCCCAAGGCAATGATTCTCCTAGCTTTATCCACCGGTTTGCCTTGTCCAGCTTGACTTTGAAGGGTGTCCTGAACTCCTCGATGGTCATCTGCCTACTTGATTTATATCTGATCATAACTGCATGTGTTTCTGAACAAAAGTTACTAAAAACATGCAATTATTCCTAAAAAAATTCATGTATGTTATTAACAATCAAATGTTTATAACTTATTCACCAGACCCTAATTACCATTCTATTGTTTCTCAACATACCCACGGAACAATTACTTCCATTTATGAATAAAGGTCTCATAACACAGGTTATCTTTATTACTATCCTATTAATGTCTTTTGGAAATATAATTTTCTCCGGTAAAAGCAAAATATTTTCTTCCCTTTCCTAATAATAACAATTTGAAAGGTCTGTATTTAGGTCATTGGGCTGGCAACCTATAATTTATCAATATAAATCTCTCTCATTCAATTTAATCCGGCGGATGATATTGAAATGGCTAAGGCAATTTTTAACGCACTTGAAATGAAGGTGGATGAAAAAAGTATGCGTCTTGAAAGGATGCAGAAAAGGATTTCAGGATATAATGTTTTCACATGGGCTTATGATTTTTTTACACAGACCTACGATATTAAAAATCAACAGGAACTTATGGGTGTAAAATACATCAATACTGCCATTAGCGCACCTGGTTTCTCAGGCAAATATTCTTGAAGATATTCTAGTGTTAAAAGCTTGTCTTCCCCTTGATGAGGATGTTGAAGTTGTGGGAATAGTCTGCCAATTTCCTTGGCAACGCACCTGGAAACTAAGGATTCCAAGTACGATTCAATGTTGAGTTCGTTCATATGACAATTATTAAAAGGATACCAGGCAGATCAATTTGTGTAGGAGAGAAACCTGCTTAGCCCTCATATTTGATCGCTGGCACGAAACTTCCTGCGGAATTTTTTTTGTTTAACCTCCGGCCCAATCTCAAGCAGAATGCTTGATTTGAACCGAAGCCCAAACAAAAAACCCGGCCGAGGCCGGATTTGGGGATTTTCTACGTAGCGAGAACTTCTGAATTATCTAACCGGGAAATTCTTCAGGATATTTTTCAAGTAGTTGATTTTATGAATTATACCATTATTTCTATTTAATCCTCACTTAAAATTCGGCTAAAGAAATTAACAATCTTTGTCACCGTTACATCCTTCGATACGTAAATACTTAAACGAAAAGAAGTCGAAGCATCAATCAGAATCATAATGGTCACCAAATCATTGAGAACAGAAGAAAATATTATTAGTTTCTATGCGTTAAAATATAAATGATATGTAGTGAAAAAAACAACCCTGTTCATTTTGTTAATCAGCATATTCATACATATAAGCGCTCAACAAAAAAGATTTATTACTGGCTTAATATTAGATCTAAACGGGATAGGATTATTAGGAAATACAGGACAATATTGGAATTCATCAACTGAAAATGATGGTGTAGGGCATGGCGGTGTATCCTGTGGAATTTTTGTAAAACGTGGGTTTACTGAAAAAATATATTCAACATTTGAGATAAGATATTCCACTAAAGGAAGTTATTATGGATATGTTGGGCAATATGGTACGCCAGCATGGGAATCTTTATATCTGAATTACTTAGAGCTTCCGTTAATTTTTGGTTATAAAATTACTACCTTAAAAAAAAATTATTATTTGGAATCCGGGTTAGAATTTTCAAAACTGGTTAATTCAAAAATTGAAACAAGCGATCCACCAGCCAGAACAAATGCACCAAGTACAACAGACTTCAAAGGTGCCGATATTTCATGGATTGGCTGTTTTAAATTTCCTTTGATTAGAAAGTGGCAGGAACATTTTTTGTTTGGGATTAGAGTAACCCGTTCAATTCCTTCAGTGCACAGAATGTATAAAATTTACAATTTTGAGTATGGTATTGAATTTAATTATATATTCAACTAAGTCTATATTAGGTAATTAAATAATATTCCAGACGACGTAATGTCGAAATATACCCAACTGAACTTAATAAAGAAAGCCAGCAATATTGACTGGCTTACTATTTTATAATCAAGCATCCAGAACTGGAATTACTTGCGTGATTCCTCGTTGGGGGAAGCTTTACAAAGAAAATCCAAGCCCGTCCCGCTTTCAGCGGGCCTTTTTTTTGTTCTTTCGCGAACATTAAGCGAGCTTTATGTTCGCTTCAAAACAAAAAAGCCCGGCAAATGCCGGGCGTGCTTGGATTTTCTTCGTAGCGAGAACATGTGAAATATCTAACCGGAAGATATATCACGATATATCAAAAGTGATTGAATATATGTCAATTACGGCTCGCATGGTCGCCAATGAGTCAAGTTGCTTTAGAAATAAGGATTAATTAAATTTGTAAAAAAGTTTCCATGCCTAAAATATTTGAGTATTTAGGAATTTTAATTTTTTTCTATTCGAATGAACATGAGCCAATTCATGTACATGGAAAATTTGAAGGTTTCGAGAGCAAAGCTGAATTTTATATCGTGGATGGCAAGATAGTTGAAATCAAAATCAAACCAATCAGAGGATTTAGACCATTAACAGGTAGTAAACTAAAGGATTTTAAAGTGTTTCTAGAAAACTATGCGGAAAGGATTGTACAAAAATGGATTGATTATTTTGTTTATCATAAGGACATTGAATTTGAAAGAATAAATACCCGGATTAAATGAGAATAATTGAAGACTATACTGATTTTAAAAATGAATTAATTGAAATTAAATCAGCAAAATATATTGGCGATTTTGCCATTAGAGTTTATTTTATGGATGGATCAGATCGCTTAATAGATTTTAAATCCTTTCTGGAATCCTCGTTGCATCCCTCGATTCGTAAATATTTAGATGAAAAGAAGTTTAAGCAGTTTAAAATCCTTGATGGTAATTTGAATTGGAATGATTATGATTTAATATTCCCTATTGACGATTTATATAATGGGAATTTATAAGCAACCATTCCCAAGCCATTTTTAATAATATGTTGGACTCCGATTTGAACTCCAGCGAATTTTAAAAGTAAAAACCAGTCATGTTGACTGGTTAATTAGTTGATCGAGTGCTTGAATTTGTCTTAGTTGCATTCCAATGACAAATAGGAATTAGGGCTACCTGTTTGATCAATTGTGAATTTAACAGGGATTTCCAATACACAAATCTTTAAAAGCGTTGGCATATTACGAACGTTTAGCTCGTACAAGGCAGGGTTATGGGTCAGTACCAAAGAAGTGATCTGATTGTCATCACAAGTCAATTTGGATAATTTGGGATTATAAGAAAGATCAAGACTACTAAGCCGGTTATTCTGACACTCAAGAAATTCCAGCGCTATAATTGACGACAGATCCAGGGTATATAAATTATTATTGCCACAAAGAAACGCGGTTAGATTGCTGATATGAGAGACATCCAGTATCGTCAATTGATTATTTTCACAAAAGAACTGATCCAAAATAGGTTTTTCTGAAATATCGATGTTTGTCAGTTGATTATCTCCGCAATATAGTCTTAGAAAGAAATTGCAGTGGATGGCTTTGTTTGTAACGAGAAAGAGCGTTGCAGAGTAACACTCAGAAAACCTGTTCCAATATCCGACGTAATTGAAATAATCCCCATAAACGACGCCGATATTATTCTGAAGCATGATGATGATACATACTACTTTCAATTAGACACTAACGGGATATACTATTCAGTAGATAGTATCATGGGAATTGCCGGGGAAACTTATTCACTGGAGATTCACTATCATGGAAGAAATTATTATGCTCAGGAAATAATGCCCTATGAACCTAATGATGAATTCAATCTTCCATTTAGGTATATGCCAGCATATGAAGGAATGGACCCGCTTCCCTGGAATGTGAAATTCGGATTTATTGAAGTTCCGATTCATAATTTCGGATATGATAAAATGAATATTTGGACGTTTTTTGAACCTCTCTATGTTGACCCTCACCTGCAAAGATCTATTATACATTTACTTGGAAGGATCTTTACACACCAGGGAAGCGTGCCCCAGGGCATATTTCCTCCAATGGATGTTTTCATATCTTCTTCGGGTATGGCAAAAGCAACAGACTCCATAGAAATTGTTAAGTCAGAGATAAGTGATAGATATAATCAATATTTACTCGACAAGTTTAATGAGACCAGTTGGCAGGGCCAAATGTTCTCAACCATTCCGGGTAATCTTCAAACTAATCTTAGCGAAGGCGCTGTCGGTTATTTTTATGCACTTAATGTTAAAAGAAAGCGATTTATGATCAAGATTTTGTTAAATTAGGGTAAGAATAAGCCAATAAATAACTTTTAACGACGGTTTAAACTGATACCACTTACCGGCAATAAGTGATACCATTTTTCAATTGTTTCAAAAGTTATATTATTAATAATCAAACTAATGAAAATAAAGAATTTTTCGTAATACCGGTGAGAAATTTTTGTGCTTGTGGCAACTGAAATTAGTAAGTAATTCATAACTAGGAAATTCATTGTTTCCTGTAAAGCAAATCTAGCCTTCATGATTTGAAAATACAAGACCAAGCCCCCTGGGTTTTCCAATAAAAATCTCCACCCTACGGGTAGTATTTTTTTAGGAAAAGTCTTGTGTTTTCAATTCATTCCGTCATAATGTTGCTTAACAAGAATCAATGAATTATCATAAACAAGTGGTATCATTTTCTTCTACCAAGTGGTACTATTTAGGAACGGTGTTATAAATAAATAACCAAGCAAAACCGAAAAACACCTATTATTTGAATCTGCTAATCCTGCAATAAGCTGTACAAAATCTATTATATTCTGCTCAACGCTTGCTTTTTCAAGAGCTGACATGTATTCGTTTCGTTTCTCTACTGGAATTACTGTCCACGAATAACCACCTGATACCAGCATTACATTCATTAAAAAGCGTGCTATTCGTCCATTGTCATCCATATAAGGATGAATATATACAAACAAAAAATGACGGAGTACGACTTTGATACTTTCCTTGACTTTCTGAAAGGCCTGAAAATAGCTACGTTATTCTTTCTTTTTCTGACGACATTGGGAAAAAACTTAAGGTATCGGATATGCCTAAAATAACGAACACGGGTTGCTTATTAGTTTTAATAATATTCCCATTGGTACTTCATCTAATATGCAAGAGTATATTTTGCAACATATTCTGACATTGCATAGGAGGAAATAAGTAGATGTGAGAAAATTGATAAAAAAGCCTAGGAATATTTCTGTAAGTCATTCATTTATCATAAAATACTAAAATTATTTGCATTGTTAGAGAAAACTTTATTTTTATCAGCCTTAAGTTTAGGCCATGTCAAATAACTATACGTAAATTTGTCACGTTTTTACCAGTAATAACGTGACATTTTTATATCTTTACATAAAGATTAAGCTAAATGAAAGTATCTGAAAAAGTAGAGAATAGGATAGACAGATTTAAAACAGGCTATGTTTTTACCTATGATGATTTTTCTATATCAGTAGATAAGGTAAACGCATTAAAGAAAGTTTTAAGTCGTTTGGTTGCATCTGGTAAAATCGTAAGGCTTTCGAAGGGAAAATACTATAAGCCTAAGGAAGGAATAGTAGGTAACCTTAAGCCTGATGAATATCAAATTGTTAAGGACTTATTGGAAGATGAAGGTAAATTAATTGGTTATCTATCAGGTATTAGTGCTTTTAACAAACTTGGATTAACCACCCAGGTTTCAAATACCATTCAGATAGGAACAAATATCGATAAGAAATCTTTAAAAAGAGGAAAATATACGATCCGTTTCATACGACAGAGAAATACAATAAACAAAGAGAATATCTTCTTATTGCAGATACTTGATTCAATAAGATTTATAAAGAGAATTCCCGATGCAAATATCAATGCCTCTTGTGAAAGACTGAAAATAGTTATTCAAGACCTGGCAGATCTTGATCAAGATTATTTGTTAAAACTTGCCATGAAGTACAATCCGGCAACCAGGGCTTTGTCAGGTGCAATATTAGAGCTTATTAAAGGTGAAGCATATGTTGCATCACTTTATGATACATTGAGATTGACCACAACCTTTGATCTGAATATATCTGAACAAACTCTAAAAAATAAAGACAAATGGCTGATCCAGTAAATTTGCACCAGGTAAAAAATGAGTTCGATTCATTGATAAAAGAAACAGCCGATTTTTTGGGTATTAGGGATGTATTTATCGAAAAAGATTATTGGATAACCCTTGTATTGAGACGTTTGGCGGATAGCGAATATTCAGATTTGGTTGTTTTCAAAGGAGGAACATCTCTATCAAAAGGCTATAAACTCGTAAACAGATTTTCCGAGGATGTTGATATAGCCATTATTAATGCGTCAGATATGAATGGCAATCAGGTTAGAACCCTAATTCGAAATGTTGAAAAGACAATGTCGGTGGACTTAACGGAGATAGATACACCAGGAGTTACAAGTAAAGGTTCTAAATTCAGAAAATCAGTATTTAATTATCCAATCTCAGGTGATAATAAAATAAATCAGAATGATTCAAACAGACTTCTTATCGAGACCAATTCATTTGCGAATCCACGTCCATATATTAATCTGGAAATAAAATCCATGATTTGCGAGTTTCTTGAGTATTCCCGTAGACAGGATTTAATAAAAAAATATGGGTTAGAACCATTTAATCTGAATATTCTGGATAAAAGCCGAACATTGATAGAAAAAATCGTTTCCTTAATCAGATTCTCGTTTTCAGAAGATCCGGTGGCAGGCTTATCAGAAAAGATCCGCCATTTTTATGATATTCATTATCTTTTAAATGATACTGATTGCAAAGCTTATTTCGATTCTGAGGACTTTCTAAAGGATATTACTGATATAATCGTTCAGGACAGGACATCTTTTGATGAACCTGTCGGATGGGGGCAAAAAACTATCAGTCAATCACCATTAATTATGGATTTTGAATCCATCTGGAACAATATCAAAGCAACATATAAAAAAGAATTGTCAATTCTTGCCTTTTCAGAAATTCCTAATGAAAAGGATGTAGCCGACACTTTTAGACAGGTTATTTTAAAACTAAGCAGCATAATATTAACATGAGACCGTTTGAAAAGGGTAATATTCTCGAAGGAGCTGTAAAGGAGATTGAAGAGTTTATTATTTCTAATTCTTCAATGGCTCAAGCAAAATCCGTGTCTTTATTTCCAAAGAAGAAATGTTACGAAGTATCAGAAAATGGGAAAAGATTCCTCATTCATGAGATTGATCTATTTATTAAGATCGATCTGGGATTTGAAAATTATTACATTTATTTAATAGAATGTAAAAATTGGGATTGTAAATCTGTTTCAAAAACTCAGATTCTTGATTTTCAAGCAAAGATAGACTATTGTGGAGCCTCAAAAGGTATTATTATTGGTAAGAAATTTTCTCCCGCAGCAAGCTACCTTTCTCAAAAGAATAACAGGATCGAATTATTAAAATTTGATACAGATAAACATTCAAACATAATAAGGGCACCTCAAATAAAAAACGTTGAGATTGATTCTATTGCAAAAGTTACGAGATTTCAAATGAAGCCTTATGACAAGAGCCCAACAACTGAAAGGCCGGTTGACGAAGTTATGAAAGAACAGATTACAGTAAATGAAGAGCCAATCGCATTTAGCCTTTGGTTTGAAAACTTGGTATATTCATTAAAAAAGGATGAACTACATTCACATGGAAAGGAAATTAGCAGTTTCAAACCTGGTACGCACACCTTTAACTGCTCTTTTTTTAAAAAATATGAGAAAAATAAACTCATTTTTAAAAATAGATCAATAAAATTTGTTGAAATAGATTTTCATTTTGATTTAGATGTTTATGAAACATGTGTAATAATGAAACTTGATATTGAAAATAGAGGAAGGATCATCCAATATGAATTAATTCATCCAGAAAAAAAGGCAGCTTAAAATTTTTAACTACACCCAACATTAATAATGATTATTTGTGGGATGCTAAAACAGCGCTTAGAATTTTTTAATTTTAATCCACCTATGACGGACAAAAAATCTAGGATTTCAGATCTTTTAGCTGTCACAATGTTTGACTGATACTATTTCTTATTGGCATTTGCAACCTGGCGTTCCTGAGATTACTGGAGAATACAACTATTTTCAAAATAGTGACATAGCAGCATCTTACGATAACATCTCTAGATTTCCTAGTGTAAATATTCTGGTAATTCCTAACTGGGAGACGCTTTTTGCCAAGTCAGAAGGGACAACCCTGAATACATTGATGATTTTATAAACAAACATAGTAGCATAGAATATTGAAAATCAGTGCGCAAAAAATTAACTCACAAGCTTTACTACTGGAAATAGGACAGAGGAATAATCATACATTAGGGTGCAAATATTGGTGCAAATAAAAAACGACTTACATTTTTAAGTCTGTAAGTCGTTGATTATCTGGTAGCGAGATCGGGAATTACTTTGTGATTCCTCTTTAGGGGAAGCTTTGCGAAGAAAATCCCCAGCACGTCCCGCTTGCAGCGGGCCTTTTTTTTGTTCTTCAGCAAACATAAAGCGAGCTTTATGTTCGCTTTAAAACAAAAAAGCCCGGCTTAGGCCGGGCGTGCTTGGATTTTCTTCGTAGCGAGATCGGGGCTTGAACCTTTGGTTTTCATTGTTTTTTATTGTATCTCAATATTTGCTAAAATTCTGATATACAATATTACTTCAAACAATAAGGTACAATGACAAACATTCAAATACTTCTGAAAACAAAGAATATTTCCAATTTGTTTCCAATTGTTATTTAATATGCTTACTTTTGAATCGTGCATTTAGCAAGGGGTTTTAGTAGCGATATAGAGTATGAACCTTTAACTTTTCAATATTATGGCATCATTTAACTACAATCTTCAGCAACCTTACCGCAAGGATAAGGACGGGAAAACCGCACGGGACAAGGAAGGGAAGCGAATACCCTCAACCGATGAAACCAGGTTATATCTATTCGTTATCCATGATCGGTATGTATGTAAACTGAAAACCGAGTTTAAAATCATTCCCGCACTTTGGGACTTCAGTAAGCAGCGATTGAAATCTCAGGCCACAGGAAGCATTTCCATAAATTCAAAACTTAATGATCTTACTGAATCGGTTTCAAGTGAATATTACAAACTTCGTAAGGACTTCCCCGGTATGCTATTTGAGGAGATCGCTGTCAATCTGAAGGGATTCATAAACACAAATGATTCACCTGTGTACAATGAACAGAACAGACCCTTTTTCGATGTTTTCGATGATTACCTTGAATTTAAAAGGGATGAGCTTCAGGAGAGAACGCTACAGAAAATTAGGACTGTTGAGAAATCCCTTAAAGAATTTTGCCCGGGCATCACCTTTGATAAGGTCGACCTGAATTTTCTGGATAGATACGTCCGGCACCTGAGGAACAGGGCACCCAAAGGCCGAATGAAAACCCGTGCTGAAGGATTACAGGATGGTTTGCTCAATGATACTGTTTCCAAGTACGTATCAGAGTTAAAGAACTTCTTAAAGTGGGGTTTTGAACGGAAATTACATTCAAATAATGAATATACGAAATCAAAGTTTTCCGTATCGAGACAGTCAAAGAATGAAATCGTTACTCTACAGATGGATGAGCTGCAGCAACTCTATGAGCATGATTTCAGTGGCAATGAACGATTAGAGAAAGTTAGAGATGTATTTTGCTTTGCCTGTTTCACCGGGCAGCGATGGAGTGACATAGAGAGATTCAAAAAAGATCAGATTACCGGGAATAACTGGCACTTTAAGAGTTTCAAAACCGGAAAGGATATAATTGTTCCACTTACGGGTTATGCTGCCCCGGCCATGGATATATTGAAGAAATATGACTTCGAGTTACCCAAAATAAGTGCACAAAAGTTTAATGAATATTTAAAAGAAGCTGGCAGGGCTGCAGAGATGAACCGGCCTGTTAAGATTGAACGTTCTATTGGAAATCGGAAGATTTTATTCGATAATCCGCTATCTGAATTCATGAGTAGTCACATGGGGAGACGTACCGCTGTATCACTTTTGCTCAATGTGGAGAAAATGCCACTGCAGCAAGTCAGGGATATTACCGGGCACAGTACCCTCATGACCCTGGATAAATATATCAATAAAGATCCAGCAGCATTGATGGAAAGCATGGGTAAAACCGTCGGAATAGGTAAGCCAACTATGAAAATTGTTAAAACCATAGCAGGATGAATGATATAGGTTTATCAGTACAGTTTGATCATTTTTACCGTGAGAGCGGAATGATTAAGTACATTGGAAAGGAATTCAGTGAAGCTGATATAAAGTTACTCGATAAGCTTTCGAATAAGGATTTTTGGAAGCCACCTAAAACTATCAATAGATATGAGCTGGCCTACGTCATGCAGTACGCCAATATTAATTATCGATACTTTGATATAGGACACGAGAGGCAAAAACAATTTGTTTATCTGCTTAATAATGCGGATAAAATAAAAGAAGATTACAATCCGGATAATTTTAAAATATATTGGAGGGGTAAAGAGCTGCCAGGTATGAGCGAATACAACAGATGGATATTTGACCTTTGGGGTGATGACAATAAAATGTTATTTGACATGAAGGATAATTACTTAAATGTTTTTCGGGAATACTTTCAAACGATTGTTAAGATCGCTGATTATTTAAAAGACAATCCGTATTCAGTTTACCTGAGAGAAGAAAGAAACTCTCCTATCAAAACCATAACCAAAGAAATATATAGTTTCCTGCAGGATAGATTTAAACTGGGTACAACTCAATCCTTTTATGCCATCGGCTATATTTATGCTCATTATGGAATCTGCTTGAAAGACCCGATCCTAACGGAGGAACAATGGGACGCCGATCAAATGAATCAAAATGATACCACATACCGAGATTACCTTAAAGGAAAAATACAAACGTTCCTGAAATAGATTTTTCCCTCCCTCGTAAAGCCCTGTTTTTCAAACGGGGTTTTTTTTTTTGGAAAATACCCTATTGACTATATTCCAATTAGTTACAATTTTGTTTCAGATATTTTAAACAAATACAATAAAGCCATGAAATTGTTAACTAGATCAGAAGCAAAAAAGGAACTCCACGTTCATCAAAATACGCTGTACAATTGGGAGAAACAGGGGATTCTCAAACCTAATAGAATCGGGAAACGTGTTTATTACACGGAAGAAAAAATCCTGCAAGCTCTTAATTCATCCGCAAAATAAAAAAACCCGTTTGCAACTCACACTGCAACGGGTTTTAAATTTTGAAAAATATGACGGACGAATATACGGATTTATTTTCAGTCTACAAAAGGCCGATTACAAACACCATCCCTTACAAGGCGGTTTCTGTTTCAGATGTTTACAAAGTGCTGACCTCAACAAAGTATAAAGGCGTCACGGAGGCACTTCGGAAGTTAAATGGGAATAAAGCGAGTGATACCTTCAAAGAGACGAAACTTGATTACGCCACGTTTGCCGGGATTTTCTCTAAGCGTGCAGATAACTGCATAAAGACAAGATCAAACTATTTTCATGTTGACCTGGATCACGTGGCTGATATTCCCGCTACCATAAAGAAGATATTAGCCGACTTTACCCCTGTATTGATATTTACCAGTCCACGCGGCAACGGGTTAAAGGTAATTTACCTGATTGATCCTTCCATAGCGGATCACCTTACCTATTTTTTAGCACTTCAGGCGTATTACAAACGGGAATTTGATATAGACATTGACCGGAAGTGCAAAGATCCTTCCCGGGCCTGTTTTTTGTGCTATGATCCTGGCGCGTTCTATTCCGATACCCCGACAATTCTGGGGCAAGCATTTTTGGACACGTTTCAAAAGGTAATACCATCACCAATACAGGCAGAACCAACACAACCGGCCGATATTTCGACCAATGGAATATATGACCGGCTTAAAGTATGGTTGAATAAACAGGAGACATTTACCCCTGGGAACCGGAACAACTATGTTACAAAATTGACGTGTGCTTGCAATAACTACGGAATTCCCAGGGATGAGATGGAAGGATTACTCAGGGAATTTGTGCAAGAAGATTTCACACAAAAGGAAATAGAGGCCACAGTTAAGAGTATCTACCAGAATAAAAGTGCGGAACATAATAAAAAAAAGTTTAACAATTCCAGACCCTATAAATTTCCGGCAATACAGGAGAAAACTCCTGGCGTACCTCCGGAAACTTTTTACAGTGAAGAGACAGAAGATATGGTAACCCTTTCAGAGGCCATGTTCGCGGATTTACAGCGTGTGGGAGATCATTTCTTCAAATTGATAACGATGTACGATAAAAGGGGAAATCCCTTTAAAGTAATCGATGTCCGAATGCGGCAAACAATCATTGATGACTGGGGAAAAAAAGCCCTTAAGTACATCAAGAAATACGATGCCTTTGTGAACGTTCCATCTCACACTGATTACATGGATATTTCGGTGATGTTGACCCCCCTGATAGGTTTAATTCAAAGAACAGATGTTAAACTGACATTATTACCGATTTTTACTTTTTCTTAAAGATTCCTTCCCCTTTAATTCTATTTTATAGGATGTATGTACCAAGCG
>JBGSSA010000196.1:0-25463 GCA_041737295.1 Bacteroidales bacterium | reverse complement strand
TCGGCTGTCCGGAAAAAATTGTACTTTTATCCATGTAGTAACATTATTTGTGGTAAAATAAAATTACTACATTTTCAGAGGGGCTTCGGCCCCTTTTTTAATATTTTATATACTTTTACCGGACAACAGTGTTCTGCAGTTCTGCAGTTCTCCCTCTAAAGTGTGCTGGTGAAATCAATCAGGATAACAATGGGATATCCAAAATTTTCAAAATTTGCGAAAAAAGGACCGGTAAATTGCGGCATAACGGCTTTACGAGAAAATTAATCTGCGAAATCCGTGAGATCCGCGAGATCTTTTTTCAGGATTTAATGTGATATTCCGCTGCGAAATATGTCTCCATACCCGCATAATCAATGAATGACTTCGTATCCGCATACACCCTTATCATCCTGGGAATAATTATAAGCGGATTTCCGAAGAAACGGAACGGATTCAGAAGATCGGATGCCTGCTGTACCTGTTCCTCCACGATACCGTCAAAACGGGCGGAATCCTCAATCATGGATTCGCTGACCACACTACGGACATAGTTCCACAAGGGGTGAATGCGAAGGGATAAAGGCGTATGCCCGTTATGCCACCGGTGGATGAAGGTCTTGTAATCAATGCTTTTCTTTTTGGAGAACAGCGTAAGCAGGCATGCTCCGGGAGTGGGTTCGCCATCTTTCCAGCTTTTGCGGTACGCCACCGGCAACGCTTCCGTTACCCGGTAAGCTCCATAGAAACCTTCTGCCTGTATGAGTTCTTCAACCGGCAACAGGTTACTTTTATAAATTGAAACAGCTGCAATCTTGCTTTTCCTGAATGGGATTATGGATATTCCCGGAGGTGCCTTTTCGGTGATTGTGAGTTTTAAGGCATCAGGGCGTAAATTACTTACTAACCTCCCGGCCATATTCACAATACGGCTGCCAAAATCCCTGTAGCTTTCCGTTGAAGTGCCCCGGACGAGATAAATTTCTTTGTTCATGGAAATAATCCCTCTAAAATTAATATTTTGGTACTATGTTATGAAAATACTATGATAAAATCAACCCCTTATCAACAGTTGAAAATGAGAGTCCTTGTCACGGGCGGATCAGGCTTCCTCGGAAGGGCTATTGTGAGGGAATTCCTCGATGCCAGTTCACCGGTTGAGGTGGGGGAGTTGAGGATCCTTGACATTAGTGCCTATAACGGGGTAAAGGATGGCCGCATTCATTTCATGAAAGGAGATATTCGCAACTATGATGATGTCAATCGTGCTTGCAAAGGCATTGATATTGTGATTCATACAGCTGCGATTGTGGATTGGGGGACGCGATCGGAAAAGGAAATTTACGATACCAATTTCATGGGAACACAACAGGTAATTAAGGCCTGTAAAGAAAACAGGGTATCCATGATGGTGTACACGAGTTCCCTGGATGCGGTAATTACAGGATCTCCATTGGTAGACATTGATGAATCCCAACCCTATCCTGAAAAGCACCTGAATATGTATTGCCGGAGCAAGTGTCTTTCAGAACAGCTCGTTTTGAAAGAGAACAGTGAAATATTTAAAACATGCGTCCTGCGTCCGTCCGATATTTATGGCGAATATGACCCCTATCATATACCGCCGCTTATTGATATGGCTAAAGGTGGTTTTTATGTGAGAATAGGAAACGGTACTGCGAAAAGTCAGCATGTATATGTCGGAAATATGGCCTGGGCACATGTTCTTGCTGCCGTTGCCCTTTCCGGAAACATACAGAATGTTGCCGGAAATGCCTATTTTATAACCGATGGCCCGGGATGCAATTTTTTTACATTTTTCGATAAGATTGTCGCCGCATCAGGATACCGGATCTGGCCGCGCAATCTTCGGTTGTCCCGCCCGTTCATGTATTTTCTCGGAACTGTTTCGGAATATCTTGCCGTGATGATTCGTCCTGTTAAACACTTTAACCCAAGGCTGAGCCGGTTTGCAGTAATGTATACCTGTACAGATTTTACCTTTACATCAGCGAAAGCCTCCAGGGATTTCGGATTTGCACCAAAGTACAGCAAGGAAGAAGCATTCAGAAATACAGTAGACTTTTTTAAAAAGAGATAACCTAAATCCCTGACGGGATTGTTCTTCCTCGTCCCTTGTCCCTTGTCCCTTGTCACTGATTGTTTGCCTGCTTGTCTTCCATAGCCTTTAATATATAGGATGGAACCGTGCATCTTGGAACAGGGAGTGAGAGCACTTTACCGGCTCCTCCTGAATACAGGTTCCCCATAAATAAAGGTTGTGGAAGCCAGGTCCTGAATAAATTACTGCTGCTCCATTCATTCCCTGCAGAGGCAAAATCACACAGGGTGACATGCTTTTCATGATGCTGAAAAAAATGCCACGGACGAACGATAAATGAAACATCGAAAGCCATCCTTATATTTTTATCCGGAGAGGTTACTGGTTTTAGTTCAATATATCCATCCTCACCGGCAGGCGGAAAATTATATTTTTGCGATATAAATCCTTTGCCATTTTCGGGGATATAGGTTTCGTATATATACGGCTGCGATATTAGCCAAACCGTGCTATCCTGTTCCCGGACAAGCCGATTATCCATTGCCAGTAAAACGGGACCCCTCATAATTGCCTGTTGGGGAGCGCCACTCGGGGCACGGATAATTCTTCCCCTGAGATCCAGTTCCAGGGTAATCTTATCATTTTTCTTCCAGGTACGATTAATACCTGCATAAGAGCCGGGCTTGCACGGAATCGTTTCACCGTTCACTTTTAGTATGGTATTTTTGCTCCATGCGGGAATTCTCAGTTTTAACTCAAATGAGGATGCATTTTCAGGTTGTACAATGAGACTAACCAGGTTGCTCACCGGGTAATCTGTTTCCTGGATTATGGTTACATTTTTGCCACCAGGCAGCTTGAATGAAGCAGTTCCGGCTGAATATAGATTTATAACCGGTCCATTTTTTAAATCATTCATGGATGCCCAACCGGGAGTAATCAGCAATCCCCTGGGACCGCTGGAAACACAGCAACTCAGTTCGGAACCCTGAAGCGAGCTTGGAACCCGTTCCCCATTTAACGGGGAATTATACGCCCACCATTCCCCCTTAGGCATCATTGCCCCCAACAAGGCGTTGTAGAGAGAAATCTCCAGTTGATCTGCCCATTTGGAATCCCCTGTTAACCGCAATAGCTGGTAGCAAAATTTCATCCAGGTGGCTGTCGCACAGGTTTCCTGTGGCGTTTCAAGCATCTCGGTCTGCTGTAAGGCCCCGCTATACCACGATTCATGATTTGAAACCGAACCATTGATCATCAGCTCATCCTTTATTATTTTATTCCCAAGGTTCACAGATACATCGAGGTAGCGTGTATTGCCTGTTGCACGGTACAGTTCACATAATCCTTCGAAATTAGACATCAGGGTATAGGCGTGCATTACTTCAGACTCCACTAAGGGGACACCCGATTCTACATCCTCGATAAAATGAACTCCGTTTTTTGTATACTTACTGGGTAGGCTCCAGGATTCTACAATGTAATTCGCATAATCAAGGTATCGCTTTTCGCCGGTCCGCTCATATAATAACACAATCGGTTCGAGGATTGAATAGTTGCAACCTCCTTTATGTGCAGGGTGACCGTATTCTTCCAGGCTGATTTTACCCGGACCCAGGCAACTCATAAGATGATCCGCACTTTTAACGGCAGCATCCAGGTATTCGTTATTTCCGGACAGGTCATACTGGGCAATCAGTCCCAGCAATACATATTTCTGGTTCCAGACATCCCACATCTGGAACTCATCCCCCTTCTTATAGGTGGTGAGATATCCATCCGGAGATTGTGTTTTAACCAGGTCACCCACAGCGTTATCCATTTTTTTCTGCAATTCCGGGTTCGGTTGATAACGGATACTTAGTGCAGCCGCTGTAGACCATTTACCAAAAAACTCACCGTTGAACCCATAATTATCCTTTTCACGGATCCTGAAAATATCCAGCAGGCTTTCCAGATTCTGAACCATCAGACGATTCTGAATGCACTGATCAATTTTTTCACCTATATAACCATCTATCTTTATTGTATTTGGCAGTAAGGGAGTGAATTTGTCATCTATCACAATAGCAGGGTTATTTTTACCCTGCTGTGCAGATAATTCTCCCGGAATAAACTGAATAAATACTCCTAAAATAATCCTGATAATATATTTCATTGTCTTAAAATTAATTGATCCCCTGTACCCGATATTCGCAATCAAAAAGTACCCCCCGTATCGCCACCTCACAAAAATGCAATCATTTTTTCTTCATCAAATATGAGAAATATTCTGAAGATTTGATCTATCGCCTATTTCCAAACGAAAGGCGTTATACCGAATGAAAAAAAAGATTAAATTCAACCTTTAAACATATTGGGTTTTTCGAAGATGCCATAATGCCATGGTACTTTGGGAGAAGTCTGAGATCTGGTAAGCAGTTTGAAGGAGCCTGGATGGTATTTTCCGGAGACATGCCTTAAACAACTATAATAAAATTTTTTATCATGAAAGAAATCAATTCCCGCCGTGGCTTTCTTAAAAGCACAGCACTGGCTGCTGCTGCTTTTACGATCATCCCGCGACATGTATTGGGGGGCAGTGGATTCCTGGCTCCCAGTGACCGGCTTACCAAGGCGATCATTGGTGTCGGCGGCATGGGCCGTAATCATATTCCTTATGGGGATACAAAATTGCTGGCCATCTGTGATGTGGATAAAAACCACCTGGCAGAAGTGCTGCAGATGACCGGCAGCGATGTGAAGGCATATGCCGATTACCGGGAGGTACTTCAGCGTCCGGACATCGACATTATTCATATTGCCACCCCGCCTCACTGGCACGGTATTATGTCAGCTGAAGCCGCCAGGGCCGGCAAGGATGTATGGTGTGAAAAACCTATGACACGCACCATTGGCGAAGGCATGGAAGTGGTAAAGGCTGTACAGCAGCACGGAAGGATGTTCAGGCTTAATACCTGGTTCCGTTTTGACGATGTATTCTATGGCTTCGGAACAACTGTTAAACCCATCAAAAAGCTGGTCGACAGCAAGCTCCTGGGATGGCCGCTAAAGGTGACCATCAACAGAAATACGGGTTTCGACTGGAAGTTTTACTGGACCGGGAAAACGGAACAGGTTCCCATGCCTGTCCCTCCTGAGCTCGATTATAACATGTGGCTGGGACCCGCCCCGGTTAAACCGTATAATCCCCATCGTGTGCACGGAACTTTCAGGGGCTACTGGGATTACGACGGAGGGGGACTGGGGGACATGGGTCAGCACTACCTCGATCCGGTGCAGTACCTTCTTGATAAAGACCATACCAGTCCTGTAAGTATTGACATTGATGCCCCGCAGCAGCATCCTGATGCAGCCGGAACCTGGCGCCGGATTGAACTTACTTACACAGATGGCTGCAAAATCATTCTCGATGGTGAGAATACCGATAGTGAAGCACCCTTTATTGAAGGCCCCCAGGGAAAATTATACGCGGGCTTCCGATCCGATATTCCCGACCTTGAAAAGAGGCTGGCTGCATTTCCTGATCCGCAGCCGCAGCTTACTTCTTTCCCCGATGCCGTGAGAACCAGGCGCAGATTCGCGCTGAATGAGCAAAACGGATTCCGGTCGTGCACTCTTGTGAACCTGTCCATTATTGCCATCAGGCTTGGCCGGTCACTGAAATTTGATCCCGACAAGCTTGTATTTATTGATGATGAGGGCGCCAATCGACTGATTCACCAACCCATGCGCGCACCCTGGACAATTTAGCAACCAACAAACAACTGAAAGATCATGAATAAAAATAAATTCATCGTGTCAATTGCCTTTCTGCTGATGTCATGGGTTGCCTTTGGCCAGCCAGTGATTCGCGACAACAGGACCATTGAAACAAAAATTGCCGACCTGCTCGCACAGATGCCGGCCACAAACCAGGCTTACCTGAATACCCTCATGACAGCCATGGCGGATTTCGGAGAAGATGGCCTGGTACAGCTTGCCGGAATGCTTACCCCTTCAGGAAAAGGAAATGATACCGGTGTACGTTTTGCCATGGGCGGATTCTCAAAATTCGTCACCGTTGCAGGTAGGGAAAATAACCGGCTTCTATGTCAGCGTGCATGGTGCAGGGCATTGGAAGCTGCCGAAGATCCGGAAATTAAAGCTTTTCTGATCGCCCAGATCCAGCAGGTTGGCAATGCAGAAGCTGTTCCTTTCCTCGAAAAGTACCTGGTTTCAGATCAGCTGAGCGATCCGGCTGCAAGGGCGCTGGCAACCATCAGTACCCCTGAGGCGGGTAACGCATTGCTGCAGGCCCTTGACAACGCTCAGGGCACCACGCAGGTTAATGTGGTGCAAGCATTGGGTGATATGGGATTTTCAGGTGCCCTTGCCAGTATAACACCCCTGTGTTCCTCCCCGGATATCAACCTGAGGAAAGTGGCATTGTATGCCCTGGCAAAAATCGGATCACCTCAATCCGCTAAGGTTATGTACAATGCCGCAAAGGGAAGCGGGTTCACCTTTGAACCAGCCACAGCTACTGCTTCGTACATTTTGTGGATTAACCGGATGTCAAACGTTGACAAGTCCCTGGCCGAAAAGCACTGTATTAGCCTCATAAAGGCATGTAGTGCCGAAAATCAGACACAAATCCGTTCGGCAGCACTTTCTATCCTGGTGGGGACATCCGGTGAAAAGGCAACACCCTGGTTATATGGTGCTTTTAAAAGCAATAACCGAGCTTACAGGATGGCTGCCCTGAATCTTTCCAAACAGCTCCCGGGCGTGAAACAAACACAGGGCTGGATTAAACAGGGAGGTAACATTACCGGCCAGGCCAAAGCGGATGTGATAACTATGTTAGGCGACCGGGGTGACACGGAAGCCTTACCCTTTGTCAGGCAAACTCTGTCCGACAAGGAGGAAGTTGTCAGACTAGCGGCCATTGAATCAGTTGTAAAACTTGGTCAGGTTGCAGCCCTGCCCGAATTGATTACCGCTTTGAAGAAAGGAAGTATGGCCGAAGTTTCAGCGATCAAAACACAATTGTTATCCTTCAACGGGGAATCCATGGTTCCCGCTATTGCCGTCGCCATCCCTGAAATGCCTGCAAATGCAAGGATTGCACTGATTGAAGTGCTTGCTTCAAGAAGAAGTGAGCCATATCTCGACATTATTTACAGGGAGGCAGCCTCAGCAGATGCCGGAGTGCGGCTCGCCGCGCTTAACGCATTATCCAGCCTGGTATCTGAAAAAGACCTGGATGCATTGTATGGCCTTTTGCTGCGTGTAACATCTCAGGATGAGATTGTTGCCGTACAGTCGGCCCTGGTTGTTGCCCTCAATTGTTTGCCGAAAGAAAAACAAACGACTGCCGTGATCCCGGTATTTAAAAGCAAGACCGGTGCAGAAAGAAAAGTCTTTTATGGGGTTCTTGCAGGGATTGGCAGTACAGAGACCCTTAAAGCAGTGGTGGATGAATTCAATACCCCGGATGCCGATACGAAAAAAGCAGCGATTGTGGCGTTGGGTCAATGGACCAACCCCAATGCCATCAGCGAACTGTATCAAATAGGGATAAAACCTGAAAACGATGCCTATCGCGAAACTGCCTTCAATGCCGGGATTGACCTGATTACCCGTTCGGGATATACCGACGATCAAAAACTGTTGTTGCTACGAAAGTTCATGGACCTGGCGGTCAATTCCAAAGAAAAAGGCCGGATCCTGCAAGAAACAGGTACGTGCACTACTTACACGGCACTGAAGTTTGCTGCCGGTTTCCTGGATGATCCTGAACTGAAACAAATTGCCGCAGGCGCGGCAGGCACCATTGCCCTGTCGGACAAATCGCTTTACGGAGCGGATATCAGGGATATACTTGACAAGACCCTGGACATCCTGCAGGGACCTGAAAGTGAATACCGGAAAGAGGCCATCCGGAAACATCTGGCATCCATGCCCGAAGGTACCGGCTTCGTTCCGCTTTTTAATGGCAAAGACCTGACGGGATGGAAGGGACTGGTTGAAAATCCCATCATCCGCGCGGGCATGAAGCCCGAAGCCCTGGCCAAAGCCCAGGTAAAGGCGGATGAAGTGATGCGCAGCGGCTGGAAAGTGGAAAATGGCATCCTGGTTTTTACGGGTAATGGCGAAAACCTGTGTACCACCAAAAAGTATGGCGATTTTGAAATGTTTGTCGACTTTAAAATTACGGAAAAAGGCGATGCCGGGATCTACCTGAGGGGATCCCCGCAGGTTCAGATCTGGGATACCTCGCGCCGTGATGCCGGAGCCCAGGTAGGTTCCGGCGGATTATACAACAACGAGGCTAATGAACGAAATCCGCTGCACGTTGCTGATAATCCAATCGGTGAGTGGAACACATTCCGGATCATCATGCTGGGCGAACGGGTAACTGTTTGGTTAAACGGTATCCTGGTAGTGGACAACATTATTATGGAAAATTACTGGGACCGGAATATTCCGATATTCCCGGATGAGCAGATCGAACTGCAGGCCCATGGTACCTGGGTAGGATACCGGGATATTTATATCCGTGAGATCCCCCGTCCCGAACCCTACCGGATATCAGAACAGGAGCGGGCAGAAGGGTATGAAGTATTGTTTGACGGAATCTCGATGCATCAATTCACAGGCAATACTAAGGATTACGTGGTGGAAGATGGTTGCATTGCGATTTATCCGAAAAACGGCGGAAAGGGAAACCTGTACACCAGATCGGAGTACAGTGATTTCAGTTTCCGGTTTGAATTTCAGCTCACCCCCGGGGCAAATAACGGCATCGGGATCCGGACACCGATGGAAGGTGATGCGGCCTATGTGGGTATGGAAATTCAGGTGCTTGACAATACGGCTGATATCTACAGAAACTTAAAGGAATACCAGTACCATGGATCCGTATATGGGGTATTGCCGGCAAAACGCGAATACCTGAAACCGGTGGGTGAATGGAATGAAGAGGAGATCATCGCGCAGGGAAACCACATCAGGGTGATTCTGAACGGCACAACCATAGTGGATGGTGATATCGCCGAAGCCAGCAAAAACGGGACAGCAGACCACAACCTTCATCCCGGACTGAATAATACAACCGGGCACATTGGATTTCTCGGACATGGTTCTGAAGTCAGGTTCCGGAATCTCCGGATAAAGGATCTGACGGTCAAAAAGTGAACTGTATTATCAAAATATCATGGGGTGGTTATTATAATTAATAATTTTCCTAATTTAAGGGTATAGTCTGAACCATAAAAATATGAAAAAACCACTTGTACTCATCCTTTGCGGTATGCTGTTTATCAACTCAGTATACTGCCAAACCGGTTTTACCAAAAACTTTAATGATGGCAACCTCGCCGGCTGGTCCGGTTCTGCCGATTACATTCTTACCAATACAGGAAATGAATTAAAGGTAGACGTTAGTAAGACATCAGCGTGGAGCAGTTTTTCCTTCAGTTTTACCGGTACGGATATATCATCCAATCCGTATGTCAGGATGCGGATTAAGTCTGATGTGGATATTAACATAAACTTCTTTGTCAATTCCGACCAGAGTTACGGAAATGATGGTGTTCCCCGTGAAATTATTCATTCCGGCGGGTATACCGAATATATCTTCGATTTCTCTGACGGCCAGTCGGCCGATCTAAGCGGGGCCAATCTATTAAATTTTGTTTGCAACCCGGGGGGAGCCCGGGGATGCAATGCCACAATCTATATCGACGATATCCGCATCGGTACAGATGCACCGGCTATACCATCCATCAGCAGGATTCCGGATCAGTTTCACGGGATCAATGCGTCGGAAATGACGATACCTTTTTGGCGGGTGGAAGATCTGAAACCGGGTGCAAATCCTGTCAGCATAACCGCAACCAGTTCCAATACAGGACTTATTCCTGACCCCGTGGTTAATTATACATCCGGAAGTACAGGTGGCACGCTGGTTTACACACCGGTGGCCAATCAGGCCGGAACAGCTGTTATTACCGTGACTGTATCCGGAAATTCTCCCGAGGATAATGTTATGCAGTTTAATGTCACTGTTGAGGAGAACAAACCCCCGAAGATCAGCCAGGTAAACAACCTGAATGCACAAAGCGGGGTGCTGACCGATGTTGTTTTTTCAGGACTTGACGATGGCGATGCCAATGCCAGTCAAACGATAACCATTACCGCTGCCAGCTCCAACAGCTTAATCCTTCCGGATCCTGAAATTGTATATTCTCAGGGCGATTTCGGCGGGACTATAAAATTGAACCCGGTTGCCGGCCAGACCGGCACGGCAGCGGTAACCGTTACGGTACAGGATAACGGCGGTACTATAGCCGGGGGAGACGATGCACAAACTATGAGCTTTGATGTAACCGTCTATGCCGAAATTAATTATGCCCCGGCCCTGAATGAATTGGTGGACATGTCCATTTTGGAAGACGATCCGGAGCAGGTCGTATATCTCCGGGGTATTACCGATGGCGACAACGGTGCAGCCCAGAACATCACCATAACAGCAGAAAGTTCCGATCCATCGGTAATTCCTCATCCTGATGTTATCTATACTCCGGGGGCGGAGGCAGGTGAGCTGCGTTTTACCCCGGTTGCCGGAAAAACAGGGAATACAGTTATTACGGTTACCCTTACCGACGATGGAGGGAATGCCTCTAACAACGGGAATGAGTCGGTTAGTTACACCTTTGAAGCAGAGGTACGGGTAAAACCAATTGCCGGTTGGGAAGATGATTTCAACGACGGCGTTCTGGGACCACAATGGCCTGCTGACTGGGGCGATCCTGGTGAGAATACCCACCTTTGCACCGAACAGGACGGGTACATGGACATACAGGTAGATAAGACCAGGACAAATAACGTCTGGGCCGGTTTGTGGTTCAATATCCCGAGTGAGCTGGACATGTCAGAAAATCCCTATATCAGCATAACCATGCGAACCAGTGAGGCCCCGAAAGAAATGCTGATTTTCCTGTGGGATGCTTTTGATCATTATAATACAGGTGCCAATATCAGGAAAACCGTAACCGGCGACTTTACGGAATTCTTTTTTGATTATTCAAAACCGGCTGATCAACTTCAGGGGGATGGGGTTCCGCTGGATATGTCACGGATCAAAGCCCTGCTGATCAATTTTGCACCGGGTGCCATGTATACCGGCCATTTTTATTTCGACGATTTCATGGTAGGGGACAAGGCACACCGCCAGGTGGTAACCCCAACCGTTACAATGAATACAATCCCTGATCTTGCCATACAGGTAGATGCACCGCTCCAGGAGTTACTCATTTCAAACCTGGCAGACGGGGCTTCCGGGGCCAATGCAGTTACCATAAATGCAGTAAGTAATAATACAGCCCTTATACCAAATCCATCAGTGGGTTCGGTAACGGGAGATAAGGTAAAATTAAGTATTGTTCCGGTTGCCGGACAGGCAGGCACTGCCACCATTACCGTGACTGCTTCCGCCGGTGGCTCAAGCAATATTGTTAAAACCTTTAAGGTAATTGTTTCGGCGCTTGAAGCGGCTTCAGCAGCCGATGTTACAATCGACCTGACCACAGTCTACCAGGAAATTGATGGTTTTGGCGCTTTTATGGGCTCGGGTGGGGCAGATCCCGATACGATAATCAGCCTTGCCAGGGATATTGGCATGTCTATGGCACGGTTTGGCCTTATCGGCGGTGGTTTCGAAAAAGTGAACGACAACTCCGACCCCTATATTCTCAACCTCGACGGGTTTAACCCTGATGCGCTTTCCCTGTCGAATATGCGCCGGATTGCACCGTTTGTAGATAAGTTTATCCTTACGGTGTGGAGCCCTGCCGGCTGGATGAAGTACAATAAATGGGAAGACGGAGTAGAAACATGGGCCACGAATAATAAACTTGATCCACGCTATTATGAAGAATATGCAGAAGAGGTTGTTGCCCTCATCCGGATTGTAAAACGTGAAACAGGCAAGGATATCTATGCAATTGGATTACAGAATGAGCCGCAGTTTAATGAACCCTATCCCTCGTGCCAGGTAAATGAAAACGAGTTCAGGGATATTATAAAAGTAGTGGGGGCCCGTCTCGAAGCCGAAGGACTTGGCGAGGTTAAACTGTACTGGGCAGAAGCCCTTCCGGCCCAGAACTCAATCAGTCATTATATAAATGCCGTAAAAGCCGACCCGGTTGCCGAAGGGTATGCCGATATTGTTGCTATCCATAATTATGATGCGGATGGGGCAAGTGTGGGTGGAGCTGGTTGCGAAACATGGCAGGATATTTATGAATGGGCGCAGGCAGGCGACAGCCGGTATAAAACCTGGATGACCGAAACTTCTGGTCATAGCGACGATTGGAACGGAGCCATGACACTGGCCGGCAATATATTTAACGCGCTTGAATGCGGGAATTCAAGTGCCTGGGTATTCTGGACTTTTTCAGTGGATCGGGGCCGTTCAGAGTTTGGACTTGTAGTCAGCAACCGCCCGTCATCCAGGTATTTTGTCTCGAAACAGTTTTATAAATTCATCCGCCCGGGAGCTGTGCGGGTAGCGGCAGCCTCAGCCGGTATACCGGCAATAGCCTTTAAGGATGACAATGCCAAAACGGTGTCGGTTATCCTGTTTAATAACACCACCCAGGCACAAACTGTGGAAATTAAGGGTGAAGGCCTTCCGGCAACATGGGAATCCTATACTACATCCAACGGGCGCAATTGCGAGAAAGGGGCTACCGTAACCGAAGACGGGCTCATAATCCTTCCCCCTTCAAGTGTAACCACACTTACAGGAAATGTGACCAACCCCATTCCAACCATAGATAATATTGCCAATATGGTTATCGGTGAGAATTCCGGGGAACAAACCTTACAACTAAGCGGCATCAGCGATGGCACCGGGTTTGATCAGAATATTGTGATCGAAGCATCCAGCAGCGATACGGTGCTGATTCCTCATCCGGAAGTCAGTTACATACAGGGTCAGTCTACAGGAACATTGACCTTTACGCCTGCGGCTGACAGGACCGGCACGGCCAATATAACTGTCACGTTAACCGATGATGGCGAACCGGTAGGTGTCCGTACCGAAACATTTTCGGTTTCAGTTAATACGCCAACCGGCATACGGAATGACGAGGCCGGCGAAATAAGCCTGTGGCCTAACCCCGTGAAGGAATCACTTCGTGTAAATACTGGCGGCACCAGTATTACGGGCTATTCCATTCTTACAACACAAGGAAGGGTCATAGACAGTGGTCCCGTGGCAAAACAACAATTCGATATAAATACCTCCGGGTTATCCGGCGGGGTCTATATCCTGCTGCTCAACGGCAATGACCGGAACATCACGATGAAGTTTGTAAAATAGACCTTAATTTCTGCTGATTAAAAAGCTGTATTCCATGATGAATACAGCTTTTTTTAATCCGCCTGGCTCTTTCGTTACCATTTATCACCTTGCCTGCCAATATATATCATGGATACCATGAGTATATATCATTGAAATTTAAATAATTATGATGCCATTATTCCTACCTTCGCTGATTGGCATTTATCCATAAAATTTGCAGCCTGCAAAAGGAATTTCGTCTGAAGTTCCTGTACCAGTGGAGAAGGTTACCAACACCTTAAAAGTTCCCGGTACTTCTATTAAAGGATAAAATTGTTGATTCAAATCCATGATATGTAAAGACCAGGGAGAATCATGTCCCTTGTCGTATCCGAAGCATTAGTTTCCCGATTCAAAAATATCAGCAAACAATTTAATTATTATGAAAATGGAAAAAAACAGTTGTATGAGTCCACTCTTATTTGCCGGACTTATATTCATTCTCACCAATGGCTGCAGAAAAGATGACAGCAACGTTTGGCAAGGTTATCCAATTGATTCAAAAGTTAATTCTACTCTTGACAGAACGGTCATTCCAGTAGCCGTGCCTGCAAATGCCCCCGCGATTTTTCCGGATGAGCTTTCCAGGTATGCGGAAGAGGGGTATGGGTTTTGGGAATATGGTCCGGGTCTCGATTACGAACAAAGGCTGGATATTATGCCAACCGGGTATTCGACCGCTGCAGTTTCACATTCGGCAAAACTCCTGCGTTTCTTCACCATGTCTGATATTCATCTTACCGACAAGGAATCTCCTGCCCAGCAGATCTGTTTCGGGTACAAAGGGGGCAATAGTTCGGCATATTCTCCTGTTATCCTGTATACAACACATGTTCTGGATGCTGCCATTCAAACAATAAACGCGCTTCACAAAACAAGCAGGTTTGACTTTGGAATGGGATTGGGTGATGCAGTCAATAATGCACAGTATAATGAATTAAGATGGTATATTGACGTATTTGATGGCAAGAACATCAATCCCGGTTCAGGTGTCCAGGAAGATCCGGTTCCGGGTCCCTATAACGATTACCAGGATGAATACTTGGCCGAAGGGCTGAATAGGGATATCCCATGGTACCAGGTACTTGGCAACCACGACCATTTTAGCACCGGTGTATTTACCCCCGATGATTATGTCAGGCAGGCTTATGTCGGAGGTGTTATTATGAATATGGGAAACATTATGACGGATCCAATGGGTATTAACAGTCGCGGTTTCTATATGGGTGCAATTGACGGGCGGACCCCCGGTGGGGATGTATTTGGAGCAGGACCTGTCGATAGTTTTCAAACACCTCCGACAACACCTGCAGATGTTAATCGCCATCCGCTTACAAGAAAAGAGTGGATGAGTGAATTCTTTAATACATCTTCAAAACCAGTCGGTCATGGTTTCACACAGGCCAATCTCGACAATAACCTGGCATCTTATTCTTTCGAGCCGGTGTCAGATATGCCGATCAAGATAATTGTCCTGGATGATACCCAGGATGAGAATAATGATGATACCAAAGAACAGGGATACCTGGATAATCAACGTTTTAACTGGCTTTTAAGTGAACTTGATGAAGGGCAATCGAATGGAAAATTAATGATTATTGCGGCACACATTCCGGTTATGTATGATGATTATGACTCACATTCCCAAATTTCCGAGAAAACACTGGTAGAAAAACTAAATACTTACCCGAATCTGCTTTTATGGATCTCGGGGCATGTACACAGAAATACGGTTACGGTATTCAAATCACCTGTTGACAGCTTGCCCGAGCTTGGTTTCTGGCATGTAGAAACTTCATCATTAAGGGATTTCCCTCAACAGTTCCGGACGTTCGAAATTTTGCGCAACAGTGACAGTACGATTTCAATGTTCATTAACAATGTGGATCCGGCAGTACGGGAAGGTTCTTTCGCAGAATTATCCCGTTCATATGCAATCGCAACTCAGCAGGTATTCAACAACCCGATAATCATTCCCCCCTCCGGCTCATACAACGCGGAGCTGGTTAAGCAATTAAGTACGGAAATGAAATCCAAAATACAAAAATTCGGAACGCCAATACCCAAGTAACATAAGCAAATAAGGGTGTTCAAGTGAAATCATACGGGATGAGATTTTAATCACTTAATCCTGAATGGTTTCACTTTCCATATTTTTTCACAATAATCCCGGATAGACCTGTCTGAAGAGAATTTGCCCATCCTGGCCACATTCAGGATGGCCATCCTATTCCAGTTATTTCTGTCCTTCCAGGCGTTGGCAACCAGGTCCTGGCAGGCGACATACAGGGGATAATCCGCCATCAGCATAAATGGATCGTGCCATAACAGGTTGTCGGTAAGCGCCTTAAACAGGTTGCGGTCACCGTTGGAGAAAAATCCCGAATTAATGAGGGTAATCACTTCGCGTAATTCCTCATTGTGATCGTAAATAAAATGAGGGTTGTACCCGTTGCGTTTGGTCTCTGCTACCTGGGCCGCAGTAAGGCCGAACAGGAAGAAATTATTTTCACCCACTTCCTCCCTGATTTCTACATTCGCCCCGTCGAGGGTGCCGATGGTGAGGGCGCCATTCAGGGAAAACTTCATGTTGCCCGTGCCACTGGCTTCTTTGCCCGCTGTTGAAATCTGTTCCGAAAGGTCTGCCGCCGGGTAAATGGGCTGTGCATTTTTTACATTGAAATCAGGAAAGAAAACCACCCTGAGACGATCTTTCATGTCAGAGTCGTTGTTTACAACCTCACCCACGGAATTGATCAGCTTGATCATGAGTTTGGCCGTGTAATATCCTGGAGCTGCCTTGCCGGCGAAAATGAAGGTCCGGGGACTCACATCCAGGGACGGATTTTTCTTTAAACGCTGGTAAAGCGTAATGATATTCAATACATTAAGATGCTGACGCTTGTACTCGTGGATGCGCTTTACCATAATGTCAAACATGGAAGAGGGGTCGACTGTAATCCCTGTCCTTTCCTTAATCAGGTGTGCGAGAATTTTTTTATTTTCCAGTTTTACATTGACGAATCGTTCCCTGAAAGCGGGATCGTCGGCAAATGCTTCCAGCTTTCGCAGTTCGTCGAGTTTGCCGGGCCATTTATCACCGATAGAATCTGTTATCAGTTTGCTTAATCCCGGATTGCTCAGTACAATAAAGCGGCGCGGTGTTACTCCGTTTGTAACATTCAGGAAACGTTCCGGGTACATTTCAACCCAGTCGGGCAACAATTGATGCTTTAGCAGTTCGGTATGCAGCGCTGCCACACCGTTGATTGCACAACTGCCGGCACAAGCGAGGTTGGCCATGCGGATATTTTTATTCCCGGTTTCATCGATTATAGACATTCGCGATAGCTTTCCCTGGTCACCCGGGAATTGGTTGCTAACTTCTTTCAGGAAACGGTAATTAATTTCATAGATAATCTCCAACACACGGGGCAACAGGTAATTGAACAGGCCAACGGACCATTTTTCCAATGCTTCGGGAAGCAAAGTATGATTGGTATAGCTAAATGTTTTGCAGGTTGTTTCCCATGCTGTGTCCCAGTCAATTCCATATTCATCAACGAGCAGGCGCATGAGCTCTGCTACCGACACTGCCGGATGCGTGTCATTAAGTTGAACGGCCCATCTTTTATGAAAATCCTGTGGCTTGCCATTATATCTAAGGTGAAGATACATCATATCCTGCAGTGAGCAGGAAACGAAGAAGTACTGCTGTTTAAGTCGCAGTTTTTTCCCTTCGAGCATCTCATCATTGGGATAGAGAACCTTGCTTATATTTTCCGACTTTACTTTATACTCCACCGCCTTATAATAATCGCCCTGGTTGAAAGATGAAAAGTCGAAGGATTCCTCGGCTTCCGACTTCCACAGGCGAAGAAGATTGCATGAAGGCACCTTGTACCCCATCACTGGGTAGTCGTAGGGTATTCCTGTCACCATGTAGGCTGGTTGCCACCGCAAACATTTACGACCCCCTGAATCCATGTAGGACTCTGTGTGACCGCCGAATTTAACCTTGACCGATAGCTCGGGCCGGGCACTTTCCCAGGGATTTCCTTTGCGCAGCCATTTGTCAGTAATTTCAACCTGCCAGCCATCACGGATCTCCTGGTCGAAGATGCCAAACTCGTACCGTATTCCGTAGCCAATGGCAGGTATTTGTTGCGATGCCATGGAATCGATATAACAGGCCGCCAGGCGACCCAGGCCTCCGTTACCGAGCCCCGGCTCCTCTTCCTGTGCCATTACCTGGTCCAAATTAAAACCAAGCTCTTCAACCGCCTGTTTCATTTCCTGGTAAATATCGAGCGCGACAAGATTTACACCTAACTGCGGCCCCAGAAGAAACTCCGCGGACAGGTAGCTGATCTGCCTTACTTCATTTTCAAATACAGCATTCATCGTCTTATGTGCACGGTGTTGCAGTCTATCCCGCAGGGCAAATGAAACGGCCATGTACAGGTCATTCAGAGAAGCATTCTCTATATGTTTGCCCTGCCGGTAAAACAAATGTTCGGTAACCGCTTTTTTCAGGGAATTCTTGTCCATGCCGGTCCGCACATCCGTGAAGGTTGGCGGGGCACTTTCGGGTTTATTAGCACTTATTTTGGTCTTTGTTGCCATAAAAGTCTTATTTCAGAGGGAGTATATATAAAGATAGGAAAAGGTTTGCATTCTGCCAGTTGATGGTTAGGATGATACGGGTATAACTTTAATGGTTTAACAATTCTTGCATGAAGTCTGTTCATACTGCAGTCTAGGTTATAAAAATGTGTATGGCATCCTGCCCATGAAATAGGGACAATTGCTGAAAGATAGTGATATTAAAAAGATTTAGGTGATATTTAAGCGATTTATTCAATTAATTTTTGTATTTTTGTAGCTGAATTAATATACACATTGAAATTATGGAAAATAATTCCACTGAAAATTCGAAGACCTTACTTAATAAGGAATTCTTTAAATCCTGGTCTTTCTGGAAGCCGGTTCTGGCGGTATTTATCGGCGGACTGTCGGGATTTCTTTATTATTACTTCATAGGATGCAATTCCGGTTCATGTGCTATCACAAGCAATCCGTACCAGAGTATAATTTTCGGGGGACTATTCGGCTTTTTAATGGTGAGCAGTCCCTGCAGCAGGGGAAAGTGCTAGTTTATGAATACAGACGGGCAGAAAAAATTATATTCAGGGGCCGACATCCTTATCATGCGTGCTGCTGAAGAAGCCAGGCTACCGGGTAAAAACCGCGTTGAGGAAATCAGGAATTTTGCCCGTTTATCAGGCATCAAACGTATTGGTATTGCCAATTGCATCGGCTTGAATAAGGAAGCAGACAGGCTGAAGGAGATGCTTGAAGGTGATTTTGAGGTGTATATGGCTGATTGTAAAATCGGCAGGATTCAGTCAGCAGACTTGCTGAATAACGATTCAAGGGGATTGTCCTGCAATCCTGCCGGCCAGGCTGAATTCCTGCATGAAAAGGATACCGGGCTTAACATATCATTTGGTTTATGTATGGGCCATGATATACTTTTTAATCAAAAGTCAAAGGCGCCGGTAACCACGCTAATTGTAAAGGACAGGCAGCATAAGCATAATCCGTTCAAGGAATTTGAAAATACCCTTTAGCTTTTTACCCTGCCGTATTGTTCATTTCAGCGACAATTTGTTCCGCTGTTTTTGATGCATTGGGGAGTATGTTCGCCGGACATTTTCCGGTTAAGGCCGCTACCTGGAAGCGTCGGCACCGTTTTCTTCCGGCTTCGCCCGCTTCACAATATAATTTCCTGTAAACATCAGTGAATTCAGTACCTTTCAGTATGCCGTTAAATATAGGGCATGCCGGCGTTTTTGGACAAATATTGGTTTCCATAATTCCATGGGTTGTGGTTATGAATAGTAATTATCACCAATATATACTGAATATCATTTAATCAGGTTTCCTTTTTTTCGTTAAAAATTTCTGATTTTTAATCACTTACCCGCCTCTCAATCAAGTTCTTTAGCTATGGCAATGGCAGCAATAGTTCCATCCGCCACAGCGGTGGTTATCTGCCGGTATTTTTTACTAATTACGTCTCCAACAGCATAAACTCCCGGAATATTGGTCCGCATATCCTCATCGGTTTTAATGTAGCCCCACTTATCGAGTTCGAGCGTTCCCCTGAACAAGTCTATATTGGATTGGAACCCGATAAAAATGAATATGCCGTCGCTTTCAAGTTTTGTAATTTTTTTGGTTTTAAGGTTTTCAACCTCCGTAATAACTTTGTTCCCTTCTTTGATGAATGCCCGGGGTTCGTATTCAAAAAGTACATTCACCTTGGGATTTGCAAGCAGCTTTTCCTGTGCTTGTTTATTGGCCGTAAGCTTATCGAACTGATGCACCATTGTAATTTTGCTGGCAAACCTGGCTATAAATTCCGATTCCTCAACCGCTGAATTTCCACCGCCAATTACGACCACTTCTTTATCAACAAAATATTTCGCATCGCAGGTGGCGCAATATGAAATGCCCTTTCCTTTAAGTTCTTTTTCTCCGGGTGCACCGGTAAGATTAGGTGAGGTGCCGGTGGCAATTATGATCCGTTTTGCCTTTAGTGTTTCAAATTCATCTATGACGACTTCTTTTTTGGCAAGGTCAACTTTGGTAACATCAACCGCAACTTTATAAACAGTTCCGCATAGCTTGGTCTGTTCGCTCATATTGTGCGAAAGCATATACCCGGCCTGGGGTTCAATGAAGCCGGGATAATTAGAGACTTCATGCGTAGTAGATACATGGCCCCCGGGTAGGGCTATATCCACCATAACCGTATTGATTTTGGCCTGGCACAGGTATAATCCCGCGGTTAATCCTCCCGGACCCGCTCCAAGAATTATTACATCATATTCGGAAACTACCGGTTTTATCTGGGATTTGATAGCTTTCACCTTTTCACCGGGGATCATGCTGTCAAGGTGGTCAATTATATCACTGCGTTTTATTCCGCCTGACAATCGTTCGGCAACCTCTTTTCCATTATCAAAAAACAAAAGCGTCGGTGAAGATTTCACGGATAGCCTATCAGCCAGTTCACGATTTTGCTGCCGGAAAATTTTAAGGAACCGGATATCATTCCCGTAAAGTTTTGCCAACCCTTCAAATTTTGGGGCTAAAGCCTCACAGGGAGGACATTCGGAGGAATAGAAATCAACTACAACTTTTCCGCCGGACAATACTTCTTTTTCAAATTCTGATGAGGCTATCTCTTTCATAATAGTATATTTAATCGTATTTTATTTCGTATTGTTGAATACCTACAGTAATTTAATCAGATTGATTTTATGTAAGTTACAACAATATTCTGACATGGTGGCTATTGACGATGGAAATTAATTTGTCAATAATACATCGTTAATGGCCTTGTCGAATGACTGGCGGGGGAGTGCTCCCATAGCAGCCTGCGGTTGTCCGGTCATAGGCACAAAAAGCAACGTCGGGATGCTTGAAATTCCAAATGCAGCAGCCAATTCCCTTTCGCTTTCGGTATCAACTTTATACACGATCAATTTTCCCTGGTAATCCTTAGCAATTTCCTGAAGAATGGGAGCGACCATTTTACATGGGCCACACCAGTCAGCATAAAAGTCGATTATGGCAGGAAGTTCCCCACTGTATTTCCATTCTTTGTTCAAAGTATAGTTAAATACCTTATTCTTAAATTCTTCCGTAGTTAAATAAACTACATTGCTTGCTATAGTTTCCATATTCATTTATCTTAAATATTTATTGTACAAAGATACAAAAAATTATTCATTAAATCGCTATAATGACACTAAATAAATCGCATGAATATCACCTACGATAGATGGAGATGGATTGGATTTTGAGATGAAGAAGGTAAATCTTAAAAATACGAAGCAAAGCCTATTTCCAGAAGCTCTTTAACCGGCCGGCAATCGGCTGAACAAATCTTACCGGATTTGTTTTTTGCAATTGCCCCGCATCCCCCGCCGCAAGCAAGCTGGAGACTGCAGTCCTTACATTCGGGAATAGCTGTTACATCACGGGTTGCCCATGAATCAACCTGGTTTTCATTCAACCTTTCTTCAGGATAAAATGTACCTAATGACTCATCGCTTTTCCCGACAGTAGCCGTGCAGGGATAAATATGCCCGGTATAATCAAAAGCCCATTCAGCTTTACAGGCCGGGCATGAATCGAATAACGGGTCAGGCAGACTGCCCGTGTCTGCAAGAAATTTTGAGACAGAATAGGCAGGTTTATAAAATTCACCGATATGAGGTGCCTGCGCGATTACCTCGTGCAACTTTTCATATAAGGAAATCCTGTCGAAGAGTTTTTGGGGAGCTGATTGGCAATGATGCAGTTCATAGTTGCGCCCGATCTGTGTTTTGAAATACGGGCTGGCTGTCCAGCCTTTGTCGATGGCAAAACGTGCAAATTCAGGCAGATTATTGATGTTTTCCTTGTCGATAACCATACGAAGATTCACGGTAATGTTATTTGCGAGACACGCATCAATGCCTTTAACTATCTTATCAAATGTTCCATTACCACCTTTCAGAAAGCGCCTTGAATTATGGATATCTGCAGTGCCATCAAGGGTAATCTGTATTTCACGGATGGACCCCTTTTTTAGGATTTCGATATACTCAACCAACGTATAGCCATTGGTAACAACACATATATCGATTTGGGATTCATGTGCCTGCTGAATTACGTAAGAGATAAGTTCCTTATGGGTTACAGAATTCAGCAAAGGCTCACCGCCGAAAAGCGTAATATATTTCCGTTTCCCGGCAAAATTTTTCTGAATATACCTGAAAAATGAATCGATTATTTCTGAATTTAACTGACCCTGCGAAGGAGCATATTCATCCTGGTAACAGTAGGAACAAGCAAAATTGCAACTGTAGTTGGGAACGAAAAATATCTGGATTTCTTCTTTATCGCGTTCGTCAAGGAAGTCGAGATATTTATTCCGGTATACTTTGCCTTCTTCCTCCTTTTCAACCAGGTAGCCCTTTTCGATTAACTCATTCATAAGGTTCTGATCGGCAATAACCTCATTATTCCTGACTTTTATAATTTGTTCGGCATCAGCAGGACTAAGAATGTCGGCGTTACCGGACAGGAGATTGACAATAAAGAAATTTTCAGAATCCCTTACGGTTGAAAATATGTTGTGTTTGGAGAAAATCATTTTAGTAATAAAAGAGCTTCAAAATACAGAGAGAATTTAAAAGGACAAAAAAGAACCAGGACAGAAATATTTTCTTAAATCCTGGTTCTCATTAACTTAATCATGGCAACCAGACACAATTTTTGATGTTTTAGCACAACATTGTGTAACTTTTGCCTTTGATTTAACTGCTTTTTTTCTGATCAAACTTGTCATAGGATTACGAATTAAGGAATTATTGAACGAATAAAACTTTATTGTGAAATTTCTTTTTTGCCGGTAATGGTCCAGCTGGCTACCGTGATCTTACCCTTTTCATAGGGTGCTGACTCTTCAACAACACGAATTGTTGAAAAGCCGGCAGTTTCCAACTGGTAGAGGTACTCTGCACGGGTTACAGACCCTGCCCAGCATTCAGCAATTGCCACAGGGTCGTTTTTATATTCTTCAGGAACCGGACCGGTTGAATAAATGTCGCTTATCACAAACCGTCCGCCTTTCTTCAGTATCCTGTAGATTTCGTTCCATACAGCCTGTTTGTCAGCAGCATGGTTGATTGTGCAATTTGAGATAATCAGGTCGGCGATATTATCATCGAGTGATATTTTTTCCAGGTTGCTGTGCATGAACCTGGCATTTGTAATACCTAACCGCTCCGCGGTTCCGGATGCTTTTTCAATCATTCCTTCGGATATGTCAATTCCGAATACATGCCCATTTTTACCTACAGTTTCGGCAAGCCGGATAACATCTGTGCCCCGGCCACTGCCCAGATCAACACATATCTCATCGGGTTGGGCATCAGCATAATTCAGAGCCCCTCCGCAGGAAAGACAACAATCTGATTTTGCAAGTTCGCTGTATCGTTTATTTATTTCAACTAAACTCATAGTGTTAATTTATGAATTGTTTTCAACTTTACCACATGCGTAAAAAACTGTTTTTGTTTTGGGTAAAGATATTTTAGTAATTCCGATGCAATAATAAAATAAATAAATTTATAAATCACTATAGTAACACTTAAATCTTTTCAGTATCACCAGTTTTTTTTTACCTTTGCGCGTAGAAATTATTGATTATGAGTAAAATTTTTAATGAGGGATTAGATCCTAAGCAGCTCGAAGAGATGTTCCAACATGATGAGAAGTGTCTCGAGTTCCTGGCCAATCTGAAATGGGCGCATGGTTTTACTTGTAAGAAATGCGGCAACAACAATTCATGCGCAGGCAGGGAACCGTTTTCACGAAGGTGCACAAAATGCAAATCGAAGGAAACGGCAACCAACGGGACCATATTTCACGGAGTTAAATTCCCTATAAGCAAAGCTTTTTACATTGCCTATAATGTATGCAAAGGGGCCAAAGATATCTCATCCTATGAATTCGGGCGTAGACTGTCGTTGCGGCAAATGACCTGCTGGAACTTTAAAACCAAAATCGAACATGCCCTGGTTGAGATGGATTCACTTTCTCAAAAAGAGCGCAGCTCAATTGAAAAAATACTTACAAGTTGATTTTAGCCAAAGCTTCTGAAACAATGAACAGTAAGTGATCCGTTATCACTAATTAAGAAAGCTGGCCTGTGGTTCCTCAATTTGAACTCAACCAAATTTTAATTGTTTAACAAAAGTTGGTTCAAATGTTAAACGGCTTTTCTTTTAAACCGGAAACTCATGAGGACAATCAGCCCTGCAAAATCAAGCCCAGCTTATCATAACTTGTTGTATTTCGCGATAATTCTTCCCTTCTTCTTATTCGCCTTTCCCATAAAAGTCAAATCCCAGGACGGCCCCCTGACTCCAACCGGTTTTATTCACCGGTCGGAAATTATGCTTATCTATGATGAGATATACATGGGTAAGACAGCCACAATTAATGAGAGGGGTCTTAAGCTCAGAAAGGATTATGAGGCGGCAGACTTAAATGAATCCTTATCGCCGCGCGAAAAGAGTTCGCGTGAATATGGCAGTTCTGGTAACCGTCATATCGATGCCATCAGTGGTGATTTTAACGGGGATGAAACTGCGGAATACTTATATACATCCTCCGGAAATAATGATTCATTGAGGGTCACCCTTGTATCTGTGGATTCCGCATTGCAGCCTGTGGTGCGTGTCGATTACAAAATTGACGGCACAAGTGTTCCGGGTAAGAACCTGTTTTGGGGGGATATAAATGGAGACCATCTTGCCGAATTTGCACTGGCTTATAAGGAATTTGGCACCGGAGCGATAAAAATAGGAATTTTTGCCATCCATGAAAACCTCGAAATAGTGCCATTGGATATAATTGATGATATAACGGTTACAGGTTTGTTAGCGATGGATTTTGGTGATTTTGACGGGGACCATAATGATGAACTGGTTGTGGAATTTCAATCGGATGTACCTTCAAATGGGTATTACCTTAAAATATATGATTTTACAAATAACTCTGAATTATTACCGAAAAAACTGACCCCGTTAAACCTGCCGCAAAATAGCAACGGCCATTGTACGGCAACCATACTGGCCCTTGACTATGACGGTGATAATAAAGATGAAATTGTACTTGCATTTGGCCGTAATGAATCCGATACTCCGAATAATGACGATACCTATATTTATACATGTGATGTAGCAGATGATAATGAAACCCCTGAGGTGGATTTGTTGGAAAATATCAACATTTTTTCACAACAGGGTATTTCTGACAGGCTTTCAAATGGTGAATGCTACGTTCTGTTATTAAAATCGGGTGATTTAAACGGAGATGGCAGGAAAGATATCATCCTGGCAACTTCGAGAGGAATAAAGGTATATAATGTTTTGGCAAATAACCTCCTTGAAGATCAGT